>CAYZZP010000001.1:0-144462 GCA_964482965.1 uncultured Lachnospira sp.
ATAATTTCAACTAATTCTTGAAATTTATTGTAATTAAATGTCGTTTGGGATACAACGCACACCTCCGTACCCTTCTCAAAGTCCAGAGCTTCCGCCTTTTCCTCAGAATCCACAACATATGTAGGCGTTGTTGACCATCCCATAATTCCTTCAACTTCCGGATGCTTTTCATTGCCAATAATAACTATTTTCTTGCCCTTTTCGCTCTCTTCTCTCACAATCCTGTGGATTTTGAGAACAAACGGACAAGTGGCATCAACTATCTCAAGACCTCTTTCCTTAACAGCGTCATAAACCGCCTTTGAAACTCCATGCGAACGGATAATAATAGTTCCGTCCTGACATTTTTCGAGGTCATTCAGGCTGTCAATCACCTTAACGCCCCTACTCTCCAAATCCTTCACAACTTCCTCGTTATGAATTATCGGTCCAAATGTATAGACATTTTTTCTTCCAACATTGTTATATACAGTATCTACAGCCCTCTGCACTCCAAAGCAGAACCCTGCGGATTTTGCCAGTATTACTTCTTTCATAATTTTTCTGCCTTCTTAGCTTCAACTATATCCGCTATCGCTTTAACCACCTCATCTATTCCCATATCCGAGGTATCGACTAAAACCGCGTCCTCAGCTTGGGTAAGCGGCGCTATCGCCCTGTGGGAATCCTCATAATCCCTCTGCTCGATATCCGCCTTAATGGTATTATAATCACACTCCTCGCCCTTTGCGCAAAGTTCATCATATCTGCGTCTTGCTCTTGCATCAGAGCTTGCTGTAAGAAATATTTTGCAAAATGCATTTGGCAGCACGACAGTTCCTATATCTCTGCCGTCCATAATAACGTCGTTTGTTTCGGCCAGCTTTCTTTGCAAATCCAGCAATTTAGCCCGGACTGCGCTGTATTTTGAGGTGGCAGACGCCATTTTCCCTGTCTCCTCAGTTCTTAAAAGGTTCGTAACATTCTCGCCGTTTAAAATAACCTGCTGCACGCCGTCTTTATACTCTATCGAAATATCCACATTTTCAACAGCCGCAGTTATAGCAGCTTCGTCCGACGGGTCAATTCCGTTCTTTGAAAAATATACCGCCATAGCCCTATACATAGCCCCGGTATCCACATAAATATAATTCATATCCGCCGCCAAAAGTTTGGCAATGGTACTTTTTCCGGCCCCTGCCGGTCCGTCAATTGCGATTGAAAATGACATAAATAAAAATCTCCTTTTTCTAATTCTTTATATATTTTAGCATAGCCTCACACCTTTTTGAAGCGCCAGCACAATATTGTCCAGCGGCTATTACACGCTGCTTCCGGCTACATACGCCGTAGACCACGCTATCTGCAGGTTGAAGCCTCCTGTAACTGCGTCCACATCAAGCACTTCTCCTGCAAAATACACGCCCGATATGAGCTTTGACTGCATAGTTGAAGGATTGACCTCCTTTACGCTGACGCCGCCCTGAGTAATAATAGCCTCGTTAAAGCCCATAAGTCCTGTAAGGGTGAGCCTGAAATCCTTTAAAAGCTCCACCAGCCTGCTTCGCTCCTGCTTTGTAATCTCATTTACCTTTTTGTCCGGCTTTATTTCTGACAGCTCCACCATCACAGGAATTAACTTCTTTGGCAGCAATTTGTCAAGAGAATTTTTGTAGGCTTTATTTTTTAATTCGTCAAAATCCCTGAGTATTCTCTCGTCAAGCTGCCGGCTGTCCAGAGCCGGCTTTAAGTCAACCGACAGCGTAAGAGGCTTATTTTTAAGCACAGAAGCCACATAACTGCTGGCTGACAATATGGTTGGACCGCTTACTCCAAAGTGAGTAAACAGCATTTCGCCAAAATCCGAATAAAGCTCCTTTTTGCCGTCAAGAACTCTTATCTGCACATTTCTAAGACTCAATCCCTGAAGCTCCTTCTCCCATTCATCTGCCACCGTCATAGGCACAAGCGCCGGAAGTATAGGCGTCACCGTATGTCCAAGCGATTTTGCCATTCGGTAGCCCGCTCCATCGGAGCCTGTACTCTGGTAGGAATTGCCTCCAGTTGCTATAATTACCGCGTCGCCTGCAATTTTTTCCCCATTTATAAGCGTAACACCTGCAAATATATTTTCAGAAGCATTTTCAGAAGTATTTATAGAAATAACCTCCGTGTTAAGCATAACATTTACCCCAAGCTTTTTCAACCTTTCCGCCAGCGCCGCTATAACGTCCGACGAATGATTTGACTCCGGAAATACTCTGTTTCCTCTTTCCACCTTAAACTTAAGCCCCAGCCCGTCAAAAAATCCCATACAATCGTAATTGGAAAATGCATTAAACGCGCTGTACAAAAATTTTTTATTGGTGACAATGCTGTTCATAAGCTCCTCGTTATCGCCTGCATTTGTAAAATTGCACCTGCCCTTACCGGTTATAAACAGCTTCTTTCCAAGTTTTTCATTTTTTTCAAGGAGGGTTACGCTGTGTCCCTTTTGCGCTGCAGTAATTGCCGCCATCATGCCTGCTGCGCCGCCTCCGATTACAATAACATCACTCATTTTCTTCCCCTGACATCTTCTTTAATTCAGCTAATACATTTTCATCAAGAAGATTTATTTCATCGTTATCCTCATAGCTGTAGTCGCTTATAATATTTTCAAGCGTTTCAAGATTGCTTATAACCTGCTCGTTACACTTAAGGCACAACGCCACGATAATGGAATTAATGACGCTCATGGGAGCCACCAGAGAATCCACTATAGACGCCATATCGCTTCTGGCAAAAAGATTACATGAGGAATACATATTCATAGGCGAATGTTTGCTGTCCGTTACGGAAATAACCTTAGCGTTCCGGTTATTGGCAAACTCCATCGCTTTTAAAGTTCTCATGGAATATCTTGGAAAACTGATTCCAATAACCACGTCCTTCTCCGACACTCTAAGCATTTGTTCAAACAGCTCGCTGATGTTAGAACTACCAACCTGAATTACATCCTGTCTGATAAGTTTAAGATAGTATGTCAAAAATGTAGCCAGAGGCGCACAATTCCTAAGCCCGATAACATACACCCTCTCAGCGTTAAGTATGTCTTCCACAGCAAGATTAAATGCATGTCTGTCAATAGTTTCCAGCGTCAGCAAAATTTTGTCTGCGTCCGCTTTCATAACATTATCAAGCACCTGCTCCTGCGGCATAGTGCCGCCTGCAATCTCAATCCTCTCAATGGAGTGGATTTTTTCCTGCACCATATCCGCCAGCTTTTTTTGAAATTCAGGATAGCCCGAAAGTCCAAGCTCATAAGCAAAACGAACCACCGTAGACTCGCTTACTCCAACCGCCTGCCCAAGCTGCAGCGCCGTCAGAAACGCCGCCTTTTCATAATTATTTAATATATAATCCGCCAGCTTTTTTTGTCCCTTGCTGAAGCCGTCCCTGTTTTTTCTTATCAGATTAAGCAATCCTAATTCCGTTTCCATTGTCAAACTCCAAATTTTTCATATCTGTTTATCAAGGCAATCCATTAAACTCAATGATTGAATAAACTTATCAAATACATCTAATCAGATTTACTCATACAAATTCTTTATCTGCTCATACTTTTCCTTCGTAATAAGAGCGTCCTTATCTATCCCCTTAAAAAATACCACATAAGTCCATCTTCCATATGGTTCAATCTTCTTAATCATAGAAATGTTGATGATATAAGATTTGTGGCTTCTCATCAGCTCCTCCCCGCATATTTTCTTCTCTATATCGCCAAGCGAAGTCGAAGTTACATAATTTTCTCCATCCTTTGTGTATATATAAGTATTGTTGTTAGCTCTCTCAACCATAACAATCTCAGACACATCAACAAATATAACATTTTCTCTGCCCTTTATCAACAGCTTTGCTTTATCTGCCGGTTTTCCGGTCGTATTCATATCTTTAACCGTATTCTGACCTATCACCACTGCACTTTTATTATAGCTGTTCTCGATTCTTCCAAGCGTCTGTTTTATCCTGTCCATATTAAACGGCTTTACCAAATAATCAAATGCATATATCTCAAATGCATTTGACATATACTCCGAGTGTGCCGTTGCAAATATTATCTTTGCGTCGGGATTCAGCTCCCTTATGACTCTTGCAGAGTCTATACCGCTTCCGCCGTTAATCTCTATGTCCATAAAGACCACATCCGGTTTCCTGCTGTTAAACTGTATAATAGCCTCCGTCATATTATCGCAGTCTCCCACTACCTCAAATGCCGGGTTTCCTTCTATAACCTTTTGCAGAATTTTTCTTATATGCGGCTCATCGTCCACAATCAAAACCTTTATATTCATTGCAGCTTTTCTCCCCTGATACACGCGCACTGGTATAATGCCTCTTGCGTTCATTATACCATGTATCGCAAAAACGCACAAGAATTTGATAAACGGCAGTCCTGCTTTAGCAGCTTTTGATTTCATGGCGCAAAAAATCCCTTGAAAATAACTATTTTTCATAGGATTTTCAAGGGATTTTGATACATTTTAATTTATTGGGGATTAACTTCATTTGTTGGGGATTAGCTTCCCTTCACTAATCTCAAGTATCTCGTCTGACAACATCTCCAGTTCTTCTTTATCATGGCAGGCAATAATAACAATTGCTCCTCTCTCCTTCTGTTCATCAAGAATTTTATGAACCTGCTTTGCTCCCGCCTCGTCCAGCGCATTAATCGGTTCGTCGAGAATTATAATATCAGGATTTTCCATAAATGCTGCTGCAATACCAAGTTTTTGTTTCATACCAAGCGAATATTTTCTATAAGTTCTTTTATCATCAGGATCCAAACCAACCTGTTCCAATGCATGCCTGATATCTTCAATCTTTATCTGATTCTTTATACATGCTAACATTTCAAGATTTTTAATTCCCGTATATGCCGGTTCAAAAGACGGATTTTCAATTAATATTCCTATACTGGGCGGAAATGTGAAGTCTTTGCCTAACAACTTACCATCTATTTCAATTTCTCCCTTAACTTTGATTAAGCCGCTGATTGCCCGCATAAGCATAGTTTTTCCTGAGCCGTTCTTCCCTTTAAGTCCATATACTTTTCCGCTGCTAAATTCACAACTAATATTGTCAAGTACCCTTGAACCCTTTATATCTTTTGTAACATTTCTCAATACTATTTTCATAATCTACTGCTCCTTATTTCCCAATTTGTCTACAGCACTCAGATAAAAACAGCCTCCTATGCATAAAATCACAATAACCGTAATATCAACCAGAAACATACTTAATGTAGTTGCCCCAGCCTGCAAATAGATATTGTTTCTTTTGCACATAAGACCGTTAAAAATTAATAACGCATTATTGTAGAATACAGATGCAATCATTACAACCGATGTAATTAATACGCCGATTGCCGGTGAAACGATTATCGAGAGAAGCATCTGTATCAAAGTCATAGTAAGCAGCGATAAAAATGGCAAAACAATGCTCATAATAAAAATGTCGCCTGATGCAACGCTATTAATATCATTTGAATACCCATACATATGAAGTATTTTCATATTTACATTCAGATTCAGATTGTATCCGCGAATAAGGCTCACTCCAATAACTGATGCAGCAACGCACATTTGTACAAATAAATCAGCTATAAGACATAACAATATTTTACTCGCGAACCATTTTTTTATATCATTACATCTCACTATTATCTGTAACCCTACCCCGCTGAAATCTTTAGCAAAATAATCGCCCACAACAGCCATCATACACAGAATCATAAATATATATTGTTCTGAAATATATACATCTCTTATGTTTTCTAAATCGACTAACGGGCTTCCTTTGTAAAAAATCTGATACAAATCCCCCATTGAAACAGCGCCAATCTCTTTATTATAAGCCAGTTTCCTGGTCAAACCCAAATCTGCCGTTATAACTAATATGACAATAACTGCAGTAACCGGCAAAAACAAGAGTTTTCTTTTAAATATCCCACAATAAATATCTTTTTTTAATATATTCCATAAAGTCATTTGCCTCTCCTCAAACTATCAGCCTTTCCCATAAACATGATAATAATAAACGTCACTGCGTAAACAATAAAAGGTCCCAGCAGACAGCCATACCGCCACCCATTTTGATAAACATTATATGTCACAAAAAAATCATTGTTATGCGTCTGCGTCAAAAAATATAAGTTTCCCACTACGCATAAAAAGAAGCCGATAATCCAATGACCGGTATATCTGTGAATTATTATAAGTATATTCATATTTATAAGCAGCAGCAAAAATAATGTCAAAAAAACTGCGCAGAATATTTTTATAAATGATGAATTAACAAGATAATCCCTATACACATTCTGAGCAACAGAGTTTGGAAAAGTCCAGTTATCTATTCTGCATTCCGATACTATTAATCCGCCTGTTAATAACATCACTGCCGTAATAACAATATACAGTGCCGATACCAAAATTCCTTTTATCTCTATATCAAAATAAAATCTTCTTATATCTGAATATCTGATTAATCTTTTATCATCATACATTCCATTTAAGTGAATTACTACTGCAAGAAATAATATCGGCAGCAAAACATATGGTACAATCATAAAATTATATGTTATCAGGAAATCTTTAAGACAAATTTCTCCTAACCGTCTTCTATCCACAGACGCCAATACTCCTGTTATTATTGAAATCAAAATAAGCAAACTAATTGCAATAATCTTTCCGCTTTCAAACAAATAAGAAGCCTTTATTTTATATTTCATACTTTCCCTCCCCGCTTATCGCAGGCTTGCCTGTGATACTTCCACAGCCGAAAACGTTTCTACTCAATCGAAAACACAAGTCTTCTTTCTATAGGATATTGAGAAGCAATAACATATACATCTTTTTCTGAATATCGCTCCCTGCAGTTATAATGTAATGCATCCTCTACATATATGCTTGTTACAAATTCAAAACTTTGCGTCTCTTCTGGACTGATTGTTTTTTTGCCTTTATTTATCAGTTCCAAAGAATTCCAATCGCCGTTAAATTCCGTACAATACATAAGGGCCACACATAGCATATTGACATTAAATTCTTCTTTTCCATTGTTTTTTACGTTAATTGTAAAAACCAAAAATAACTGCCCTTCTCCAGTAACAAAATCTCCACTCAATTCGTCTTTTGAATATGCTTCATTGATTTCATTATAATCATACATCTTACATGAAACCGGACTTAAACTTAAATCAGCATTAAATGCACTATCCACATTTGGCTTGTAATCCAGCCATTCGCCATACGAACACTTCTCAATGGTTTTTCCTGGAAAAGCTATATTTACCCTGATTGTTAATACAAGCCACACCATCAAAAAAGAAACTATTACCAAAATTACAGCCGTTTTTTTCCTTTTTTCTTTTTTAGATAATTTGTCATTATAAAACATCTCGTTTCGCCCCCTTTACAATGAAATTTATGTATCCGCAAATATTGAGGACAATATCTTCATTTTCATGCCAAAAGTTTCCTTCACTCGTCGCACTTTATTTTTATAAAATTTTCACCCCTTTGTATTTGGCCATTCCCCCGGCAATCCAGTCTCAGATAAAGTGACTCGTAATCCATTTCTTCTGTTGAAGTTACAACACACGTTTCGTTCTCTCCGTTATTAATATATGACATAATTCTTTTGTCCGGTATTACTCTGAACATTACGACATCCCTATGTTCGCCGGCAGCCAGTTTTATTTCAGAATTTCTGAGTGAAGCTTCCTCATGATCATGAAATTTATACTGATAGCCGAATAAATCCACAGCCTTCTTTTTCTCATCATCAATATTAAAAAGATGTAATTGCTCTAAATTCACCCAAATCTTTCTGTCCGAATCATTAATCAGTTCGACAGCTATCATAAGAATTTTCATATCCACGCCCTTATAATGGCTTATAAACTTTCCGGTTGACATATCATAGTTATCAGCATATACCTGCTTCAGCCGGTCTTCAATACCATCGTCATCACCAAGCAGGCTATATGACGACATATCGTCGCATAAAACAACTTTTTTGATTCTGATACCGCAATTTGCATATGTTCCGTCAGGGTTACCAGTTTCTTGATTTCCTCCCAATAGTGAAATTGTACCAATCTTTGAATAATCGTCTATTATAACAACATCATCAGGCAACATCTGAGCTTCATAAGGAACAGGCAGATCTTCTTTCTCTTCTGCTTCTGCAATGGAAAGGCTTTCTTCTTTCATTTCATAATAATCATTATATGATTTACAGGCCGACATGCATAAACACAGTAAAAGCACTATTGCAAATATTTTTCTCATGCTTTTCCTTTCCTGCAGTCAGAAAGGAAACAATCCCCCTCCTGACTGCAACAGTCACAATAGCTATTATAATTGCATTAATTACAATTAAATGCTGTAATCTGTGCCAATCAATAATCAGGGTCGTCAGGATACCAATAACCTGAAAACGCATCAACATCATATGCGTTTAATTTGCCCTTAATATATACATCTTCATCAATTATCCCGGTTCCATACATAATGGCTTTTTTACCTTTATATAAATTATGCTCGGAAGAACACTTTAAGGATCTTACACCATACGCCGCAGCTGCATATGATGCACCCGACGAGCCATCCTCCTCTGTACAGTACATGCTTATTGCATGACTTGTGGCCTTGTACTCTACCGCCGTTGATGCAGTATTTCCATAATCAAAACTGAAAGTAAATTTATAGCTTGTAAAATCACTGTCCGCCATTGCCGGTACGGTTACCATTGCCACCGTTGCTACCATTAGTACAGCTGTAATAATTGACATTAAATTAAATTTTTTCTTCATGATAATCTCTCCTTATATTACAATCAAACTTTTGCTGCAAACTTTATTAATAATTTATTACCACCCCCTGTCACTCTCAGTAACACAAACAATAATATTATCCATTTTTCCACTAAATTCTATATAAAATAAGTATATCACAGTTTAATTTTTTTCAATAATTTTTCTGAAAATAATAATTTTTTATAAAACATCGCGTTTTGCCCCATTTATTATAAAATTTGTATATCCGCAAATACTGAGAACAATAAACAGTACTATAATTGAAATAATTGTTGTAGGCGAACTCTGAGGCAGATAAAAAACCTTTAACATTGAAAGACCTTTGATTATTAAATTATCTGAATACGCAAAAAGTCTGCCCGAAACTATAAAGATAAAGAAAGGAAGCGTTAACACTACAAACAGATTGTTGGCATATAATGATATTGACAATGCCAAACCGCCTATTAATCCTGCAAAAATAAATATTAAAACCATATATACCAATGCATACAGCACAGTATCCTTTACCGCTATATTAATAAAAAACGCCGTAGGGAAAGGCATTTGTGACCAACAATAATTAATTATAGGCAGCACTGTTGTTGTCAGCATAAGATTTAACAGCAGCGGAAACACTGCAACAGTTCCCGACGATAAAAATACAGCTGTTGATTTTGCCGCAAAATAGTATTTTTTCTCTCCCCTTACCGCAATATTCTTTAATATTCCCGCCCTGCTGTCTCTGTAAAAAGAGCTTGCATAAGGTATTGTAATCAACAAAAATACTATGTACTCATAAATATTAATTTCTGCATTAATCATGCCACCCATCCAGCCTGACTGCACACTTTTAATAGTTGAAAACGCAAGATCCGGCTGATAATTATCAAATATATGATCCAATGACGGTATTACACTAAATACAAAATGTTCCAAAGCCAATAGCGCCCCCCTAAAATCATTGCTATCTTAAACCCTTTTCCATGAAAGGCTCTGTAACATTCGATTCCTATCATTCTTTTCATTTTCATTCCCTCCCCTATCGCTTGTTCACAATTTGCAGATAATTTGCAGTATATTATCCACTTTTTACACTAAATTTCATTTAATATAAGTATATCACAGTTTAATTTTTTTCAATATATTTTTTTGTCAGATAGTTTCGTTGTTTTATTTGAGGTACCTATATTGAAGAAAAACGCTTCATAGGCAGTTGTGGGGACTAAGCCCATGTTTAAAGCGGCAGCATATCAATGCTGCCGCTTCCTTTTACAGATTGGTATAACCCATTAATTTTTCGTCTACTGCTTTAGCTGCTTCCCTGCCTTCTCTTATCGCCCATACTACCAGAGACTGACCTCTGTGCATATCTCCCGCTGTAAATACATTTGGTACGTTAGTCTCATACCTTCCCGCCTCTGTATTTACGTTGGTTCTAGTATTTAACTCAACGCCGAAAGCGTCGGCAACATATTTCTGAGCGCCTAAGAAGCCTGCCGCAATAAGAACCATGTCTGCCTGAAGCTCAAATTCGCTGCCCGCAACCTCAGCCATTATCATACGTCCCGTAGCCTCATCCTTCTTTGACTCCAGCTTTACACACTTTAACTTCTTTAAATTGCCGGCCTTATCCTTGATAAATTCCTTAACCGTTGTCTGATAAAGTCTCGGATCCTTGCCAAATACGGCGATTGCCTCCTCCTGACCGTAATCTGTCTTGCAGACTCTCGGCCACTGAGGCCACGGATTATTTTCAGCCCTGCTGTCAGGAAGTTTTGGCATCATCTCAAGCTGAATAACCGATTTGCAGCCATGCCTGATCGAAGTTCCCACACAGTCGTTTCCTGTGTCGCCTCCTCCGATAATAACTACATTTTTATCCTTTGCAGATATAAATTTGCCGTCCTCAAAATTTGAATCCAAGAGGCTCTTTGTGGTTGACTTAAGAAAATCTACCGCAAAATATATCCCCTTAGCGTCTCTTCCCGGAGCGTTTATATCTCTTGGATTTGCAGCGCCGCATGCCAGTATTACGCTGTCGTATTCCTTCATGAGCTTTGAAGCCTTAACGTCGTTTCCAACATCGGCATTTGTCACAAATTCAACGCCTTCTGCTTTCATAACGTCTATTTTTCGGTTGATTATATGCTTTTCCAGCTTCATATTAGGTATTCCGTACATAAGAAGTCCGCCAACCCTGTCGGCGCGCTCATATACAGTAACATTGTGACCTCTCTTATTGAGCTGGTCTGCTGCTGCAAGTCCCGAAGGACCCGAACCTATTACAGCTACATTTTTTCCGGTTCTCACCTTTGGAGGCTGAGGAGCAGCCCACCCTTCTGCATAAGCCTTTTCTATAATAGCTCTTTCATTTTCCTTAACGCTCACCGGAGAACCATTAAGCCCGCAGGTACATGCCGCCTCGCAGAGCGCCGGACACACTCTCGATGTAAATTCAGGGAAACTGCTGGTCTTGTGCAGACGGTTATATGCCTGCTTCCAGTTCCCCGTATATACATGGTCGTTCCACTCAGGAATAAGATTGTTGAGAGGGCAGCCTGCAGCCATACCCTTAAGCATCATTCCCGACTGGCAGAAAGGCACTCCGCAGTCCATACATCTAGCTCCTTGCTGCCGCTGCTTTGCTTCAGAGAGAGGAGCATGAAATTCGTTAAAATTTTTAATTCTGTTCTTTGGTTCTACTGCAGGGCTTACTTCCCTGTCATATTCCATAAATCCTGTCGCTTTTCCCATGACTTTCTCCTCCTTTAATTAGTAGCAACCGCATAAAATGCTTCAATCTGAGCCTGTTCGCTGCTAAGACCTTTTTCTTCCATCTGTACTATAGTGTTAAGCATCTTCTTATAATCGTTTGGAATTATTTTCTTAAACAGCGGCAGATAATATCCAAAATTATCAAGTATCTCTTTTCCCTTTGCGGAATTAGTGTATGCCACATGATCCTGTATCATCTCTTTAAGCTCAAATACGTCATACTTGTCGGTAACGCTCTCAACAGAAACCATTTCCTTATTCATTCTGGTATAGAGCGTCCTGTCCTCGTCAAGCACATAGGCAATACCACCGCTCATACCTGCTGCAAAGTTCTTTCCTGTCCTTCCGAGAACCACCACGCGTCCGCCGGTCATATACTCGCAGCCGTGGTCTCCAACGCCCTCAACAACTGCTGTAGCTCCTGAATTACGAACACAGAAGCGCTCTCCTGCCACTCCGTTGATATAAGCCTTTCCGCTTGTAGCGCCATAAAGAGCAACATTTCCAATGATGATATTCTCATCTTCCTTAAACTTAATGCCCTTTGGAGGATAAACTATAAGTTTACCGCCTGAAAGACCTTTACCGAAATAGTCGTTACTGTCGCCCACAAGCTCAAGCGTAAGTCCTTTTGGTATAAACGCGCCAAAGCTCTGTCCGCCTGCGCCTGTACATTTTACTGTAAATGTATCCTCCGGAAGCTTATCATCATATTTTCTTGTAATTTCAGCGCCAAATATAGTGCCAAAGGTTCTGTCCGTATTAGAAACGTCAAGTTCAAGGCTTCTCTTCTGACCGCTCTCCAGCGCGCCGCCAAGCTTCTTTAACAATATCTTTTCATCGGCAGTTTTCTCAAGTTCAAAGTCATAAACCTTCTTGTTATTATAGCTTATCTTCTCATAGAACGGATGATCAAGAATATTTGACAAATCCACACTGTGAGCGCGGCCGTTAGTAACATTTTCCTTTGCCTTAAGGAGGTCTGTTCTTCCCACCAGCTCATCCACTGTCCTTATTCCCAGCTTTGCCATATACTCTCTTAATTCCTGAGCAATAAACTTCATAAAGTTCACTACATACTCAGGCTTTCCTGCAAATTTCTTGCGAAGTTCCGGATTTTGAGTGGCCACGCCCACAGGACAGGTATCGAGATTACATACTCTCATCATTACACAGCCCAGCGTTACAAGCGGAGCCGTCGCAAATCCAAATTCCTCGGCTCCAAGCATGGCAGCTATAGCTACGTCCCGGCCAGTCATAAGCTTACCGTCCGTCTCAATGACTACCTTGTTACGGAGCTGGTTCATTATAAGCGTCTGATGCACCTCTGCAACTCCAAGCTCCCACGGAAGTCCCGCATTATATATTGAGCTTCTTGGAGCTGCTCCCGTACCTCCGTCATATCCGGAAACCAGAATTACCTGTGCGCCTGCCTTAGCAACACCTGCCGCTACAGTACCAACTCCGGCCTCAGATACAAGTTTTACAGAAATTCTTGCGTCTGTGTTGGCATTTTTAAGGTCGTATATAAGCTGCGCCAAATCCTCGATGGAATATATATCGTGATGAGGCGGAGGCGATATAAGGCTTACGCCGGGAGTTGAAAGCCTTGTCTTTGCAATCCACGGATATACCTTCTTGCCTGGCAGATGTCCTCCCTCGCCCGGCTTTGCTCCCTGTGCCATTTTAATCTGTATCTCTTTTGCGCTTACAAGATATCTTGAAGTAACGCCAAATCTTCCCGAAGCAACCTGCTTGATTGCTGAACAGCGGTTAAGTCCGTCAGCGCCTATTTCCAGACGTTCCAAGCTCTCGCCGCCCTCTCCGCTGTTAGACTTGCCATGCAACATATTCATAGCAATAGCCAGCGTTTCATGTGCTTCCTGAGAAATAGAACCATATGACATGGCTCCGGTCTTAAATCTCTTTACAATGGAGTCGACACTTTCTACCTGGTCAATAGAAATACCCTTCTTCGGGAACTTGAAATCCATCATTCCCCTGATATTCATAGCCTCTGTCTCTTTATCTATCAGCTCTGTATATTCCTTAAAGGTGTCATAGCTTCCTGTTCTTGTGGCAAGCTGCAACAAATGTATTGTCTGCGGATTGTAAAGGTGTTCTTCCTTTCCGCTTCTGAACTTGTGGCTTCCCGCACTGTCGAGAGTGTCGTCTGTGGTAAGCCCCAGCGGGTCAAATGCTCTCGAATGAAGAGCTTCCACATCATCAGCTATATCCTGAAGGCTAATCCCCTCAATTCTGCTGACTGTATCTGTAAAATATTTTTCGATAACGTCAGAATTGATACCTATAGCCTCAAATATTTTTGCGCCCTGATATGACTGTATAGTTGATATACCCATTTTTGAGGCAATCTTTACAATGCCGTGAAGCACTGCGTTGTTATAATCGTCCACCGCTGCGTAATAATCCTTGTTAAGCATATTTAAGTCGATAAGCTCTCTTATGCTCTCCTGCGCAAGGTATGGATTAATTGCGCTGGCTCCAAAGCCCAGCAGCGTTGCAAAATGATGTACCTCTCTAGGCTCGCCGCTCTCAAGTATTATTGAAATACTTGTACTCTTCTTTGTCTTAACAAGATACTGTCTCAAGGCTGAAACCGCAAGCAGCGAAGGTATTGCGACGTGATTTTCATCGACGCCTCTGTCTGAGAGAATTATTATGTTAGTTCCCTCTCTGTAAGCTCTGTCAACCTCGACATAAATGTGGTCTATAGCCTTTTCAAGCGATGTATTTGTATAATAAATAGTCGGAATAACCGCAGCCTTAAAGCCCGGAACCTTTATATTCTTAATCTTCATAAGGTCAGTATTTGTAAGGATTGGATTATTAATCTTTAACATTTTGCAATTTTCCGGATGCTGTTCCAGAATATTACCGTCTTTTCCAAGATATACGCTTGTGGAGGTGACAATTTCCTCTCGTATTGCGTCTATTGGCGGGTTTGTAACCTGTGCAAAACGCTGCTTAAAATAGTTAAACAGCGGCTGGTGTCTGTTGGAAAGCACTGCGATAGGCGTATCAATACCCATAGCCCCGATACTCTCTGCTCCATTTAATGCCATAGGAAGAATTGAAGTCTTGAAATCCTCAAATGTATAGCCAAATGCTTTTTGAAGCCTTGCTCTCTCGTCCTTGCCGTACTCCTCAACCTTTATATTAGGTATCTTTAAGCTCTTAAGCTCCAAGAGATTGCCGTCCAGCCACTCTCCATAAGGCTGTGATGAAGCGTATTCCAGCTTAAGCTGTTCGTCGTCCACAAGCTCGCCCTTTACCGTATCTACAAGCAGCATTTTGCCAGGCCTTAATCTATCTTTCTTTACAATCTTTGTCTGGTCTAATTCCAGCGCTCCTACCTCAGATGAAAGAATGAGATAATCGTCGTCTGTCACATAATATCTCGAAGGTCTGAGACCGTTACGGTCAAGCACCGCGCCTACAACGTCTCCGTCCGAGAATATGATAGATGCAGGACCATCCCACGGCTCCATCATAGTTGCATAGTACTGGTAAAAATCTTTCTTTGCCTGGCTCATTGCCTTGTCGTTGCTCCACGGTTCAGGTATCATTATCATAACCGCAAGAGGAAGAGGCATACCGTTCATCACAAAAAATTCCAGCGCATTGTCAAGCATTGCCGAATCGGAACCGGCCCTGTTAATAACAGGTATCAGCTTGTGCATTTCATCGCCAAGAATTTTTGAGTCGATTGTCTCCTCACGGCCAAGCATTTTATCAGCATTTCCTGTAATTGTATTAATCTCGCCGTTATGTACGATAAAACGATTTGGATGGGCTCTCTCCCAGCTTGGATTTGTATTGGTTGAAAATCTTGAATGAACCGTAGCGATGGCAGATTCGTAGTCCTCGCTCTGCAAATCCTCAAAAAATTGTCTCAACTGTCCTACAAGGAACATACCCTTATACACAATAGTCCTGCTAGAAAGTGAAACTACATATGTGTTATCGTTACTCTGCTCAAATACTCTTCTTGCCACATACAGCCTTCTGTCAAAAGAAAGTCCCTTTTCCACATCTGCCGGCCTTTTAATAAAGCCCTGCATAATATACGGCATACAGTCAACCGCTTTTTTGCCAAGCACCTCCGGCTTTGTAGGAACTTCTCTCCAGCCGAGAAATTTTAAGCCTTCCTTCTCAACGATAATCTCAAACATTTTCTTTGCCTGATTTCTCTTTAATTCATCCTGCGGGAAGAAAAACATTCCAATACCGTAATCTCTCTCTCCGCCGATATTGAAACCGAGCTTCTTTGTCGCCTTGCTAAAGAACTTGTGAGATATCTGAAGCATAATACCTACGCCGTCGCCCGTTTTTCCCTCGGCGTCCTTACCAGCTCTGTGTTCAAGCGTCTCAACAATTTTAAGCGCATTGGATACAGTCTCATGGGTCTTGATTCCCTTGATATTTACAACAGAACCTATACCACAGTTGTCATGCTCAAATCTTGGATCATACAACCCGACATTCTTATTGTTTTTCATATTTCTCCTCACCTTTCCGCATAATACATAATATCAGCAGCACACAATATCGTAAGGTACTATGCTGTTTTGCAAAAATCTGATGTGACTATACACCTATTTTTTAATTTTGTAAAGTTCAAATTGTCTGATAATTTGAAAATTCAATCACTTTTTAGTAATTGTTTGATAATTACGCTGTTAAATCCATAATTTTCGTCCATTTTTCCACATTTTCTTCCGGGCTAAATTGGTTATATTAAGGTTTTTGCATAAAAAAATTAGGTCGGATTAATTTTCCGACCTAATTTATGCTATTCATTAATTAAAAATATTAGTTTTTTTCAGGCTGTCGTCAAAAAATTGCACTTTTTTGCAGATTTTTCAGACCGCACTTCTCTTTCTTCTGCGCTTCCTGCTTACAGGCTCGCCCAGAACCTCTGACATAACAACCGCATATTGGAGATTTTCTGTTCTTCTTTGTGAGTCCTTGTCAAGCTCAGATTTTATATGCTGCTGCATCGATATTTTCGGATACTTATGTCCGCAGTCATACTTATCAAAATGCGCTCCTCCCACCATTGGCTGAGGTCTCATGTCAGGAGACTTCATAGGCTTCGGCGGTGTCATTGACGACTTCATAGGCTCCGGCGGCGTCATTGACGACTTCATAGGCGAATTCATTCTCTGCTGAGACATCATCTGAGGATTAATTCCCTGCTGTGATGTCATCTGAGGGTTAATTCCCTGCCGTGGCGCTGTCTGACGGCCGCCCTGCAGCGACTGGTTCTGCGGTCTTGCTGCGCTGTAACCTGCGCCTCTTGCAACTCCGTTTTTCATTTTCATCACATCATTTGCAGCGCTGCCAAGCCTTACCCTTATCTGATTTTTAAGTTGTTCGACGTCATTGTAGGACATCCTGTTATTCATTGTCATCACCCTCTACAATTTTACCTGTCGTGTCGCTGCCTGCGATATTTTCACGCATTTTGGTGTCAGCTTTTATGTTCTGCAAATCATAATAATCCATAATTCCCATCTTTCCTTCACGAAGGGCATACGCCAAAGCCTTTGGAACCTCTGCCTCCGCCTCTACAACGTAAGCACGCATTTCCTGTTCCTTAGCAACCGCCATAGCTCTTCTCTCCTCAGCCTTAGCCTGGGCAATATTTTTGTCAGCCTCAGCCTGAAGGCTCTGAAGATGTGCGCCTATGTTACGTCCAATATCAATATCTGCAATATCTATTGAAAGAATTTCAAATGCAGTTCCGGCGTCAAGACCCTTAGCAAGAATAAGTTTTGAAATATCATCCGGATTTTCAAGTACATTTTTATGAGAACTTGATGAGCCAACTGTTGTTACAATACCCTCGCCAATTCTGGCAATAATCGTTGACTCTCCGGCACCGCCCACAAGTCTTTCAAGATTAGTACGCACCGTAACTCTCGCTCTTACCAAAAGCTCAATACCGTCCTTAGCAACAGCTGAAATGTTAGGTGTCTCAATAACTTTTGGATTAACGCTCATCTGAACAGCTTCAAGTACATTTCTTCCGGCGAGGTCGATTGCAGCAGCCTTTTCAAAGGACAAATCAATTCCGGCACGTTCTGATGCAATAAGCGCATTTACAACGCCGTCAACATTACCGCCCGCAAGATAGTGAGCTTCCAGCTGGTTTACGCTCAAATGCAGTCCCGCCTTAGTAGCCTTTACAAGCGGAAGAACGATTCTTGCAGGCACAACTCTTCTCAGTCTCATACCTACAAGTGAGAAAATGCCTACTCTTACTCCCGCTGCCATAGCTGAAACCCAAAGTCCTACCGGAACAAAGCTAAAGAACAGAATAAGCAGGAATACAATCACTCCGACTAAAATAATAACTCCAATTAAACCATCCATTTTTCTACCCCTTTTCGTATTAGATATTTTTATATAATTATTCCCTTTACATACGACTTTATTAAACCGCTTTAACCGCAAGAGAAGAATTACTTATTTTGGTAACAATAACCTCCACGCCTTTGTCAATATATCTGCCGTCGGATATGGCGTCAAATTCAACGCCCTCAACGGAAACCTTTCCTGCAGGTCTTAAACTTGTAGTTGTAACGCCCTTTTTATTTACAAGATACTGTAAGTCCCTTGAGCTTATATATCCGCTGTCCCTGTCAAGGCTGTCGTCAAGAATAATTTTGGTCTTTATTTTACCATTCGTAACTAACATCATCAGCACCGCTACAAGTACAGAAATCAGAACAAATATTACGCACACTGCAATAATACCCTCAAGCACCGTATCTACCGTAAGAACAACTCCCAATATAAGACACAGTGTGCCTGCGATACCAGGAGCACCAAAGCCCGGCATTATAATCTCAACGGCGATAAATAAGAAACCAAATATAAACAAAAATATTCCTAATATAAATAACCAATCCATCAGTATCACCACCCTTTAATGTTATTATATAATGACCTGATAAAATGTACATACCTAAAGCTTTAAATATACATTTTTCCGGTTGAAATATCTAATTTGACCTGTAAAATGTCAATAATGACCTCTCTTAGGAATACACACTCCGAAACTTGTTCTGTTATGTTCTGAAGAAACCTCTATTACCCCGTTATATTCGTCAACTATATCCCTCACAATTCCAAGCCCAAGCCCATGTCCTTCCCCTCGCTTGCTTGTAAATCCATTTTTAAATATCTGAGGAATTTTTTCCTTTGGAATGACAGGACCGTTATTGCTTATAATAAACAGGTACTCCCCTGCATTTTCACTTATCTGAACATTGATTTTTTTATTTTCCTGTTCCTCGTAATCCTCCAGCGCAGTTATGGCATTGTCAATTATATTGGCAAATATTTTACACATATCCCACTGAGGAATGTTCACATACCTTAAATCCGAGGAAACCTCCACACACAAACTGATATTTTTCTTCTTTGCCAGCTCCATTTTTGAATACAGCAGCGCATTTAATGCAGGCTTTGAAGTTTTCAACGCCTTACCAACTCTTGAAACATCCTCATATACAGGCTTTAAATATTTAAGCGCCTCATCCGGCTCATTAATCTCAAGCAGCCCGTAAACAACCTGCATTTCGTTGAGATACTCGTGGCGCTGCTTTCTTAATTTTACATTTAATTGTTCAAGGACGCTGAGACTATTCTGAACATCCGATATATACAATCTTTCTGTAATAATGGCAGACATCATTATAATTACCGAACATATGGTAACCAGCATGATTATAACATAAATAGCAGTTTCTTTCGGCACGCTTATGCCAAATCCAACGCACAGCCAAAACAATATACATATTAAAAATTGAACATAGCATGGAATCATAATTCGTCTAAAAAATTTTTTACTCATTCTCTATAAACAGCTCCTTAAAATACGGCATATCAAGCGCCCAGTCACAAAATGTATGCCATTCCTGAAGCTTATGGTTTTTTCTTGAATAATACATTCCTAACAGGTTCTCGTAATTAAATGTACATGTGCGCATCTGGTTATAGCTTTCAGGCAAGAGCTGAATAATACTGTACCACAGCGCTTTATCCTTAGTCTCGTTATACTTAACTCTGAGTTCTTCCAAAAACTCAATATTTTTTTTCATAAATTCAGTAGTTTCTTCCGTCATGTGATCTACGCTGAAATCTTCAATTTCAAAAGGCTTGCTGTGAATTTTATGCATTGTGCTTGTGGAATTGGCAACAGTGCCTACCTTATAGGTATCATACTCCTTCCACCAGTAAAGCGGCGCCGTAATGTCAACTGTAACAAATATCTGTCTTATAAATTTTCTGTGGTCGCTTCCCGCCTTACAGAGTCTTTTTGCCAAATCTAAATCATTTGGTCCGAACAAAAACTTTCCGTCAACGGTTTTGCTGTCCATTTTTTCCCAGCTATTCATGGGATTTCTCGCTCCTCTTATTGCATTTTCAAAATTAAATACATTGTATCTTTCCAGTTTAATCATAATCTGTCCTCTCTCATTAACGATTTTTAATCTTCTCTATATCAATACAATTATAACTTCATTAGCTGAAGCCTCTATATATGATGTACCGTTTTGAATCTTCTGTAATGTGCCGTATGTAGACTATCTTATTGTAATACAAAATTTATCTCTTGTCATGCGCCGACCTTGAAAACAGCATAAACATCGGGAATATTTCCAGTCTTCCCATTATCATAACCACTGACAGCACCACCTTTACCCACTCTGAGTACAGGGCAAAGCTCTGCATAGGTCCAACGCCTGCAAGTCCCGGCCCTATATTGTTAAAGCATGACAGCACCGCCGTCAGGTTAGTCTCAAAATCAAAGCCGTCAATGGATATTATAAGTGTGAACAGGCATATAAGTATAAAATAAGCCGCCGCATATATTCTTGTGGCAATAAGTGTCTCCTTCTCCACCGGTTTTCCATTAAGCCGCACTCTCGACACATCTCTTGGATCAATAATATATTTAATTTCCGTAAAAAATGATTTTACTAAAATTATAACTCTCGACACCTTAATACCGCCGCCTGTGGAACCGGAGCAGGCGCCTATAATCATAAGCAGCACCAACATATGTTTTGAATATTCAGGCCATAAATCAAAATCCACCGTAGCAAAACCTGTCGTTGTTATAATACTCGCCACTTGAAATGTCGCCTGCCTCAGGCAGGTTCCTATTGTTTCTATGGAATTGCATATATTTATGCAAATAGTTATCGCCGCAAATGCTATAATTCCAAAATACCACCATACTTCCTCATTCTTAAAGGCATCCTTTACCCTTCTTAAAAGAATGAGATGGTAAACGCTGAAATTCACACCAAAAAGTATCATAAATATGGTTATAACCATCTCTATATATGCGCTGTTATACCCGGCAATACCCGCAGATGTCAGCGCAAAGCCACCCGTTCCGGCAGTTCCAAAGGAAATGCACAATGCATCATATAAATTCATTCCTCCAAATAAAAGCAAAATAACCAGTACCACTGTGAGCGCCGCATACATTCCATACAAAATCATAGATGTTTTTTTCATACGAGGCACCAGCTTGCCCGCAATAGGTCCCGGAACCTCAGCTCTTACCAAATGCATTGAGTTTTCATTTTCCATAGGCATAATCATCATCACAAATACAAGAACGCCCATACCGCCTATCCAGTGGGTAAAGCTTCTGAAAAATAAAACACCATGCGGAAGTCTTTCCGGATTTGAAAGCACCGAGGCTCCTGTGGTTGTAAAACCCGATACTATCTCAAACAATGCGTCCCAGTATGTGGGAAAACTGCCTGATAAAAACAGTGGAAATGCGCCTATTATACATATTATAATCCATGCAAGCGCTACTATGCAGTATCCGTCCCTGCTGCGCATTTTTCTCTCGGGAGCCTTTATCCTTGCCAGAATATATCCTGCAAACGCAGCGCATACCATAGTAACCGCAAAGCCTATCCAGTCCCCGTCTCCATATATGAGCGATACTATTAGAGCCGGAACCATCAGTATTACTTCCGTCAAAATAATTTTTCCAAGTAAATTACATATTCTACGTCTGTTCATAACCTCTCCAAATCATAATACATTTTTATAATTTAAAAATGTCCTGCATGCATGTAATCTGCTGGTCAACCGTTACAACCAGCACCGAATCACCCTTTTTTATGACATCATCACCACGCGGAATAATCGGCAGCCTTTTTCTGATTATGCATGCAATAAGAAGCCCGCTTTTAAGCCTTAATTCCTTCAGAGGTTTATCTAAAAACTGTTCCTCAGAGCGAACAACAAATTCAATAAATTCAAGCTTTCCGTCCATAAGCCTGTACATGGACTCGATGGCATCCATATTTTCAGCAGCCATAAGGGAACGCGCATAGCCCAATATAATATCCGTTGCCGCATCCTCTTTTGACACCCTGCATATATCAGTATCCTTCTGCAATTCCTTTAATGTGGAACTTGAGTTCATTTTAGTTATAACTCTGTAAATGTTCTTAGTTCTTGCGTACATAGACATAATAAGGTTATACTCATCATTATTAGTCAGCGCCACGCAGGCGTCTGTATTTCTTATATCGCTCTCTGACAGAGATGTAAAATATTCCATAGCGTCGCTGCACATAACCGATATTCCCGGAATTGCCCCTGCAAGCTCAGACGCTACAGCATGATTTTTCTCAATTATAGTAACCTTTGTTCCGTCCTTATACAGCAAGCCTGCAAGATAATAGCCTATACGGCTTGCTCCTGAAATAATTACCGAATTAACAGGTCTTACGGCAATATTCATCTTTTTAAAGGACTGGTTAAATTCCTTTGTAGAACCTGTGATATACAGCACATCCTCCGCCTGAATTACAAAATCACCCTTAGGAATTATAATATTGCCATTTCTTACAACAGCACAGATTAAAAGATTAATGTGCATATTTTTGTTAAATTCATAAAGGTTTTTTCCTATTATGGCATTGCCGTTTTCAACCTTCATCTCAACAAGCTCCGCACGTCCCTTTGCAAACAGCTCAATTCTTGTAGCAAGCGGAAAATGTAAAAGCCTATGTATCTCCTTTGCTGCAGCAAATTCAGGATTGATGGTCATAGACAAACCAAAGCTTTCTTTATAAAACTCTGATTTTGTGGCATAATCCACGCTTCTCACCCTGGCTATAGTATTTTTTGCACCCATTTTATGAGCTGTAAGGCAGCTAAGTATATTTAACTCATCAGAACCCGTAACCGCAATAAATATATCACATTCAGCCGCACCGGCCTCTTTTAATATGTCGTAGGAAGCTCCGTTTCCCTGATAGCATATTATATCAAATGTGTTGGCAATGCGGTCTATAACCGCCGGGGAGTTGTCAATGCATGTAACCTCGCAGCCGCCCTCCGAAAGTTTTTCTGCAAGCACATAGCCAATTTTACCACCACCGCCTACTATACAAACCTTAACTGTATTTTTACTTTTCACCGATATCCTCCAAAATTTATTATAAAAAATATCATGCATCTATTATATACAATACATCTGTAAAAATCAAACAATATCCGAAGCCTTGCTTTCACACCGGCTGCGGATATTATCACATATGCACTATTCCAGACTCTAAAGCCTTTTAACACATAAATGTATATATGACGCAAAAACACCCGAAAAATACAGGTGAAATACGCCTGTTTTTTCGGGTATTATAAATTTCAGTCACTACAATTTTTATCTATTTTCTTTGTATCACACAGAATAATTATATTTGATATATTCTTTTTATTATACAGGATAAGCCTTATTTTCTGTGTCAGCAGCCTTTGGGTCAACCTTTGTCTGCTGCGCTTCTCTATATTTGAAGAATTCTGTTGCAACAGCCGGGAACAACGCATATGATAATACATCCTCATCCTGCTGCTTGTATTCCTGAACTACAGGGTCCTTCTCAAACTTTTCAAGCTGCGGCTCAATTAAATCTGCCGGACGGCATGTGATTGGCTGCGCGTCGCCGATGGCCTTCTTCTGAACCTCTGGATTAAACGGCTTAACTGTCTGACCAAATTCACCTGCAAGAACCTTCTTAGACTCCTTAGTAATCATCTTGTAACGCTCGCCCTGAAGCACGTTGAGAACAGCCTGCGTACCAACAATCTGTGATGAAGGGGTAACAAGAGGCGGCTCGCCATAGTCCTTACGAACTCTTGGAATCTCTTCAAGAACTGCCTGATACTTATCCTCTGCTCCTGCTTCCTTAAGCTGTGAAACAAGATTTGAAAGCATTCCGCCAGGAACCTGATAAAGAAGAGTCTTAATATTAACACCAAGAACCTTAGTGTTCATAAGTCCGCTCTTTAACGCTTCCTCTCTCATTGGCTGGAAATACTCTGCAATTTCTGCAAGAAGATTCTGGTCAAGGCCTGTATCATATTGTGTTCCTCTGAAGGTTTCAACCATAACCTCAGTTGCAGGCTGGCTTGTACCCATTGAAAACGGAGACATAGCCGTATCAATAATATCTGCACCCGCCTCTACTGCCTTGAGGTAAGTCATTGACGCAACACCTGACGTATAATGTGTATGCATCTGAATAGGAAGTGATGAGCCTTCCTTTAATGCCTGTACAAGCTCTGTAGCCTTGTACGGAAGAAGCAGACCTGCCATATCCTTGATACAGATAGAATCCGCACCCATATCCTCAATCTTCTTGGCTGTCTCTTTCCAGTAATCAAGCGTATATGCGTCGCCCAATGTATAAGAAAGAGCAATCTGAGCATGTCCTTTTTCCTTCTTCGCTGCTTTTACAGCAGTCTCAAGGTTTCTCAAATCATTAAAGCAGTCAAAAATACGAATGATATCAATACCATTTGCGATTGACTTCTGAACGAAATACTCAACCACATCATCTGAATAATGATTATAGCCCAAAATATTCTGTCCTCTGAATAACATCTGAAGCTTAGTATGCTTAAATCCATCTCTCAACTTACGAAGTCTCTCCCATGGGTCCTCCTTTAAGAAACGAAGAGAGGCGTCAAATGTAGCTCCGCCCCAGCACTCAACTGAGTGGTAGCCTACCTTATCCATCTTATCAACAATAGGAAGCATCTGCTCTGTAGTCATTCTTGTGGCAATAAGCGACTGATGAGCATCACGCAATACTGTCTCGGTAATTTTAACTCCCATTAAATATATCCTCCAATCTGCCGCATTTTGCGGCATATCTATATAATTCCGTAAAGTCCGGCGCAGCCAAACTCTGATATAAAGATTGTTTTAGACAATTATTATGCTGGCTAAAACAGTCTTTATAGCTCTTACATAACTCCAAACATTGCCATAAACGCACCAGCGGCTACTGCCGTTCCGATAACTCCGGCTACGTTAGGTCCCATAGCATGCATAAGCAGGAAGTTTGATGGGTCCGCCTCCTGACCAACCTTCTGTGAAACTCTGGCAGCCATCGGAACCGCAGATACGCCCGCTGAACCGATAAGCGGATTAACCTTGCCGCCTGTAGCCTTGCACATAATCTTACCAAATATAACACCTGCCGCCGTACCAAAAGCAAATGCGATAAGACCAAGTCCAACAATCTTTAATGTATCCCAGTTAAGGAATGCCTCAGCGCTTGTTGTTGCACCAACTGACGTACCAAGAATAATAACAACTATGTACATAAGTGCATTTGACGCAGTCTCTGTAAGCTGCTTAACAACGCCTGACTCCTTAAACAGATTACCTAACATAAGCATACCAACAAGCGGTGCTGTTGTAGGAAGAATCAATACTACTACGATTGTAACTACGATAGGGAAAAGAATTTTTTCAAGCTTAGATACAGGTCTTAACTGCTCCATCTTAATCTTTCTTTCCTTCTCTGTTGTGAAAAGCTTCATAATTGGCGGCTGGATAATAGGAACAAGCGACATGTATGAATATGCCGCAACTGCAATAGGTCCCATATATTTTGTCTGTCCAAGCTTACCTGCAAGGAAGATTGATGTAGGACCGTCGGCACCACCGATAATTGAAATGGCCGCTGCCGCCTTATCAGGGAAGCCCATAAAAATAGCCATAATGTAGGCCGCAAATATACCAAACTGAGCAGCCGCACCGAGCAGAAAGCTCTTTGGATTAGCAATAAGAGGACCGAAGTCCGTCATAGCGCCTACGCCCAAGAAAATAAGCGAAGGCAGAATACTCCACTCGTCAAGCAGGTAGAAGTAATGCAGCAAGCCTCCTACACCGTTGCTCGAATCCTCTATCGCAAGCATTATATCCGGATAAAGGTTTACAAGCAGCATACCAAATGAAATAGGTACCAAGAGCAGAGGTTCATATCCTTTTTTAATAGCCAGATACAAGAAACCCAAAGCTACAACAACCATAAGATAATTGCCCCATGTAAGGCCAAAAAATGCTGATTGTTGTATGAGATTTCCCAATGTTGTTATAATATAACTCATATTTTAACCTCCAGTTTAAATGATTCACAATTCATCCGTTAATTAGTTCATAGTAACCAATACTTTACCAATCTCTACTGAATCACCAACTGAACACTCAACTGTTGCAACTGTTCCGTCCTGTGGAGCATAGATTTCATTTTCCATCTTCATAGCCTCAAGAACTACCAGCACGTCGCCCTTCTTAACTGATGAGCCTGCTGCTGCGGAAACCTTAAGAATCTTGCCCTGCATTGGAGCCTCAATCTTAACTGCCCCCTGTGCGCCTGATGGTGCAGCCGCAGTCTTTGGTGCTGCCTTAGGCGCCGCTGCCTTTGCTGCAGGCGCTGCGCTCACTGCTCCGCTTGTCTGTCCTTCTTCAACTGTAACATCATATACATTGCCATTAACAGTAACCGTATAACTCTTCATAATTAAATTTCCTCCATATTCACCGCTTCTGCGGCACTATATTTAAAATATATTATCTGCGTGAATTACTTCTTACTTTTCTGATTGAACGAACCACAAGTCCGTCTGAAGAAGTACCCTCATATGCTGCAATAGCAGCCGTAATAGCCGCAACCAGCTCAAGGTCGTCAGCTTCATTTTCTTCGCTGGTAACAATCTGAGCTATGGCATTGTCAACACCTGTAGGCTCATCCTTAGCAGGCTTTTCTTCCTTCTTACCAATTCGATTGACATACTTAAGCATTGAGATAATGAATGAGATAAATATAAGAACTATAAATACTGTTCCCATACCAATCAGCGTATTCATTACAGCCTTTTCCATTTTCTCGCCCACAGTATAAGTAGGATTGATTGCGCCGCTTGAAAGATTGTAATCATCATCAATAACAAGCTCAAACTTGCAGGTTCTCTTCTCATAGGTTGTGTCAACAGCTATAGTGCAAAGAGTTCCTGTCTCGCCGCTAACCTGCACATCTATTTTATCAATAGACTTTAATGCGCCCAAATCCTGTCTGGTCTTAACCCAGCCATTGTAAAACTCTACTGTCGCAGTTCCCATACCATCAGGATTAACAATATAACTCTTTTTGTTAATTGAATCTAAGGTATCGGAATTTTCTGCATATATTTTAATCTGCTCGTCTGAAGTACCGTCAAGGAAATTAATTATATCCGCTGCCCAGCTCTTCAGCTCGTCCGCACTGTTTACAGCCCGTCTCTCCTTTGCCGCCTCTTTAGCCTTAGCTGAAGAAATGGTGTCAGAGCACGCCGTAAGTCCCAATGCACATATTAATATACAAAGCAACAGCGAGAATCTTCTCAAATAACTTTTTTTCATATTATACCTCCTGCATATCGCAAGCCATGCTTGTGATACTGCTTTATAAGTACTTTGGAAGTTTACTTCCAAATTTCTCACCTCAATATATTAAACTGTGCCATGCTTCTTTTCCGGATGCTTCTCCCGCTTTGAAAACAACATCTCAAATGCAGCCGCAACATATTTTCTTGTATCAACTGCGTTTATAACAGTATCAACATAGCCTCTCGCCGCTGCTGACTCTACGCTTGACTGTAAAGCCGCATACCCGGCAGCCTTTGCAGAAAGCTCTGCTGTGACGTCTTCTGCCTTTGCAATATCGTCTGCATACATAATCTTTGCCGCAAGATTTGCGTCCATCATACCTATACTTGCAGTATCCCATGCATATGTCATATCAGCACCGACAGCCTTTGAGTTCATAGCCACATAAGCGCTTCCATAAGCCTCTCCTGTAATGACATTTACCTTAGGAACTGTCGCATTTGCAAATGCATATGTAAGCTTAGCAACTGCCTTAGCTATGTGCTTCTCAGCGCATACGTTAGCCTCAAAGCCCTTTACATTAGTAAGGGTAAGCACAGGAATGTTAAAAGCGTCACAAAATTCTACAAACTCTGCTGCTTTTCTTGCGCCCTTTACAGAAATAACCGGAGCAAACTCCTCAGCCTTCTCGCCATTTTCATCAAATATGGCTGTTCTGTTGGCAACGCAGCCAACTGTTGTTCCGTCAAGCTTAATAAAGCCTGTAACCATATCCTTAGCAAATGCCTGCTTTACCTCAACAAACACATTGCCGTCTGCAATATCGGCAAGAGCCATAGAAGCATCAGCTATCTCAGCCGCCATATCAGGGCATCCCCTGTTGAGGTCGTCCCCGCACTCATCCCATGTATCACACTCATTGTTGCAAGGAAGCATATCAACAAGCTGTCTGATTCCGCCTGCAACTGTTTCCTCGTCGCCTGTGAAATCCACAGTTCCTGCCTCTGCTGCAAACTGAGCAGTTGTTGTATCAAGCTTTTCAGCATAATTGCCGTCCAACGCATTTGGACTATTGACAAAGAACTTACCGTTCTTCTCTTCCATAAATGTGAAATCAGAGAGTGCTGTAAGAACTGCAAGTCCGCCGCCGCAGTTACCGTAAACTGCTGTGATTTGCGGAATCACACCTGAAGCTATAGACATTTTCTGATAAATTGTACCAAAACCTGCAAGAGCATCTGTAGCCTCCTGAAGTCTGATACCTGCACAATCAATAAGACCAATGACAGGCGCACCCATCTTTACAGCCATATCATAAAGAGAACAAATCTTCTTAGCATGCATCTCTCCTACAGTACCGTTCATAACTGTAGCGTCCTGGCTGTAAATATATACAAGCTTATTGTTGACCATGCCGTATCCTGTTATTACACCATCAGATAAAGCTGCTTTTTCCTGAATGTTAAAATCAGTAGCTCTCGCTTTAACTCCGGCACCGATTTCAACAAAACTGCTGTCATCAAGAATTGACTCAATTCTCATTCTAGCTGACACCATTGTAGCGTTACTCATTATTGAGACCTCCTATATAATTTAAAATAACTATTGTCCATTTTATAACAATCTCTTCCAAAAAACAAGTGGGTTGTGACAAGTATATGTCATTCTTTTACAAATTTCATATCAGACATTACGATGAGCCATTAAGACAAAAATCCTGTTCAGCAAATCATTTAAGTAATATCAGTCTTTAGTCTCATAAACAATAAGAATACCGTTTTTTATGCTTATATTGGCAGTTTCCGCGGTTATCTCATTGCTCTGGCAAAGACTAAGTCCCTGCTTGAGGACATAATTTTCTAAAGGATATTTTACACCTGAAAGACTTATAACAGCCTCCTCTGTCATAGGCGCAAACGAAATGTATTCTCCATACTGTCCGCCCCTATTTACAGATACATTTCCGTCTGCAAGGTATATTTTATTGTGAGCGTCATATATGGCGCATTTCACGTCTGCGTCAAGCGCCGACTTCATGACAAATATATTCGTCATGGTGTGGTCGAGGCGGCTTCCCGTAGCCCCTATTAAATCAATCATCTCCGCTCCGCTGCTAATTGCACGAAGCACAGCAAGGTGCGTGTCCGTAAAATCCTTTTCACTTGGATATGTGACTGTTTCCGTACTTTCAGAGTACATTTTCAGAGTGCCGGGATTTACCGAATCATAATCCCCCAGTATATAATCCACCTTGATTCCCAGCCTTTTGGCATGCTCAAGTCCGCTGTCCGCCGCAATGACATAATCGTATTTTCTGTCCTTAAGCCAATCTGTTGCCCAGTCATAGTCAATGCTGCCGCCTGTGATTATTAGTGCGCTTATTTTACCGCACAAATTTTCATTCACTTTTCCTTTCGTGTTCTTACTCAATTCCTCCATTACTCTGCTTTTTTCCTTTTCAGCCATTATCGTTTCCTTCCATTATGCTCTTTTTCTCTCTTTTTACCTGCGCTTTTTAATATCATTAATAAGATGCCCGTTTCACCAAGTACCTATTTTCTTTTTATTTTTTCTGCTTTTGCCTTTTCTTCACATATTTTATCACAAATCTTTCATATGTTCTTTATTTTTTCACATTTTTAGAGTATAATATTTTGAAATATTTAATTCAAGGATATTATTATATAAAATGGGAAAGCTGTGAGTTCGGCTTTCCGGAACGGAGTTCGATTTATGGAAAATGAAAACAAGAAAGCACTTATTTCAGATACGGAGGATTACGCTGCAATTGCAAAGGATTATGACGAGATAACGGATACGTCAGCCGATGAAAATGCTTCTGATTCCATATTGCTTTCCGGCGACGCAGTCTCTAATACAGATGAAAGCCGCAGCAATATCTCTAAAAATGTTTCCGATACTACACTTACTCAGCCTTTAGAGAACGAAACCCTTGTAAATATTGCTGAATTTACATCCGGCAATAACTATGAAAATTCAAAGGAAAAATACAGCAACAATATGTCTTCTTCAATCACATTTTTTATATGCAGTATAGGCGGTTTCGTTGTGCTGGCGCTCAACTGGTTCGGAGTGTTAAATTTCATTAATGACAAAAGCGCATCTTCATTATTTACATATGCTGTGATGGCTCTGGTTTTTATTATATTTTTAGCAATCGCTGTGACAACCCTAAAGGCTGCTCTTAAGGCAAAAGCTAATATTTCTAAGGAAAATGACATTGCTGACAACATCCGCCAGTGGATTAAGGACAACATTTCAGTTGAGGATATTGAAGCCTCCTACGACGGCGAGGCACTTGCAGAAGAAATGCGCTATTTTTACAGAAATTCTTATGTGAGAGATAAGGTTCAGCAGGAATTTGCTTCAGTACCGGACGAACTATTGGATAATATAACGGATGAATTTATTGAAATCAGTTTTAATTCCGATAATTTTTAACACCTGCAGCTTTTATTAAAAAACGCTGCCGATTTACGATATATAAATCGGCAGCGTTTTTATTATTTTATTGCCTTACTGTATTTCAGGCTTATTACTTGTTAGAAAGGTACTCATCAATACCCTTAGCGCCAGCCTTACCTGCACCCATAGCAAGAATAACCGTAGCGGCGCCTGTTACTGCATCACCACCTGCATATACGCCCTCTTTAGTTGTCTTTCCTGTTTCTTCCTCAGCAATAATACATTGTCTCCTGTTGATGTCGAGACCCTTTGTTGTAGAAGAAATAAGAGGGTTTGGAGATGTACCAAGAGACATGATAACTGCATCAAGCTCTATAACAAACTCTGAACCGGCAATCGGTACAGGCTTTCTTCTGCCTGATGCGTCCGGCTCGCCAAGCTCCATCCTTACGCACTTCATACCTTTTACCCAACCGTTCTCGTCAGTAATGATTTCTGTAGGATTTGTGAGAAGGTCAAATATAATGCCCTCCTCCTTTGCATGATGAACCTCCTCAACTCTTGCAGGAAGCTCTTCCTCGCTTCTTCTATACACAATATGTACCTCTGCGCCAAGACGGAGTGCAGTTCTTGCAGCGTCCATAGCAACATTACCGCCGCCTACTACAGCTACCTTCTTAAATCTTGCGATTGGTGTGTCGTAATCCTCTCTGAACGCCTTCATAAGGTTGCTTCTTGTGAGATACTCGTTAGCCGAGAATACGCCGTTGGCATTTTCACCAGGTATGCCCATAAATCTTGGGAGACCTGCGCCTGAACCAACAAATACTGCGTCGAAGCCCTCTTCATCAAGAAGCTGGTCGATTGTAACTGACTTACCGATAACTACGTTAGTCTCAATTTTTACGCCCAATGCCTTAACATTTTCAATTTCGCTTGCAACAACTGTCTTCTTTGGAAGACGAAACTCAGGAATACCATATACCAAAACACCGCCTGCCTCGTGAAGCGCCTCAAATATTGTTACGTCATAGCCCATCTTTGCAAGGTCTCCGGCACATGTAAGACCTGCCGGACCCGAACCGATAACGGCAACCTTCTTACCCTTCTTCTCTGCGGCCGCCTGTGGCTTAACATTGTTTTCTCTTGCCCAGTCTGCTACAAAACGCTCAAGCTTACCGATTGAAATCGGCTCGCCCTTGATACCGCGGATACATTTACCCTCGCACTGACTCTCCTGAGGGCATACACGACCGCATACGGCAGGAAGCGCCGACGACCGGCTGATAACCTTATAAGCCTCCTCAATATTTCCTTCCTTAACTTCATGAATAAATCCCGGAATATTGATTGATACAGGACATCCCTGAATACACTGAGCATTTTTACAGTTAATACATCTGGCAGCCTCTTCCATAGCCTCTTCCCGGTTATATCCAAGACATACCTCTTCAAAATTTTTATTTCTCACGTCAGGAGCCTGCTCTCTGACGGGTATTTTCTTCATTACATCCATTTTACTATATCCTCCTAATCATTGCAGTTTCCGCATCCGCCGTGATGTGTATCGCCTTCCTGAAGCCTGAGCATTGCTCTTCCCTCTTCAGTCTTATACATCTGCTGACGCTTCATAGCCTGATCAAAGTCAACCAAATGTCCGTCAAACTCCGGGCCGTCTACGCATGCGAACTTAATATCATCACCAACCTGAAGACGACATGCTCCGCACATACCCGTACCGTCAACCATAATCGGGTTCATACTGACTACTGTAGGAATACCAAGTTCCTTTGTGAGAAGACAGACAAATTTCATCATAATCAATGGTCCGATAGCTATACAAAGGTCATATTTCTTTCCCTGATTGTTTACAAGATCCTTGAGAACATCCGTACCCATGCCTTTTCTTACATAGCTTCCGTCGTCTGTTGTAATATAGAGATTTCCTGCAACAGCTTCCATTTCCTTCTCAAGAATAAGCAAATCCTTGTTCTTTGCACCAACGATAACATCAACGTCAACTCCATGCTCATGAAGCCATTTAACCTGCGGATATACAGGCGCAGTTCCAACACCGCCGGCAACAAATACTATATTTTTCTTCTTAAGTTCTTCAATATCTTCAGAAATAAGCTCCGAAGCACAGCCCAGCGGGCCTACGAAATCCGAGAATGTATCTCCAGCCTTAAGCTCTGCCATTTTCTGAGTAGACGCTCCTACAATCTGGAATACGATGGTAACGATACCTTTTTCCCTGTCATAATCACAAATTGTAAGCGGGATTCTCTCTCCCTTCTCATCCATCTTTACGATGATGAACTGTCCCGGCTGACAATGCTTTGCAACTCTTGGTGCTTCAACATCCATAAGATAAATCTTGTCTGCCAGCTTTTCATCTTTTAAAATTTTATACATTTTGGTACCCCTTTCGATATAGTATAAAAATATTAATATTTGACGGCTGTAAACTCATCGCCGGTTATTGTTACCTTGTAACACTGACCGGTTTTAAGTCCCACTCCGTAATATCCCTTTGTATCCTCTTTCGACGACTCTGTAACCGAATATTTGATAACATACATATCAATGCCGTCAATGGTCTTTCTTGCCTGATAATAGAAAGACGCCATATTGCCATCAGTTGTGGTAAGTCCTGTGCTGCTCAATATATTAAGGCTAATCATTCTGTCCTTAAGTATCTTTACGCACTCCTCATATGTGTAAATCTTTGCCTTCTTGACAGTGTAGCTCTGTCTTACTATTTTGCTGGCTCCACCATTATTATAAATGACAGCGGCAACCACATATGTTCCCTCCGGGAGCTGTATGCCGTCTGAATACATAGCGGATTCCGTAGTCGGAGTTGTTCCGTCGATTGTATAGTAAACCTTATCGCTATCTCCGATATTGGTTATATGAATAACCGTATCTGTATCAATCTCGTTGTCTGTCACATCAAATACGGGTCCCTCAGGCTGTGTATAATCAACCTTAAATGTATATTCAGCCAAAGCGCTTAAAACGCCGATATTATCTACTGCCACAGCTTTTATGGTTACCGTTCCCTGCTCAATTACTATGTCCTCGCTAAACTTTGTGCTTGTAATTGTCGGCTCGCTTCCGTCTGTGGTATAGTAAATATCGCACCCCGCATCTGCCATAAGCTTTATCTTAACCTTTTCAGAAAATGTGCCTTCCTTCTCAGAGGTTGTGGGCTTTGACACCTCGTATGCCTGCAGATACGCTTCTCCGTTTGTATCCCTGTACTTCTTGAACAGTTCGTTTAAAGCTGCACCGTTTTTATTATCCCTGTATAACTGAGCCAGCGCCTTTAACGCTTTCTCGTTATACTTATCATATGAGATCATATCTTGAAGTATATTTTCCGCCATAACCGTATCATTTGATTTGTTATAGCAATCGTACAGTGCATACATCAAATCAAGATTTTTCTTTCCGTCACTGGTTTCATAAGCCTTAGTAAAATATGTCTTTGCAGTGGTATAATCCATATTTTCATATGCACTCATCCCCTGTTCCATATTATACTCATATGAACTTTTTTTGTTTTTCTGCATCACCAAAGCTATCAATACAATAGCTATAACCACAACTGCCACAAATACTATAACGCCTGCAATAATCATCTTATTGCGCTTCTGTTCTTTCTGCCTTTCAATGGCTCTCGCACTGGCAACTCTTGTCTGAGTGTTCTGGCTCGCTCCCTTTGGGCTAAACTGCTCTGACGCTGCCTGACCTGTCTCTAAACTGCTTCCCTGCATATTAAAGGTACCTGTCTGCTGTTTAACTGAACCCGTCTGACTTAATCTAACTGTGTCAGTCTGCCCCTGTCTATGAGAATCCGTATAGCTCTGCTTCCTTGCAACAGGCGCATCTAAAAGAATTTCATGGTCTTCATCTTCTGAAAGCTCATCGTCTCTTAATACTCTTTTGGCATTCTTCTTTATATCCTCGCTGTTAAACATCTGGGTAGCACCGAGATCCAGCGCAGCAGTTCCCGTATTTTTCCTGCCCCGCTGTTCCTTCTCACCGCCATCAGCAGATAATTCATCATTGCTTATATATGCTTTTGCTACGTTAGTCTCCTCCGCTACAAGCTTTTCAATGGACTTAGCAAATTCATCATCAATCTCAAACATATCTTCATTATCTCTCATATAACAGCTCCTTATAAACATATTGTTGAGAATTATACTATCAAAAGTGCTGACAATAATGATAACATATTTTAACGAATTTAGCAAATACTTAGTTTACAGCTTATTAAGCGCACTATTTTACAACCTTTACAATTTCGTCGTTGTAAATCTGATTAATATATGTTTTTGCCTGCGTTACTGTCTTTTCATTAGGAACCATTACATAGTTCGGCGAGCTGAGTGAAAATGTCATAAGATTATCGCCTGTACCGTCCACGCTGTACTGCTGTATATCCCATGCAGCCATATCCTTAAGCTGCTGCTGCACAAATTTTGAAATCTCGCTGTACGGCATATCAGTTGCAACGCTGGATGCCACTGAATCCAATATATTCGCATAATTTGTAAGCATGGCAGATGATGTTGTAGCCTTCTTCACAACCGCCTCAATGACTGCCATCTGATTCTTTCCTCGCTGTCTGTCGCCTGAGCCAAATGCATATCTTTCCCTTGCAAATGCCAGTGCCTGGTCGCCGTTCATATAATTGTAGCCTTTTTGATATGTATAATTTCCGTAGTTGGTTGTAGAAAACGCATACTCAGAATATACATTTACACCGCCAAGCATATCAATAATTGTGACAAAGCTCGTAAAATTAACCTTTATATAATAGTCAATGTCAATATCATAAAGCATATCTAAAGTATCCACTGAGCACTTAATTCCGTAACAGCCCGCATGTGTAAGTTTATCCTTCACACCGTTAGAAATGCTTAATGGCACATAAAAATCTCTTGGAGTATTAATCATAAGCAGCTGATGAGTTTTTGTGTTTATAAGGCATAATATATTAACATCGCTGTTGGCGTTGGATGTTACAGAGCCTGTTCTTGTATCTATACCGCTTATATATACAGCCAAGACATTACTATTCTTTTCTTGGCTTTCTGTATTATTATTATCATCCTTTGCATCCGTCTCTATTTCTGTCACATAATCCTCAGTATATATACATTTTGTCTTTGTGGTAAAATCCCTATAGCTATCCATGTCCTCAAGAATACCCAGATAACTGTTGTTAAAAATTATTGATTTTACCTCGCCTTCATAAAGAGCGTCAACCACCTGTGTGATTCCCAAATAATCTTTATATTCAAGATTAACATTTTCATTCTGAGAAATTTTATCTATAAAGCTCTGTGTATGCTCCTTGTCAAGCAGCGTCATTTTTCCGCATGTAGTACCGTCAAGAGACTTAATATCCGAATATCCGCTGTCTGCCATAACATAAATACATAATGTAGAAGTTACTGTATTTTCTCCCGACATTTTTGAAATTGCCTTGTATGTCACACCTAAAAGCACGCTTCCAAACACAAGAATAGCGCTCAAAAGCACCGCCAGTATTTTGGTAATTATTCCTACAACCTTCCATCTCTGTGTAATAAGCGTCAGAGCCGCAAAAAGCAATAACAATACGCCGATAAGAATTTCATAGGTTACAGGCGCCATTCCCACCATATGCAGCATAACCATAAATACTATGGATATTATAAACTGAATAGTACCTATTACAATTCCTGCAATCATCAGCCCGCGACTGCTTTTCTTATTCTTTTTGCCATTTTTCTTTATTTGCTCATGGCCTTTTTTAATTGTTTCATTATTATGTTTTTCCATAATTTCCTCTCCATTGCCTCTTTTTTTCGTGATTTTTGTTTCTTGCTTCTCGCCTTATTGAAGCAGTATTAATGATAAAATCTCTGTGAATTATACTACCATTTTATTTTTTGTCAAATCCTTTATATCACAAGTTCATACAGAATTAAATATGCTATAAATTTTTTAAGTTTAAATTTATTCAGTTTATATTTCTTTTATTAGTTGTACACATTTTGCACACATATTCATTTTAGAATAATATTGATAGAAAAGTTCATTCTTTCTATCTCCCCTCATATTTTGATGAAGCGGTGTCCTTTTCCCCCTCGGGCGCCGCTTTTATTTTTTTATATCATAGGAAACTTTGTTTCCTATGATATAAAAACGCTCCGCAAGGGATGCGCACGATGTGCAGAGGAAAGCTGCTTTGCAGCCGCACATCGGCGCACAAAGCGAAGCAAGTCCCTCAAGGATTGAGAGATTTAGGGAGTTCGAAGCGGACTTGTCCGCTTTGTTATGTGATTTTTGCAGGTATTTTTTTACTATAGTCCAAACAGTTTTTGATACTTTTAATTTAATATACTCTAAATTTTACATCCGGCATAAAAGCGGAGGAAATGTTTCTAAACTTTACTTAATTAGTAATGTTTAAAAACGGACTTCCTCCGCTTCAATAATTTAATATGCTTTTACCTATGTACATTTCCCATCAGCACATATTTATTCCGATATATTATTCAGGTATATTAGTAACCTTTACCACACATGTGAGTGTCTTTCCATATACTACCGCTGTTACGGTTGTGGTTCCTGCTTTTCTTGCAATTACCTGTCCCGTTGACGACACAGTACATACTCTTGGATTAGAGCTGCGCCATGTTACCTTTTCATCAGTTCCTATAATATCCAGCCAGTATGAATCGTACTGCTCCAGTGTTATGCTTGAACGGCTTATACTTACGGCGTGTACTATACATTTTGAAAGCACGCCGCCAGCAGTACTCTCCACATAAACCTCTGCAACACCAGGCCCTACTGTGGTTATAACGCCGCTCTGGTCTACCACAACTATGCCTGTGTCCGAAGAATACCATGTATAGCTGTCAGTATTGACTGCCGGTCTTACACGCACACTTAACTGTCTTGATTTGCCTGTCAGCATATATATTTCACTTGAATTGATATTAAGCGATGTTATATTTACTACAGGAGTTACATATACCCAACATACGCCCTTTACTTCATTGCCGTCCTTTGAAGTCGCTGTTATCTTAACCTTACCCGGACTTAATGCAAATACCTCGCCTGCCTCATCAACTACTGCAATTTTCTCGTCTGATGATGACCAGTCTACATCCTTTATAGTAGCGTCATCAGGAGTTATCTTAGCTTCAAGTATCTTTGACTCACCCACAAGAAGTCTTAAGGTTGAAGGTTCTACAGAAATAGACCTTACCGGATTGACTACTCTTACTACGCAGGTGTCATTGACCCCGCTTCCGTCGACAGCCGTCGCAGTTATAACTGCAGTTCCGATTGCTCCGGCTATAAGATTTCCTTCCTGGTCAACACTGCATATCTCATTGTTAGAAGAACTCCATATTATGTTCTTGTTGGTAGCCGTCTCGCTTCCGACCTGCACCGTCAGCGTTCCTGAAGCTCCTATATTGAGAAATTTGAAATTCTCGCTCAGTTTTACACTTGTAACGTACTCTTTTACCTCTATAGTACATGCCGCCGTAAGATGACACTCCTCAGTAGTAACCTCAATTACGCAGCTGCCGCCCTTAAGCGCTGTTACTACGCCATATTCATCAACAGAAGCAACTGTTGGATCGCTTGACATATATGTAACATTTTTATTCTCTGCATCTATAGGCTCTATGTTTGGAATAATAGCATATTTAGCGCCAACCCATAACAACTGGTAATCAGAATTCAGGGTAATGCCTGTAACCGGCTGTGTTACAGTAACTACGCAATATGCTGTCAGTCCTGTATCTACATTTGTCGCAATAATTGACGTAGTACCGGCTCCGGTTGCAGTAACTTTTCCGTCTGCCTCAACCTTACATACGCTTTCGTCCCTGCTCTCCCAGCTTACAATCTTGTTGTCTGCATTTTCCGGAAGACAGGTTGCATTGAGCCAGAACACCTGACCCTTGCGGACTGTTATATCTGTAGTGTTAAGCACAATGCTTGTAACAGGCTGCTTTACATATATGTTACACATAGCTGTGTATCCACCGTCAGCAGATTTACAAAGAATTGTACAGCTTCCTGTTCCCACAGCCTCCACAAGACCGTTAGAATCTACAATACAAACATTTGTGTTCGATGATTCCCAGTAAAGATTCTTGTCAGACGCCTCAACCGGTAAAACCTCCGCCGTAATTCTAAGTCTTCCGCCGATAGACATTATCTCGTCTGTATAATCAAGTTTAATATTGGTTACAGGAATACTTATAATAAAGTTACAGGTTGCAATAAATGCGCCGTCCTCCGTCTTACATACGATTGTTGCGTATCCCGGCTTCTTGTAGGTTACAAGACCATTTTCATCAACAGTACATACAGATGTGTCTGATGAACTCCATGTTACATTTCTGTTTACGCCCTCGCCTGCCGGATTGATTGTTGCCACCAACTGATACTTTCCTATTGCCATAGTTGATTCAACTGTTGTGGCGTTAAGAGCTATTCCTGTTACAGGCTCTCTTACATATACCTCACATGTAGCCACCTTAAGTCCGTCCTCAGAGATAACGCTGATAGTTGCCGTACCTCCTGCAACACCCTTTATTGTAGCTGTATAGCTGTCGCCTTCCACTGTAGCCACGTTAGGATTTGATGTTCCCCATCGTACATTGCTGTTAGTAGGTCCCGGAGGATTGAAAAGAAGCTGTACAGTTCCTGTCTTTCCTCTGTCTATCTGAATGGTATCAGGATTAATCGTAATCTCATTAACCGGCGTCGTTACATATACAACGCATATCTCCGACTTCAATACGCCGTTTACATTCTGGGTAGCCGTAATCCTTACAGTACCTGACGCAACGCCAGTGATTGTGAGAACCTTGCCCGACTGCGACGTGGTCACAAGCGTTTCTGTAGGAATCACACCGTCTGCTCCCGGCTGATTTTCAACCTTAAATGTAACAGGATTTTTCTCAATATCCGACGTTGTAACAAGAGCCTCCAATGTAATAGACTCGCCTATATTTACACTCGCCTCAGTTGTGCTGAGTCCAAATCCGTCAATAACGGTTATCTCATATACAAGCTGACAAGGCAAACCATATACAGTATAAAGCTCATCCTGCGTCCTTGTGGCATATATCTTAGCAGTTCCCGCTCCAACAGCCGTCACCATACCTGTAGTGGCATCTACCTGTAAAATGGTATTATCAGAGGTAGACCATGTAACCTCCTGCTCCTTAGATGTGGTTGTGAGCTGTATCTGGTCGCTTACATTCATAGTTGTCACATTGTTGCCCAGCTTTTTAAACGGAACAACAATATTAATATCAAAGCCTGTATCTCTGGTTTCATTGTCGTTGACATCCTTACTGTACAGACCGGCCTGAACCTTAACTACACCGGAATGCTCTCCTCTTATGCTTCCTGCTGATATGCTGCATATCTGGCTATCCAATGTCTTAAATGTAACGCCTGAGGTCGCAGGATACCTTATATTAGAAGGAATTTCCTCGTAGGTAAATTCCGCATAATCAGTCTGATCCAATACCATATACGAAACAGTTGCACCACTTGGCAGCGTTGTCTGCAAAACTCTGTGTCCTGCGGCATTAGTCTTCGTATAATCAAGCTCAACAGCAGCCCTTATCTGGTATGTCCTTGACAACTGCTCTTTTCCGTCACCGTCCACAGTTCTCACAGTAACATATGTACAACCGCCGCCTACTACCTTAATAGTGGCAGAATTGTTAGTTTTTGACACAAGCTCAACAACTCCGTCGTTACTGAGTTCGCCAGTCTTATCATTTCTTGTCTCAATAAAAAGTTTGTTGGTGGCATCAGTATTCGCCTCAAATTGTATGACATCTCCAACCATATAAATAGTACTCTTAGGAGTATTGTTGTAGCTGTCATAATATTTTACATCCAAAGGAACAACCACATTAGCCGAAACACTGTTGACAGCCGTAGAAGATGTGATTGCCCCCTGTTCGTTGTACGTCTTTGAATAATATGTAGCTGTGACTGTAGTTTCACCCGCATTGGCACCGCAGAGTACCGGCTGAAGTCCGTAAACCTTATCAACAAATCCCGTGCTTGTACTTGTAGAATCCGACTTAAATGTAACAATATTATTATTAGCCGATACCCACTCTACATTGGTAGGAATAAGTTTATTATTGTTATCAGGATTATCCGTGTCGATATGATTCTCGTCAACACCCCTGAATTCCTCAATATACAGTGAAGAGCTTTCGCTGTTAGGAAGCACTATGACACTGCTTACATTTAATTTCATAATTGCGCTGCTTGCAGCATTGGCATATATAATCACTCCGCCAAATACAACCGAAGCTAATATAGCAGCCCCAAGAATTTTCCAGCCTTTCCGCAGTCTTCCAATTTTTTTCAATCTCTCCATAACGGCTTTCCTCCACATTATATATAATCCTACTATCTCAAATTATCTTAAAATATATTAAAACCTTCACTGTATCGTTTAAAAATCATATAAAACAGGCATAATACACCTTATTTATTTTATCGGCATATTATTGTAAAAATTTTACACCTATTTCAAAAAATTTTCAATATTTTTTCAAGATATACTGCTTTTTAATCAGACTTAATTCTATATGTTGGGTACTGCTACTGCGCATGTCAGAATCCGATTAAGTCCGGCAATATTTATATCACATATACTATATTGTCAGAATATAACATTAGAATAGCCTGTGATTATATACAAATATTATATATCCTCCCGACGCAATTACAGTATCCGGCTCCTCAATGCTTTTGTAACCCTCATAATAGGTGTTATACTCTGATTCCGACAGCATCAAAAAATATCGGTCATACTCAGGAGCATTTTCATACCAGTTTGTATTTGACTGGTATGTGGTCTTTTTAACACCGTCCTCCGATATAATAACATTTCTTACGCTCACCTTAGAATCCGACAAAAGCGTCATTATATTGGCGTTCCAAAAGGTTGCATAACCATACTTAAGCCCGTGGCTTTCCAATACCTTTATGGCATAATTAAGCTCCTGATTTTCTTGCGTGTTTTTATCAAGCGTACATATGGAGTTTCCTGTAATAATTGCCATTGCCAAAACCGGAACAAGCACAAATGCCGAAAAACGCATGTATCTTTTTCTCTCTGCAAGCCATTTTGCAAACATAGCGCACAAAATTGCCGACATGGCAACCAGCGGCGAAAGTCTCCAATTTGCCGCATTAAGACGTCCGAATATCCACCCTGCCCCTATAATCAGCGCCGTTATATGATATGCAATTATCATAATTCTGTATGAAATCTGCTCAAATTTTTTATACATCAGAGCCATAATTACAGGCACTAACATAAGCGTGCATCCTGCCAGTATCATCAGCAAAATAATAATTCCTTTGCCGGAATACATAACAATGCTCGTAGACGTGTTTACTCCAAGCAGCGAAAAGTATTCCACAAAAATATCAAGAGCATTATCGCTCCAACTGCTCATCTGCGAAAATGATGAATAGGCATTTGCATAAGAAACATTTATTTTTCCTTTTACAAGGGCGCCTATAAAAAGTCCAATAAAAGAAGCCGCAGTCACTATAAGCGCCAATATATACTGCTTTTTGTTGTTTCCTGCCGCAAGCTTTTTATTTATGTCAAAATATCTTTCCAGCAATACCGCACCGACCAAAGGCGCCATATACATTATAGCTATCTGCTCTCCATTAGCCGTACAAATCACTGTCCACAATATTAATAATGTCATATACAAGAATTTCTTAATAAATCTTTTATCTGGCGTTTTACTTTCTCTATTACTAATGTTCTTATTATCCTTCTTATTCCTGTTATCCCCCACTGTGTCACAATTCAGACACAGCAGCACAAGCGCCGTGCCTATTATAATCCCCAATACGCTCTGACTGTAATATATTATATGTTCCCAAAATATTTCTCTTAACTTTTCGCTGGAAGAAACCAGCATAAGCACAAGAGAAAACGTCAGTCCTGTCCATCCCCAGCTAAATTTCATAGCCCTGCACAAAATAATTAAGGCTGCGCAAAAACACAGATAAAATAAAGTCATTCCCGCAATCTGCGCATAAAGCCCCACTCCCCACAGCTTTACAAACGGCATCATAAACAACTGTCCGCCAAACGGCATAAGTCCTGCATATCCGAAATCCTCATTTACCAGAGCGCCTGCATCGCAGGCCGCCTGCGCCCACATGATAGTGTCCGTGCAGTCCGAATGATAGTATCCCTTTGCAACCTCCACAATATAATAAAGCACTATCCCAAAAGTAATCAGCCCCAACAATATACCCGCAACGGCACCTATTGAAATTCTGTGCTTAGTCTCTTTATTTCTCGTAAAAAACTCCATTTTGCAAATCCCTTCTTCCCAATATCAGTTAAAGCGCAGCGCCTCTTTTGAGGCCCTATATATTCCATTCCAGCTTCCTTTTTCCACTCAATATATCCGCATATTATTTCAAAGCTTTCCTCCAGTATGTCGCCAAACAGACGTATTTGCTTTATTTCATCAAAACTGACTGTATATCTTATCATTGCATTTCACATATTTAACTGTATCAACATTTCCCGCCTTTAATGCCTGATATACTTCTTCCTGTTCAAAAAGTTTAGTTTTTATCAGTTCTATATACATTTTGCCCATAATATCACACCCTAAAAATTTGTTTATGCGCCGATGTACGGCTGCAAAGCAGCCTTTCTCTGCACATCATGCGCAGCCTTGCGGAGCATTTTTATATCACAGGAAATGAATTTTCCTATGATATAAAATATGACAGGGACAAAGTGCTTTCCGTCCCTGCCATGTAAGTAGCATAATCTGTTCTTAATTATCTCTGAACTCTGCCTGAAGCATCTCCGCCTGCAAGCGTCTCAACTTCCTTGCGTGATACAAGGTTGAAGTCGCCTGGGATTGTGTGCTTGAGAGCTGATGCAGCAACACCGAACTCAAGAGCATCCTTAAAGTTCTTACCGTCAACTAATCCGCAGATTGTACCGCCTGCAAATGAGTCGCCGCCGCCAACACGGTCAACGATTGGATGAATGCTGTACTCCTTTGAGTGATAGAATTCCTTTGTATCTCTTGAATAAATACAAGCAGACCAGCCGTTATCAGAAGCTGAATGGCTTACACGAAGTGAAGAAATGCAGTACTCGAAGTTGTAATCTGCAACCATCTGCTCAAAGATTGACTTGTAGCCTGCAAGCTCAAGATCACCGCTTGTAACGTCTGTGTTGCCCGGCTTATAGCCTAATACAAGCTCAGCATCCTCTTCGTTACCGATACATACGTCAACATACTTCATAAGGTTCTTCATAACCTTCTGAGCCTTCTCTGAAGACCAGAGCTTCTTACGGAAGTTAAGGTCAACTGAAACCTTTACGCCATGCTTCTTAGCAGCCTTAAGCGCCTCTTCTGTAAGAACTGCAGCTGAATCAGAAACAGCCGGAGTGATACCTGTGAAGTGGAACCAGTCAGCGCCCTCGAAAATCTTGTCAAAATCAAAATCAGCAGCTGTAGCTGTTGAAATTGAAGAGTGAGCTCTATCATAAACAACCTTTGAAGGTCTCATAGATGAACCTGACTCAAGATAGTAGATACCGAGTCTCTCACCGCACTTAGCGATGTTGTCTGTCTTAACGTTGTACTTTCTAAGAGCAGCTACTGCACACTCACCGATTTCATTGTTAGGAACAGCAGTTACAAACTCAGCCTCATGACCATAGTTTGCAAGTGAAACTGCAACATTGGCTTCACCGCCGCCGTAGCATACATCAAACTCATCTGCCTGAATAAACTTCTCGTTGTTTGGTGTAGATAATCTTAACATGATCTCACCCATTGTTACTACTTTTGCCATAATTAATAATCTCCTTTAGATAATTAATATTCATGCCGGCGGCGGCAAAGCCGCCGGTATAAAATCATTTGAAATAAACTGTAAATTGTAATTACTTCTGTACAAGGTGCATAGCAAAGCCGCCAAATTCACCCTTGAAGTAGATAGCCTTCATCTTGCCATCCTTAACAACGGCTGAATCCATATCGAACTCAAAGCCTCTCTTCTCAAGGTGGTAGATAGCTCTCTCGATGTAGTTAGTAGCGATTGCAATATGTCCGTTAGCTCCGCGGCCCGGCTTCTTCATAAGCTCAAAGCCTGTACCTGCGAATACTGAGCTGTTGCCAACCTTCTTCTCAAAGCTGAACATCTTCTCTAATGTATCTGCAAGCTCCTCTGCTGCTTCGCCATTTTCCATATTAACGCCAATATGCTTAACTTCAAAGCCGAGCATTGTGTCAACAGCTTCTCTTGTAAGCTTCTTGATGCCTTCAAAATCGCCTGCCGTAACCATGTCCTTCTTAACCATCCAAGAACCGCCGCAGCATACAATCTTTCCAAAGTCAAGGTATGACTTAAGGTTACCTGCATTAATACCGCCCGTAGGCATAAACTTCATACCTGTATATGGAGCAGCCATAGACTTAATCATATTAAGACCGCCTGCTGCTTCTGCCGGGAAGAATTTAACAACATCAAGACCTAACTCAATAGCAACCTCTACATCTGAAGGATTGCTTGTACCAGGTACGATTGGATAACCCTTGTCGATGCAGTGCTTAACAACCTTAGGGTTAAGACCTGGACTTACAATGAACTTTGCGCCAGCGTTCATAGCTCTGTCAGCCTGCTCTGGTGTAAGTACTGTACCAGCGCCAACTACTAACTCAGGGAACTTAGAAGCCATAATTCTAATTGACTCCTCTGCAGCAGCCGTTCTAAATGTAACCTCAGCAGCCGGAAGTCCTCCTTCGATTAATGCCTGTGCTAATGGTTCAGCATCCTTTGCATCATCAAGTGCAATAACCGGAACAATACCAATCTTACCAAGTTCTTCTACAACTTTGTTCATTTTAAATATCTCCTTTATCAAATGATAATTTTATTATAATTTTTAGCAAATATTTTGTCAATGATGTTGCTAAAAACTATGTTTTTTTGTTACAGTGTAACGCCCTGCTTAAATATAGCAAAATCGTGGAAACCCTCTTCCTCTGCCTTCACCCTCTTACCTGACGCAACCTCAAGAACAAGCTGGAATAATTCCTTTGCAAGCTCTTCCTTAGACATATCTTCAACCATTCTTCCTGCGTTGAAATCAATCCAATTAGACTTTCTGTTAGCCATAAGCGAATTGGTGGCAATCTTAACAGTAGGAACAGGTGAAGCAAATGGTGTTCCGCGTCCCGTTGTGAAGAGTACAATCTGCGCACCTGCTGCCGCACATGCTGTAGAAGCAACAAGATCGTTGCCCGGAGCGCTAAGCAGGTTAAGTCCTTTTGCCTCAACTCTCTGTCCATACTCAAGCACACCCTTTACAAGAGAAGAACCTGACTTCTGAGTACATCCCAAAGACTTGTCTTCAAGTGTAGAGATACCGCCCTTCTTATTTCCCGGAGATGGATTCTCATAAATTGTCTGACCGTTCTTCTGGAAATATTCTTTGAAATTGTTGATAAGGTTTACTGTCTTATTAAACAATTCCTCATTAGCGCATCTGTCCATAAGAAGCGTCTCAGCTCCGAACATCTCAGGCACCTCTGTAAGAATAGTTGTACCGCCCTTAGAAACCAGCATATCTGAAAATGCGCCAACGATTGGGTTAGCTGTAATTCCTGACAAACCGTCAGAGCCGCCGCACTTCATACCTATAACAAGTTCCTTAGCGCTCACTTTCTCTCTCTTAAATGTTGCAGCGTAAGCCATAAGTTCATCCATCAAGCCCTCTGCAACTGTCTGTTCATCCTCAACATCCTGAACTGTAAGGAATTTAACTCTGTCCGGATTAACCTCGCCGATATAATCCTTGAGAACGCCAATATTGCTGTTCTCGCAGCCAAGTCCAAGCACAAGTACAGCGCCTGCATTCGGATGATTAATAAGGTCAGCAAGAATCGTTCTTGTATTCTCTTGATCCTCGCTCATCTGTGAACATCCGTATGGATGTGTAAATGCAACCACCTCGTCTACACCCTCAGGCTTCTTTGCTCTCGCAGCTGCCTCGATAGCTCTTGCTATTGAATTTACGCAGCCAACAGTAGGGATAATCCATACCTCATTACGAACGCCAACCTTGCCGTTCTCTCTCATATAGCCGTCAAAATATGCTTCCTCCGTAGGCTCCACATCGACTCCTGTAGGGTTGTATGTGTACTCAAGCAGTTCTCCCAAAGCTGTCTTTAAGTTATGTGTATGAATCCATGCGCCCACCGGCACGTCAGCCTGAGCATAACCAATTCTGAAACCGTATTTGATTACTGCATCGCCGCTGGCAATAGGCTTAACAGCAAATTTGTGTCCCTGTGGAATTTCTTCTACTGTAGTAATTGCGGTACCTGCAACATCAACAGTCGTTCCCTGTGGAATCGGCTTTAAAGCTACAGCTACATTATCATTGTCGTTAATTCTAATAAAATCCTGCATGATACGCCTCCTTTTTAATTAAATTTAATTAAAATACAACTAATACATACTGCATTACGTTATATTCCATATGCGCAAACAAAGCGGATGACACCACCCGCCCTGTCGCGTAAAATGCCTTCCGGCACCTTTAATACATATCAAAATCAATTTGCGGAAAATCTTCTGCCCTATGCAGCAATTAACATAAGTCAAAATTACTTATTGTTTACCAAATCAGTAACAACTGCTCTCATACCTCTTGTTCTGATATCAGCTATGTATCCTGCAATAGCAGCCTCAAGACCATCAATTTTAGTAAGGTCCTCTCCGCCGAAGAACTTTGTGTTGCTTAAGTATGCGTGTGCAAACTCCTCAGGTGACTTAGCTGAATTCTCCTTAAAGAAATCAAGAACAGCCTTATCATCACGAATATTATACTTCTCGCCATCTCTGTTACCGGCAAGGCAGATACCGCCGTTGAACTCGACCTCTTCCTGTGATGTGTAGAAGCTCATAAGCGCTGCGATTGAGAATGTAAGGTACTTAGGCAGCTTGCCGAACTTATCAACATATCCGAGGAATGAAGGAAGGCAACGTGCTTCCCATTTAGATACTGAATTAAGAGAAATGTCTAATAACTGATGCTTAACAAACGGATTGAGGAATCTGTCAATAACAGCATTTGCAAATTCTTCGCAGTCTTCCTTAGCCAGTGAAAGCGTAGGAATAACCTCGTCAAACAATGTCTCTTCCATATACTGTCTGATTGTAGGATCGTCCATAGACTCCTTAACAAGGTTATTGCCGGCAAGATAAGATGCAAGTACAAAAGATGTGTGAGAACCGTTAAGGATTCTAACCTTTCTCTCTTTGTATGGGTGGTGGTCCTTTGTAAATACTACATTAAGCCCAGCCTCCTTAAATGGAAGTTCCTTTTCAAGCTGCTCTAATGGAAGATTAGCGTCTGACTCAACTACCCAAAGACCAAATATCTCCGCTCTGTCGATAAGCTGATCCTCATAGCCCCACTGCTCACAGAGATCTGCTGCTTCCTCTCTAGGATAACCCGGAACAATTCTGTCAACCAGTGTAGGACAGAATGAGCAAGCTGTGTCAACCCAGCTCTTGAAACCGTCATCAAGCTTCCAAAGCTCAATAAACTTCATGATGCACTTCTTTAATTCGATACCATTGTCTGCGATAAGCTCACATGGAAGTAAGATAAGTCCCTTGTCAGCTGCTCCGTTATACTTCTTATATCTCTCAAAAAGAAGCTTTGTAAGCTTGCCAGGGTATGTCTTAGGAGGACATGCATTGAAATCATCTGTCTCATCAAATACGATACCGGCCTCTGTTGTGTTAGAAACGATAAAACGAAGAGCCTCGCTTGTACCATATTCCATAAACTTATCATAATCCTCGATTGCTGCAACAGCATCAACTACAGATGTAATCTGACGTGTAATCTCCTTTGGCTGTCCGTTCTCAAAACCTCTTAACTGAAGTGTGTACTGGCACTCCTGATCGTGGAATCTCTCCAATGTACCGAACTCGATAGGCTTAACAATAACAACGCCGCCGTTAAAATCTGTCTTTTCATTAGTAACATCGAAAATGTAGTCTACGAATGCTCTAAGGAAATTACCTTCACCGAACTGCATAACCTTTACAGGTCTGTCAACTGCATGTGTAATACTCTTGTTTAATCTTTGCATTATCAAATCTCCTTTTTCTACTAGGGTGCTTCAAAAACACACACTGCTTTGTTTTGCCCCTTATTTTTTCACCAGTAAATGGCAATCAAACATAAGCGCAGATGTAAAATAAAAAAAGTGTAATAAATAATTACAACAACGCACTTGTTTTTATTATCATATCATTGTATAATGAATTTATCAATATGTAAGTGCTTACATTTTTGAGATTTTTTTGCAATTATTTTACAATCTGTTATAATTTAATTATCATTTTTAGTTATAATTCAAATTATTAAATATAATTATAATGAAAGTGTAATTCATATTGTAGATATTATAAAATGTGATTATAATTTCATTTATAATTAGTTGAGAGGTTTTATGAACATATACGATGTGTCAAAAAAAGCAGGCGTATCCATTGCCACCGTCTCAAGGGTGTTGAATGGCAACTCTAACGTAACTGAAAAGACGCGCCAGAAGGTGCTTGCAGCTATGAAGGAGCTGGACTATACCCCAAACGTATTTGCCAGAGGATTAGGTCTTAACACTATGCAGACCATCGGCATTATGTGTACAGATTCCTCAGATATTTATCTTGCCAACGCAGTATATTTTACCGAGCAGGAGCTTAGGAAAAACGGATACGACTCAATACTTTGCTGCACCGGAAGCAGCTATGACACCAAGCGCAAATACTTAAATCTGCTTTTAAGCAAACGCGTCGACGCTCTTATTCTTGTAGGTTCGCAATTTGTGTCAAGTTCGCCGAAGGAAAGCAACAGCTACATAATAAATGCCGCCGCTGAGCTTCCGGTGGTTCTCATAAACGGATATCTTGAAGGACATAACATATATTCCGTTATGTGCAACGACAGAAAAGCCGTAAATGACGCAACTGCCCTGCTTATAGGCTCAGGCTGCCGCAGACCGGTGTACCTCTACACCAGCGGTTCATACAGCGGAACCAACAAGCTTGCCGGTTTTAACGATGCATGTACTGCCGCCGCCGATATTTTAGAGCACACACTCTCACATATGTGCGCCAAAAATATTGACAGCGCAAGAAATTATCTAAATACTATTTATAATGAGGGTATGCGCTTTGACGCAGTGATTGCCTCTGACGACTCTCTTGCCGCAGGCGCTGTAAAATTTGCACACGAACACGGCATTTCTGTGCCGGATGAATTACAGATTATAGGTTATAACAATTCCGTACTCGCAAATTGCACTGAACCCGAATTAACATCCATAAACAGTAAGGTCGAGCATTTGTCAGTTGAAGCCGTCAGGCTTCTGATGAAGGTATTAGGCGGTGAGGATATGGCTTCGAGCAATGTCTTTGCTGCTGATATAATAAAACGCAACACAACAAAATTTTAAATTTTAGGAGGACAGACCATGAAACAATTTATGGACAAGGATTTCTTACTCTCAACACCTACAGCACAGCATCTTTATCATGACTATGCTGCAAAGATGCCGATTCTTGACTATCACTGCCACATCAATCCAAGAGAGATTGCCGAGGACAGAAAGTTCGAGAACATTACACAGGTATGGCTCGGCGGCGACCATTATAAGTGGCGTCAAATGAGAACTAACGGTGTTGACGAAAAGTTTATCACAGGTGATGCTTCCGACAGAGAAAAATTCCAGAAGTGGGCTGAGACGCTGGAAATGGCTATCGGCAACCCGCTCTATCACTGGAGTCATCTTGAATTACAGAGATACTTTGGTTATAATGGAATCCTTAACGGCGACACAGCCGAGGAGGTTTGGAATCTTTGCAATGCCAAGCTTGCTGAAGCCGATATGTCAGTGAGAAATCTTATCAAGAAGTCAAATGTTACTCTTATCTGCACAACAGACGATCCTGTAGACTCACTTGAGTGGCATAAGGTAATCGCCGAGGACGATACATTTGACGTACAGGTACTTCCTGCATGGAGACCTGACAAGGCTATGAATCTTGAAAAGCCTGAATATCTTGACTACATCAATACTCTTTCAAATGTAAGCGGCATTATAATCAACTCATTTGCAGCTCTTAAGAACGCTTTAAAGAAGAGAATGGAATTTTTCGCTTCTATGGGCTGCTCTGTTTCTGACCACGCTCTTGAGTATGTTATGTACAAGCCGTACACCGAGGAAGAAATCGAGGCAATCTTTTCTAAGAGACTTGCAGGCGAGACTGTAACAGTTGAGGAAATGAACAAGTTTAAGACTGCATTTATGGTATTTGTTGGCAGGGAATATAACAGACTTAACTGGGTAATGCAGCTTCATTACGGTACAATCCGCGACAACAACACATTAAGATACAATCAGCTCGGACCTGATACAGGCTATGACTGCATCAATACATATGACTGTTCAGCAGAGATGGCTCAGTTCCTCAATGCTTTGAACATTACAGACGAGCTTCCAAAGACAATTATTTACTCACTTAATCCATCAGTTAATGCTGCTATCGGTACAGTTCTTGGATGTTTCCAGGATTCCAAAGCCATCGGCAAGCTTCAGCAGGGTTCAGCTTGGTGGTTCAACGACCACAAGGTTGGTATGCAGAACCAGATGACCAGCCTCGCTAACTTAAGCCTGCTTGGCAACTTCATAGGTATGCTCACAGATTCCAGAAGCTTCCTCTCATACACAAGACATGAGTACTTTAGAAGAATTATGTGCGACCTCATCGGCGGCTGGGTTGAAAACGGTGAATATCCTGCTGACGAGAAGGCTCTGGAGAAAATCGTTAAGGGTATCTCTTACAACAATGCAGTAAGATATTTCGGATTTGACCTTTAAAATCTTTTCAAGCTTAAAAAAATAATAACTTGTTTTAAAGCTTAAAAAGAAGCAAAAATAAAGCCCTGCGGCTGAGCGTTTTAATACCGCTTAAGCGCAGGGCTTCTTTATTATCTGTTTCAATCCTTAAGTACTCTGTTTGCTTTATCTATATTTTACTCTTTACTCTTCTATTTCTTCTTGCTCTTATCCCTTGAAAATCTGTTAAATCTCTCTTTTTCTTCAAGAGTATGCATTTTTCCCGACTTGCTTCTCGGCTTTTCGCCGACCTCCGGCGACAACATAGCCTGCCCTATATCTCTGCTCATTCTAAGCATACATTCAGGGCAAAATCTTCCATATCTTATATCCGTACCACAAGACTGGCATTTTATGTATATCTCAGAGCCATCCGGTATTTCAACTCTGCCTTCCTTCAAAAATTTATCAATAATATTAAGGGCTACTCCTGTCTCCCTTGATATGACAACTGCCTGCTGCGGTCCTGATTTTTCAAGAAACTCTCGCACCTTTCCAAAATCGGTAAGTTCGCTCCGTCCACATTTCTGGCACTTGTAAACCTCGCCAAACATATACTTCATTGGCTCGCCACAGGTCGGACACAACTTAATTCTCTCAAACTTTCTAGCATTCTTGTTTTTCTGTTCCTCACTCATAGCAATTCATCTCCTGCCTATATATTAAAGTATTAGTTTTTATTCAAATATTGATTTCAAACATTAATCCCATACATTACCGGCCTTAAAAATTTTTTCCTATATGTTTTTCCTTAAATACTCCTCTTCTCTCCTGCTTTTCAACGTCGTCAATAACTCTGTTCTTTTCATGGGCAGAGCCTCTATTTCCGCCGCCTGCTGCACCCTTCTCTATTAAAATCTTATTTGCCCCGGATTCTTCTCTCAGAGATTGCTGCAATCTTTCACGCATTTTATATACACTGTCATTTTTATTGATAGCCATCTGCTTTCTCTGCTTATAATTAATATATTTTACAAGCTCCAGATTTTCAACACTAAGTTTGCAGCCGTACAAAATTTTTTTCTCATCTATAACGACCCTGCGCACTACAATACCCATAAGGCTATAATTTCTGTCTACATCCTCAAACACAAGTCTCACAGGCATATTGATTACATTTTCTATATCTTCTGAACTGACAAATGAAAATCCGCTTTCACTCACGTCTTTCACAATAACCGACAGAGCTTTCCGATTAATTCCAAGCTGCGCAACTCCGCTGAGACCTATAAACATTCTGAAAGCATTTCTTCTGTTGCTCTCGTATCCCTCTGCAAAGGCTGCTATATTATACAAAGTTTTATTACCAAAAAGAACTGTTGTACATTTAACATTTTTCCATATAACAGGCGGTTTATCATTCCTTATATAATATAAATCAAGGTGTATGCTTTCACTTGAAAATCCCACAACCTTTCCGCCTATTCTCACAGCCTCTGCCAGTATTCCGTCTCCCTGCTGCTTTATAACAACTGATGGAAAATCCGCAAATTGTCCATTCATATTAACATGTATAATAATGTTATCCCCCGCCTGTAAATCAATTAATCTCATGCATTACAATAATCTCCGTTTATTTTTTCTGTCTGTTTATAACAAATGCGCCAACTCCAAAAATTACCACAACAATTCCAATAATTGCTATTATTGGAATAGCTGTCACCTGTCTGCTTTCCTTAAGTACCTTATCCGGGTCAAGGGCTGACAAGTCAATATTTGCGTCTGCCACATTGTTGTTATCACTGTAATCTATGTTATCTACGCCAGTATTGTTGCCGGAATTACCTGAACCATTACCTGAAGTTCCGCCTGAACTGCCTGAAGTTCCGGAATTGCCTGAACCTCCGTTACTTCCTGAGTTACCTGAATTGCCCGAACTATTACCCGAATTTTCTCCTGAGCTGCCGGAAGCTCCGGAATTATCAGAGCCGCCTCCGGAATTGCCTGAACCTCCGTTGCCTGCAGAGTTAGTCGGCTCAACTGTAACTACTTCGCCCTCTCCGCCGTTATAATACAGCTCTTTTCGTTCAATAATCTCACCACACACAAGACATTTTCTAACTGCCTCGCCATTAGAGCTTGATGTTGCAAGCTTAACTGTCTCCCAGCCACCAAGCTGATGGTCTGCGAGAGCTGTACGCTCCACTACTCTTGTAGTCCCGCACTTTGTACATTTCTGCACAATATTGCCATATGTAGTGCAAGTTGACTCCGAATTACGGGAATCACTGTCGTCTCTTTCCCAGCTATGAGAACACTCGGTTGAGTCTCCGCCAGAACTGCCGCCTGACGAACCGCCGGAATAAACCTCAAAGCTCAAACCGTTATTGCTGGCAAAAGTTTGTGATGTCGAACCTGACGGAGCGCATATAGTAAACTTTGGCGTGCCTGAAAGGCTAATTGTTCCAACTGCTGTACTGCTGTTTCCCCATATTATATCAGGATTTGCCACTGTAACCTTCTGCAGATTACTGCATGACTGAAATGTCTGATTTGAAATTCTTTTAACATTCTTACCTATATAAACAGTTTTAACTCCGCTCCAGCCAAATGCATCGGTCATACCTACAACGCTGTCAGGAATAGTTATATCTGTAAGATTAGTACATTTCATAAAGGCGCCGCTTCCAATGGTCGTAACCGTCGACGGAATTGTAACACTTGTTATTGTAGTATTATTATAAAATGCTCTGGAACCAATTTCCGTTACAGGCTTTCCATTATACTCAGAAGCTATATTAACCGTTGACGAACTGCCATTGTATCCGGTAACAACCGCATATGTACCATTATCAGAATAAACAACTCCATCTCCGGCACTCACATTTTCCGTCTTCATAGTGACAACTGCCACCATAATCAGGACCAGAGTCCCAACAAACCCTGCAAATAATTTTAAACCGCTTTTTTTCATAGTAATCTCCTAATAAATTAAACAACATTTGTAGCACCAGGCTATGCGCCACTCAAGAACTCCGTCATATAATTTCAAAAAATATGTCCGAACCCTCACTTATAATAATTTTAACATAAATATCCAATATCAACAACCAGAAAAATTGAATTGACAATTATTTTTAATTGATAAAAAACCAGTCAAAACACGCGGAGCGTGTTTTGACGGTTCGAGTGCGGCGGCAAGCAAATGGAAATTCAAGCATTTACGCTTGCCTTATGCCTTCGCATAAAGAAAAATGGTGCTACCAAAATGGTAACACCCATAATTATATTAGCATGGTTTATAAATTTTGCAATACTTAAAATCAATTACTTTTCGGAAATGTATTACTCCTCATCCGGCTCGTTCCAGTTGTGGTAAACATTCTGAACGTCATCCTCCTCATCAAGCAGAGAGAGGATTCTTCTCATTTTCTTAATATCGTCTGCATCAGTAAGCTCAACATACGTCCGGGGAAGCATTGTAACCTCCGCTGAAGCCATAGAAATTCCCGCAGCCGAAAGCGCCTCGTTTACAGCGTCAAAATCATCCGGAGCTGTTGTAATTTCAAAACAGTCATCCTCCTCATTGAAATCCTCTGCACCAGCGTCAAGCGCCATCATCATCAGCTCGTCAGCATCCCTGCCGCACTCTTCCTTTGCCACAATAATCTGACCTTTATTGTCAAACATAAATGACACACAGCCCGGTGTTCCGACATTTCCGCCGCCCTTTGTAAATGCGTTGCGGATATTTGACGCCGCTCTGTTTCTGTTATCTGTAAGCGCTTCAACAATAATTGCTGTTCCGTTAGGACCATAGCCCTCGTAAGTAACCGACTCATAATCAGTCATATCGCTGCTGGCAGCCTTCTTAATAGCCCTGTCGATTGTATCGTTAGGCATATTGGATGCTTTAGCCTTAGCAACAACCTGCCTTAACTTACTGTTATTATTAACATCAGGTCCGCCCTCTTTTACAGCAACCATAATTTCCTTGCCGAGTCTTGTAAATATCTTGCCCTTCGCTGCATCATTTGCAGCCTTCTTATGCGCTATATTAGCAAATTTTGAATGTCCTGACATAAAATTCTCCTTAAATATCTTTAAAATCCCACTTATACCTGCTTACTGTTATAATCGTCATAATAATTATTATCCTGATTTAAAAACTGACCGTTTACCATATACTGGGTACGCCCTGTATTAACTCCATTATACATGCCGTTTCCATACATACCATTGTTCTGCATATTGCCGCCATTATACTTTATGCCGCCGTTTTCCATTTCCGGAATATGTCCTGCCTGTCTCAGCTCATAGACCTTTTTCTGAATATTTACAGTTCAATATATGAGACAGCTTTTTAGGCTTTCCCTTCCAGACAAGCCGTTCGTCCGGCATAAGCGCCAATTTAAGCTGCTGTTCATCATCATAAGGCAGCTCAGAATAAGCATTTTTGTAATAATTATCATATTCTGACATATTTAAAGTCTTGCCTTTCCCTATATGGAATTTTGCAATTACAGATTAGCCTTAATTTTAGCTATCATATCAGCATATTCTTCATCAGAAAGATACTTCTTATCCGGATTCATAAGGAATACGCCGCCCCACTCATACTCGTCCTTATATTTAGGACAAAGGTGAAAATGAAGATGATGTCCCGTGTCGCCGTAAGCTCCGTAATTTACCTTATCCGGCTTAAATGCAGCCATAATAGCTCTTGCAACCCTCGCCACATCCTCAAAATAAGCTGCTCTCTCCTCAGCGGTAAGTTCATTCATATCACCAACATGCTTCTTGTGAGCAACAATACATCTTCCCGGATGGCTCTGCTCCTTAAAAAGATATACCTTAGACGTCTCTAATTCACAAATTTTAATTCCGAACTTTGCAACAAGCTCGCCCTCCATACAATATGCGCAATTATTATCTGTCATAATTTCACCCTTGCCTTTCCCGCATAGCCTTTCCTATTTACGCCTGATAATCTCAATAAATAAACAGAAAAATCTAACGCGCTTATATATTTTTTATTAAATTACTTTGCGTCCTTGATTGAGAAGCTGATTCTTCCCAACTTGTCCTTGCCCATACACTTACATTTTACCTTGTCGCCAAGTGTAAGAACATCCTCTACATGGTCAATTCTTTCGTTGCAGACCTTAGAAATGTGTACCATTCCTTCCTTGCCCGGCGCGAATTCGATAAATGCACCAAATTCCTTGATGCTTATAACCTTACCTTCATAAATTTTGCCTTCTTCAAAATCTTCAACGATAGTCTTAATATATTTCATAGCCTGATCCATACCGGCCTGTTCAAGACCGCATACAGAAACAAAACCGTCATCAGTAATATCAATCTTTACGCCGCACTCATCAATAATTGCATTGATAACCTTACCGCGCTGACCTACAACCTCGCCAATCTTAGCAGGGTCAATAGTTGTCTGGATAATCTTAGGCGCATACTCGCCAACTGTTGGTCTTGGCTCAGAGATTGCAGGTTTCATACATGTATCCATAATAAAAAGTCTTGCCTCTCTTGTTCTTGCAATAGCCTCCTCAACGATTGGTCTTGTAAGACCATGAATCTTAATATCCATCTGAATAGCTGTGATACCCTCTGTAGTACCTGTTACCTTGAAGTCCATGTCTCCGAAGAAATCCTCAAGTCCCTGAATATCTGTAAGCACGATATAATCTTCATCAGTATCACCTGTAACAAGACCGCATGAAATACCTGCTACCATTCTCTTAATAGGAACACCTGCGGCCATAAGCGACATACAAGATGCACATGTAGACGCCATTGATGTAGAACCATTTGACTCAAATGTCTCGGATACGGCACGAATACTGTATGGAAACTCCTCCTCTGTAGGAAGTACAGGAATAAGAGCTTTCTCAGCCAAAGCACCATGACCTATTTCACGGCGTCCCGGACCTCTTGAAGGCTTTGTCTCGCCTACAGAGTATGAAGGGAAGTTATAATGGTGGATATATCTCTTAGATGTAACATTATCATCAAGACCGTCAACCTTCTGTGCCTCTGACAGCGGAGCCAAAGTAACAACGTCACAAATCTGTGTCTGTCCTCTTGTAAACATAGCTGAACCATGTACTCTAGGAATAATGTCAACCTCGGCAGACAATGGTCTGATCTGGTTGATAGCACGTCCGTCCGGTCTCTTATGATCCTTAAGAATCATCTTTCTTACAGTCTTCTTCTGATACTGGTAAACAGCCTCGCCAAGAACTGCGAGCCACTCCTCGTTGTCAGCAAATGCCTCTTTCATTTTTTCAGTAACGGCGTCAATATTCTTCTCTCTTGTCTGCTTGTCATCTGTGAATACAGCAGCCTCCATTTCCTCAGGGGATACAATCTGCTTCATAGCCTCAAACATCTCGGCAGGAACAGCGCAGCTCACATATGTGTGCTTCTCTTTGCCTACCTCTGCAACTATCCTGTCAATAAATTCAATAATTGTCTGGTTAATATCATGAGCCATATAAATAGCCTCAATCATCTTAGCCTCAGGAATCTCGTTAGCTCCTGCCTCAATCATAATAACCTTCTGCTTTGTAGAAGCAACAGTAAGCTGTAAATCACCGTCAGACCACTGTGTCTGTGAAGGGTTTACTATAAATTCTCCATTAATCATACCAATCTGTGTTGTTGCGCATGGTCCGTCAAATGGAATATCTGATATACATGTTGCTATTGCAGAACCAAGCATAGCAAGAAGTTCAGGTCTGCATTCAGGGTCAACTGACATAACCATATTGTTAAGCGTTACGTCATTTCTGTAGTCCTTAGGAAACAAAGGTCTCATAGGTCTGTCGATAACTCTTGATGTAAGAATTGCATTTTCACTTGCTTTACCCTCGCGCTTATTAAAGCCTCCCGGTATCTTTCCTACAGCATACATTTTCTCCTCATATTCAACACTGAGCGGGAAGAAATCAATTCCCTCTCTTGGCTCCTTAGACGCTGTTGCTGTTGAAAGAACAACCGTATCGCCATAATGCATTAACGCTGCGCCGTTTGACTGCGCACATACTCTGCCAACATCAACTCTCAATGTTCTGCCGGCAAGTTCCATACTAAACTGCTTGTACATAAAATCTCCTATTCCGCCGCTTCTGCAGCTAACTTTTTACCTTTATATATAACAGAAGCTCCGAAACAACTGAAAAACACATTGACTCAATATACTTTTCAGCAGTCTCGGTAAAAAGCTTCTGAAATACATTAAAATTGAAAAAATGGGCGGAGATTGCCCTCCGCCCTGATAAATTACTTTCTAATTCCCAAACGAGCGATAAGGTTTCTGTAACCTTCAATATCGTTCTTCTTAAGGTACTCAAGTAACGCCCTTCTCTTACCAACCATCTTCAAAAGTCCTCTTCTTGAGTGGTGATCCTTCTGATTAGTCTTTAAATGCTCTGTCAGCTCTGCAATTCTCTCTGTAAGAATAGCAATCTGAACCTCTGGAGAACCTGTATCGCCAGGCTTTCTTCCATACTCAGCAATAATAGCTGTCTTCTTTTCCTTAGAAATCATCTTCATATCCTCCTTATAATAAACACCTGTCACTAAGAATCAGGTCGGAGTGTCCTAAATCTGAGTGACGGCTCACATACTTTAATAATTTACCATACTGTATGCTAAATTGCAAGTACTATTTTATCTTTCCTCTACTGAATAAGAAACATACTTTTAGCAAACGCCGAATCGTTTTCCATCTGATTCTTCAGCGCCTCCACCGAATCAAACTTCATTTCCTGACGCAAAAAATGCATAAGCTTCACTTCTATAATCTGTCCATATGCGTCGCCGCTGTAGCCAAACAGATTTGTTTCAAGACCGATACTCCGGGTATCGCTGACTGTCGGCTTTGTGCCAAGATTAGTAACGCCGTAATACTCGCGCCCGTCCATAGAAGTCACTGAAGCGTACACTCCATTTGGCGGGAGCAGCTTGCTCTCCGGCGGATAAATATTCATTGTAGGAATCTCAAACTGTCTTCCCATCTGGTTTCCCGGAACTACTATGCCTCGCACAGAATACGGTCTTCCAAGAAGCATATTTACAGTTTCCATATGTCCGGCGCTTAATTCCTCTCTCACATATGTACTGCTTATCTCCCTGTCCTGATACCTTTCCTTCTCAACCACAATAGTCTCAAAACCGTATTCAGGACCTTTTTCAACCAGCATTTGCGCGTCGCCTCTCCTGTCCTTCCCAAAACGGCAATCAGTTCCAACAACAACATATTTTGCGTTAAGCCTGTCTATAAGAATTTTTTGTATAAATTCCTCCGGCTCCGTATTCATCAATTCCTCAGTAAACGGAAACTCAATCTCAGCGTCAATTCCAAGACCGTTCAAAAATGCCCGGCGCTCGCTGTTAGTCATTATAAAATGCTGCTGTCTCTGAGGACATATGCTTAGAGGTATTCTGTCAAATGTAAACACCAACGACAATATTCCATTTTCCTTTGCTTTCTCTTTAACTATGGAAATAAGCTTTTGATGCCCCTGATGTATTCCGTCAAACTTTCCAATAGTAACCGCTGATGCCTTTCCAAGCGCAAAGTCCTCTATTCCATGAATATACTCCACTAGAGACCACCTCACATTCTGTCAATATATCTATGTCTCAATTTTTGCCAACTTAGCTTACAGTCTCTCCAGAATAAAACATCTTTATAGGCTGCAAAAAACCGTCCACGACCTCATATATTCCTATAAAAATGTTATTACTGTCATACACACGAAACCGTTCTCCCTCCGAAACATCGCCCTCATACAAAAGCCTGTTCCCATTATACAGGAGCCTGTTATATTCTTCTTTAATTATAACACTTTCATAACGGAAAAGGGAATCAATATTTACAATTTTATCATCAAACTCGCCCTTTAACACAAGAGCCGCTATCTGATTAAGAGTAAAGCTGTCGTCTATTCCAAAACTTCCTACTCTGGTTCGCGTCAGCTTCATCATACAAGCTCCGCAGCCCAGCTTTTTTCCTATATCATAGCACAATGTCCTTATATAAGTTCCCTTAGAACACTCTACTGTAAATGTGACGGTTTTCTGACTGTCTGAAAGATTAATATCATTAATACGGATAGACTCAATCACAACCCTGCGCGGCTTTCTTTCTACCTCAATTCCGTCTCTTGCCAGTTCATAAAGCTTCTTTCCATTATGCTTGAGAGCGGAATACATAGGCGGAATCTGGTCGTACTCTCCCGCAAATGAAGAAACTGCCTCAACAATCTGCCTCTCGTCCACATTAACGTCATTTCGTGATAACTCGCTGCCGCTTATATCCTGCGTATCTGTGGTAACGCCAAGAAGCATAACCGCCTCATAGGTTTTGTTCCAATCTGTTATAAGACCGCACAGCTTCGTCGCCTTTCCTATACACACCGGAAGTACTCCAACTGCGTCAGGATCAAGCGTTCCGGTATGTCCTATTTTCTTGATATGCAAAATGCCTCTCAGCTTTGCCACCACATCATGCGAAGTGAAACCCTGCTCCTTATATACATTGATTATTCCATCCATATGTTCACCATCCTTTATCAGGATTTTCCATTTTCCGCATACTGCTGCTCAATCAGCTCGCCAATGCTGTTAATTATATTATGCACTCTTCCTGCTGCCGTAAAGCCTGCGGCCCTGACATGACCGCCGCCGCCGAATTTGACAGCTATTGCACTGACATCAATATCCTTCTTTGACCGCATGCTGACTTTATACTCATTTTCACCTGTCTGGTAAAGGAATATAGCCACCTCTACGCCCTCGGTAAGCCTTAACTGCTCGATAATTCCGCCAAGCTCCCTGCCTGTAACGCCATAAAATTCCATAATCTCAGAAGAAATGCTCGAAAATATACATTTTCCGTCATAGAACATTACGCTTTCAAGCAGCGCCCTTCCCAGAATCTGATTCTGGATATATGTCTTTTTATAAAAACTGTTGTCAATTATGTCTGAATACGGTATGCCCTTTTCCATCATTTTTCCGGCAATAGTCATGGTTTTTGCGGAAGTGCAGCTATACTTAAATACGCCTGTATCGTGGATTATTCCTGTATATATGCACTCCGCCACATTCTTGCTGACTTTGTCCTCGTCAAACGTACCGTAAAGCACTTCGCATGTAGAGCTTGCCTCCGGCTCAATCAGACATTCGTCCGCAAAATTATTATTGCTTATATGATGGTCAATGCACACGGTTTTCTTCGCATTTTCAAAGCATTTTACAAACGGCTCTATCCTTTCCAAAGAACTGCAGTCCAGAACAAAGAACACATCATAAACTACATCCTCCAAAGGCTTATTTCGAATCCTGTCAATATTGGCAAGGTACATAAACTCCTCTCCCGGCTGCTCTAAGAATAAATCAGCCTCTATATCCGGCATATTGTCCTGTATATAATTATACAAACCCAGCGTAGAACCAAGACAGTCGCCATCCGGTCTTACATGGCCTGTTATGCCAACTCTTTTTGCTCCCTCAAGAACCTCTGATAATCTCATATCAACCATCCTTTCCAAATGCCGCACTTATCCTTACATCATTCAGTCTCATCCTGTGCGTCATCCAATTCGCCATACTTCATGTTATCCGATTCACCTGCCGGCTTGTTTTCCATATGAAGTACATCATCAGTTTCATGATTCTGTTCACCGCCGGCATGCGACTCACTGTCCTTCTTCGTAACCTCATCAATGAGACGAGACATATTTACTCCGTACTCAATAGACTGGTCAAGAATAAATGTTATCTCAGGTGTATTGCGAAGATTGAGATTTCTTGCAAGCTGTCTTCTGATATACCCTTCCGCACTCTTAAGACCCTTAATAGTGTCCTTCTGTGACTCCTCGCCGCCAAGAACACTTATATACGCTTTACAGGTCTTTAAATCCGGTGCAACCTCAACGGATACAACAGAAGTCATAGGATTAATCCGGGGGTCCTTAATCTCCCCGCGGATAATATTACTTAACTCCTTTAAAACCTCACCATTAATTCTGGTGTTTTTAACACTATTTTTACGCATCTAATTAACCTCTTTAAATTTCCGGCTGTTCCTATCTTGGAACCTCTACCATCTCATAGGCTTCCACAGTATCGCCCTCCTGAATGTCATTAAATTTCTCAAATACAAGACCACACTCGTAGCCTGCCTTTACTTCCTTAACTTCATCCTTAAATCTCTTAAGAGTAGCAATAGAACCTTCAAATATCTTATCGCCCTCTCTGAAAATTCTCGCCGTGGAATTTTTAGTAATCTTACCGTCAACCACCAAAGAACCGGCGATATTGCCAACGCCCGAAGCCTTAAATATCTGTCTGATTTCAGCGTGTCCTACAACCTGCTCCTCGTAGATTGGCTCAAGCATACCCTTGAGAGCTGCCTCTACATCTTCTATAGCATTATAAATTACAGAGTAGAGACGCATATCAACCTTCTCGCGCTCTGCAACTATTCTTGCCTGATTATCCGGCTTTACGTTAAATCCGATAATGATTGCATTTGAAGCTGACGCAAGAACTACGTCCGATTCGTTAATATTACCAACGCCTCCGTGGATAACCTTAACAACAACTTCCTCATTTGAAAGCTTAATAAGACTCTGCTTAACAGCCTCAACTGAACCCTGCACGTCAGCCTTGATAATAAGTCCAAGCTCCTTCACATTACCTGCCTGAATCTGCTCAAACAAAGCGTCAAGAGAAACCTTATGCTTTGTATCGTCAAGAAGCTTCTTTCTGCCCTCGCTGATAAATGTCTCTGCTATGCTTCTTGCTTCCTTATCCGTATCAACTGCCATAATAATCTCGCCTGCATTCGGCACATCATTAAGACCGAGAATCTCAACAGGCACTGAAGGTCCGGCCTCTTTTACTCTCTCGCCTTTATCGTTAATCATCGCTCTGATTTTACCATAACAAGCTCCTGCGGCCACATTATCGCCCACGCGAAGCGTACCCTTCTGTACAAGTACTGTAGCCACCGGACCTCTGCCCTTATCAAGCTCAGCCTCAATAACAATACCTCTTGCCTTTCTGTTAGGGTTCGCCTTAAGCTCGTGAACCTCCGCTGTCAAAAGAATCATTTCAAGAAGCTCGTCAATACCCTGCTTAGTATGCGCAGATACCGGAACAAATACAGTTGAACCACCCCAGTCTTCTGCTACAAGCTCATATTCAGTAAGCTCCTGCTTAACCTTCTCAACATTTGCGCTAGGCTTATCAATCTTATTAACTGCTACAATAATTTCAACGCCTGCAGCCTTTGCATGGTTAATAGCCTCTATTGTCTGAGGCATTACGCCGTCGTCGGCAGCTACTACAAGAATTGCAATATCTGTAGACTGGGCGCCTCTCATTCTCATAGCTGTAAACGCCTCGTGTCCCGGTGTATCAAGAAATGTGATGGCATTTCCATTGACATCTACAGTATAAGCGCCAATCTTCTGTGTGATACCGCCTGACTCCTTAGCTGTAACGTGTGTCTCACGAATGGCGTCAAGAAGCGAGGTCTTACCATGGTCAACGTGTCCCATTACGCAGACTACAGGCGGTCTTGGAATAAGATTCTCCTCACTCTCCTCGTCCTCCTTGAGAATTTCAGCGATAACGTCAACCTTCTCCTCGTGGTCGCAGATACAGTTAAATTCAAGAGCTATCTCCTCCGCTGTGTCGTAATCAAGCTCCTGATTGATAGTTACAATCTTTCCCTGCATAAAAAGCCTCTTTACAAGGACAGACGGCTGAACCTTCATTTTGTCTGCAAGCTCCTTAACGGTAATAATATCCGGCAGAATAAGCTGTCTGATTGTTTCCTCCGGCTTTTCCTCCTTTTTAGCAGGTTTCTTTAACTGCTGGCTGTTGGCAAATTTAAGGTTTTCCTTAACCTCAACATCTTTCTTCCTGTCGTTCTTACCCTTATCTTTCCTTGAATCAGGTCTTCTTGAATCCGGCTTTGTCTCAAATATGAAATCATCCTTAGGCGCACTGTCTCTTCTGTCATTTCTTCTGTTCTGACCGCCTGATGACCTTGAATCCTTGTCATCCTTATCGCCAAAGCCTCTGTTATTAAATCCGCCGTTGTTTCTGTCGCCAAAGCCTTTTCCGCCCTGACCGTTATTATTTCTATCACCGTAGCTTCTTCCGCCCTGACCGTTATTTCTATCGCCAAAGCTTCTGTCGCTGCGGTTTCCGTCACGGAAATTGCCTCTGTCGCCGAAGTTTCTTCCCTGTCCGCCGTTATTCCTGTCGTTTCTGTCGCCGCGGTTATCGCGGAAACCGTTTCTGTCGCCCTGACCGTTATTACGGCTTCCTGCGAAGCTTAATCTGTTATTATTTCTGTCATTATTATTTCTGTCGCCGCGGTTATCTCTGTTATCCCTGAAACCGCCGTTCCTGTCGTTTCCGTTTCTGTCATTTCTTCTGTCATTTCCGCGGTCATTATTATTTCTGTCGCTGCGGAAGCCTCCGTTAGAACCGTTTCCTGAGCCTGCTCCTGTCTGTGCTGCATTCTGTCTTGCACCGTCGTTTTTCTGACTGCTCTGGTGCTTATTATCACCATGTCCTCCCTTAGAACTGTTCTGCGGGAAAAATACCTGTGAAATATGCGACTTCTTTTCCTCTGCCTTATCTTCTTTCTTTTCGTCCTTCTTGTCTCCTGACTTAGCCGACTGATTAGCCTCCTCCTTAGGCTGCCCGCCCTGAGACTGCTCCTTCTTTACAGGTTCAGATTTAGGCTCTGCCTGCTTAGCACCTTCATTTTTTACAGCGTCGTTCTTAGCACCTTCATTTTTTACAGCGTCATTTTTCGCACTATCGGCCTTTGCTCCTGCATTGGAGTATCTGCTGCGCACAATGCCTACTTCCTCGTCTGTAAGACCGTTCACAGACTTATACTCCTTGCCTAAAATCTCATTAATATCCTTTGTTGCTATATTTAACTCTTTTGCCAATTCATGAACTCTCATATTCGCCATTTAACCTCTTTTCTGAATAGTTCCACAAAACTACTCTAAACCATTATCCAAATGTTTTATAATCTGTCTGCTAAATCCCTCATCAATCACTGCCAAAGATGCCCTGAACAGCTTTCCTATGCAGTGTCCAAGATTTTCCTTATCGCTATAATAGTAAATCGGCACATTATAATAGCTGCACATGTTGCCAAACATTTTCTTTGTGTTGTCAGACGCGTCTGACGCAACCACAACCAATGAAGCCTTTCCGCTCTTTACAGCCTTTTCTGTTGAAAACTCTCCGCTTACTATCTTTCCGGCCCTCTGAGCCAGCCCCAGCATAGACAGCGCCTTATCTTGTTTCAATATTCTCCAGCTCCTTTTTTAATTCCTCATAAACTGCCGGGTCCACAGGCATTTTAAACGAACGCTCAAGTCCCTTTGTATCTATCGCCTTTTTCAAACAATCCGCATTAGGACATATATATGCGCCTCTGCCGTTTTTCTTGCCTGTCACATCAATAATAATTCCCTCATTTTCGGTCTTAAGAACTCTTATAAGCTCTTTTTTATTTTTCATTTCCTTACATCCGACACACTGCCTTTGAGGAATTTTCTTAATTGCACCCAAATTCATCACTCCTCTGTAAATGTAAACTCCTCGTCAAGACCTTCTGCGTTCTCATCGCCATCATCTTCGCTCTCTGCTCCCGCCTCATTTAACTGAGCCATCTGAGCCTCGCTCTTAATATCAATTCCAAAGCCTGTGAGCTTTGCCGCAAGTCTTACGTTCTGACCCGCCTTACCGATAGCCAGTGAAAGCTGCTGGTCTGATACAACTATCTGCGCCTTCTTCTCAACGTCATCAGCTATAGCTGATACAACCTTTGCAGGGCTTAACGCATTAACTATAAACTGTGCAGGATTCTCATCCCACTCAATAATGTCAATCTGCTCATTTCCAAGCTCATTTACAATAGCTCTTACTCTCGCACCGTTTACACCGACGCATGCTCCCACAGGATCAACATTTGGTGCCTTAGCCCTTACTGCCATCTTAGTTCTTGAACCGGCTTCTCTTGCGATACCCATAATCTCTACAACGCCGTCTTTAATCTCTGCAACCTCTTCCTCGAAAAGTCTCTCCACAAGAGCCGGCGAATTTCTTGAAACCTTGACAACTGTGCCGCCCTTCTCTCTTGCCGAAACGCCGGCAACATAAAGCTTAATTCTGTCGCCTCTCTCAAATTTCTCGCCCTTAACCTGATCCTGAACCTTAAGCGTTGTCTGCGTTCTTCCGATGTCTACCAGAATATCGCCCTTCTCATCAATTCTTTGCACTATACCTGTAATAATCTCTTTTTCCTTTGAGTGATACTCATTGTAAAGAGCAACCTTTTCCTCATTTCTAATCTGCTGAACAATTACACCCTTAGCATTTTTTGCAGCTCTTCTTGAAAAATCCTCCGATTTAATCTCAACAGTAACTATATCGCCGATATTGCAGTCAGGAGCAATCTTTCTTGCGTCTGCCAGTGCAATCTCAGTAGCTGATACATACTTATCGTTGTTCTTATTCTTTTCAGGCTTTCCCTCCGGAATTGTAATCTCTTCCACAACAACTCTGTCGGAATATATATGGAAATCGCCTGTCACTCTGTCAAGTGTGACGCGGGCATTCTCAGTTGTATTAAACTCGTGCTTATACTCGTCAAGCAGCGATTTCTCAATAGCTTCAAACATAATTTCTTTGCTAATGCCATTCTCCTTCTCAAGTGCATCCAATGCCAATATTAATTCCTTGTTCATAACTTCCTCCTGATTTAAAATATTTATTATAATCACTCGCAAAACGCAAGTCTAATCATTGCAAGATTACTCTTTTCAAACATCATATCACTGCCGTTGTCAAGCGTTATGGTTACAGTACTGCTGTCGTATGACTTCAGCACACCTGTAAATTCTTTGCATTTTTCAATCGGCTTATACAGTTTAATGTCGATAAGCTTTCCTATGCTTCTTGCATAGTCCTTCTCTTTTTTCAGTGGTCTCATTAACCCCGGCGAACTCACTTCAAATATATACTGAGCGTCTATATAATCTTCCCTGTCAAGTATCTCATTGAATGACCTGCTGATTAATTCGCAGTCGTCCACCGTAATTCCGCCTTCTTTGTCAATGTAAACTCTTAAGTACCAGTCGCTGCCTTCCTTTACATACTCCACATCCACCAGTTCAAAATTGTTAGCATCAATCAATGGTTGAATTAATTGCTCGGTCTTTGCTTCATAGCTTTCTTTCCTGCCCATTCAATCATCCCTTTCTATTAAGTTGTCATATGCTTATATCTATGCCGCCGACATAAACAACCGGCTTGTCAGTATCATCAGTTGTCATACGGCTTCTGTAAAATGAAAGAGTGGACTAAAAAGTCCACTCTTTCAGTAACAAATATAAGCAAGTAGCTCATAGGGGAATCGAACCCCTGTTTCCGCCGTGAGAGGGCGGCGTCTTAACCGCTTGACCAATGAGCCGCAGCAAGTACTTTGCTATAATACACTACTTCTCAAAATAATGCAAGCATTTTTTTTAATATTTTTCATGAAATTTGTCATAAACCTTGTAATTACCGGATTTGCGTCATTAGATTTTTCATTTCATTAATTGAGAAGCAGACATATTATGTTTACAAACATTCAATATCTTCAAACTGCATTTTATATAAATGAAAATATAGCCGAAAACAGTCCGGCGCTCACAGCTCCCATAATAACTCCTGCAATAAGCACGCCACAAAGCACAGCTGCAACGCTCTTTCTAAAGCCCATATCAAGAAAGCTTGCCGCAAGAGTTCCGGTCCATGCCCCCGTACCAGGTATCGGTATTCCGACAAAAAGCATCAGCGCCACAAAAAGCCCGTTTCCTGCTGTCGCCTTAAGCTTCTCTCCGCCCTTATGCCCCTTCTCAATGCAAAATGTGAAAAACTTTCCTATAAATTTCTTATCTTTGCCCCATTCAAGCACCTTTCTGGCAAAAAAGTAAATAAACGGAACCGGAACCATATTTCCCACAATACACACAATATAAGATTCAAACAGCGGCAGCTTTAACCCCTGCGATATAGGAATAGCTCCTCTAAGCTCAATCAACGGCACCATAGATACAATAAAAATCCACAAATATTTCTTAAACATTCAAAATCCACCTTATAAAATAATATTTTTCCTGAGGCAGCAATCAATCTCGCCTTAAAATTTCCAAGCACTGATATGTTAACTAATATCCGCCTCAAAATCAAGCCCTGCTTACAAATCAAACAACGATAACTGATTGCTCTCCGCCATCTTATCAAGCAGCCCTAAATCCGACAGCTTATCAATAACCGTTTGACCAATCTTCGCCCGCTGTCTCAAATCGTCCTTTGAGAGAAACTCCCCATCCCTCGCCGCAATTTCAATCGCCTCACCCGCAGACTCGCCAATCTTATCAATAACCTTAAAAGAAGGCATGATTTTTCCGTCAATAATCTGAAACGACCTCGCCTTAGCAGTATATATATCCACAGTCATAAAATCATAGCCTCTCGCATACATTTCCTGCACAATACGCATATCCTTCAGCTCTTCCTCCTCGGTATTGCTTATAGTTCCAAGCTCCTTCTTCTTCTTGTATTCTGCCATAAAATACTCCAGCTTATCCCTGCCCATCGCCATTTTTTCATAGTCAAATGCATTGGCTCTGATACTGAAATATGCACAATAATAGGCAAGCGGATAGAACACTTTACAGTATGCCACGCGCCACGCCATCATAACGTACGCCGCGGCATGCGCCTTCGGGAACATATACTTGATTTTCTTGCAGGACCAGATATACCAGTCAGGCACATCATGCTCCCTCATTATCTGCTCCTGCTCCTCCGTAAGACCTTTTCCCTTACGAACCTTCTCCATTATAGAAAATGCAGTCTCACTTTCTATTCCCTTCTGAATGAGGTATATCATAATATCATCTCGTGTACAGATTGCAGTAGAAATGGTAGCCTTGCCCTCTTTCAAAAGCACCTGCGCGTTTCCAAGCCACACGTCCGTACCATGAGAAAGTCCTGCGATACGCACCAAATCCGAAAAATACTGAGGCTGCGTATCAATTAACATCTGCATGGCAAAATCTGTACCAAATTCAGGTATTCCAAGCGCCCCCAGCTTACATCCGCCTATATCCTCCGGCTTTATTCCAAGTGCGTCTGTACTCTTAAATATTGACATTACTTCCCTTGAATCAAGAGGTATTTCCAGCGGATCAATGCCTGTGAGGTCCTGAAGCATCCTAATCATAGTAGGGTCGAGATGTCCAAGAATATCCAGCTTCAAAAGGTTGTGGTCGATACTATGGTAATCAAAATGCGTTGTAGTTATGTTGGTTGTCATATCGTTGGCAGGTCTTTGCACCGGAGTAAACGAATGAATTTCCTCGCCGATAGGCAGTACTACGATTCCGCCGGGATGCTGTCCGGTAGTTCTTCTTATATCAATGCAGCCCTCGGCGATACGCTCCATTTCACATCTTCTCTTTACCACTGGCAAACCTGTTTTTTCCGACTTTTCCTCAAAATATTTTTTAACATAGCCGTAGGCTGTCTTATCAGCCACAGTACCTATAGTACCCGCTTTAAAGGTTTGCCCTTTGCCAAATATTACCTCAGTATATGCGTGAGCCTTACTCTGATATTCATTGGAAAAATTAAGGTCGATATCAGGCTCCTTATTTCCCTTAAATCCTAGAAATGTCTCGAACGGTATGTCAAAGCCCATTTTATTCAGCTTATGCCCGCATTTCGGACACTTTTTATCAGGCATATCGCAGCCTGCGCCGCCCGCAAACGCCTTGACTTCGTCAGAATAAAAATCGTTGTAATAGCATTTAGGACACAGATAATGAGGGCTTAGCGGATTAACCTCCGTAATACCCGCCATAGTCGCCGCAAAGGAGGAACCTACTGAACCTCTTGAACCTACCAGATAGCCGTCGTCATTTGACTTCCAAACCAGCTTCTGAGCGATAATATACATAACGGAATAGCCGTTGGATATAATCGAATTAAGTTCTCTTTCAAGCCTTTCGCTCACTATCTCCGGCAGCTCGTCGCCGTATATTTCCTTAGCCCTGTTCCAGCAAATATTTCTGAGCATCTGATCGGAATTTTCAATTACGGGCGGACACTTGTCAGGTCTTACCGGAATAAGCTCCTCACACATATTCATAATTTTATTAGTATTAGTCACTACTATTTCAAATGCCTTGTCAGCTCCAAGATAATCAAACTCATGCAGCATTTCTTCAGTGGTATGAAGATACAGCGGAGCCTGCTCGTCTGCGTCATCAAAGCCCTTGCCCGCCATAATTATTCTTCTGTACACCTCGTCCTCAGGATTTAAAAAATGTACGTCGCAGGTAGCCACAACCGGCTTATGAAACTTATCGCCCAGCGCAACAATTTTTCTGTTAAGGTCTCTTAAATCCTCATCGTTTCGCACATAACAGTCATCCTTATTTATCATAAACTTGTTGTTTCCTATAGGCTGAACCTCAAGATAATCATAAAATTTTACAATTCTTGCTATCTCAGCGTCGGAACGTCCGTTGACTAAAGCCCTGAACAGCTCCCCCGCCTCGCAGGCACTTCCTATAATAAGCCCGTCTCTGTATCGGTTGATAAGACTCTTTGGGATTTTAGGCACTCTGCTGAAATACTTCATATGCGAGGCCGAAACAAGCCTGTAAAGATTAATTCTTCCGGTTTCATTTGCAGCAAACAATATACAGTGGTACTGGTGCAGCTTCTTTACCGCCTCATCGTCCAGCTTACCTTCCTCATTTAACTTATCAACATCATAAATATCTCTTGCCTCCAGCATTTCAAGCATTTTGATAAATATTTCCGCCGTAGCGCCCGCGTCGTCGACAGCCCTGTGATGATTTTCCAGAGACACTTTTAGATGTTTGCACAGCGTATCCAGTTTATAGTTGTGCAGGTTAGGTATTACAAACTGTCCTAAAAGCACTGTATCAATAATGGTCGGACGCCACTCTATTCCCATTTTTGCAGCCTTATTCATAATAAAGCTTGTGTCAAAATCGGCGTTGTGGGCAACAACAGCACAGCCCTCGCAAAACTCAAGAAATTCGGGAAGAATTTCCTCGATAACAGGCGCGTTAAGAACCATTGCGTCGCTTATGCCTGTAAGGGTTTCTATTCTGAACGGAATCGGCGTCTTAGGGTTTACAAATGTGCTGAAATGGTCAACTATCTGACCGTCTTCTACCTTTACCGCGCCTATCTCTATAATATTATCCACATCCGCTGAAAATCCTGTTGTCTCAAGGTCAAACACCACGAAACGGTCCTTGAAATTCTGTCCCCGGGGATTGGTTACTACTGTCTTGGTATCGTCAACTATATAACCCTCCACTCCATACAGCACCTTGAAATCCAGCTTTTTACCCTTCTTTTTATAATCTCCCTTAATTCCGTCTATAACATGGTAGGCTTCGGTAAATGCCTGAACCACACCATGGTCTGTTATCGCTACAGCTTTATGTCCCCAGCGTATAGCCTGCTTAATTATATCCTTTACAGACGACACGCCGTCCATATCGCTCATTTTGGTGTGGCAGTGAAGCTCCACTCTCTTTTTAAGTGCAAGATCCATTCTTACATCTCTGTTATCGTATGCCTTTCTTATACCTGTAACGTTTGCGATGGATATTTCCTGGTCGTATTTATCCAGCGCTGCAACACCCTTTACCTTAAGAAATGCGCCTTTCTTTATAATTTCACGCATTTCCGGAAGCTGCTCGTCCCTGAAGAACATTTTTACAGTGATTGTGTCCGTAAAATCTGTTAAATCGAACATCATAATTGTTCTTTCATTTCGTATTCCCCGCTCCTCAACCTTTCGCACCATACCCGCAACCACAATCTCACCCATAGGAGCATTTATAGTCTCCATAGCTACAGGCTCCCCGTCGAAATCCCTGCCAAAAAGCACATCATCATTAGACGGTTTTCTCTTATAGAAACCGTCTCCCTGCCTTCCATATTCGCCTGACCTGCCGCCCCAGCCAAAGCTGCCCTTTCCGCCGGCTTTGCCGCCTGCACTACCATAGTCCCCGACGTTGCCGGAACTTAAGCCGACACCTGCATTTCCGCCATTACCCGAACCGCTGGAATTTGCGCTGCCGCTTCCCAGACCGCCTCCGGCATTTGAGCCGCCTGCAAAGCCTGAACCGCCGGGCGCTCCATTGCCGGAACTTAAGCCAGCGCCTCCTTTCGCTTTCTTTACGGAACCTGTCTCAGAGCCAACCTCATTTTTTGCCTGAGCCGCGCGCATATTTTTTTCAATCTCAGCAATCCTCAAAGAAAGCTTATGCTCATTTTCCTGCTCGTAACGGCTCTTTTCCTTCTTTGCGTACTGATATATAACATCTATCTCAAATCCAAATCTGTTAAGATATACCTTTCTAAAATAATCTGCCAGTGACTCCGCATAGGTGTGAGCAAGGAAGCCTTCCTCCAGTGTTATTACAAGGCAGTCCTCCTTCTCAAACTCAAGTCTGGAATTTTTCAAAAGATTATATTCAAGAACCCAGTATTTTTCCAGCTCGAACATAATGCTGTCATAATAGGCGTCAAGAATAGTCTGGGGCGTGTACTGCTTCGACAGATTATATCTGTCGATTATACGCACGTTCATATTCTTCATTCTGAATATCTGCTTTTTAAGGGCGTCCTCCGCCTTGTAGATTATGTCCTTTCCTATAAGCCTGTCGCTCTTTATGTACACCTTCGCAAGAGAATTGGTGGATGTTTTAGTCACCTTAGCAACTTCTGTATCCACCAAATAAACCGCTATATCCTCCGGCAATTTTAAAGTTTGAAATACCTCAAAAAATTTCTGCAAAATAACCCTACTTTCCCCAGTTATCTAACTCATACTTTAAAACTGATAATAACTCTTCTTCTGCTACTTTTTTTACTACTTCACCATGCTTTATAAGCACTCCGCAGCCGTCTCCGCCTGCAATTCCCAAGTCCGCTTCCTTAGCCTCTCCCGGACCGTTTACAACGCAGCCCATTACCGCCAGCTTTATATCAAGGTCATAACCCGATACCATCTGCTCAACCTTAGAGGCAAGCCCTATCAAATCTATTTTTGTTCTTCCGCAGGTCGGACATGAAACCACTTCTATACCGCCCTTACGAAGTCCAAGCGTTCTTAAAATAAGCTTTGCAGCCTCAACCTCTTTCACAGGATCGTCTGTAAGCGATACTCTTATGGTATCACCAATTCCCTGATTTAAGATAAGTCCCAAGCCGATGGACGACTTTATGCTTCCTGAAAATACAGTGCCGGATTCGGTAATCCCCACATGAAGCGGATAGTTGGTTTGCTTTGCAATAAGCTCGTGCGCCTTTACACACATTAAAACGTCTGATGACTTTATGCTTATAACAAGATTATCATAGCCTGCGTCCTCTATAATCCTAACCTTATCGAGAGCGCTCTCCACAAGCCCTTCGGCTGTTACTCCGCTATATTTTTCAACAAGCTCTTTTTCAAGGGAACCGCTGTTTACGCCGACGCGGATTGGAATATGTCTCTGCTTTGCCACATCAACGACAGCCTTAATTTTCTCGGCTCCGCCTATATTTCCCGGATTAATTCTTATTTTATCCGCTCCATTTTCCATAGCAGCAATAGCCATTTTGTAATCAAAATGAATATCCGCCACAAGCGGAATGTGTATCTGCTTCTTAATCTCCTTCAACGCTTTCGCAGCCTCGATTGTAGGCACAGTACAGCGGATAATCTCACACCCCGCAGCCTCAAGGCGCAATATTTGTGCAACCGTAGCCTCGACATTTTCCGTAGGCGTATTAGTCATAGACTGAATAGCCACCGGATTTCCGGCTCCTATCACCCTGCTGCCTATTTTTACCGCTTTAGTATTATCCCTGTACATATCTGCCTCCATTTTCCTGACAAAGCATTAATTAATCAGCTTTAAAAATCCTCTGCTTATAACGATTTTTAAAATAGTCCTTTAATATCTTTAAACAATATATAAACCATCAGAATCATCAAAAGCACCATACCAACAAAATGCACGATACCCTCATGCTCCTTCTTTATCGGCTTGCCGCGCACAAGCTCAATCAGCATAAATATCAGTCTGCCGCCGTCAAGTGCCGGAAGCGGCAAAAGGTTCATGACTCCCAGATTGGCGCTTATCATCATCATAAAATTAATTACATTGAGGAACACATACCAGCTTCCGTCCGGCTTACTCTGCTCAACCACTGTATTTACTGCGTCCACAACGCCCACAGGTCCTGAAAGATCGTTTACTGACACCTGCCCCGTAAACATCATTCCAACGCTCTTTACAACAGTCTCAATCCAATAGCCAACCTCCTTAAAGGCATATGTGACTGTCTCTAACGGACTGGTTTTCTCTCTGTAGCCATAGCTGTCAAAGCCTGTATAGTATTCTTCAACCTCCACAAGCTGAGGAGTTATTTTAAATGTCTGCTCCGCTCCGTCTCTTTTTACAACTATATCGACTTCTGAATTTTTTGTTTCTGCAAGCACATCAGATATTCCCAAATCTTCTTTGAGAGTTTTTCCGTCAACGCTTATAATAATATCGCCCGACTTAAGCCCTGCTGCCTTCGCCGGTGAGTTGTCAAGCACCTCAGCGATGGAATTGTCCGCAGTTATAACACTTATGCCTACTCTGTAGACCTGACTTTTTCTGAACTCAGGAACGATCTTAGCCGTGTGCTTTTCACCATCCCTTTCATAGGTTATATTCATCTCGTCCTTCGCATGGTATGCCTTGTAAAATGAATACTCCTTTGAAAATGAAATATTATTATTGTTGATCTTTGTAATTAAATCTCCCTCGCGAAGTCCTGCCTCCGCAGCCGGAGAATTGGCTTCCACCACGTCGACAGTACATAAATCAACGCCTACAGAACCTATTACAATAACTGCCAGCACATAAGCCAGCAAAAAATTAAACACAGGTCCTGCCGCAATTATGGCAATCCTTGACCAGACCGGCTTATTGGCAAATGATTTTTCAGCCATGTATCCGTTTTTTAATATTTTGTCAGCGTTTTCTTTACCACTGCCCGTCGCCGCCGGTGTTTCAGTTTCCTCCCCGTCATCGTCCCTGTTGCCGTCAAATATACTCTCAGCCATAAGATCGTCGCCAAGCATAAGGCAGGAGCCGCCAAAAGGTATAAGTTTGAGGCAATAATCAGTCTCGCCCTTTTTGAAGCTTAAAATTTTTGGTCCGAAGCCTATGGCAAACTCCACAACTGCTACGCCGTTTGCCTTTGCCACTATAAAGTGTCCAAACTCATGAATAAATATAACAATGCCAAGCATCAGTATTGCCAGCAAAATATTAAGTATCAAATTACCACCTGCTTTCAATCATTTCATATACGCTGCGCTCTGTGTCAAGTATCTCGCCGACAGAAGGATTATCTATGAACTTAACGTTGTTCATAGCATATTCAATCATATCAGAAATATCAAGATATTTTATCTTTCTGTCAAGAAATGCGGCAACTGCAAGCTCGTTAGCCGCATTAAATGCAGTTGGAATATTTCCTCCCTTTCCCGCCGCCTCATAGGCCAGCCTAAGCCCCCTAAAGGTCTCAAAATCCGGCTTTTCAAATGTTATTTTGCCCAATTCATAAAAGTCTATTTTCTGAGTATTTAAAAATCTTCTGTGCGGGTAATAGAGCGCATACTGGATAGGCAGCCTCATATCAGGGCTTCCAAGCTGCGCCATTATTCCTCCATCCACAAATTCCACCATAGAATGAATAATGCTTTGAGGCTGAACAATAACCTGAACCTTCTCCACAGGCACGTCAAAAAGCCATTGCGCCTCCATTACCTCAAGACCTTTATTTACCATTGTTGAAGAATCTATAGTAATTTTTTTACCCATAGCCCAGTTAGGGTGATTGAGTGCGTCCTCCACCGTAACATTTTTTAAGTCGTCTATAGTCTTTCCCCTGAACGGACCTCCTGATGCCGTAAGCAGTATCTTGCTTACCTCGCTTCGGTTTTCTCCATTTAGAGACTGGAAGATGGCTGAATGTTCGCTGTCCACAGGATATATACTTACGTTACATTCCTTTGCGAGACTCATAATAATATGTCCTGCCGTCACAAGTGTTTCCTTATTGGCCAGAGCAATATCCTTGCGGGCTTTTATCGCCTCTATAGTCGGCACAATTCCCATCATTCCCACAACTGCGGTAAGCACTATGTCAGCCTCCTGTATTGTAGCCGCCTCTACAAGTCCCTCGTCTCCATAAACAATCTTTACATCCATATCTGCGACGAGGGTTTTAAGCTCATTTGCACCTTTTCTGGTAGCCACGCAGGCAAGCAGCGGCTTAAACTCTCTTATCTGCTCTGCAAGCTCCTTCACTCTGGTTCCTGCCGCCAGCGCCGCCACTCTAATATCCTTATTGTTTCTTATAACATCTAAAGTCTGAGTTCCGATTGAACCTGTTGAACCCAACAGTGAAATACTTCTCACATTAACCTCCATTTTATCACAAAATATTGTTTATTATAAACACCGCCCAGTAAACCGCCGGAGCCGTATATATAACGCTGTCAAAACGATCCAGCACTCCTCCATGTCCGGGTATGAGTTTTCCGTAATCCTTTATATTATGGTCTCTTTTAATAGCCGAAGCCGCCAAATCACCCACAATGGCAAGAATAGCTCCTGAAAGTCCCGCCGCAGCAAATGTAACTACAGGATTTCCTGTCAGACCTGACATATGTCCGCTTACAAAATATCCGTAGACAGCCCCTAATACAGCAGCTCCCAAAATGCCGCCAACTGCGCCCTCCACCGACTTTTTAGGCGAAAGCACAGGCGCCATCTTATGTTTTCCAAGAAATACTCCCGTAAAATATGCAAAAGTATCGTTGACCCATGAAGCTATAAATATCATCCATACTATATATATGCCGTCTTCCATCATTCTAACCTTGCATATGTAAGAAAGCATAACTGTAACATATATCAATCCAAAAAATATCAGCATTGCTTCCTGCGACTTATACTTAGGAAATGTAAATACATAGATTGACATTACTGCCATAAAGCAAAATACAATCACAAGCATACTATACTGCTCAAAGCCAAACACAATGGCGGCATAATACAAAACCGCTGACAAATACCCCATTGCCGCCGGCAGACTTTTTTCTTTTCCAATAACCCTGTATAATTCATACATTCCAATCAATGATATTCCCAGACAAAGCAGATACAAGTACCAGTTTCCGCATAACAGCGCAGAAGCCATAATTATCACCAGCACAACGCCGCTAAGTATTCTAACCTTCATGACTTAATCCTCCTTGACACCGCCAAATCTTCTCTCGCGTTTATTATACTTCTCAATCGCCTTTATAAGCTCTTCCTTGTTAAAATCCGGCCACAAAACATCTGTAAAATAAAATTCCGTGTAAGCAAGCTGCCATGTGAGATAATTGGACAGCCTCTGCTCTCCGCTGGTTCTAATCATAAGATCCGGGTCAGGCATATAAGATGTATCAAGACTTTCCGTAATTGTCTCCTCCGTTATGTCCTCCGGCTTAAGTTCACCCCTCTCTGCTTTTTTTGCTATTTTCCTGACTGCCCTTGTAATCTCGTCTCTTCCCCCATAATTTAACGCTATGGTAAATGTTATGCCTGTATTATTTTTAGAAGCCTCCTCTAACTTTTCAATGCTATCCACAATATCAGAGCTCAGCTCATTTTTTCTTCCAATAACACGACACCGCATATTATTTTCATTTGCAGTCTTTATACAATCCTTAAGATAAGAACGCAGAAGTCCCATAAGAGTATCAACCTCGTCCTTTGAACGCTTCCAGTTCTCCGTAGAAAATGCATATACTGTAAAATACTTTACACCCAATTCTCCTGCATTTCTTACAATCTTTTCAACCACCTTAGTTCCGGCCTTATGCCCATAGGTTCTCGGCATAAGCCTTTTTTTTGCCCATCTTCCGTTTCCGTCCAGTATAACAGCTATATGGGCGGGAATATTAAGTCCCAATTCTTCGTTATATATATCCATAAGCTAAAACCTCCAGGTGCCACTACACAAAATCCGTAGAAACACGGCATACCCACCGGAATCTACGGATTAATTGTAATATAATAAAGCAACAGATCAGACTGTAAGAATTTCTTTAGTCTTATCCTCAATAGCCTTATCAATGGCATTAACGTACTTATCTGTAAGTTTCTGAACCTCGTCCTCAAGATTCTTAAACTCGTCGTCAGATATCTCGCTCGCCTTATTCTGCTTCTTAAAGGTGTCGTTGGCGTCTCTTCTCACGTTACGGATAGCTACCTTTGCATTGTCACCCTTCTTCTTTACGTCCTTTGCAAGCTCCTTACGTCTGTCCTCAGTAAGCTCAGGAAATATAAGGCGTATAACCTTACCGTCGTTATTCGGTGTAATACCGATATCAGATATAAGTATTGCCTTCTCTATATCCTTGATAAGGCTGCTCTCCCATGGCTGAATCTGAATCATTCTCGCCTCAGGCACCGAAATGTTGGCAACCTGCTGCAGTCCTGTAGGAGTTCCGTAATAATCCACTTTAATCTTATCTAATATATGAGGATTAGCTCTTCCTGCTCTGATAGCAGCAAATTCTTCCTCTAAAGCTTCAATAGATTTTTTCATTTTGTCTTCAAACTCTTTAATCTCGCTCATATTTACTCTCCAATTTGTTAATTTTATGTTATATCGGACATAAATTACATTTATAAAATAGTAACCGCATCTATATAATTATATCCCAAAATGTATCTTATGTCCAGAAAATGCCAGCTATGTTCAAAAACTTATTTATGCAGAAATTATAGTAAAATATTGCCTGAACTACTCAACTGTGACAACCGTTCCATTAAATTTTCCGGTCATGGCATTTACTATGCTGTCCTTTTCATTAAGCCCGAATACCATAAGCGGCATTTTATTTTCCATGCACATAACGGAAGCTGTCATGTCAATTACTCCGAGCTTCTTGTCAACAACCTCTCTGATTGAAATTTCATTATACTTTTTCGCAGACGGATTAAGCTTAGGGTCGCTGTCATATACGCCGTCTATGGCCTTTGCAAGCAGAATTGCGTCAGCGTCAAGCTCAATGGCACGAAGCACGATTCCTGTATCTGTTGAAAAATAAGGATGTCCTGTTCCGCCTGCAAAAAATACTACCATACCTTTGGCAAAATATTTATTAGCCCGGTCCTTAGAAAACAACTTTGTCATACTTCCGCACTCAAAAGGCGTAAGTATATTTGTCACAAGTCCCTCTGAACGAAAAACCTCAGATACATAAATGCAGTTCATAATTGTTGCCAGCATACCAATCTGGTCTGCTTTTGTTCTGTCAATATTGTTGTTGGAACGTCCGCGCCAGTAATTGCCGCCGCCTATTACAACCCCCACATCAATACCCTTATAAACAATCTCCTTAACCTGTCTTGCAATATCAGCTATAAGAGCGTCATCATAGCCGGAACCTTTGCTGCCCGCAAGCGCCTCGCCGCTCAACTTCAGTATTACCCTTTTTAAATCCTTCATATCAATCTGCTCCAGTACTTATTTAATCACTTAACTTTAACATTTATTTAATTACTTCTTAATCTTTTTCTTAATGTCAAATATAGCGTCAGTATCAACCTCTGAATAACACTGCGAACATCTTCCTTCAATAGCCGCACCATTGTTAATCTGGACTGTCTTAGATTTGATATCGCCCACAATAATTGCTGTGGAATCCACAATTACAGGTCCCATGACATCAATATCACCTTTGACAGCTCCGGCTATAACTGCTGAAGCAGCCCTGATATTTCCCACGATAACTGTTCCCTGTCCAACCTTAACGGAACCTTTCGCCTCCATATCCCCGTCAATCTGAGAACTGTCGGCAAATATCTCATTAGCCTTTGAATTACCTGTGATTGAGCCGCTTATTGTAAGCTTTCCTCTGCACACAACATTACCTGCAACTGTACCAAACACATCAATAGAACCTGCTGAATCCAAATCGCCAGTCACCACAAGACCTGCCGTAATAACTGCTGTTTCATCAGCAATAGCCTCTGAATCTTCAGCTTTCTCTTCCGGTTCCATAGATATGGTATCCTCCGTCTCCACATCCTCTTCCTGTCCTGCCGCTGTCTCATCTTCAAGCTCCTTTGCATAGCTTGCTGAAAGCTCTGACAAATCAGGATTACTCTTATCAATAGTATTAACCATTACATCATCTTCCATCATTTTCTCATCATTGTCAACTGCCGTCTTATTCACTTCATTAGCAGTCTCCGATAAATCATCCTTAAAATCTTTAAAAAATCCCATACTATAGCCTCCGTAGGTTTACATTTGAAATTAGTATAACATAAATTGTCGAATATTAGAAGAGGTTAATCCAAAAAAGCAAAATTTTTATTTTTGTTATAATTTCCCAAATTATATTGTCTTTTAAATTAATTTTCCAGCTTTATTAAATGCAATTTTACAAAAACTAAAAATGTGATTTAAAAAATCATGAAAAAACAAAGAATGGAGGTTTTCAAATATGGATAATAACAATATGTGCGCATGCGGCGAACAGCTTGCTATGGGTACCGTGCCTAAGCAGGAATGGTGCGAACCCTATGAGCTTTCTACTGCTCTTGCAGAGGGTACTATCTTTCCATGTCTTAATCTGACATTTTTCAAAGCTCCGGAGGGAAGCGCAAAGCTACCTGAATGTTGCTACAGCGCCTCGCTTGACCCGAAACAGCATAACAGAGAAACTCTTATGAGCCGCATTATGACTGTTAGCTTCGCCATAAACGATTTAACCTTGTATCTTGACACCCACCCTGATTGTCCAAACGGTCTTGAACTGTTTTTCAATCTCACAAAGGAAAGGCTTCAGCTTCTGGCTGAATATGCGGGTAATTTTAATCCGCTCACTCAATCCTCAATGGTTACGGGAAACTGCTGTGAAAATGAATACGGCTGGGGCGAAGGTCCTATGCCCTGGGAAGGAGCGTGTATATAAATGTTTTGTTATGAAAAAAGACTTCAATATCCTGTAAAAATTAAAAATACCAATCCTGACCTTGCCAAGCTCATCATAAGCCAGTACGGCGGTCCTGACGGTGAGTTGTCAGCAAGTATGCGATATTTGGCGCAGCGCTATACTATGCCTGTAAAAAAGGTTGGCGGACTTCTTACTGACATTGGAACTGAGGAATTAAATCATATGGAAATAATATGTTCAATGGTCTATCAGCTCACAAGAGACTTGAGCGAAGCCGACGTAAAAACTGCCGGTTTTGACGCTTACTATATCGACCACACAAAAGGTTTATGGCCTCAGGCAGCGGCCGGCGTGCCGTTTACAGCCTTAGAATTTCAGTCTAAGGGCGATGCCCTGACAGACCTTTTTGAAAATCTCGCCGCCGAGCAGAAAGCCCGCACAGTCTATGATAACCTTCTTAGAGTTATCGACGACCCGGATGTGTGTGCTCCGCTGAAATTCCTACGCGCCCGCGAAATCGTACATTTTCAGCGTTTTGGCGAAGCACTTGAAATGACAAAGGAAACGCTTAATCCTAAAAACTTTTACTGCTGTAATCCTGAATTTGATAAAAAGAAAATTTAATAAATATCAATAATCTTTAAACCAAAGGTTTTAAACCAAAAGCCTTAATTCAAAAGTCTTAAACCAGTCAAAACATGCTCCGCCAGTTTTGCCGGTTCGCGTGCGGCGGCAAATGGAAATGCAAGTATTTCCGCTTGTCTTATGCCTTCGCGTAAATTAAAACAGGGAGCGCCTTTTCCGATATGAGCTGATTAAAAAATCAACCATACTTTAAGGGCGCTCCCATCTTATTCATTGCATTAAAGCAATATTATTCAGAACAGCTATCTCTTGTCAAATCATCAATTAATAGAATTATCTTTTTACAAGAGCTTTTCTCTTCTTATCATAAAAGTATATTCCAGCCATAAGAGCTGCACTAAGTGATAACAATACTGCAAATGGTGCTGCCGATGTTGTATCACCTGTTGCTGCGCCTGAATTATTATCAGGAGTTGTCTCCGTGTCAGGAGTCGTCTCTGACTTCTTCTCAAGCTTGTCGATTGCGTCGAGAATTGCCTGAGCCATAGCGTCAACATCTGACTGCCTTGCAGCTTTATAGCCTGTTACTACTGCATTTACAGCATTTTCTACTGCTGTAAAGTCAACATAATCGTCCTTATTGAGAGCCTCTGCCTTAGCAATAGCCTCATTAACAGCTGTGTAATCAGCATCCTTCTCAGCAAGAGCAGCCAATGGATTTACAGAGATTGCTTTCTCGCTTGTCAAATCAAGTCTTGCACCTGTATCTGCAGGAGCTGTATCAAGCAGCTCTAACAAACCATGCATATTAATTGTACCGTCTGCATTTCTTGTAGGAAGCACGCTTACGTCAGTACTCTTAAACCATGAATTTACAGCCTCAACACCTTCTGTATTGTAAGATGATGTTCCGTTGTAAATGTAATTTGTAGCGCTCTCCAATGATACAGGGAACAAATCGGCCTCTTTCGTATTGCCGTCGCCCATAGATATAAGTCCGCTTACTTTCCACTCCATCACAGCAGATACTTTTCTGTTAAGACCAATGTTGTATGCGTTCTTATCCTTAATCACTGAGTTGCCGAAGTTAGTACAATTATATACCTCACAGTCAGGACAACTGTTACTTGTAATACCCTTTGCGCCGTTTGCGAAAGAAATACTGTTCTTAAGAACATGTCCGCCCTTAAGGTATCCGCCGCCGAGCTTAAAGCCATTACCTTCACCGAAGTTGTAGCCCTCTGCTGTTGTATCGTCTGTTGTAAGCCATCCGTTATTGTAAGCTACACAGTTCTCAATAGTAACTGAACCAATCTCGCCTGAAATTGTCTTTGCAAACAAATCCCAGCCGTCGTCAATATTATTATGGGCAATACATCCGTAGAATACGTTTCCGTTACCTGATGTAAGCTTTGCTGCGAAACCGTCAGCGTCATTTCTTCCTGAATCGCAGTTGTCATATGACTCGCAGTTCTTAATAAGGTTGTATGACGGCCACATTTCGCCCTCAATACCAACTTTATTGTCAGCGCTTCCGCTTCTGCTTATCTGAAGACCTGTGTTTGTGCTTCCATGTACTACACACATTTCAATAATGTTATGGTTACCGGCTACAAGAATACCGTTGCCTGAAGAAACATTTGCAACTTCAAGTCCATAAATATGCCAGTAGCTTCCTACCAGTCTCAATGCTGCTGTGTCAAATACAACCTTTCCTTCATTTTCAGGAACCATTGTAATCATCTTATCAGCAGTACCGCATACACTTCTCTCAATAGTTATGCCCTTTGTGTAATTACCATCCTTTAAGATAATTACCTGTCCAGGCTGTGCATACTTAGCAATAGTTGCAAGATCAAGCGGCTTGTCATATGTGCCGTCGCCATCTGATGTTCCATCCGGCGCAACATATAAAATGCTGCCTTCCTTGCCATACTGCTTGCACTCAACCTCAGATGTCTTCTTGATTACATCTGTATTTGTCAATGTAGCTGTTGTGCCTGTCGGCTTAAACTCTGACTCAATAGTGTTCTTGCCGATTTCGAGCGTGCAAGGAATACGTATTGCTGTGTCAGCATCTATAAGCTTGTTGTAAATTTCATTACCGTTTAACTTAACAGTAAGGTTACCTTCCGTATTTGCAGCATAGATATACTCATATGCCTGGCTTCCTGTTGTGCCTGATGAGAATACCTGTGTGCTTGGAGTAACTCTTGTATCCTTTACATCTCCGCTTACGCCAGTACTTGACGATGTTGTGTATGTAATATCAGATACTTCAACTCCAACCTTTCTTGAAGTCATAATGCCAACGCACAAAGAACCGTCTTCCTGAACAGAAAGAAGTGCTGTGTCATTAAGCTCCTGTGACTCGCCATTGCATGAAACAATGTACTTGTCGTTTGTCTTCTCGATTGAGAAGGTTACTTCCTTTCCGACTGAAAATGTAGTGTTGTCATCTGACTTAAAGTTAGTCTGATTCATAACTCTCTCTACATCATCACAGTTAGATGTATCAGGATTGCTGTAACCTGTAACAATTCTCATACAAGAAGCTGCAGACTTTGCATTCCAGAAAAGTGCTGAAACTTCATTGTAATACTTGTGATAATAGTCCGGCGCACCAAAATAATTGATACCCGGCATATCTGTAGCAATAATACCAAAACCTGTCTGATTATCAGGCGTCAAAGAAATATCAGTAATCTTAAACTTAGCAGTAATCTTAAAGTTCTCAGTGTTAGGATCAACATATGTATAGTAATATGAGAAACCTTCCTCACCGTCTGAAATCTTACCTGCGTCAGAAGCTGCAAGCTTTATTGTGCCGTTTGTATTGGTAATATTCGGTGCCTCTGCAATAACTGTCTTAACAGCGGCAGTATCTCTTGATGTCAAATCAATATTTGTTACAGTGCCATTTTCTTCTGTAATCACCGCTTTAGTTTCCTGTGCAGAACCGAATGTTGCCACATACCACTGTGTAGTTGCATCGGCTGTTACATTAATTGTCTTTTCATACTTAGACACAAAGCCGTCTGAATTTCTGGTTGCACTAACCTGAACTGTGTATTCGCCTGCTGCAAGACCTGTAAGCTCATAATTTGCTGTTGTAAGGTTATCCGCAACAGTTGTATAATCGTCTGTGCCCTGCTTTATCTTTACAGTATAAATGTCTGCCTCTGAAAGATTAAACCAGTCGATATAATATTTGCCGCCGCCTCTGTTCTGCTCTGCAATAATTACAGGCTTTCTTACAGCGAGAACATAATCATTATAATCCACCTTTTCGCTTCTCTTCCATGCCTCGCCTGTTCTTACGGCAACTACCTCAAAGGTATAATTTCCGCTCCAGAGAGGAGTCATAACAACAGAATCACTCTGCTTAGCCACAACCTCCGTAGCCATTTCCTTGCCTGATTCATACATAATAACATACAACTTTTCAGCGCCTTCAGTCTTGTCTACCGTGGCTTTGTATGAAACTACGAAATTGCCGTCAGCGTCTACTGTAACACTAGTGATAACAGGAGTTTCAACTTCCTCCCAATCAACATTTGCCATATCAAGAGGATCATACTCTACCTTAATCTCAAAGATGTCTGCTCCTTTGTCTGACGCTATGTAATAATCGCCAGGCTTTACATTATCAAGAACATACTCCTGAATGTCTCCTGCATTGGCGGACGCATTCCAGATAAGCTTACCCATACTTGTAATAGCTGTATCTCCAACCTTTGCAATTCCAATATTGGTATCAGCTCCGCTTGTGCCCTTAGCAGCTGCAATCATAGTAATTCTTGCAGTTTCTTTAACGCTAATCTTCATACAAGACTGTCCGCTCTTAAGGTTTGCACCGCCCGTAAGCTGTATCTTCTTTGTATATGACTTACCGTTAAATGAAGTTCCTGTTGATGTCTTGAACTGATTTTTTGTACCCTCTGCCAGCACGGTAAAGTAATCGTCCGTACCAACCGTTGTATCATTTTCTACTTTATTAGTATCATCAATCAGACTATCCGGAATATCATTGCCATCCATAATATAGGTGCCAACTGTCTCTACCTTGATATCAAGGATGTCACATCCATTGCTTCCGCCGATATAATATGTTCCTGCCGGAAGATTGTTTACCACATATTCCTGAACAGTACCATAAATAAGAGGAACGCTGCCAAATGTCACAACATCAGATAAATCCGTATTCTTGAACCAAAAAGTTGAATCACCTGTTGACTTAGCTGCTGCAAGAATTGTAACCCTTGTTGTGGACGTTGTTGTAAATCCTACGCCCGCCTTCAGTCTCTCGTTTTTAACCTGCATTTTTCCATCTAATGTAAGCGCATTTGGATACTGTACATTATTGTAGGAACGATTAAGATCAGCTCTGTTATTATACTTTACCTTGTTTTCTTCAGTTGTCACTGAGAAAAATCCATTAGTGCCAAGTGTGGAATCTGCTGCAAGATCATTAGAATCATTAAACAATGTCGTATCAATAGAATTAACGTCAAAGGATTCGATGTCCTTCTTGTACTCAACCTCTACATAGAAGAAGTTACCGCCGTTGTCTCCGCCAAGATAATAAGTTCCTGCTTCATCAATCTCAAACTCAATCCTGTTGCATACAGAGGTATCGTTTACCATATCAGCAACTGTAATAACATCTCCTCCGTCCTTTACATATTGGATACTATGCTTATCCTTTACTGCCTTTACAGCAACATAAGCTGTGACTTTAACCGGCTTGTCGATAGTAAATTTTAAACCGGCCTGTCCATTGTTCCTTACTCCTCCGCCGAGATTAAGCGCCTGTGAATATTCTCCAAACGGAGTCTCCACTTTAGCGTCGTCAGTGAATTGTGCTATGGAGTTCTTGTCTCCTTTAGCAACAATAGTAAAAAAGCCGTCGGTTCCCACCTGAGCATCCGCTGTCAGCTTGCCGGTGCCGAGTACAGAAACATCTAAATCAGCCGCATCCATAATCCAGCTTCCTGCGCTTTCTTCACCACTTGTCTCATCTTGAGCTGATGCTGTTGTGTTAAAAAAGCTTAAACCGCTTGGAATAAGTCCCACAACCAGCAACGCTGATAAGCAAAGAGCTAACACTCTTTTACAAGTTTTTCTTTTCATAATTAACCTCCTTTTTTATTCTTTGAACCTGTCAAAGTTTATTGTAAGTTTATCATATTTTGTTTGTCTTTTCAATCCATAAATTCATTTATTTTTAACAATAATTTTATAAAATCAGCACATGATTTTTTAAAAAATCAACAAAAACTGACAAAAAAAAATCAGCAGCGGAAACTTTAAATTCAAAAATTTCAGCTGCTGATTTCAATTTGAAGCTTTTAATTTGATTTTTTAATTATTCATATACAAAGAAGCTTCTCTCTAATATATTTTACTTCTCATGCAAAATACGCAGGTAATGGTTAGCCTCACGCAGAACATATGACGTTTGGGGGATTTTCGTTAAAAATTATGCAGCCCTTTCACCAAAACAGCCCTTTTTTCACATAGTTTTCTGTATTTATGGACATCAACGTATATCCTGTCTCTTTGATTGCTTTCTTCAAAAGCTCCTCCTCCAAAGGATTTGCCGCAATAATTTCCGTTATTCCCTTGCTATGGGATGAGGAAACCTTCTTTACGTCAAAAGTTCTCCGTATTGTGTCGTTGATGTGTGATTCGCACATGCCGCAAGCCATTCCGTCAATTTTCAAAGTGATTTTTACCATTATTAAGACGCCTCCTGTTTATTCCAATTACATATACATTTTAGCATGGAATTTGTCTTTACGCCAGCGCTGCCCCAAGCGCTTTGCACTCATTAAGCGTATTGTCGTCAGGCGCTTCATTGCAGATTACAGAACCGCAGGCAAGAACCGCTCCGTCAGATGTGCAGGTGCCTTCCCACTCGCGCATCCACTCGCCGCCGCCCCAGCCATAGGAACCAAATAAGGCTATTTTTTTATCCTTTAATTTGGCCTCGCAAGCCGAAAACATAGGCTCAAATTCACTTTCCTCCAACTGCTCCGCTCCCATTGAAGGGCAGCCGAAGGCAACCGCATCAAATTCATCCATCATAGACGCATCAAATTCAGCTGCTGTAAATATTTTTCCTTCTGCACCGGCGCTACCTGCTCCTTCTAAAACCGCCTGTGCCATTGCCTCTGTGTTTCCTGTTCCGCTCCAATATACTACTGCTACTTTACTCATTTCTTTTTCCTGCCTTTCTTTTTTATATTTTTTAATTTATATCAAACAGCGACTGTGAGCCGCTCGATTGACCTTCCCTTAGCCCACTGCTCGCAGTAGACTGTTGTGCATTTCCTGAACTTTTCAAATATCTTTTGTGCCGCCGCCTCGTCGCCGTAAACCTTCCAGCAGCCTACGCATTTGCACCCTTCAGCTCTGTTCTCGATAAAACCGCACACATCCTGAGGCGGATATCCGAGAAAAAGTCCTATTTCGTGAGGAAATTCTTCACTATTTCCCAGCCTTTTTATCAAATGAAGGATACATCGCTCAGGCTCCTCTGTGTTATAGCCGCGCTCCTCAAGTAAGCGACAGGCTGTATCATCCTGCAAGTCCTGAGACAGCTTTGAAGGACGGTACACATAAATCAGCGCGCTGTTATTTCTGTAGCGCAGCGGCAGTACGCGCAACCCTTTTTTTACAAACATTCTGTTCAATTTTCTGACGCTTTCTTTCATTTCCTCCGAATCCGAAAATGAACAGTTGAACATATTTCCTGTTTTAAGCCCCGCCAGCGTCGGAGAGCAATTACGAACCAACAACTCTTCTGACATTTATTTTCCTCCCTTAATTACATGCAACCGCATGCGTCTCCAATATATTTTTCAGTGCGCTCATAGAGCTTGTGTGCGAGCGGGCTATTCGGACATTTTTCCCCCTAGTCTCTCCCAATGCGCATCGCACCATCTTATGTGAAATTGTGTCTGTAAACAGAACCAGCAAATCAGGGTTGCCCATATCCTCCAATCCCCTGCTCATCTTCGTGTAAACCTTAGCCTTACAGTTGTATTCCTTGCATAAATCCTTGTACCTGCGCACCATACATTCATTTCCGCCAACTATTACTATACTCATAATTATCTCCTTTCCCGAATCGGATTTCTGAATTTAATAATTAAATTTTAAAATTATATTTTTCGTTTTATAAATTCGATGTTGAATTTTTCTCTTAGTTAATTTTTAAAAACTTCAAATTTGTTTAATGGTTAGTTGAAATTTCCCTACGTTAGTTTTAACTAACCCAGCTTCAAAAAAAATATACGCATTTAAAGCGCACATATTTTATATGCAATATATCTTTATTACAGCTATGTACTGCTTTGTTCTTTGCCGCCGCATACATAGCTGTAAATATTTTTTTGAACTGTTTTCTGCGCAGCCCGCACCGATTGCTTTTTACTCCGCCACTTTCAGAGCCTCTACCATATCAATCTTCTTGTTTTTACCTGCCACCATTAGTCCTACAGCCAGCGATACGCCAAATGTCAGTAAAATGCTGACAGAATATGTAAGTACTCCCAGCGCAAGGCTTAACTCGTACTCGCTGGCCAGAGCAATTATCAATATATATAATACGCCCACTCCCGCAGGAAGTCCGACTAATACGCCTATTACGGTAAGCCAGATGTTCTGGCTGATAAGCAGCTTTCCAATTTGCCTGTCCCTAAAACCCAGCACCTTGAGAGTCGCAAGCTCCCTGCTTCTCTCCATATAGCTCATCACTCCCAGATTGTATAAAACAACTATTCCAAGCACCACCGCTGCCAGCACAAGAATAAGTACCATCAGATCCATAATTTCCATAAAGCTGTCGTAGCTTTCCATAATTGTTTTTTTATCCTGAACGCCTGATATAATAGAGGATTTCTCAATATTTTCAACCGCTTCATCTGTATATACCGAACTTATATGATACGATATTCCTATACTTTTGGCGTATGCCTCCGTCATCACTATGCACTCTGCCATTACCGAGCGTATGTATCCTGCCACACGAACACGATAGCTATCCTCGCTTCCATATGGTGAAAATTCTATATAGTCGCCTATTTTAGCCGTGTCAGCAAGACGCAGGCACAGATAAACGCCGTCGTCTCCAATCTCCATCAGTTTATTGTTTTTATCAATAAAACGAATTTTATTGTTGTCTTTGTGATAAATTTCCAGAGTGACAGTTTCGCCCTCATAGCTTATTCCTGCCTGAGACACCCAGTCGCCGTCCACACTGTCTGCAAATTCCTGCGCTTCGCTGTTTTTCGCAGTCTCCGCAATATTAACCTTTGTCGCATAATTACTAACATCTTCGTTCAGAATTTTCATAAATACTTTCATAGTATCTTTCATGCCAAGACCGCCCACAAGCAAAACCATACAGCCTACAACGCCAACCAGCGTCATCGCAGACCTTGATTTGTGCCTTAAAACATCTCTTAAATTCCACTTTGTGCCAAAAGAAAGATTTTCCCAGAACATGATTTTTTCAATGGCACTCTTTTTCATTGCCTTCGGGGTGTATGGACGAAGAGCGTCCGCAGCCGTTCCTTTTAACATTTTCTTAACTGACAGATAACTTATGAATGTGAGAAATGCCACCGCCAGCAGCATAACAGGCAGGCAAAATGCAGGCATAACCAATCCCCAGTCCGGCAAGTCGAAATATGTTCCCATCATTCCTGAAGGGCTTATAATTACGGCCGCAATTCCATATCCAAGCGCTACTCCCAGCACTGTTCCCACAATGCCTATAAACAGACCATAGGACGTATAATGGAATAAAATGCGGTTATCCTTAAAGCCCAGCGCCTTAAGCGTTCCTATCTGAACCTTTTCATTAGCAGCAATACGGTGCATGGTTGTAATCATGGTAAGGATTGCAATGGAAAGAAACAGCACCGGAAGAATTGACCCCATGCTCTTTCCCTCTTCCTCCTCGCTCTGTGCGCCTGCATAGGACGTATGCTCATTTTTTGACGTTACAAGTATCGTCTTTCCGAGAGCCTCTTTTACAGCCTGCTCCAATTCTGACTTTTCCACATCAGATATTAAATTTATCTGAGGATAAAATTCCATTCCAAGAACCTTTTTCAGCTTTGACGGAGAGATATAAGCAAAACCAAAACTTTCAAAATCCGGCATAAGCTGATTTTCGTCCGCCACGCATATCATCATTTCCCCGCTCTTTACAAGCCCTACGACCTCTCCCTCAATTTCCAGTCCTTTATATGTAGCCTTAAGCGTATCGCCGACAGAAATGTTATTTTCTTTTGCATATCTGTCTGAAAGCCATATTCCATCGGAATTTTTGTCATATTCAGCTCCCTCCATAATTTGCATGGTTGAAACCTTGTAGTTTTCCGACACATTTAAAGAAAGCGTTTTCTTTGTGTTTCCAACGCTTACGTTTGCTGACAAATATCTTGTCGCTGCATCAACCCCTTCAATATTTTCTATAGCTTTAATATCTTCCTCTGTAAAGCCGGCCTCTGAATACAAGCGATAGTCCGCATAATTTGTAGCCTCAAAAAATTTTCCGGTATCCTCCTCTATACTTTTCCACTCAATATTGAAACCGAGAAATACACCCATGCCGATGGCAATCATAATAATCATGGATATAAACTGTGATTTGTATCTTAAAGCTGTACGAAACAATTTTCTTATTAACATAATCTACCACTCCACCTCATCTACACTCATAGGATTTGCCTGTTCTTCATATGACTTTATTTTTCCATTTTTCACCCTTATGACTATATCCGCCATTTTGGCGATGTTCTGATTATGTGTTACAATGACTATTGTTTTTCCGTAATTTTTTGCCATTGAAAGCAAAAGTTTCAATACAAGCACGCCGGTCTCCGAATCCAGCGCTCCCGTCGGCTCGTCGCACAAAAGTATCTTGGGATTTTTGGCAAGCGCCCGGGCTATTGAAACCCTCTGCTGTTCTCCTCCTGAAAGCTCCGCCGGAAAATTATGCAAATGGTCGGACAATCCCACCTCCTGAAGCATTTTTCGAGCGTCAATGGCATCCGGCGCAATAGCTTTTACCAGCGCCACATTTTCATAGACCGTAAGTGTCGGGATAAGATTGTAAAACTGAAACACAAATCCCACCTTTGCAGCCCGATAATCTGCAAGCTCATTTCCTGTCAGTTTTGAAATATCAGCGCCGTCAACCTTAATAACGCCGCTTGTCGGACTATCCAGCCCGCCAAGCATATTCAGCAGCGTACTTTTTCCCGCGCCGCTGGGGCCGAGTATAACTACAAATTTTCCCTCATCCAGACTAAAACTTACATCATCTAATGCTTTTTGCTTATGCTCCCCGTTTGTATAAATTCGGGTTACATTTTTTAACTCAACAACAGACATAATTCTCCTCCTATCGGCTATAACATTTTACTATTTAATTATTGCCAGCCACTAACCTTTTGATATATTTTCTGCATAAATGCTTTATAGTATAAGATAATACGACTAAGGTTATAACAACCGCCGCTGCCAGTAAGCCATTGATAATCTCCATAGTATTTCCTTCCTTTCCTCATAGGTTCTGCATTGGTTTATCATAAAACTACTCTTTTTCTGCAACGCTTTTGCAGTTAGTTAGTTGCTACTAACTATAATATCATATAACTAACCATATTGCAATCTAATATTGATAATTTTTCTTAAATTTATTGATTAATTTTGCTGAGCGTCATTTTTTAAGCCATCTTCCCTCCAGCCATTCATACTGTCAAGAGCAATGGCTAAGGTAGACGTGTTATGCAGAAGCGCTGATGCAGTCGGTTGTATAACCCCTGCAACTCCCATTAATATTAAACCTGAATTTATGCCTACAATTCGGACATAGTTTTTGTGTATCCGCTTCACCATGTTTCTGCTTAAGTTTCTCAATATAACCAGCTCATACAAATTGTCCGCTTCAATGGCAACATCAGCAATCTCTCTTGCAATCTGCGCTCCGTCGCTTATGGCAATTCCCACGTCCGCCGCCGACAACGCAGGAGAATCATTTATTCCGTCGCCTATCATAATAACTTTTCTTCCCTCGGCATGCTCCTTTTGAACAAATGCAGCTTTATCCTCCGGCAGCACCTCTGAATAGTATTCATCTACTCCTATCTGCTTTGCTACTGCAGCGGCTGTTCTTTCACCGTCTCCCGTCATCATAACAACCTTTGAAAGTCCGCTGTCCTTAAGCATCCGCACCACATCTGCAGCCTCCTCCCTCAGCGGATCGGCTATACATATTACAGCAGCCAGCTTTCCCTCAACGGCAAGATAAAGATTGGTATATGCTCCCGATAATTTATCAAATTCATCCTGCATATGCTCCGGCACTATACATTTCTCATCCTCAAAGACAAAATGATAGCTTCCTATAATTACCTTTTTGTTTTCTATTTTTGAGGATATTCCATGAGCCACTATATACTCTACCTTTGAGTGAGTTTCTTCATGCACAAGCCCCTTTTCCTTTGCCGCATTTACTACAGCCTTTGCCATAGAATGCGGAAAATGCTCCTCTAAGCATGCCGCCATACGCAAAAGCTCATCCTCGCTTTCTCCGTTAAATGATATTACGTCTGTAACTATAGGCTGTGATTTTGTCAGGGTTCCTGTCTTATCAAATATGATGGTGTCCGCCTCAGCTATCGCCTCCATAAACTTTCCGCCCTTGACGGTTATATGGTGCCTGCCCGCCTCCTTTACGGCAGAAAGAACAGTAATAGGCATAGCCAGTTTAAGAGCGCACGAAAAATCTACCATAAGGATTGAAAGCGCCTTTGTGGTATTGCGGGTAAGAAGGTAAACAGCGGCCGTTCCCAGCAGGCTGTAAGGCACGAGTCTGTCCGCAAGATGTTCAGCTCTGCTTTCAACCGCAGATTTTAACTTTTCAGTTTCTTCTATCATGGTTACAATTTTCTCGTATTTTGTGCCGCCTGCTGTCTCCTTAACCTGTATGGTTAATTCGCCCTCCTCTAAGACTGTACCTGCATAGACGTAGCTGTTATTTTTCTTCTCCACAGCCATTGATTCTCCGGTTAAAGAGGACTGATTTACCATTCCCTCGCCATCCACAACTATTCCGTCAAACGGAATTACATTTCCCATATGCACAAGAATTTTATCATCAGCTGCAATCTTATCAGTATCTGTCAGCACTTCTTTTCCGTCGACTATTTTCCATACCTTGCTGACATTCAGCGTCATACTTCTCGCCAAATCGTCAACTGATTTTTTGCGAGTCCACTCCTCCAAAATTTCGCCTATTCCAAGCAGAAACATAACCGAACCCGCCGTATTTATATCTCCACGCGCCACAGATACGGTAATTGCAACTCCGTCAAGCACCGGCACTTCAATTTTTCCCTTTAGCAGCGTCTCCAACCCTTTAACTATATATTTTACTGTTTTTGCAATAGTTATGGCGTAACGCAGCGGATATGGTATAAGATAGCGTCCTCCGAAACGCATCAACGCTTTCTCTACAAGTTTATCTGAATACTCTCTGTTCATCCTTCTGCTGGACAATTTAAGCACAGAATCCGGCGTCTGGACGTTATCACAGGAAAATCCCCGGATAAAATCTATCACAGCTTCTCTTTCGCCCGAAAAGCAAATTACTGCGTCCATAGTTCTTTCATAAACCTTTGCAGAGGTAACCATATGACAGTTCTCTAAGTGGTACTGCAATACATCCGCCTCGTTGTCCGTCATACTTTTCTGTATTATATGGATTCTTATTCTCCCCTTAATTTCATGTAAAATTTTAAATCTCATAACATTTCTTGCCTTTCTTCTCAACGACAGAACACCTGCGGTTCTGCCGCAGGTGTTCTAATCATATTTATTTCACTTCTACTTCAATAACTTCTTCGTCATTTTCAATTCTGTCTTTATTTATTTGCTGAGCTTCCGCATATATGTCCTCTGCATTTTCCTGAACATTAGTAACTGTCTTCATAACAGCTTCCTTTGCTCTAAGCGCCGCCGCCGTACAATGCGTATAAACCTTTTTAGCATCCTTGCTTGTTAAAATCTTAATTCCGGCAGTACCGAACAAAACGCCCGCAGCAAAAATACCTGTCTTCTTTGCGTCTATTTTTTTCAAAATGTTTGTCATACAATACTCCTCCTATGCTCTCCGGTTGTTTGTTACTGTATTCTTTTAGTTAGTATATTCTAACGAGTGTTAGTTGTCAATATTTTTATTCATATAAAAGGTATATTATCTTACAAAAGCTTATTTTGGGCAATTCGACAGAAATCGCAAAAGCGCTTACGCTTCTGCAAAACACAAAAAAGCCGGAAACTTATATGTTTCCGGCTTTTCTTATAACAGGAGTACACTCCTCATTTTTTGAAAACCGGCAAATCTGCCTTATATTTTGCAAATTAGCCTAACTGAGCTGCAACCTCTGCTGCAAAGTCTTCGTTCTTCTTCTCAAGGCCTTCGCCTGTCTCAAAACGAACAAAGCTCTTAATCTTGATATTTGCATTGTTAGCCTTAGCAACCTGCGCTACATAAGCTGATACACTCTGCTTGCCGTCCTCAGCCTTAACATAAACCTGATCAAGAAGGCATATCTCCTTTAATTCCTTAGAGATACGTCCCTTAACCATACCCTCGATAATCTTATCGTTAGCGTCCGGCTTCTCATTCCTAGCTGCTGCTGTGAGAATCTCTGTCTCCTTAGCAATATAATCTGCATCCACTTCGTCTCTGTTTGTGTAAACAGGCTTTAATGCGGCTGCCTGCATAGCCACGTTCTTTGCCATCTCCTTAATGTCGTCGTTGATTACGTCTGTCTCAACGTCGACAAGAACACCAATCTTGCCGCCCATATGGATGTATGAAGCAACAAATCCGTTCTCAGCCTTAATCTGAGCAAATCTTCTAATCTTTAAGTTCTCGCCGATAATAGCAATCTGGCTTGCAAGCTCGTCTGCTACCGTCTTTGACGGCTCTGCTGCCCAGCTCTCTGCAAGGAAAGCGTCGATGTCTGTTGCTGTTGTGTTTAATGCCTGAGCTACAACTGCATCAACATATGCGTTGAAATCTGCATTCTTAGCAACGAAATCTGTCTCTGAATTAACCTCAACAATCGCTGCCTTGTCGCCATCAACCAATACCTTAACGATACCTTCTGCCGCAATTCTTCCAGCCTTCTTAGCTGCCTTTGCCATACCGTTTTCTCTTAAATACTCAATAGCCTTGTCCATATCGCCGTCTGTGTTCGCAAGAGCCTTCTTGCAATCCATCATACCGGCGCCTGTCATTTCTCTTAACTCTTTTACCATTCCTGCTGTAACTGCTGCCATTTGATAACTCCTCCATAATACTTTAATTAAAAATGATTATGCCTCAACCTCAGCCGTATCTTCAGCTTCGTCTGCTGACTCAACGTCATCATATGAAACTGCCTCTTCGCCCTGGTTAGCCTCTATAACTGCATCTGCCATCTTCGCAACAATAAGCTTAACAGCTCTGATAGCGTCATCGTTACCAGGAATAACATAATCCAACTCATCAGGATCACAGTTAGTATCAGCAATACCGATTAATGTAATGCCGAGTGCATGAGCCTCCTGAACACAAATTCTTTCCTTCTTAGGATCTACGATAAAGATAGCATCAGGGATTCTCTTCATCTCCTTGATACCGCCGAGATTCTTCTCAAGCTTCTCAAGCTCCTTCTTCAAATTAATTACTTCCTTCTTAGGAAGAACGTCAAATGTACCATCCTCCTGCATTGCTTCGATTTCCTTAAGTCTCTCGATTCTGCTCCGGATTGTCTTGAAGTTAGTGAGCATACCGCCCAGCCATCTCTCATTTACATAGTACATACCGCAACGGGCTGCCTCTGTAGCAATAGCGTCCTGCGCCTGCTTCTTAGTACCTACGAAAAGTATTGTGCCTCCGTCGGCAACAATGTCTGAAATTGCCTTGTAAGCCTCGTCAACCTTACCTACAGACTTCTGTAAGTCAATAATATGGATACCGTTTCTCTCTGTGTAGATGTACTCAGCCATCTTAGGGTTCCATCTTCTTGTCTGATGTCCAAAGTGGACACCTGCCTCAAGTAACTGCTTCATTGAAATTACGCTCATTTTAATACCTCCATTGGTTAATTTAACTTTTACAGGCTTCCTCTTTCACAGCCACCGGTGCGTAAACCGGCACCAGCCGCAAAATCCGCCTGTATGTTTTTTCACACGCTGAATATTATAGCAGTATGTATTGAAGAAAGCAAGCGTTTTTTACGGAAAACAGCTTGATGAAAACAGCTTGAACAGATTTTTTCTAACTCATAAACGTACTATTTTCCTGTATCCACATATATAACTGACTATACCGATACATATTATAACCAAATCGCCTGCCAGATTATATGAAAATTTTCCCTCTGTCCAAAACGGCATAAACGCCATCAGCTTTGGTATTGATATATACGAAAATATACCGTTACCCAGCTTATACAAAAGATGAGGCATAATTATAATCAACGATAAAAAATATCCTATCTCATAATTAAATACAGCTGATATCAGAAACGCCAATCCTCCTACTGCAGTCAGTATAACCCATTTCAATATAAAATCCAAAAGGATAAATGCCCATATAGGTACATCCAGCGGATATTTGTCAAATATCTGCAGGCTTTGAACTGATACGCCAAAATCACTTAATTTATATAACTTTACCAGCTCATAATAATATTCTGTATATAACAGCATTGTAATAAAAAATGAAAATATTCCGTTATACAAAATTTTATTTTTTATCCAGATGTCACGATTTTTTGCCGCCCGTATATGGCAGAGCATCCCGTTTTTCTTTTCATATGATACAGCTCCGGCGTTAATTATCAGCATTAATACTATACATAACAATGCGATAAATTCCTGGTTGTCTGACTGCTGCTCTCCCAATGCAGCATTATATTCATATGGTGAAATCAGTGATACGTCTACACCCTCAGCACTTTTTTCAAGAATATAATCCGCCAGTTCTATTTTTTCATTTATTATCATTAATTGATAACGCCGCGACTCTGCCGATTCTTCATCATGTAATTCGCTGTCCTTGAGTTCCTGAGCTTCCATATACAAATTTTCTCTTATTGCAGAAAGCTCTTCCTTTGACGCATCCTTAGCGCTTTGAACAAAATCGGTTACGGAATTCATAATAATACTATATTTTAGCGGATACCCCTTATTCATATTCACAAACAGCACCAGCACAATAATTACAATAATGCCCGCTCTCTGTAAAAACATAAGCTTAAAAAATTCCATTATTGCAACCGGCAGCTTTGCAAATAATTTCATAATAAGCTCATAGATTTTTATGAACATTTTTTCAATAATGCCTATGCTGTTTAACGAATTAGATATTACATAATTTTTTACCAACATAATAACCGATATCAACACTGCAAATATTATCAGAATACCGGCAGACTGCGCAACATCCATAATTATATATCTGTAACCCCAGTTGCTATATGTAAACCACGCACTGCTGCCCTCAATCAGATATTTTAAATTAAAAAACTTGAAAAATCTAAATACGCTTTTATCTGTAATCAATAAGTTTATAATAATCTCTGCCGCACATAGCAGTACAAACGCCACCAAGCCTATGTTAGAATTATTAAAGCAAGTCAAAAGTCCCCACATTAAAAGGCTGACTGCAAATATTCCAAGCGAAATGCGAAACACGTTTATCGCAAGCCATACCGCCCTCGTTGTACCCATAGAACACATAGCAAATAATTCATCGCTGCACACAGAATCATTAATTCCCTCAATACCTCCATACATTTTAAGGGCTATAGCTGATATTTCCGCAAACAAAATAAATGCGGCCGCAACCGTAAATGCCAATAATATAAGCAGCCGCTTAAAAAGGAGGATGCCTCTGCCATTGGGCGCCGCATACTGAATATAAATTATTCCCTTCTTTCTATCCTCTATAAATGCATAAACAATCAAGGCGGAGGCTGCCAGCATAATGTAATATATCAGCTTATATGAAGTCACTTTCTCCAGCCAGACCCCATTGCTCACTGTTACTTCTGCATCTTTTATTTTGATTAAATCGTCTCTCGTTTTTATGATATTCATATATGAAAACGAGTTCTTATCACTAAATAAGCTGATTGATAGCATAGCTTTTGAATTTTCTATCCGCTTTGTTTTATTTTCTGAGTAGTTTTTTACATAATCGACCTTTTCCAAAAAAAGCTCTTTTGCTTCAAGAAAATTCTCATTTTCTTTTATATCTTCGCCGCTAATACTTTCATTATTATCGTTTTCTTGGCTGTCCGTATATTCTCTTATGACAGAACTCGCTGTCACTTTAATATCGACAGCGCTTTCATCATTAATAACATCTTTACTTTTAGCGTTAAACTCCAGAATAAGACGGTTATATATTCCATATTTTTCTAAATCCGAACATTCTCTGAAAAAAAATATACCATTGATAATAAACAAGGCTGCTAAAATAAATATTCTCTTTTTATTGAATATTCTTACAATCTCCATATTGCTCCCCTTTTTTAACAAGCATCGGAAGCACTAATAAATGTATATACTCTGAATAGGCAGGCTGGAATCTTCAAATGCCTTTTTGCTTATGATCCCAACAGCACAGATTGAATATCTGTTTTTGTTTCCTTGTAAATCTATCGGAAGAGTCAGTCCTTCAAATTCAAGGCCTTTAATAAAAGGCTTGTCCGTACCTATTATAATATTTTGGGCATCAATTCCGTATATACTGAAACTAAAATGTCCTGATACGCTGATATTCATTTTTTCACAAAATTCTTCATTCATGACGATATCGTAATTTCCGGTTACATTTCCCTCTTTGTCAAGCCTTACAACAGAGCCTTTCTTTGAACCAAATTCAGATAAATATATATACGCACCATCACACATAATGCATCCGATCTCAACGGCATTTGAACTGTATATTACGCTTACGCTGCTGCCGTCCGGGGTCATTTTTACAACATTTGCTTCATCTGTAATAATATATATATTTTCTTCATCATCCGCACAGATATTGCTCTCGTTTATTTTTGGCGCCTTACCTGTGTTGATTCCCAGAAAATCTTCACTATCATCCGCATTTTTATTAAACTGCACTGAAAATTCTTCATTGACACAATCATAAACGCCGATTCTGTACTGCACCTTATTATTTTTTCCAAAATATCTCTGATTTCCGCCGCTGACAAAGTAAACACAATCCTTTCCGGCAAACACTTTGCCGGTTCCAGCGCTAAACATGCCATAATCTATTGGAATATCAAATGAGCCTAATTCTTCAGCTTTAGAATCCTTTGCCACCAAAATACGATTGCAGTAGGCCATTGACATATAATCCTCCAGCGTATTCGAATTCACAGGCTTTACAGTAAAATAATATAAGTATCCATTATACATAAACGCCATATTCCCCGAATCTCCACTTGCCAATCCTACTGTTGCACCTTGTTGCGCCAGCGTACACAGTTTTACTTCATTGGTAAAATCGCTGTCATACTGCATCAGATAATCTCCTGATTCATCCCTCTTAATCAGATACAGCTTCCCTTCACTGTACCAAATCTGATTTCCGGCTCCGTTTATGGATATGCCCGTTAAATCATATGGGTCATAATCTAAATTATCATATATATACGCACTGCAGGATGACGAGTTATGAAGACAATCTGTCTTTGAACACACAGCAGCCTCAACGTTACTATTAATGTCATAAAAATATAAAATGCCGTTAATAATATGATAATATCCTTTTTCGCTAAAGGCCATGCTTTTGCTTTTACCTATCTGTGCTATTTCTTTATCATAAACATAATCTGTTTTTGATTCAGTCCCCTCATTCTCATTTCCCGTCTTTCCTCCGGCGCATCCTGCTGAAAAAAGCATTATTACTACTAACAGCAACGCAATCAGTTTTTTATAATATAACCGCATATGTCACCAAGTCCCCATATTCATCAACACTAATTTCAATCTTTATCTGCATTTTGTCATTCACTTTTATTATTCTAAAATTTTTTTTGACCATATTGCTTCCTCCTATTAATTTGATTTTTTTGCAAAATTACAGATTTTTATCCGTACGGATTAATATATGTAATTAATACATGTATAAGTATATCATATTATTTTACGCCTTTTCAATATCAGCATTTCTTTTTGTCAATTTTCGTCAATTTACATATAAAAAAAGGGTTGATTTTTTACAGAAAAATTTTTTCTTGTAATTAAATGTCAGTTTCTTGTAATAAATAACACTTGACAAATTTACCTTTTGTGTATCTTTAACAAATTTTACCAAAATCTGCTGTGCAAAGTTATGCTGTAACGCGGTATTTTCCTTTCTGATAACTGCGCATACTATTTTTTATTTCATAGAAAATTCTTTAACTTTTCTATAAAAAAAAGCGGACAAGTCCGCTTCTAACTCACTCAATCCCTCAATCCTTGAGGGACTTGCTTCGCTTTGTGCGCCGATGTGCGGCTGCAAAGCAGCTTTCCTCTGCACATCGTGCGCATCCCTTGCGGAGCGTTTTTGCAATTAATTTTCTATTTCACTCTGCATATAGTTTTAGCTATGTTCTCATAACTGTCGCCCTGCTTTATCTGATATGTCCCCTCACATATACGTTCGGCATATCCCGCTTTGTCGAGATAATTAACAAAATCCGCCTTGTCGGTAATTAATCCGGCATCATATAATATGTCCGCCGCCTGTCTTGCATAATATACATCCTTTATATTTACTGTGACGACGCTTCCTGTCTGCGCCGTTGTCTCAGCCGGACGTTCCTCCTGAGTGGCTGTCTGTGACTGCTGCGGCTCTGTCTGCGGCTGGCTTTCTGTCTGAGTCTCACTTTCTGACTGTGAACCCGCATCAGTGTTATTCTCATGGTCAGCCTTGCTGCTCTCTGCATCCTTATCAAATGCTAATATGGAGCCTGTGCTTTCCTGCGGCTGTATATTGCTCTTGCTGTTAGCCTCGATTTCCCTTACATTATGTGATATTGTGAGTATTATAGTTGTTATAATAAGCCCAATACCCAAACCTCTCAACTGATATTTAAGTCTCATTTCATACTACTCCATTATTTGGTATTTTTAAACAAATCAACCATAAGCTTAACCTCGCCTATACCTAAATTAAGCTGTTTTGCAATGTCTTTATTACTCATACCCTGCTTGTACATATCAATTATAGCGTCGTTTTTATTGACGCTCTTATCGAACTGTATGCTGACATTAATATCCTCAGGCTGCTTCTGCTCTGTCGGTTCTGCCATATCTTCCTCTTGTGCCTTTTTTGCAGTTTTCTTTCTTGTTGTCTTAGGCTTTGCAGCAGTCTCATTCTCCGATTTTGCTGTCTTTGAAACTGTTTCCTTCTCTGTTGGTTCCGCTGCCTTTGTCTTTTCAGACTTTTTCGATGCTGATGCCGGTTTTGCGGATACAGTCTCTGCAGCTTCATTCTTTGAAGATACAGTCTCTGCGGCTTCAGTCTTTTCCGGTTCAGCTTTCTTTACCGATGTTTTCGGCTTTACATTTTCTGCTTTTGCCGGTTCTACTTCTTTTTCTTCCTTAGCCGTTACCTTCTGATTTCCGGTTTCAGCAACCTTCAGCGGCTCAACCTTAATCTGCACCGTACGCTGCAGTTCTTTGGAATTTTCGGTGTTCTTTCTTACCAGCTCAATAAGCCGCTCCTTTGCCAAATCTTTGCTGTGCTTGTTGCGGGAATACCCTGTAACTGAGCCTTTTTCCACAGCCGCCTCAGCTTTTGACGCCTGCTGAAGTTTTACTCCCGACGCTATAATGCCGTTTGCCTGCGCTCCTGTTGGATTTTCCTTGCCATATGCCGCAGCAATTTTAGAATTTTCCTGTCTTGAGCCTGAACCTTCTGTCGCTGTACTTTTCGGCAGTTTTTGTTCTTCCGCTGTTATTGTGGACTCATACTGCATTCTTGCCACTTCGCGCTTGGCTATATTTACATCTTTGACTGTGCTTTTAACTTCCTTTGCCTTTTCATTAAGCATATCATATAGAAATACCGTCTCATTATGATTACGGTTAATTTCACCCATAATAGTTTCCGCATAATCATTCATTTCCAAAATTTTAGTGTTAGATATTTTATCAAGCTGCGCCTCTGTCCTCTCAGAGATATTGCTTATCATATCCTCCAAAATTTCATCAACCTGTTTTCTTATACGCTCCTTATCCTGCTCTGTCAGCTCCTTAGACTGCGCGTCTCCTGAATTTAATTTTTCACCGCTCCCGTCCTTCACAAGAAAACTAACCGCTACGCAAAGAACTCCCGCTATAAGCAGAACTATCTCCAATACTGTCATACTTCTCCTTTATCAATTTCAAACCTTTATGTCAAAATTGAACTCACTTTTGTTTTTTATGGTTACTTTACCATCTTGCTTTTGCTTGCCTTTTTGCTGTCCATGATACTCATTATCACTTTTGTCTTTGGCGTCAAACTTCCTGTTGCCGTTATCCACATCTGCTTTCTGTGTAACCTGTTCAGCCCTGTTATCCGTATCCTTTTGAACCTGCGCAGATATATTGAACTGCTGCGCCACAGGTCTTGATGTTTCATTATGCTTTATCTGTGACACTTCATTCATCTGCTGAACCATCATTAAATCAACCGGTCTTACACTCATAATAACACCTCTATCACATCACAAACCAACCGCCTTTGTATTAAGTACTTTACAGTGTGTGCCACTTAATATCCGCTTTCTCTTTAACAAACTGGCAAAAGCCCATTTTTTCTTTAATAAAATAGCTTTGGTCGCCGAACATTAATTTGGTTCCTATATAAATATTTCTCATAACTTTAATTCTTGCGTTGCTGTCCTCGCTAAGCTGCACTCTCAGCTGCTCAAGCTCGGTTTTCTGTGCAGTAAGCTCTCTCTCCAAAAGAATGAGATTGCGCATAGTCTTTTGCTGCAATTCCATCTTATCCTGAGGGAGTTTTCCCTCTGTTTCCTGCTTTTTGCGCAGCGCTGTGAGAACCTGGTTGAGCTGTATCTTATTATCCCCAAGCTTTTGAAGGCTTTTCTTAAGTTCATCAACCCTACGCTTGGTTGTTGGGTCAACTCCAACTCCTACCACAGTTGCAGTTCCCATTTCGTTGCCTATATTTTTTGCCTCTACAAGCACAATGGAACGTACATCGCCGCCTACAATAATACCATTTCTGCCGCTTGCCACTATAGGTCCCTTTGCGGTTACACGACTGTGAAGAATTGAATCAGTCTCTATTGAACCGCCTGCCTGAACCATATTAGCGCTTTCAATAAACTTTGACACAATGTTGCCGGCAGCCTTTATTACTGCTCTGTTCATTCCCTGAATACCTCTGTTAAACGTGATATTTCCGCCGGATATTACAGTGGCGCCCTCCACAATTCCGCTTACAGAAATGTCCCCCGACGCATTTACAGAAAATCCCGCCAATACATTTCCCTTGATTACTACGTTTCCATCGTAATTAATGTCTCCCGTAGAAGCATCAACGTCAACCAGTTCAAGCACATTTGACACAAATATCTTATCGCCCTCAAGCATTACATGACCGCTTACCTTAGAAATGAGCTGTTTGCCATCCTCAGATATCACCAGATTGTTGCCATGTCTGAATATAACATGCCCTACTTTCTTTGGCAGCACAGGTCTTCCAAGAAGGTCGCAGCCCGCTTCCCCTCTGTCCTCTGGATGAAGCACGGCAACCACGTCTCCCGCTTTTACATGATTAACAATTTCAAGGGTATGAAAATCAACTGTTCCATCCTCATTCATCTTAGGAGTTGCCTTGAGGTCAGGATTAAATTTATACTCAACATATCCCTCCTCTCCGTCTCTTGCCGGCTTTCCCATAGCCACAATATATGGCTCAAAATATCTTTTCTCCGATAAAAACTTATTTATAGCAGCATCATTAATACCACCTTTTACACCAAGCGCCTGTATATCTCTTTCTATTTCTGAAAAACTCAGTTCATCAGCTCCGACAAACGGCGGGTAAAATACTGCCTCCATTGTCATACAGTCGCTGCTCATTTTATAGTCGCCAAATTCCGGAACCGGATACACTCTTGTGTCCGATACTTTAATTGTAGTAACATCAGACACTCCCGCCTTAAAGGCGTCGTTAAGCAGCACAAGATTGCAGTCTGTAATTTTCTTTTTTTCAAGGTAATATATAGCTTCGCTTACTGCCACAGGCTTATCTCCCTCAAGCGGTGGATATACTGTGATATAAAGTCCATCGTTTTTAGATTCAAACTGGAAATATCCTCTGTTACATTTTCTCATTCATATACCTCATATTCAATAATTTATTTTGTTAGGATTATACTTAAGCCCTCACATAAGAATCCCCATATAATCTCCAAGCTTCAATTTCATTTTGTTGAGCGCCTTCGTGTGAAGCTGCGATATTCTTGACTCTGAAACCTCCAATACAAGGCTTATTTCCTTAAGAGTCATTTCTTCATAATAGTATAACACCACTACGCTTCTCTCCTTTTCTGTGAGCATATCAAGAGCTTCTACAATCATTTTCTTAAGTTCCTCTTTCTCTACAGCCTCCTCCGGACATTCAAATCTTGCGTTGCCTACGGCTTCCATTTTGGCTTCGCTGCCCTCTTCCGTATATTCGTCCAAAGAAATGAGATTGGAGAGTTTCGTCTGTCCCTGCCAGTTATTTAACTCATCCACTGTTATCTCAAGTTCCTTTGCTATCTCTTCATCGGTGGCAGTTCTGCCCTTTTCAAGCTCTATTTTGGATATGGCAGCATCTATCTTTTTCTGCTTTTGGCGCAATGACCTCGGAATCCAGTCCATCTTTCTTATCTGGTCAAGAATTGCTCCTCTGATTCTAAGGCTGGCATAGGTTTCAAATTTAACATTTTTACCATAATCAAATTTATCAATGGCATCAATCAGACCGAATACGCCATAACCTACCAAATCGTCATATTCCACATTATATCCCAGATACATGCTCATACGTCCTGCTACAAGCTTCACCAACTGAGCATATTCTAATATCAGCTGGTCCCTTGTCTCAGGACTGTGTGTCTTTACATAATTTTGCCAAAGTCTGTCTCTGCTTGCTTCATCCATCATTGTTGCCCCCAATGTTTATAATCGTGGCTGCCTGTTTTTAATTATTACTGCCAGCCTCCCAATTCTTCAGGCTTTTTCCGCCTTTTCATCACTTTCTTTACTTTCCTCAGACGCTTCGCCTGATGCTTTATCCTCACCGCCGTCTATATCGTTCTTGTCTGATGTATCGCCCTTAAAGACTATATTAAGTATCAATCTGATAAGAAGACCTATAATGTAAAATCCAACCATTACAGCTACAAGAATCCACAAAAAATCTACCAGAGCATATTTTTTTAATATCATTATTATACTGGCAGCAAAGCCTGCCAAAAGCGTTATAAATGCCGGTATATTACGAAACTTTTTCATATCTCCTCCAACTGACTAATCTTCCCGCCGATTATATAGTCTTAGGCGGTTTGCCTACTGCTTTTATGACATATTCGCCTGTCTCTGAATAAAATTCAACAGTCCTACCGTAATTAAGTCCGCAATCCTCAGCCAGCAGCCTTATATTAAGCTGTTTAAGCTTCTCACGTGTTGCCTGAGCATTTCGCTCTCCTACTCTCAGTGAATCATTGGCAGATGATAGTGCAAACATCTGCGCTCCGCCAGCCATCTTCGCCACCAGCCTCGTTCTGTCAGCCCCCAGCTCCAACATCTGTCTTATCAGCTCATCTATGCCTGTATCAGCAAATTTAGCCACATTGGAATTGTTTCTTATCTGTGTGCTGTCGGGCAGCATACAATGCAGCAATCCACTGACCTTTGTCATCGGATCATACAAAGCTACGCCGATACATGAACCTAATCCGAGAGTAGTTAATGAATCCGGGCATTTGCATACCTTTAAATCGGCCATTCCAACCTTTATCATATTCCCCATATCACTAACTCCGCATTTTTTAATTCGTATGTCCTGTGAAATGTAACCATAAGGCTACATTCCCAGGGACGTCAAAATCTTATCATAAGATTCAAGTTCGGGAATAAGTAAAAAATATCCTGTAACAAAATCATTTTCACCAAACTGTGACTGAATCATAAGAAGTTTATCTCCGTACTTTCCAAATTCCGCCGCCGGAACGCTTAACAACGCTCCCACCATATCAACTGTCAGACTTGGAACCGTACTAACCATCTTCATGCCTGTCAATCCCGACAATGCATTTAGATAAGAGCCTGAAACAATATTGCCGATTTCATTGAGTGCAGACATATCCATCTCCGAAAATGAATCCACACCCATATCAGCATTTTCTTCCAAAGGCTTCATCATAAGCGAATTTACCAGATGATGCGCTGAACGCATATCGAACAGGAACATCATCATTCCAGAAATATCGCCTTCAATTCCCAACAGGATACCTACAACTGTATCTTCCTCAGAGCCTACCACTGACGCAATCTCTGAAAACGGAAGAAGCGCAACCTTAGGAACCGACATATCAACCTTCATACTAAGCATCTTTGAAAGAGCTGTCGTTGCATTGCCGGCACCTATATTGCCAATCTCTTTAAGCACGTCGTATTGTATCTCATTAAGACCATCTAAATCAATTTTAGCCATATACCCTCCAACTACAAGCTGACTTTTGCCTCTGTGTATCAGCCTTCCTCAATAAGTGTTACTATGTCCAGCAGTGATATAAGCTCACCCTTGCTTTTTCCGATGCCTGATATATACTTGCTTGCAGAATCCTCCAGTGTGGATGTGTGCGCCAGTTTTTCTGTATCACTGCTCTCAAGAGTTACAACCTCTTTAACCTGGTCAACAATAACGCCTATTGTAGCGCCGTCAACCTTGACAATGATTATTCTTGTCTTATCAGTAAACTCGTCAGCTTCAAGCCCCAGCTTAAGCCTAATACTCATAACAGGTATGATTTCTCCTCTTAAGTTGATTACGCCCTTATAATACTCCTGCGACTTCGGCACTCTTGTAATTCTTTGATTTCTTACAATGTTATCTATGTATTGAATATTAATTCCATACTGCTCATTGCCTATTTTTACAACAATATACTGCACTGCGATATTGTTTTCTTCATTATTTGTTATTGCCTTAACCTCTTCCATAGCTAATCACCCTTTCCTTTCCGAACACTGCCTGTCAGACAAGTGTGTTAGCGTCAATAATAAGTGCAACGGAACCATCGCCTAATATAGTCGCTCCGCTTATCATTTTATTGATGCTTATATGCTTGCCTAAGGATTTAATTACAATTTCCATCTGGCCAATCAGGCTGTCTACCACAAGACCTGCCAGCTTGTCGCCCTTGCTTACAATGACAACTGTAATATTTTCCTGTTCTTCAGGTTCGCCTGGAACGTCAAGGAGATTTCTAAGTCTTACCAGCGGAATTACAGTTCCTCTAAGATGAATAACTTCCTTGGCATGAACATACTTAATGTCGCTTACGCTGATATCTTCTATCGTCTGTATTGAACCCAGCGAAATAGCATACTTCTCATCGCCAAGTTTTACCATAAGAGCCTGAATAATAGCAAGTGTAAGCGGCAGTCTGATTATAAATGTGCTGCCCTCGCCGTAAGTTGTCTTAACCTCAACATCACCGCCGAGCGCCTCTATCTTAGACTTAACAACGTCAAGACCTACGCCTCTTCCTGAGACATCTGTAACCTTCTCAGCCGTTGAAAAGCTTGGCCTGAACAATAAATCTATTATCTCCTTTTCACTCATAAGAGCCGCCTGCTCCTCAGTTATAGAGCCGTTTGATATAGCCTTGTTCTTAACCTTTTCAACGTCGATACCGTTACCGTCGTCTCTTACCTCAATAACTACGTTGTTGCCGTCTTGATATGCGTCAAGGAAAATTGAACCAACCTGGCTCTTTCCTCTTTCGCGCCTTACCTCTGCACTCTCAAGTCCATGGTCTGCTGAATTTCTGAGCAAATGCATAAGAGGATCGCCAATCTCGTCAATAACAGTTCTGTCAAGCTCCGTATCTTCACCTGACATATACAATTCCATCTTCTTGTCAAGCTTCTTACTTAAATCCCTTATCATTCTAGGAAATCTGCTGACAACGCTCTCAATAGGCATCATTCGCACCTTCATAACCGACTCATGAAGATTGGTCGTAACTCTCTCAAGATACTCAATCTGCTCATTGAAATTCTGATTGACCGTTGATGCAGCATTTTCTTCTGATGTGCTTGCAGATACAAGACCGTTCTTTGCAATAATAAGCTCGCTGACAAGATTCATAAGCACATCAAGTTTTTCAATATCAACACGGACTGTGTGACCAACCGCCTTTGTCTTTCCTGCGCTTCCATTGCCATTACCTGAAGCTGCCGGCTGCTTAGGAGCTGCCGCCGCAGGAGCAGTATCATTCTTCTTCTCCGCAGGCTGCCGCTCCTCTGACGCCTCATTATGCTCTGCAGTTTCATTTTCCTGCACTGACATATCAAACGGCGTTGTTATCTCCTCGCCTACGCAGTCTTTAATCTCTGACACATTCTTAATAAGCTTTGAGATTTTATCAAAGCTATCCTCTGATACCATAACAATACTGAAATCGAGGTCAAATTTCTCGTCCTCAATATCCTGTACAGAAGGCTCTGATTTAATAATATCGCCATGTCCTTCAAGATTTTTGAACACTAAAAATGCTCTTGCCGCTTTAAGTATGCAGTTCTCATCCACTGATACGCAAATCTTATACACATGCATATTTTTCTTAAGAGCCTCGTTAATTGCATGCTTTTCAAAATCCAATAAAGCCAAGTTGTTGTATTTTGCAGCGCTGTCGCCACCCTGTTCCTTCGGCGCTTCCTCTGCCGCCGCCGAAACTTTTTCTCCGTCTTTGCCGTTGTTGGCAATAAAGTCATTGAGAGCCTTTATAATAGGCTCATTGTCATCCGTACCTTCATCCTGATTCTGCTGGATATTAGAAACATAAACCTGAAGTGCGTCAAGGCACTGGAATAAAACATCCACAAGGCTTGAATTGACTTTCATATTGCCGTTTCTTACTTCTGAAAATACATTTTCCATGTCATGTGTCAGATTCTGCATTCTCTTATAGCCCATAGTTCCTGCCATACCCTTTAATGAGTGGGCAGCTCTGAATATCTCGGCAATAGTATCCTTGTTGTCCGGTTCCTTCTCAAGAATCATTAACTGGTCGCTCAGACTCTGTAAATGTTCATTTGATTCGTCGATAAAGATTTCTAAATACTGGCTTACATCCATTTTAAGATACCCCCACGTTCCTTGTTATTTCTTCAGCCACCCTTGACAGAGGCACTACCTCGTTAACAAGACCTGACTGAGCGATTGCTTTTGGCATTCCGTAAACTATACACGTATCTTCATCCTGTGCAATAACATGTATATTTACATGTCGGGCTGCCAGCCCTTTAATTCCATTAGTTCCGTCTGCGCCCATACCTGTAAGCACCACACAGGTGACTTCATCGTATCCGCAGCTCTCCAATGATTCATACATAAGATTAGCGCATGGTCTCAACCCTTCAACTGCAGGTTCGTCGCTAAGCCTTATATAACATTCCCGTCCGCTTCTTACAACTCTCATATGACGTCCGCCTGGTGCGATATACACTGTTCCGTTCTTTAGGACATCTCCGTCCTCGGCTTCTTTTACGTGGATGCTGCTCATCTCGTCGAGGCGCTGCGCCAATGATAACGTAAAGCCTGCCGGCATGTGCTGAACCAGTACAACCGGTGCGTCAAGACTGCCCGGAAGCATGGGAATAACCTGCTGTAATGATTTTGGTCCTCCGGTTGAGCATGCAAGGGCAACTATCTTGTTCTTTCCCTGCTTAACTCCCAGATACCTGCTGCTGTCAAATATGCCGTCCGCCGTCTGTCCGGCTTCTGCACTTCTTAACTGTGATGGCGCCGTACCGCTCGATTTCAAGCTGTCTGCGGTTCCCGCATGTGAACCCGCATGGCTTCCCGGCTGGATACCCGCTCTCAAACCACCTGCTGCTCTTGCCTGTGCCGCTTCTGCGCCTGCCGTCTGCAAACCCGGCGTACTTCTTAGCTGTGTACCTGCTGCACTTCTTGGCTGAGCGCCTCCTGAGCTTTTATCCGGTATGGAGGTTCTTGATACAGCCGCCGCTGAAAGTATGGTGCGTCTTGATGACGCTGTCGCCACATCAAGCATTTCATGTATACGCTTTCTAAACGCCTCGCCTTTTGTTTCCAGATAATTCTCCGGCTTAGTGACAAAATCAAAAGCTCCAAGCTCCAGCGCCCTGATTGTCTCTTTCGCCCCCTGTTTAGCCACAGTACTGACTACAATAACCGTCTGCTCAATGTGCATTTTCTGAAGCTTCTCAAGAAGCTCAAGACCATTCATCTTCGGCATATTAATGTCAAGTATAACTGCGCTGTACAGATTCGGGTTGGAAACTATCATATCAAAGCCTTCAAGCCCATCCTTCGCGATAGCTGCTACCTCATAATCATTACTTGATTTGATTATATCAGATATAACTCTTCTCATAAGTGCAGAGTCATCAATAATCAATATTTTCTTAACCACGAGCCTAGCCCCTTTCTCTCTTTTGAATCTTTCTCTGCTGTTCAAATATGTATTTAACTATATGGTCTCTCTGTTCTGATGTTATCTCCATAAATTCTATTCTGCTGTCATAGTAATTAGGACGGTTCGGCGATTCTAAAGACAGCACAATCATTCCCATAAGCTCCATTTCTTTCACACCTATGTTCATCTCTATCGGAAATTTTAAAAATACATAATCATTTTTATTAAATCTCATATCCGACATTACTCTTACTCCGCCGCCGCTTATGTCAACAATAATTCCGGACTGCATATTGTCATAGCTTTTATCAGGAATTTTGTGATGTTCTGAATAGTCCAGAACTTCCTCGCCGTTTATCGGTATAATGTCCGCACTGATTATGCTTGGCAGCCTGTAATATTCCCTTCTTTGGAATTTTTCAAGCGTTCCCATAAGCTCCATCTCGCAGTAATATACATTTCCTTCCTTGCCTCGCTCAATAATGGTACAGAGAGATTTATATATTCCCTGAGATGTATAAAAATACGCTTCAAGCCTTGCCCCAACCTCGATGGGTACAATATGCCCCTCGCTGATAGGCATAGCCGCAACCACTATGCCGTCCTCTCTCATATCCAACACTTGGCTTACATAGGCTGCAGACTCTCCGGACTGTGCGCTTCCCCTGCCATTTTTCCTGCTGAGTTCAATTTTATCGCCTACCTTCAACAGATTTGCCATATCTAATCTCCTCACCCACTATTCGTTTATTTTTTGCCCCAACCTTTCTGGCGGCATTTTATTTTTGCTATCCGTCTATTTTTCTTGAAAATACAGCCCTGAAAAATCCTCTTATTCCCAGATTTACCACATCCGCGCTTCCCTTCTCAAGAACCTGTACTATTCTCTCATAATTCTTAGAGGCGGCAGAATCCGGATATAATAAGGATACTGGATGCTGTTTCATAACAGCCTTATTAACATTGTTGTCATAAGGCACAATTCCCAGATATTCCATCTTGACATTGAGGAATCTCTCCACTACGGCATTGAGCTTTTCGTACAGATTTTGTCCTTCTGCCTCTCCTGACACCCTGTTAGCCACCATTTTTATCTTGGTCGAATCTCTGTTAAAATCAGGATGCATCCCCAGCGCCTTGATCAACGCATAGGAATCTGTAATAGACGTAGGCTCCGGCGTTGTCACCATTATCATCTCAGGAACTGCCACAAGAAATTCCATAACTGCATTAGATATGCCTGCTCCTGTATCAATTATTACAACGTCCGCTATTTCTTCCAGTTCAGAAAGCTTTCCCACAAGCCTTCTCACCTGTTCCCTGTCAAGATTAACCATCTTCGCAATGCCCGAACCTCCGGATATAAATCCGACGCCCTCCGGTCCCTTTGTGACAATCTCAGTCAGAGACTTTCCTGTGAACATCAAATCTCCCAAAGTATATTTCGGTACTATTCCAAACATAACCTCAATATTGGCAAGCCCAAAATCTGCATCAATAATAATTACTCTCTTTCCCATTTTCTGAAACTGCAGCGCCAGATTGATTGAGGTATTAGATTTTCCCACGCCTCCCTTGCCGCTGGTAACAGCAATAACTCTTGCGTTGGTTATCTGCTTCTGATTCTGTAATTTTACTATATTTCTTAAATTGTCCGCCTGATTTATCATACGCTACCCCCTAACAGTTGCTTAGCAATAGCCTGTTCATTAATAACTTCTATGTCGTTAGGTACATTTTGTCCGGATGTTGTATATGACAACGGTGCGTCGGTAAGCATCTTTATGTTCAGTATATTTCCGAGGCAGCATGTTTCATCAAGTTTTGTAAAAATAATGGACCAGCCTTGTACATCTCTATATCTTTCTGTTATATCTATCAAATCCTTATACTTAGTCGTAACGCTTAGCGTAAGGAATTTTTCCACATCAAACCGGTTGCTCAGCTCATTCATTCTGTCCAGCAAATCCGTAAGCTCCGACATCTGTTCTTCACAGCGGTGCGACCTTCCTGCTGTATCCACCATAATCAAATCATAGTCCGAATATTCGTTCAGCGCGCTCTCAAGCTCGTCTGCCGAATACACAACGCTTATGGGGCTTCCAAGAATACTTGCGTAAGTGTTAAGCTGCTCCACAGCCGCAACCCTGTATGTATCAGATGTTATAAATGCAACCCTCGCATGCTCTTCCAGCTTAAACAGCGACGCCAGCTTTGCTATAGTTGTGGTTTTTCCGACTCCTGTAGGTCCTATAAAAAATACTACCTTCGGCTTGTCACCCAGCTTAATGCTTACAGGCTCACCCAGCTTTAATATAATTTTCTGATAAATGGCCGCCAGAATACTGTCGATATTGGATTCATTTTTGAGAGAAGCCTCTATATCTCCCATAATCCGATTGGCATATTTCTCGTCAACCTCATTGTCTATCAGTTTCTTATATATAAGCTTCAAAAATTTAATGTTGGAATTTTCTCTTTCCTTAAGCACCTGACGTCCCGGATTTTCTTCCCTTGTAACTGACTCGTCCGTATCCATTACATCCGCAGCGTTCCTTCTATCGGAATTGTTTCTGTCTGCGCCGCTTGTTTCCTTACCTGAAATAATCTGGCTCTGAAGCAGGCTATGCAGCGAATCCAGCTTTTGCTCAATAGCTATTGTCTCAGGTCTTACCTCGACCTTCTCGTCAGCCACCAGATTTATTTTGCTTGAAGCCGCCTGCGTCTGTACCGCTCTCTGCTGCGATGGCATAGCCGCATTTTTTCTGTTATTGATACCATTGATAAATTCTTCTTCCTCAAGAGCTGCGGTAATCTCCACCACATCCTTCTTAAAGGTTCTGAAAATGCCCCGCTGCTTTAAGGTTTTTACATTGAGAACTACAGCCTTGCTGCCAAGCTCTTCTTTGGCTTTCATAATGGCTTCTGTCTCAGTTGCTCCCTGAAATTTTTTCACTATCATTTATGCTGTCACCATCCCAACTGATTGTAATTCGACATTGGATTCTACTTCATTGTAGGATATTACGATTATATCCTTGAAATAATCCTTTGCCAGCTTTTTAAAATATAACCTCACAATCGGCGAAGTTATCACAATCGGATTCTTGCCCATATCTTCAAGCTTCTTAAGTGCGTCACCAAGACTTCCGATAATCTTTTTAATTCTTTCAGGATCAAGGGTCAGATATGAACCCTGCTCCGTATTTTTTACAGCTCCCATAATCTCCTGTTCCAAAGCCGGATCAAGAGTGACCACATTAGTAACCTCGTTAAGAGGAAAATATTTTCCGGAAATAGCCCTCTTAAGGCTCTGTCTTACATACTCCGTCAGAATATCCGAATCCCTTGTAACTGCGGCATGGTCTGCAAGCGTCTCAAATATAGTAACCAAATCCCTTATAGAAATGCCTTCCTCCAAAAGATTCTGAAGTACCTTCTGTATCTCACCGATGCCCATAAGCTTAGGCACAAGTTCTTCAATAAGAGCCTGATTGTTGTCTTTAATATTGTTAATAAGATTCTGAACATCCTGTCTTGTAAGCAGCTCTGCTATATGCTGCCTTATAATTTCAGTAAGATGAGTAGCAATAATTGAAGGCGGGTCAACAACCGTATAGCCCAGCGATTCCGCACGCTCCCTCTGTCCTTCCGTAATCCATATTGCAGGAAGGTGGAAGGATGGCTCAAAGGTAGGAATACCTGTAATTTCTTCCTCCACATATCCCGGATTCATGGCCATATAGTGGTCGAATAATATTTCCCCTTCGCTTACCTGTATGCCCTTAATTTTTATAATATACTGGTTAGGATTTAACTGGATATTATCCCGCAGTCGGATAATAGGCACTACTGCACCAAGCTCCAGCGCCACCTGACGTCTTATCATAACAACTCTGTCAAGAAGGTCTCCGCCCTGATTTACATCGGCAAGAGGAATAATACCGTATCCAAATTCCAGTTCAATAGGGTCTACATTAAGCAAAGACACCACATTTTCCGGTTTTCGTATCTCTTGGGCATCTGTTTCTTCCCGCTCAACCTCTTCCTCAATCTTAGAAATATTTTTCTTCTCGCCGACTTTTCTGCTGTAAAATATCAAAGCTGCGCCAAATGGCACAAATATGTATATCGGAAGCGGGGTCAACAATCCAAGTCCCGCAAGGGCAATACCAACCATCAGAAGCACTCTGTCAATGGAGAACAACTGACCTACCATCTCGTCTCCAAGCTCTCCCTCGCTTGACGACTTTGTTACAAGAATACCCGTTGACAATGAAATAAGCAATGAAGGTATCTGGCTGCACAGACCGTCTCCGATTGTAAGGATTGTGTACTTTGTAAGCGCCTCGTTAATGGACAGTCCGCTATATATCATTCCCATAACAATACCGCCCACAAGATTGATGCCTGTAATAATAAGACCTGCTGTGGCATCTCCCTTTACATACTTAGTAGCACCGTCCATAGAACCAAAGAAACTGTTTTCCTGCTGCAGCCTCTTTCTTCTCTCTGACGCTTCCTTGTCTGTTATAGCTCCTGTGTTAAGGTCAGAGTCTATCGCCATCTGCTTACCAGCCATAGCGTCCAGAGTAAATCTTGCCGTTACCTCTGCAACTCTCTCGGAACCTTTATTGATAACTACAAACTGAACAATAATGAGAATGATGAAGATAATTATACCGATAACCAGATTACCTCCGCCTACAAACTCACCAAATACCTGTACTACGTTTCCCGCATCACCATTCATAAGAATAAGTTTTGTGGAAGATACGTTCAAAGCTATTCTGAATATGGTGGTAAACAACAGCATTGTAGGAAATGAAGCCATATCCAGCACTTCTTTTGCATACAGCGAATTAAACAGAATTATAAGAGCAACGGCGATATTAAGCGCCAGCATAATATCCAAAAGCCACGAAGGAATTGAGATAATAAAGAAGAGAACTGCCGTCAGCAGATATATACCAATAAACATATCATTCTTCTTCATTCTCATGACTTGCTCTCCTTTCCCACTAATAAAATTCCAACTTCTGCCTGCAAAAGTTATCACTCTATTTTAACATTTTTTTGTACATTATTCAACATTTCATGACAGGAAAATCACGTTTGCAATTTACGAGGAAAATCACGTTGAAAATCACAAAAAATGCCTTCCTGAAAATTTATTTATAATCACCCTGCCTTAGGCTGCAGCACTCTCGCCAGAATTTCGGCAACAGCCTGATAAAGCTCCGGAGGAATTTCCATTCCAATATCCACGTTGTGATAAAGTATTCTGGCAAGAGGCTTATTTTCAACTATCTCAATATGATACTCCTTCGCCTTGTCCTTTATCTGAAACGCCAGATAATCCGCTCCTTTTGCAATTACAACGGGAGCCTTCCCCTGATTCGGGTCATATTTTAAGGCAACCGCAAAATGCGTAGGGTTTGTGATAACCACGTCCGCCTCCGGAAGCTGCTGCATCATTCTTCGCCTTGATACCTCCTGCATTCTTCGCCTTATCTGGCCTTTTACCTGAGGATCTCCTTCTGTATTCTTATATTCATCTTTAACCTCTTGTTTTGTCATCATGTTGTCGTTCTTAAACTTAATCTTCTGGTATATAAGGTCTACAAAACCAACCACAAGAAATATTGCGCTGATTTCTGTTCCTATATCCACAATAATTTCATATATAAGCTGTAACGCCTGATTCAGCGTAATATTGTAAAACGTCAGCAAAAGTCCTACCTTATCCTTGATGGTGACATATATGACAACACCGATAATTATAATCATAGCTATTGATTTCAGCAGTTCCATTACCTGCCTGAAAGAAAACATTCTCTTAAATCCGCTCAGCGGACTTATCTTGCTGGCCTTTGGCTGCAGCGGTTTTGCTGTAACCATCCACCTTTGCTGTAGCATGTTTGTCAAAACAGCAATGACAACAGCCACAATAAATATAGGAAATGTAATATTTATGACTGCCGTAAACACCTGTCCTACCGCTTCCGACCCTATTTCCATAGTCAGGCCAAAACCGCTGGATTCCACTATTTTATTGAACTGATTATAAAAATCTCCAAAACATTCTACAAATTTCTCCCCCATAGTTTCCACATATACTCTCAGAATTATAAATAGCGCCAGCAATGAAACAGACATTATCAGGTCTTTACTTTTTGCTACCTGACCTTCCTTACGGACTTCATCCAGCTTTTTGTTGGTGGCAGGCTCGGTCTTTTCGCCTCCCGGACCGTCTTTAGCAAAAAACTGGAGATTGTACTCAAGCAAAATACCAGCCCTGCGGCTTGTATCTAATGTATCCTCTCTCCTATGGATGCATTTATTAAATTGTAATTTATCATTCCAATTATTTTCCTGCATACATATATTCCTTTCAAGCCCAGTCCTATCAGCATAGGCTTTTACCGTCTTCCGGTTTTGAAATTTACGGCTTCGCAATTTTACAACCTCGCCGCTTCACATTACGGACTCATTCCCCTTACAAGAGACGCCAGTAATTTTTCTATTTCCCCCTGTATAAATGTAGACACTGCCGGCATCATTCCAACGGTAAAAAATACTGCAAATATACCCACAAATATTTTTAGCTGCATACCAACGACAAACATATTCATCTGCGGCGCAATTCTCGCAAGAATTGCCAAAATGCAGTTTAACAGCAGCGTCGCCGCAAATACCGGCAGCGCAATTCTAAATCCGATAATAAAATAATCCGACATAAATCCCACAATATCATTGTATATAGACGGCGAAAACGTCACCTTTCCCACCGGAACTGCCTTGTATGTCTCAAATATAGCTTCAATCAGATAATAATGAAGTCCCGATACCATTAAAAGCAGAAGCAGAATGTAATAATAGAAATTTCCAAATATACCCACCTGAACTTTCGTCGTAGGATCCATAATCTGCGCCATAGCAAGTCCCGTATCCATATCAATAATTTTACCTGCAAACATAATAATCTGAACGCAAAATGAAGCCGCAGCTCCTAAAAGCAGCCCAACTACTACTTCCTTTAAGACTATAACTGCATACTCGATAACGCCGTCATACTCCACTACCATATCGGGCTGCATACTGTACATAAGAACAGTCAAAAAAAATGCAAACGCCACCCTGGTCTTTCGTGGTGTGTTTGCAGTATTAAAAAACGGAGCCACAGCGATAAAGGAAGCCATACGCATAAGAATTAGTATAAATATTTCAAACTGCGCCAATGCGACCTCGTAATTAATCATATCCAGCTCCGTCATTTTATGTATTGATTAAAATTTCCCCATAGTCCATTCATAAAACTAACTATCTCATTTAACATCCATGTTCCCATAATCATAAGTGCTATAAGAATTGCAAGAAGCTTTGGAACAAATGTAAGCGTCTGTTCCTGTATTGAAGTAAGCGTCTGAAATAAACTTATAATCAGACCAACAACCATCGAAACCAGCAATATAGGTACCGCCGTCTTTACAATAACCCAAATTGTCTCCCTTGCTATATTAATAACGTCTCCACTACTCATATGTCAGTCCCCAACAAAATTTGTATCAGTAAAACATCTGTGACTTCATTTAATTCATCGCCTGTCTCAAAACTCCGTCTCATAACCATGTACTATAACTATATTCAGCATCATCATTTTCAACTGCCTCAATTAAAGGTCGTCATCAGATTGCCTATAATCAAATTCCAGCCGTCCGCCATTACAAAGAGAAGAATCTTAAACGGCGTAGAAATTGTCGTAGGCGGAAGCATCATCATACCCATAGACATAAGCGTCGAAGACACCACCATATCAATAACTATAAACGGAAGATATATAAGAAAGCCTATTATAAATGCTGTTCTCAGCTCGCTTATTATAAAGCTCGGAACGAGTACCTCAATAGGTATATCATCCTCCGACGATATGGACCCTTCCTCATACTCGGCTATTCTTAAAAATGTATCCAAATCCTTTGTGGATACCTGCTTTAGCATAAACTTTCTAATAGGCTTTATACCTATGTCATATGCCTCCTGCGCCGATATTTCATTATTGGTCAGGGGCTGAATAGCACTTGTGTACACCTCGTTAAATGTAGGTGACATAATAAAAAAGGTCAAAAATAAAGACAAGCCCACTATTACCTGATTCGGCGGAACTGTCTGTGTTCCTATGGCAGCTCTTGTAAAATGCAACACAATAACAATTCTTGTAAATGACGTAAGCATTATAAGAATTGACGGTGCAAGAGAAATCACTGTAAGAACCAGAAGCATCTGAAGCACGCTTGCCATATCTGTGCCATCTCCGGAAGATATTCCTATGCTTATAAGATTGCCCGATTCGCTGCCATCAGCAAACACTTTGGTTGTAAGCGCCATACACGATATAAAAAATGCTGACATAAGCAGTGAAACCTTCACTATGGTTTTCCTGTGTTTCTTAATAAATCCTATCATACTGCATTTATTCTGCCTTATCATCCGGCTTGTCCTTTTTAAACTTATCTAAAATTGCTTTAAAGCTTTCACTCTTTATTACACTGTCAGATGAATCTGTATATATCAACTCATCCGCATCAAGCTCGCACAGATATGTAACAGTATCCTTGCACACAGCTATGGCAAAACATTTACTGCCTATCTCAACCACCTGAATATACTTCGTGTTGGATATTCTCATAGTCTCAAGTATTCTGATATTGCTGCCCTTTAATTTATCTTTTTGAACATTTCCCACTATCCTTGTGGCAAAGTAAGACAATCCGATAACAAAAACAAATATCAATATAAGTGTTATAAGCTGTGCTATTGCTTCAATGCCGGAAGCAGCAGAAATCCACATAATTCCCGCACGCTCTGCATATGTAATATACATTAACCCACAACCTTCTGTACAGCCTCAAGAACTCTGTCAGGCTGGAATGGTTTAACTATGAAATCCTTAGCTCCTGACTGGATAGATTCAATTACCATAGCCTGCTGTCCCATAGCTGAACACATAATAACAGATGCGCCTGCGTCTAACTCTTTAATCTTCTTGAGAGCTGCAATTCCATCCATCTCTGGCATTGTAATATCCATAAGTACAAGATCCGGCTTTAATTCTGCGTACTTCTCTACAGCCTTCATACCATTCTCCGCTTCTCCTGCAATATTGTAACCATTCTTCGTGAGAATATCCTTAATCATCATTCTCATAAAAGCTGCATCATCGCAAACCAAAATATTCTTTGCCATATTGTTTCTCCTATCTGCTCATATTATTAACTTAAGTATAACACAAAATAATTACTCAACCTTTTTTACATTATACATCATAGCAGAACATTTTCCTACTATTTTTTTTAAAATTTAATTATCTTTAATTATTTCTGTGATACGAACGCCAAAGCTTTCCTCAATAACAACAACCTCGCCCTTTGCCACATACTTGCCGTTTACCAGTACATCTATCGCTTCTCCGGCTATTTTATCAAGCTCAACAATAGTTCCCGGTGAAAATTCAAGTATATCCTTGATAGACTTTGTTGTCCTTCCAAGCTCAACAGTAACCTCCAGCGGAACATCCATAATAAGGTCAATATTTTCTTTATGAGATAACGCTCCCAAATCTCCCGAGAACGGCTGGAAAGAAGCTGCTGAGACATTCACATCCTGCTGTGGCTGCTGTGGCATCTGCATCATCGGCGGATAACCATATGGAGGCATACCCTGCATTGGAGGATAACCATATGGCGCCATTCCCTGTACCGGAGGGTATCCGTATGGCGGCATCTGCTGAGACTGCTGCGGCGCTGCTGATTGTTGCGGTGCCGCCTGCGGCTGCGGCGCTACGGGCTGCGGCGCTGCAGGCTGCGGCTGTTCCGGTGCTGCCGGCTCTGCCGGTGCAAAAAGATTTAACAGTTCCTTTGCAAATTCAATAGGATAAAGCTGCATAATCTCACTGTCTATCAAATTACCTATCTGCATTTTAAACTGAACCATTACAAACATATTTTCCAAGAATTTAGGCAAATTCTTAATATCCTCGTTATAAGTTTCTACCAGATTAGCTACCGGCGGACTTATATCTATCTTTCTGTTAAACATAGAAGACAGAGAGGTTGCTGCTGAACCCATCATCTGGTTCATAGCCTCCCCGATTGCACTAAGATGAAGCTCTGTCAGCTCATCAGCGTCGTTGACTTCTCCTGCGCCTCCCATCATAAGGTCAGTTATAATCTTAACGTCTCTTTCCTTCAATATAAGAACATTGTTTCCGTCGATGCCCTCCTTGTAACATATCTGGAGCATAACGCAAGGTCTGTCATACTGCGCTGCCAGCTCATTCCAATGGGTAACAGAAACCGTCGGCGTAGTTATGTCAACTCTCTGATTTAGCAGCGAACTCAAAGTTGTAGCTGCTGTTCCCATGCTAATGTTAGATATCTCTCCTACAGCATCCTTTTCAGAGTCTGTGAGTGCAAATTCTTCCGCTGCTGATGGATTATTACTGCTGTCAGCCGATACGTCTTCAGCCGCATCGGTTTGAGCATCACCTCCGGCACTCATTACGCTAAGCAATGCATTAATCTCGTCCTGTGATAACATACCATCCATTCTTACTCACTCTCCTCTCTAATAATTTCAGTAACTCTTACAGCATATCTGTCGTCCGAATATCCCGGCAATGCCATAAATTTTTTTATATTTCCAACATATACCTCAAATTCCTCGTCAACGTGTCTGTCAAGCCTTATGATATCTCCTACCTGAAGCCCAGAAAAATCTCCCACGCTGATTTTGCTTCTTCCAAGAAGTGCTTTGATTGGAATTTTTGCTCTGCTTATTGTACTTTCAATAATATCCTCATATGTGTTGTCATCTTTTTCTTTCATTGTCGAGAACCAGTACTTTGTATTCAGCTTATCAACCACCGGCTCTAATGTATCAAACGGAAGACAGAGGTTCATCAATCCCTCAACATCTCCGATTTTAATATTCAACGTAATAATCGCAATAGTCTCATTCGGAGAAATAATCTGCGCAAACTGGGAATTAGTTTCAATCCTCTCAAGAACAGGCGATATCTGCACGACACTTTTCCACGGTTCCTGCAAAAAGTTCACACATATTGAAAATATTCTTTCAAGTATCGACAGCTCAATTTCTGAAAAATCTCTCTCCTTGTCAAGAGAATTGCCCGCTCCTCCGAGAAGTCTGTCAACTATAGCAAATCCCAAATTAGAAGCCATCTCCATAATAACATTTCCCTCAAGGGGATTCATATTAACTACTCCCAGCAGCACCGGATTAGACAGCGCATTGGAAAATTCCGAATAGATAACTACTTCAGAGTTTACCACATCCACAGTAACCGACTTACGAAGATATGCAGGAAGATTCGTCGCCAGCAGTCTGGCAAAATGCTCAAATATAATTTCCAGCGTTCTTAAATGCTCTTTTGAGAACTTTGCAGGTCTTGCAAAATCGTAATTCTTAATCTGCTTTTCGTCTTTACTTTTAGCCTCGTCTATATCAAGCTCTCCTGTGCTTAACGCCTTTAAGAGGTTATCGATCTCACTTTGCGATAAGACCTCACTCATCTTCCTCACCTCCTTTATCCTGATAATTTAGGAATTAATCACTGAACCAATATCTGTGAAATGGTAACCTTGCATATAGTCTGAGTCTGGAACTGACTCTGCAAAGTCTTTAAAAGATTTTCCTCAATGGTCTGCTTGCTTGCGACTATATTGCTGCTGTCATATTTCAAAGCTTCGTTTGTTATACAACTTGCGATAAAATTCATACCATTATTAACACTCTCTGACTTTGTCTTATAATCCTTAGCCTTTGTATTGAGATATATTGTAACGCCCTTAATAACAGCATACCTTGTCTTTCCGTTTTCTGAATATGTAACGGTAATGCTATTGCTGTCGCTGCTTATAACCTCTACTCCGGACAAATCCTCAATATTATAAACATTATTTTCCTCCGTATCATCGCTGCTGATACCGCCCACATCGAGATCAATAATCTGCGCCACCTTTGTGATAAGATTATTAGTCTTGTTATTTGTTGATACAAGTGAAAATGTCAGTATAACCGTAAGCACCAGATTGATAAGCACCAGTGCTAAGGTAATCACATTAAGCATACTCTTCTTCATAGTAATTCTCCAATCTTAACTGTTAAGCGAATTATATATTTTAATCTCTACCCTTCTGTTCTGCGCCCTTCCTTCCGCTGTGGCATTGGAAGCTATAGGTACCGCTTCACCACGCCCTGAAGAAATAAGCGTAGACTCTGTAAAGCCCTTTGTGCCAACAAAATAGTCGTACACTGAATAAGCTCTGTACAGCGACAACATCATATTGTTCGGATACTTTGATGTATGGATAGGAATATTATCCGTATGGCCCTCAATGGTAATAAGATTACCGTCATACGCCTTAATCACATCGCCAACTCTGTCTATAATCGAAACCGCCTCCGGCTTCAACTCTGACTTGGCGTTATCAAACAATATCGCTCCGTTCATATTAAGCACCACATACTTGCTTGTAGCGGTAACTTCAACTATATCTCCGAGATTTTTTTCTTCAAGTCCGGCTTCAATCTTCTCAGCCATATTCTCTGATTCGGCAAGTCCCTCCCTCTCAAGTTCCTGCTTTGCGTCGTCAACCTCAGAAGATACCTCGCCGGAAGTATTAAGTCCAACGCTGTTGTAGTATTCGCTGAGCTGATTGAGCTGACTGGCGCCGCTGCTTATAAGAATACCATCATCCTCAAAAGTAGAACCGCCCTGCGGCAAAACACTGAATGTCGACGCAAGTGAAGCTGCAATCTGCTGAAACTTCTCCGCATCCACTGTTGACATAGAAAACAAAAGCACGAAGAAGCAGAGCAACAAGTTCATCAAATCGCTAAACGTAGACATCCACGCAGGTGAGCCTGCCGGAGCATCTTCTTGTCTTCTTGCCACTAGTGTTCACCTTCTTCCTCTGAAATTGCATTTCGTACTGTAGGTGAGAGGAACGACTTGAGCTTTTCCTCTATGACTCTAGGGTTCTCTCCTGCCTGAATAGACAAAAGTCCCTCAATAATAATCTCTTTCATCTGATACTCTTTTGCATTAATTCCCTTAAGCTTATTAGAAATAGGGGTACACAGCCAGTTTGCAATAAGCGAACCATAAAGCGTTGTCAAAAGGGCAACCGCCATATTAGGACCAATAGATGAAGCATCATCCAGATTCTTAAGCATATTAACAAGACCGATAAGAGTACCAATCATACCCCATGCAGGACCCATAGACGCCCATGTGTCAAAAAATCCTGTAACACTTCTATGGCGCTCGTCCATATTATTAAGTTCTGTCTCAAGAATACCTCTTACAAGCTCAGGCTCCGTACCATCCACAATAAGAAGAATACCTTTCTTCATAAATTCATCGTCAAGATTGCCGGCAACCTCCTCCAATGCAAGAAGACCTTCTTTTCTTGCCACATTGGACAGCTCGATTATCTTGCCTATAACTGCGCCATGATCCATCTTCGGACTTTTGAATGCAATAACTATGCCCTTGAAATTGCTTATAAACTCCTTCAAAGTATATGAACATATAAGACAGGAAATTGAACCGCCAATTGTAATTACAACAGAAGGTACATCTATAAAGCTGTCTGTAATAGCCGAAGCACCGCCGCTGTCTATAATACCATACACAACCATTACAACTCCAAGAACAAGACCAATTATTGTAGCTATATCCACTATGTCACACCATCCATTCCTATGTATTTTCCACAAAACCCATCAGGATATTATGCTTATATTCTATAACTCTCCTGCGAATCTCTTCACAATCTTCTTTAACGATATATCTGGCTCCCGTAGTAAGGGTAATAACCGTATCAGGCGTTGCCTCCACAGCCTGTATTATCTCTGCATTAATCATCAATTTCGTATCATTAATTCTTGTAATATTAATCATAGCACTATCAATCCTCATAATATTAATCATACAATATCCGACCGCACACAATACACTTGTGCGGTGAACAACTTCACAAAAAATTATGTATATATGCGTCACTATACAACATACTGAATAATCCAATGCATAAAACCATTATACATATTAAACCACTAATGAAGAATTATTGCAACAAATTCGTGAAAATTTATCACAATTTTTTATTTAAAATCCCAAAAAAGGCTGCCGTAAAATATAGGTATTTTAGTATCAATTTACCCACATTTTATGGCAGCTCTGATATTTTGCTAATTACCTCTTAAGGTTGATAAGTTCTTCAAGCATACTGTCTGATACAGTAATAATTCTTGAGTTAGCCTGATAACCTCTCTGAGTTGTAATCATTGAAGTAAACTGGTCAGCAAGGTCTACATTTGACATTTCAAGATAACCTGAACTGATTTTTCCGTCCGACTCCGTAATATCCTGTCCGATACCGTCAAATGAGCCTGAGTTCAAGGTTGCCGCATAGAGATTATCACCTATCTTCTCAAGACCGGACGGGTTAGGGAATGTTGTTACCGCAATCTGACCGATAGTCTTTGTATCACCGTTGCTGTAGCTTGCAACAATCTCTCCCGATTCGTTGACGCCAACAGATGTCATCTTACCGACAGCCTTACCTGCGCCCTTGCCGTCGATACCCTTGTAGCTCTTAATATCCGTTGCATCGGCATACATTGTAAGACCTGTAGCGTCCATAGTGATGGTTGAAGTTCCATCAGTTCCCGGAACGCCGATATTTTCCATAATAATACCGCTGTTGTCAGGGTCGGCGTCTGTAAGCGTTAATGTTATGTCTGCATTGCTTTGCATAGCAGCGCCAGTAGTCTTATTAAACTCAATGTACTGGTCTGTTGTAACCGTAAGCGTTGTAGAAACACCATTCATAGTTACAGTGCTTCCCGTAATCCGATAGCTTGTTCTGTCGTCAGCAGTACCGCCTTCTGCCGGGTCAACATACGACAGCGTCAAAGCCGCCTGATATTCATTTCCCAATGTATCGTAGAAATTAATTGTAAATACTGAATCGCTCTTAGAGCGGGCGTCCACATTACCTGTAATCTCAACCGCCGTTGTCTCAGCCGGAGCTGTGTACATATACTCATCACTTGTTACATAAAGAGGCTGAACCTTATCCTTTACAATAGCGCCGTCCTCGTCTACCTTCCAGCCCATTACATGTGCGCCGCCCTGAGTAACAAGGGCGCCGTCCAAATCAGTCTTAAAATCTCCTGATCTTGTAAAATATGTATTACCTGCACTTTCTACTACAAAAAATGCTTCTCCTGAAATACACAAATCCCATGGATTATCGGTACGCTCTGTAGCTCCCTGATTCTGAATTGCTGTAGAAATAGCCCCTACAGAAGAGCCAAGTCCAATCTGCTTGGCATTAGTACCGCCCTTGCCGCTGTTTGAATTAGGTCCTGTGGCTGTCTGGGTAGTCTGATAATAAACATCGCTAAAGGTTACGCTCTGCGCCTTATATGCTACCGTATTAACGTTAGCAATATTGTTACCAATAACATCCATCTTTGTCTGATGTGCCTTGATACCTGACACAGCAGAAAACAATGATCTCATCATAATATTTGTCCTCCAAATTCAAAGAAGATTAATACCATGAAGCTGTATCTATCCGCATTTGCAGATTTTTTATATCCCATCCGTCATTCAGGGATATATATGCCTCCTTAAAAGGTCCGGCTAAATTATTACAGCTCCGTCGATATTTGTAAAAATGTTCTCGTCGTTCATACTCTGGTCCATAGCTGTCACAACAATATTATTGCTTGTATTTACTATAAACGCCATATTATCCAACAAAACCAGAGATTCTTTAATTCCTTTCTGTCCCGCCTTATAAGTCCCATCAGAAAGTCTCAAAAGCTGTTCTTCAGTAAGCGTTATATCTCTCTGTCTGAGCCTTGTATCAGCATGCTTTGAAAACTTAATCCCACTGCTGCGGGACGTTCCGTCAACTGCCTCCTCAATACTCAGCTTCTGGTTGAATATTTCCTGAAATGATACATTAGAGGCGTTGTCTCTGTTGTCAGTACTCTGTCTTTTAATACTGCCGGCAGCCTGCTCAATAGAATTAAAACTGCCCGCTACAAGATTGTTAATCATACCGTTCACCTCTATTCGCCCTATGCTTCAGTTCCGCTTTCAACTTTGCTGCCGCTTTCGCTTTCATCTCTTTCATCGGTTTCATCTGTGTTGCCTGAATCAGCGTTATTTACAATCTTATCATAGTAGGAGTCATCCATAACCGTATCCAAATCAGCTATGTCATATAGTTTTCCGTCAATTCCAAGATAAACAGTTCCGTCGATAGTCTCCCAGTAATCAACCTTACCTGCAGCCAATCCGCTACTGTTTAAATCAGTTTCCATAATTACTGTCTTTCCCACCAGAGAAGATGCCATCTGCTGCTCAACTTTATTGTTCATTTCAGTTGTCGCCTCTACCTGAGTAAATGTAGCCATCTGCGTAATATACTGCGTATTGTCTGTAGGCTCCAACGGGTCCTGATACTGCATCTGAGCTACCAGAAGCTTTAAAAAGTCGTTGATATCAAGTGTTGTTGCATCTTTGCCATCCTTAAGTTCCTTGTTCTTTATAGAGCTTATTGTCGCATTGTTTGCTTCATTGCTTGCCATTCCGTCTACGATGTCTGACCAAATCATTATTTTCTCCTTTCCGCCTATGCCGTATATTCAACACTGCTGTTGGCATTTGCTATAATACTTTGTTCTTCCTCCGGCTCGTCGTCGTCAAAGCCTAATTCTTCAAGATTAATTCTTCTTCTGGATTTACCGGTATTTTCCTGCTGCTGTCTGTCTCCAAACTGAGCGTTTCCATCAAACGCATTGCTCTGTACCGTCACTTCAACAGCATCAACCTTAATTCCCTGATTTTCAAAATTTTCCCTGAGAGTTGAAAGCTGTCCTTCAAGCGCTCTCTTAACCTGCTCGTTCTGTGTTGCAATCTGTGCCGTCACAACGCCCTCGCGAACCGATACAAGAATATTTACCTTGCCGAGATTTTCAGGATTTAACTGAATTTCCATACTCTGCAGCGCTCTTGTGCCAGTAAGCCTAATGGCATCCACCACCTGCCTTACCACGTCAGCCGCACTGACGTCCTGAGTATTTGAAAACGCCGCCTCAAAGGTCTGTGAAATCTGCTGTACCACATTGCTCTGCCCTGCATTAACATTAACTCCGTCTCCGGTCTGAGCTTCGCCATTCATCTGTCCGTTAGCGTTGTCAGAAGCTGTTCCTGCTGTTCCTGCTGTTCCGTTTTTCCGTTCAACAGTAACCTTTGACATAATTACATCTTCAAGAGTTTCTGCCGCTTCTGTCTCTGTCCTGACCGTCTTGTCAACAGCCTCATCCGTAGTCTTAATCTCTGCAGCCTCTGCCGCTGCCGGATTGCCATTGTCCGCTATCTGACCGAGCATATTATCAAATTTCTCAGAAGATAAGTTAAACTCTTCCGAAAGCTCATCTGTAACCTGTGACAGATAATTCATAACGTCCTTTAATGCCGCCGATAAATTGCTGTCAGTTATAAGCTGCATAGCGTCCTCTGCCCCTGTAGCTTCCATTACAAGCTTAACGACATTGTTAGCGTCAAGCAGGTCGAACAGATTAAGTCCTAATATCTCCATGCACTTTTCAAGTTCTTCCTCGCTTATGCCCAGCGCGTCTTTTATCTTGTCAAGCACGCCCTCTGCAGCCTCTTTTGCTTCCGCTTCAAACTCTTCGTCAACCTGAGTCTTATCGATGCCTTCCGCAGCAGTTTCATCTGTCTTGCCAGCCTTATCTGCATTTTCTGCATTTTCTGCATTTTCTGCATTTTCTGTCTTTTCTGCACTCTTGTCTGTGCCGCCGGTCTTGTCTGTGCCGCCGGTCTTGCTTGTGCTGTCATTAATGCCGCTCTTGGAAGTTTCTGATTTATCTGCGCCGCCGTCAGAGCTTTTGTTCACATTCACAACAGACATCTTTTCTGAAGCAGAATTTCCGGCTGTTGCGTTGCTTCCTAATGATTTAGCCATTATAGAACCAAAACTGCCGGTCTTGTCAGATTTAACAGAGCCTGCAGAAAAAGTAACATCATTGGATGTTCCCTTTGCAGTTCCTGTTATTGTTGCACTAACCATCGCTGTCCTCCTTTCTATAATTTCTCTATATAGGTAATTGCGAAACTCATCAAAACATTTCGCTAATTGTGCAAATTGTATAAACATAAGCAGCCCCTTTGAAGGTGTCGGCACTTGGCGAGGTCCTGTCGAGACTAGTGTCCGTTGCGCCTGAAACGGAGTACAAGCGTGTCTGTGTTGTTTATACAATTTGTGCAATTTCAACAAAATCCAGCGAGTTTCGCAAACGCCTAATTTCTCTATATTATATTATCGGAAAAAAGCCTGTAAAACTTTAGCTTTTTTCCGGTATTTTTTAGGCGTCCCTCTGCCGGATTTCCTTTCTGTCCGGCTATTTTTATATTTTCATAGCCGAAATTATGGATATAAAATCTACGGATACATAATCTTTGTAAGCTTAGCCGCATAGACAGGATCCATTTCCGCCATAACAGAAGCTCTCTGCTTAGACGTCATACACAGCAGAATATCAGCCACGAGGTCTGTATCGCCTGTCATTTCCTCCAATATGGCTGCGGCCTTATCTGCGTCCATCTTAGCATAGGTTTCCGCCCAGTCCTTAACCTTCTGTGAATAGTTGAGCTGCTCTACAACATCTGCATATATCTTGGCGGCATTTTCCGGATCCATCTCTTCATACCATTTTTTGTACTCCTCTATATCAGGAGCATTATCCGTATATACCACCTCATTGTCAAACTTTTCCTTCAGCTCCTGATAATAGAGCTGATTAGCTTCAAATACTTTCAGTCTCTCAATCTCAGCCTGAAGCTGGGAAATAGTCTCCTGAGAAACTGTTCCGGAATTTTTGTAGCTTTCCAGTTCCGCCTCAAGCTCTTTAATATGCTCAATAGCTTCAGCAAGATTCTTGTAGTTATAGCCTGTTTCCTCTATAACCTCCTCGTCGCTTGCATCCGGCAGTATCATATTGATTACCGGAATATTCTTTAAATAGGGTCTTAGCATACTGCCTACGCCGCCCACATTCATTTTTATTAGCAGTGCAAATATAACAAGCCATATGGCAACAATTACCATCACAATAAGGAAATTCACAAAAGGATTGCTTTTCTCTTCCTCGCTGCCATCATCAAGCTTGACATCATCAAGATCATATTCATCTTTAGACTTTTTCTTTGCCATGATTTTCTTCCTTTCCTATTCCTGCTCGCCGCTGCCATTGTTATTGTAGCTGAAACTCACAAGTTCATCAATTTCTTTCTTTTCTTCGTCATTAAGTTCAAGTTTAAACTCATCAAAAGCCTTTTCTTTAAGTTTCTCATGTATCTTTCTGTCCTGCATGGATTCATTCAGTTTCTGCCTTGCCCTGTCCAGATTTTTCTCAGCAATTCTTAATACTACAGCCTGCTGCTTTATAAGCTCCTGCATAGTTTTTACAGACTCATTGCTTCGTCTCAACTCGCTAACATCAAGCCTTTTATCCGCCATCGCCTTAATATCCGCCTCGTAGCTGCGCTTTCTTAATATAAGCTGCCTCATCTTTTCTTCCTCTTGCCCAAGCCTTGCCATAGCCTCGGCAAATTCAGTTTTAGCCTGAGTTTCCAGCCTCGTTTTAATATTAAGGATGTTTTGCATTTTATATACAAACTTAGCCATAGATTACTTTCCTGCCTCAAATGTATCATAGTCTTCAAATATACTTCCAAGCATAGCAATTTCATCATCAAATTGGAATTTCTCGTCAGTTCCCTGCATAAGAAACTCATTAACCGCGTCTATCTTTGATATGGCATAGTCGATATTTTTATTGCTTCCCTTCTTGTAGGCGCCGATATTAATCAAATCCTCCGCCTCATTATATGTAGCCAGAACATTTTTAAGACGTCCTGCCATTTTTTTATGTTCCTTGCCGGAAATCTGGCTCATACATCTGGAAATGCTCTGAAGCACGTCAATAGCCGGATAATGATTTTTATGCCCCAGCTTTCTTGAAAGCATTATGTGTCCGTCAAGAATACTTCTCGCCGTATCGGTTATAGGCTCGTTAAAGTCGTCGCCGTCCACAAGAACCGTATATAGCCCCGTAATTGAACCTTTTCCGGCAGTTCCGGCTCTCTCTAACAACTTCGGCATCTCGCTGTAAACGCTCGGCGGATATCCTCGCGTAACAGGAGGCTCTCCAGACGCAAGTCCTATCTCTCTTTGAGCCATAGAAAATCTTGTAAGAGAATCCATCATAAGAAGCACGTCTTTTCCTTTATCCCTAAAGTACTCAGCTATGGCTGTCGCCGTCTTTGCCGCCTTATTTCTTATAAGCGCAGGCTTGTCCGAGGTTGCCACAACAAGAACGCTTCGTTTCATACCTTCCTCGCCCAAGTCTCTCTCAACAAATTCTCTTACCTCCCTGCCCCGCTCTCCTATAAGAGCAATAACATTTATATCAGCCTGAGTATTTCTGGCAAACATACCCAGCAGGGTACTTTTGCCAACGCCGCTGCCCGCAAATATGCCGATACGCTGTCCCTTTCCCACTGTCAAAAGTCCGTCTACAGCTTTAACTCCCAATGGAAGCACTTCGCTGATTATCTCTCTTGACATAGGATCAGGCGGCTGCGCCTCCACAGGATATTCCGTTATTATATCCAGTTTCTCTCCGTTTAGCGGATTGCCTAAGCCGTCCAGCGTTTTGCCAAGAATATTATCTCCTACCTTGACACTTAACGGATGCTCCGTATTTTCCACTATACATCCCGGTCCAATGCCGTCCACATTGTCAAACGGCATTAAAAGTACTCTTGAGTCCCTGAAGCCCACAACCTCAGCATACAGGGTCTGGCTCCTGTCCACCGAATAAATTTTACATAAATCATTCAATTTGGCGTCCGGCCCTATGGATTCAATGGTAAGACCTACAATCTTAGAAACCTTTCCAAGCTTATCGTAAAAGGATTCCTGCGCCAAATGCTGATATTTTTCTGTATTTAACACTGACACATTTATTCCTCCCGACTACAAACAACTTAAAAGTTTAATCTTCTTTATCAGATTGCTAAGCTCTACATCAAGACTGCAGTTGAATACACCGCCGTCCGTCTCCACAATGCACTGGTTTCTTCCAAGCGAAGAATCCTCTATAATATCTATAGAAACCTCTTTAGTCATTGCGCAGTAGAGTTTTCCCTGATTATTTACAACAAAAGGATAATCCTCCGAAGAAACCTTAATAACAAATTCCTTGCTCTGCTCTGTATTCTTCAGTACTCCGTTAATAAGATGAAGCACTATATCCTGATTATCCTCAGCCACCGTCATAGTTATCTTACTGAACACATCCGTAAGCACTTCGACCAATTCCGGTTCTATCCGGCTTTTATACTGTGTGCACTCCTGTTCAAACGCCTTTATTTTATTTTCATAATCCAGCTCAAGAGCTTTCATTCTGGAAGCAAGCTCATTTTCAGCCTTGTCAAGACCTGTTCTGTAGCCCTGCTCCCTCGCCTGCTCCTCAGCATTTTTAATCTGCTGTCTGGCTTCCGCCACTATCTGCTCAGCCTGATGCGACGCATCATCTATAATATTTTTAGCCTCTTCCTCAGCCAGCGCCATTTGCTTTGAAACCGTCTCAGAATCAGACCTCGCCGCACCGTCCTCTGTGAGTGTTGCAACAGTATCATCATCCGAAACAAGCTCCTCCACAACCTCTGCGCTTAAGCCCCTGACGAATCCATCCGGGTCTGCGCTTTCTCTCTGGTCCGACTCCAAAATAGTCTGAAGCTTTGCCTTAATAAGCTCATTATAATCAATAACCCTGTCATTTTTGGTGATGGTATAGCCTTTTTTTAACAAATTAGACAATTATCTCGTCACCTCCGCCTCTGGCAATTACGATTTCTGCTGAATCCTCCAGCTTTCTGATTATATTAACAATCTTCTGCTGTGCCTCCTCAACATCCTTCATACGAACAGGTCCCATATACTCCATGTCCTCTTTAATCATAACAGCAAGACGTTTTGAAAGGTTATTAAGAATAACATTCTGAACTTCTTCCGCCGCACCCTTAAGCGCAAGCGCAAGAGTGCCGTTATCAACATCACGAAGAACTCTCTGGATAGCTCTATCGTCAAGAGAAAGAATATCCTCAAATACAAACATCTTCTTTCTGATTTCGTCAGCAAGCTCAGGTTCCTCAACCTCAAGGGTTTCCATAATATGCTTCTCTGTACCTCTGTCGACAGAATTAAGAATTTCAACAATGGCATCTACACCGCCGACAATAGTGTAATCCTGGTTTACAAGCGATGAAAGTTTTCTTTCAAGCACCTTTTCAACCTGCTTAATAACATCCGGCGACGTTCTGTCCATCTGTGCGATTCTCTTAGCAACATCAGCCTGTTTTTCAACAGGAAGCGCTGACACAATCAATGACGACTGTGAAGCCGGAAGATATGAAAGAATCAAAGCAATCGTCTGCGGATGCTCATCCTGTATAAAGTTAAGAAGCTGGCTAGGGTCAGTTTTTCTGATAAATTCAAACGGTCTGACCTGAAGGCTCGCAGTAAGTTTGCCGATAACATCCCTTGCCTTCTCCTCGCCCAATGCCTTTTCCAACAATTCTTTCGCATATCCGATACCGCCCTCGGCAATATACTGCTGAGCAAGACATATCTCATAAAACTCATTTAGTACTTTTTCCTTAGTCTGCGGCGATACGCTGCTTGTGTTAGCAATTTCCAGCGTAAGCTGCTCTATCTCGTCTTCCTTTAAATGTTTAAATATCATAGCGGACTTTTCAGGTCCCAGTGTTATCAACAGTATCGCTGCCTTTTCTACACCATCCATTTCCTTATCTATGCCTGATGATACTCCTCTTGCCATAATACTCCTATTCTGCCGTAAGATGTCCGGCTGATAAATTCCTTACGCTTCCCTATTATTCTAAATACGCTGTCTGCGTCGTCAGTCCGTCTTTATCACTCCCATCCGTCATTGAGCCAGTTACGCAAAAGCAGCGCAACCGCCTCCGGATTTTCGTCGACAAACTTTTCAATAGCCTTTCTTGTATCAGATTTATCATTCATATCAATATCTTCAACTGCAGGCTGATTTCCTCTTGTAGAAGCAAGCATTTCCTCAACTGAAAGCTCCGGTTCTTTCTCCTCAACAGTGAGAGGTCTTGCGCTTCTTACAACAACAATCGCCAAAAGTATAAGAATAACGCCGGCCAAAGCAATCTGAAGCCAGAAAGACGCATTTTTCAAAATACTGCTTGTCTCAGCGCTTTCAAAATACGGTCTTTCATATGCAAGCACTGATATATTATCTATAGCTACGCCTGTACTCTTTGAAAGAATTTCAAGCCATGCATTGTCAACTGTCGTAGCAACCGGCTGCGAGTTCTGACTTCTGAACTCTTCCCATGTCATATCGTCAAGGTAACCGAGTTTTTTACATTCATCTTCGTTGTACTTGATATATTTTATAAATGTAACAGCCAGAGTTGAAGTATCATATATAATCGAACCCGGCTCCTTATATGTAGTGGTTACAATCTCATTCGGCATATATGTATAATCTCTGATTTCAAGCTGCGAAGTGTTTCCGTATCCGTCTGTAACCTCATAAGTTGTATCGTCATTAGAGGTTGTTCCCGGCGTTCCGCTGGCTCCTGTAGCTCCGCTTGAAATCTCTTCATAGCTCTTGCCGTATATAGCCTGTTCATCTCCCTGAGTAGAATATTCCGTAGCAATGATATTCACTGCATCCCAGTCCAGATCATAATTGAGATTCACATACATATCATCATAAATTCCGGTGGCAAGCAGCGAATTTTTCATAGAAGTTACTACAGTATTTTCAATACGTACCTTATATTTCAGCTTTCCGGCATAGCTCATGCCTGAATTGCCGGACGAATTACTCATGCCGGAAAACAGTGTAGAACCGTCAACGCTTATAATACTTATGCTTTCTGTAGTCTTATTTCCAACCGCCGTAGCAAGAAAATTAGCTATGCTCTCCGCCGTTTCATCATCGACAGATTTTGTTGTATCCAATGTTACAGCAACAGAAGTCTCGCTTGTCTGCTCATAAAACGAGCTTGAAGATTCGGGAATACTTACGGTTACCGTAGCCGACTTAATTCCGTCCATAGACTCCAAATCCGAAACAAATTTTGACTCAAGATAATGGGCATACTGCTTAAGTTTATCAGACGTTGTCGTTGAAAAACTGCTCTTCATAGCGTCGTCAAATGTATATCCGTCAGGCTGTATGTCCTCGGAAGCTATAATCATTTTTGCTCTTGTAAGGTCAGCCTTCTTTACATAAACCACCATGGTATTGTCATTGATTTTATACTTTATGCTATTATCAGTCAGCACAGACGTTACGCTGTTCATCTCACTGTAATCTTCGCAGGTTGTCAACACCTTATAATTAGGCTGATTCAGCACAAATACAACAATCGCAACAGCAACCGCAACCACTGCGGCCGCACTTATAATCATCGTTCTTTGCTTTGCTGTCCAGCTCTTCCATATCTCACGGATGCGATCAAGCATCTTCTTAACTCTGTCGCCCATTGCTCAACAAACGCTCCAATCCATCAAATTTGCCATTAAATCACTAAATCTGCATATTCATAATCTCTTTATATGCTTCCAGCGCCTTGTCCCTCACAGCAACAGTAAACTGCAGCGCAATATTAGCCTGCTGCTGATAGACACCAAGCTCGTGGGTATTAGTCATTTCCCCAAGCGCAAAATCAATCTCCGCCTGCTGTGCCTGCTGGATATAAGTGTTAGTGCTGTTTACCATATCCGACACAGCGTTAAAAATAGAATCAAAAGAATCTGTACCGCTTACCTTATCCGCATCAGTGCTAAGAGCAGCGGATTCCTTCATTGCTTGGGTAACCTTTGAAACATAATCTGTATTAAGCGCACCAAGCGCTGATGTTAAATCCATAATCATTTCCTCAGCTTTCTTATTTAAAATTCAACCTAGCCCTATGCCTGTCCAATTGTAAGTCCCTTGCTTGCCATAGACTTACTTGCATTAAACGCTGAAATATTGGCTTCATATGACCGGGATGCATCTATCAGGTCTGTCATCTCCTGTACAATATTTACGTTAGGATATGTAACATAACCGTTCTCGTCCGCATCAGGGTGCGACGGATCATAAACCATATTCATATCTGTCGAGGTATCCTCATAAACCGAAGTAACCTTAACGCCCTCGCCCAAAATACCCCGCTGTGCCGTACTAAGTGCGCTCGCAAAGGATGAACCGTTCAACGAAGAACCTCTCCTTGTTGTTGCCTGTGTAACTGTCTTCTCAGTAAATACAACTGCTTTTCTCACATATGGAGTTCCGTCATCAGTCCTTGTTGTATTAGAATTGGCAATATTCTGCGAAATAACATCTGTTCTAAGCTGCTGTGCCGTCATACCCGAAGCACTTATATTAAATGCTGTAAACATTGACATAATAGTACACCTCCCAAAATTACTTAATCACTGCTTCAAATCTTGAAAATTCATTATTCATACTGTCTATAAGCGCATCATATCTAATCTGTTCTGACGCAAGTTCAACATTTTCCGTTGACAAATCTACATTATTGCCGTCAAGCCTGTACGACAGCTCCGTATTCTCCGTATATGTTCTTGACCTTACATACGAAAGATCCACATTGTTAATCTTCTGCGTAAGCGTCGCTCCGGGTCCGCCTGCCTGTGAAATAGCTGACTCCAAATAACTTGAAAACTCAACATCCTGCCTCTTATATCCCGGTGTATCATTGTTAGCAATATTATTAGTTAATACTTCCTCTCTCAGCCAGCTTGCATCCGCTGCCGACTTCAGTACATTGACATAACCAAACATTCCGTTTCCCATAGCTGCACTCCTTTCCTCATGCCCACATAACATACCTAAATTACATTATAAATTATAACCCGGAAAAAACCAAGTTTTTTTTCGACATTTTGCATTTTTTTTGAATAAACAAACATATTTTTAAATAGTCAAACATATCCGTTCCTATGCGCTGCCCGCAAAAATAAAAAGGATGTGCCAAACTGCGGCTAAAATCACGCATATAACGGCTCCATCCTTATCTTTACCATCCATAGTATCTATAATATTATTTATTATTACAATATTATCATTTCAATATTATTATTTCAACTTATTCTTTCTGCTCACTCCTGCCTATTCTTTCAGTTCATCAAATACTGCGTCGTTGATAACCTTTATATAAGTTCCTTTCATTCCTGAGGACCTTGACTCCACAACTCCGGCGCTCTCAAACTTCCTTAAAGCATTGACAATAACAGAGCGTGTAATTCCTACTCTGTCAGCAATCTTACTGGCAACCAGTATTCCTTCATTACCGTTTAATTCCTTAAATATATGTTTGATAGCCTCCAGCTCCGAAGAAGATAAAGTACTTATAGCGGACCTTACAATCTGCTGCTTTCTCTCCATCTCAGCATTCTCCTCATTGACCGAACGCATCATCTCAAGTCCCACAACGGTAGTTCCATACTCGCAAAGGATTATGTCGTCTATCTCATATGCGGAATTGCTCTTGTACATAAATAAGGTTCCCAGACGTTTTCCCGCAATCTCTATAGGCGACAGTAATGCCTGAAACCTCTTTACATTATCGCCGGTAAAGCCTAAAGTTGCAAGATTGACATTCTCCTTTGTAGACAGTACGCTCAACAGCCTTTCGTTAAGCATCTTATCCACAAATCCGCCTACCCTGTCATAAATCAGCTCGTCAATAACGTCAACTCCGTCATAAAAGCCAGTCCCCAACACTTTGCCTTTTTTGCTGATAACAAGAATGTTGGACTCCAAAATTCCGCTCAGCACATCACAAATATCATTAAACTCTACTCTATGAGAGTTATTGTTGTGCAATAACTTATTAATTTTTCTTGTTTTATCCAACAACTGAACACTCATAATGTACCTCCGCAAATAAATTTCCTCAAAATTCCGTTACTTCTTGTTAAAGTTTAGCACATTTCTCAAAAATATTCAATATTTTTCGGACAATTTATTTGTCTGGATTTTTATTTATTCTCTACATACCCGCAATTTTCATTGGCGCATACCAGTTTGTTTCCTTTTTCAATCATATATGAACCACATTTTGCGCATTTCTTTTCAGACGGTCTCTGCCAGCTCATAAAATCACACTCGGGATTATTCTCGCAGCCGAAAAATCTTCTGCCCTTCTTAGTCTTTTTATACACAACCTCTTTGCCGCACTTAGGACATTTAACTCCCGCCTTTTCAAAATAAGGTTTTGTATTGTGACACTCCGGAAATCCCGGACAACCGAGGAATTTACCATGCGGTCCATACTTGATAACCATATTCCGGCCGCAGTTCTCGCAGATTACATCAGTAACCTCATCCTCTATCCTGACATTTTCAAGCTCCTTCTCAGCTTCCTTAACCGCTTCGTCCAAATCAGGATAGAAATTGCGCACTACCTCCTTCCAGGGAACCGTTCCCTCGCCGACTCCATCCAGAAGCGACTCCATGTTAGCTGTAAAATTCACGTCAACAATGGTTGGAAAAGCCTTTTTCATTATGTTATTGACTGCCTCTCCAAGCTCTGTTACATAAAGATTCTTATTTTCCTTTGCCACATAATGTCTGGCAATAATTGTAGTGATTGTAGGCGCATAGGTGCTTGGTCTTCCTATTCCAAGCTCCTCCAAAGTCTTAACAAGGGAGGCCTCTGTATAGTGAGCCGGAGGCTGTGTAAAATGCTGTGCTGTATTAATATTTTTTAATTTAAGCACTGAATTTTCATCTATGCTCTTCACTAAAGAATTACTTTCTTCATTATCCTCTGCCTCCTTATATACCGACATAAAACCGTCGAATTTAATTTTAGAAGCAGACACATTAAAACGGTATTTGCCTGCGGCAATCTTGACTGCTGTGGTCTCATAGACTGCATTACTCATCTGGCTTGCCACAAATCTTTTCCATATGAGCTGATATAATCTGAACTGGTCCCTTGACAAAGAATCCTTTATAAAAACAGGTGACATGGTTATATCTGTAGGTCTGATAGCTTCGTGAGCATCTTGAATTTTCTTTTTACTGTTCTTTGCGACTGCCGCATTTCCCACATACTCCCCGCCATATGAGCTTTTAATATACTCTGCCGCCATGACCTGAGCTTCGTCGGCTATTCTTGTCGAGTCCGTTCTAAGGTATGTGATTACACCCACAGTTCCCTTTCCGGCAATATCCACGCCTTCATATAACTGCTGCGCCAGCCTCATGGTCTTCTGTGTAGAAAAATTCAATGTTTTAGCAGCCTCCTGCTGCAGCGTACTTGTTGTAAATGGCAACGGCACTTTCTTAACCTTCTCGCCCTTCTTGACGCTCTCTACTGTAAAATCGCATTTTTCAACTGCCTTCACAATGGTCTGCATCTGCTTCTCATTGTTAATTTCAAGCTTTCCGTTTTCATCGCCATAAAACTTGGCAACAAGGGGCTTCTTTTCACCCTTTACAGAAAGCTCTGCCTCCATAGTCCAATATTCTTCCGGTATAAACGAATTAATCTCCTCTTCCCTGTCGCATATAATTCTAAGAGCCACAGACTGCACTCTTCCTGCACTCAAGCCACGCTTTATCTTAGCCCAGAGAAGCGGACTAATCCTGTATCCTACAATTCTGTCCAGCACCCTTCTTGACTGCTGGGCATCAACAAGATTCATATCTATCTTTCTTGCCTCTTTTATTGAAGCTTTAACAGCATTTTTTGTAATTTCATTAAATGTAATTCTGTATATATCCTTGTCCTCAAGCTTCAGCGCCTTAGCAAGATGCCATGAAATAGCCTCTCCCTCTCTATCGGGGTCGGTTGCAAGATAAACCTTATCAGCTTTCTTGGCTTCCTTTTTGAGCGCCGCAAGAATATCGCCCTTTCCCCTAATAGTTATATATTTAGGTTCAAAATCATTGTCCACATCAACGCCCATCTGGCTTTTAGGAAGATCTCTTATATGTCCCTGTGACGCCATAACCTCATAATTAGATCCTAAAAACTTTTTTATAGTTTTTACCTTTGCCGGTGATTCAACGATTACCAAATATTTTGCCATAAATACTATAACCTCCCAATAAGTTCATCTATACATTAATCCTGACATAACAATTCTTTGATATTTCCTGCACTAATCCCTCCAGCTGCAGGGACAACAAAATTTCAGTAACTGTACCTATGTCAAGCCTGTTTTCATTCATAATAGTCTCCAAGCTTTTTGGAAACAAATCGAGACAACTATACACCATATTTTTTTTAGTTGCAAGGGAATTTGACGATAAATTTATTTTGCGACTGTCAGATGACAGAGATAACAGTCGCTTATCATCTAAAATCTTATTGTCTGAAAAACTATTGTCCGGAAATTTCTCATTCTGAATACCGCATTTTGAAAACCTCGTCATTTTTCCTGAAACCCGTATACATTCAACAATATCATCAGGCTCAGTCATAACAAATGCGCCGTTTTTTATAAGCTCATTACACCCCTCGCTCAGCTCGTCTCCTATCCTTCCCGGAACTACATAGACATCCTTCCCCTGCTCCAACGCCTGATCCACCGTAATAAGCGAACCGCTTTTTTTCCTCGCTTCTATTACAATTACCGCATCGGCAAGCCCGCTTATTATTCTGTTTCGTACGGGAAACTGCCAGGGAAACGGCTTTGTTCCAATAGGATATTCTGAAAGTACACATCCATTTTTGCACATTTCATTGTAGAGACCTATATTTACCGACGGATAACATATATCAACACCACAACCAAGAACCCCGCAGGTATATCCGCCCTCTTCAAGGCTGCCCTTATGTGCTGCACCGTCAATTCCCATTGCCAGACCGCTTACAATCTGAAGTCCCATTTTTGAAAATTCCCTGCACAGCCTTTCCGCAAGCTGCCTGCCATAATTTGTACACGCCCTTGAACCAACTACCGCCACTGTAAATACATCGCTGTCCGGTAATTTCCCACGATAATATAATCCTACGGGAAAATCGCATATATTTTTAAGATTGCATGGATACAGCGGGCTGCCCGGATGAACAAATCCAATATGCTTTTCATTCAAAGCGCTAACCAAACCGTCAAGCTGTCCTTTATCCCTGCTTTTACATATATTGGACATATCTTCCTGATTTATCCCGGAAACGCGGCTTAATTCTGTTTTTCCCGCTTTATATATATTTTCAGCGCTCTCAAATATTTTAAGAAGCTTTCTTTGTTTTACTCCGCCTACTCCCGGAATATTGCATAACCACAGCCAATAATAATCATCTTTCCACATAACTTTTATAGGAAATCGCCTCACTTAAATGCCTGATTCCTATATCCTCCTCCCCCTCTATATCTGCAATAGTTCTTGCTGTCTTTATTATCTTGTGATAAGCCCGAACCGTCATTCCCAATCTTTTATATGCGTTATTCATTAACTCTGTCTCTCTTTTTCCCAACGGACAAAATTTTTCAATATGCCCTGCTTCCATCTGCGAATTATAGCTTATTCCGGTGCCTTCAAAACGCTTGCGTTGTATTTCTCTTGCATTAAGTACCATAGCTTTCATAGCTGCGGAATCAATTTCTGCTCCTCTGCATAATGCAGCATTTTCAGCTGCAGCCGCTCTTTCCCCAGACAAATGTTTATCTTCACCCTTAGCCCTTTTTATGTTCGTTATCTGTTCTACGCTAACCTTTTCTATCAGTACATTCATATCAAATCTGTCCCACATAGGCCCGCTTATTTTTCCCAAATATCTTCCTATCTCCTTCTCATTGCAGCGGCATCTGTTTCTGTCAGGATAAAATCCGCATTTGCATGGATTTATGGCTGCCACAAGCATAAAGTCTGCCGGATATAAATAATTATTTCCGAGACGGCACACACATATCTTTCTATCCTCCAAAGGCTGCCTTAAAGCCTCCATAACGCCAACTGAAAATTCCGTAAATTCATCAAGGAACAATACGCCCTTTGATGCCAGCGTTATCTCTCCCGGATTAGGAATCCTGCCTCCGCCAAGCAGCGCCGCTGATGTTATACTGTGATGGGGCGCTCTGAAAGGTCTTTTTGTCAATATGCCTCCCTCCTTTAATTTTCCCGCAGCGCTGTATATTCTTGTAAGTTCTATAGCCTCCTCTTTTGTCAAATCCGGCATAATTGTAGGGATTCTTTTTGCCAGCATAGTTTTTCCGCTTCCCGGCGCACCTATATACATTATATTGTGCATACCTGCAACAGCTATCAGCGTAGCTCTTTTGACAACCTCCTGCCCTATTATATCTGCAAAATCCAATTCATATTCCTCAGAATGTCCGGTCGGTTTAAAAATTGCTTTTTTCAATGAAGTTCTTCCATTAAAGTAATCTATAACCTCCGCAAGATTATCAGCGCCAAGAACTTCCATATTATATATAATACTGCCTTCGGCAAGATTGGCAGCAGGAATAATAATTCTCTTAAATCCATTATTTCTGGCTGCTATGACGCTTGAAAGCACTCCGGTAACTCCGTTGATACTTCCGTCAAGGCTCAATTCACCAATCAACACAGTATCCCTTAAAAGTTCATCGCCAACTACTCCATTAGCCGCAAGTATCCCCAGCGCTATAGGCAAATCAAACCCTGTTCCGGCCTTTCTTATATCAGCAGGAGAAATATTGACAACTATTTTTTGAGGCTTTAACTCTATTCCTGAATTTCTTACTGCAATCCTTACTCTTTCTTTTGCTTCCCGAACCTGTGCAGCCAGATAACCACTCATCTCAAAACAAGGCAGACCCATTCCCGCATCTGTCTCAACCTTGACCACCACCGATTCCATACCAAGAAGCGTCATACTAAAAACTTCACTATACATAAACCCTCCATAGTCTCTGACTCTGCACCCCGCGCCCCGC
>CAYZZP010000001.1:144562-157888 GCA_964482965.1 uncultured Lachnospira sp.
CCCCGCGCCCCGCACCCCGCGCCTCGCACCTTACACCTTGCACCTTGCACCTTGCACCTTGCACCTTACACACAAATACTTGCTTCTTTATCAGACTGTACTTTAACTTTTTATTTTTAATATGTTATTTTGTTATTATAAATATATCACATTGTTTTCTATTTGTAAATATATTTTATTAAATATATTATCTTTTTTATATTCTGCAAATATATTACTGAATACTATAAGATACATGTGCGACTGCAAAGCAGCCCACCTCTGCATATTATGCACAGCTTAGGCGGAGTCTTTTGCAACATAGGAAAAGATGGCTTCCCACATCGCAAAAAAGCGGCTTTCACAAGAAAGCCGCCTATCCAACATAACAAATATTAAATTTTTATTTAACTTCCACAAAAGTATCTTAGCTCTTAAACATTAACGACACTTTACTGCAGCTTATACAACTCTCTCTGCACAAGCTTAAGCACCGCAAAGCCTTTGGCACCGCTGCTGTCGGATGCCACTATTCCAATCCTTAGATTGTTCTCATTCATTTTATTGACCATTTCCTGCACTATGGAGGCGGAAACACCTGCTCCAGACGTTACGTCCCACAGATTACATTTTACAGTAATGCCGCTTACTAATGACTTTGAGTACTGCGGAGTGCTTGTATAAATGACATTCCTTTTGGATACGTCATCATTTTCATAACCCACATATGCCAATATAATATCTGTGTCTTTATCATATTTGTCATTGTTATTTCTGTCGTAAAACATATATACCTGCTTAAGTCTTCCCACACCTTCTACAAGATCGTTATCGGTGATAGTGTACTCAAACTCAAGAGGAGTGCTTGTGTCTGCATCCGCTACGTTTCTGTAATACTTAGAATAGAGATTTACATTTTCCTGAACAGCATTCTCGTACTTAACCTCCGGAATACTGTTGCCTGAAAGAATGGCTCTAACAAATGTATTAACAAAGAGCCTCATTTCCTCTCCGTTCTGAGTAATGGCACTATGTCCTGCGCTGGAATATGTAATATTGCCAACTGAATATACATAGAAGTTATTAACTGCGTCCTGTCCCATAACTGAGAACAGATTTGTCAGCTCAGGCTTTATTGAAACTCCTGAGTTGGTCTGACTCAATGTGTACCATACTACTACGTCTTCATCATCAACAACATTTCCGTCCTCATCCGTCCGCTTTAAATCTTCAAGATTGAGTTTAAAATACTGACCATGCGTTGTAGCTACAGGAATTGTGTTGCTGCCATCGTTCGCATTTTCAATCTTATACGGATATTCAGTAATCTCACCTGTGTTAAGCTGTGTAACCCTGTTAGTATTTCTTGTATCACCGCTCTTAGCTACAGTATTATATATTGAATAATTCTTATCAAGCTTCATCTTTAAGCTCTCTGTAAGGGTGTAGCCATACTGCATACCGATTTTAGTCTGGAACAGCTTTGTAAACGCATTAAGTTTACTGTAAGACTTTGCTTCATTTCCGTTGTCGCCCTTATATGACATACTATCGTGAGTAAAAAGTACCGAATTACCATTATCAATGTATGTGTTTATACTATTAATTGACTCCGTTGACAAATCACCGCTGATATCAGTGCCGCTGATATTTCCCATAGTTACGCCGTAATTGTCCTGAAGTCCAAGTACAAGCATTGAAAAACTTGCAAGATACTCATCCTTATCCGGTATGTTGTTAAACTGTGATTTTGTCATAACCGTAACGTCAAGACCAAGTCCTGTAACCTTTGTCGTCTCGTTAAAGCAGTTAGTGAACACTTCGCCCTTTAAGTCAATGTTTGATGCTCCGTCGTCTCTGATAATCTGAAGAACCTTTACAACCTTACCGATTGTGTCGTTCTTTATGGCAAATGCACCGTTTTTATTGGTTACCAGACCTGTAGCGACATCCTCTACCTCTACTCTCCAGCCAATATAACCGTTCAACGCCTCAGGAAGCGGAAGATTAAGCACAAACTCTTCTTCCGTATGCTCCACACCGAGAATTCTTCCATTCTCCTCAAGAAGCGCCTCTGCTTCTGCTGTCAGTCTCTCAGCCTCCTGAACTCTCCATTCCTTCTCCCAGTCTGCTGCATTGTCAGCCGCTTGTTGCGCCGCCTCCGCCTTTTCTACTGCGTCATATGCTTCCTTCGTGTCAGGTCCCATAACAGGCTTGTTATTTTCAACTGCAAAATATAACAGCTCCGCTCCGTCTGAATCATAATCTTCAGCAAATAAACTGTCGCAGTTTCTGTCCACAAATATTCTTACCCTGTAGTCTGTCGTGTCTGTAACAGTTCCTGAAAATATCATATCAGCAAGCTGCTTCTTCGTAACAAGAACAGGATTGTCTGCGTCATAATCCGGAGCGTCAACCGGAACTATATCTACCTTCGGCTTAATTCGATATTTAAGTATTCTTGAGGTGGTCTGATTATCTCCTGAAATATCAATGCTGATAACATTTGAAGTCACGCCTCTGCTCTCAACAAGCTTGTTTGTTAAATCCAATGTATTAAATTTATACACTCTTGTATCATCCGCCGCCGTACCGGCAGCAGCATAATATATAGATTTATCTACCACAAGCGGCATACCTATTTTCGCATATCCGATAAGCTTATCATATGCTTTCTGTGTAAGGTCATTAATATCTGTATATACTGAATCCGTCAGCATTTCATGTTCATCACTGTTATCTTCATTAATATCGTAAGCACCCAGTATAACCAAATCATAATCCGACCTGATATCGCTTGTCATACCATTAAAAGCATTCATTGATACATGGTCAATGGAAAGATTAATCTTATCCTTATATGTAGTCGAATTAAGACCAAACCACTTCATAATAATCTCTTGGTCGGCAGTATTACTCTCATCATATCTGAACATTCCTGCCGGCTCTATTTCCAGCACCTTTAAATCAAGCGTCTGTCCCTCAGGTATTACAATGTTAGACGTAGCACCAAGAATATATTCAATTACCCTCGGAGAGTACAGACCGTTATCAATAAGGTCAAATCTCATAAGAGCATCGCCGTAAGATGTACCTCTGTAATTACCATTGTCATCATAATCGCTCTGTGTAGCATCAAATCCAACAAGGTCATTTACCATAGAGTTATTACTGTTATATACAAATGTTGACTGTGTCAAATAATTCTGGTTACTGTTGTCCGTACCATTATAAGCAGGATAATACGAATTATTGTTGCCGTTCGGCGCATATCCGTATCTTTTTCCATTTGAACCCTGAATGTTTGTATCGTTAATATACATTGTCGGCGACCACTCAAATGGCAGCAAGCCCTCGTCGGTATTAAGATATACATTAATCACATCAATACCGTTTTCCTCCTCAATTCTTACCTCGCCCTTTGCGCCTCTGTACAGCCTGTCGCTAACCTTCTCATAGGCAAAATCCATATAAAATACATCAGCATCAATGGAGTTGATATTAAGACACACTCTTGAAATATTAGAGTATTTTCCATCGCTTCCCGCATTCTTGTCAGTAGAAGCCATTATAAGTGCTTTCTTTTCCAAAGTATTCTGGAAATATAGGTACAGCGCAACCTCAGCATCAAGGTCATACTCTGTTCCAAGCGTCCAATTAACGCTTCCTGAATCAGGAACAGTAACCGGAGTTCCAAGTTTCTCATAATAAGCCTTATATGCCTCTGTATAGCTGCCGTTATGATTTTTTGAGTTAAAGTAAACGAGCGCTGCAGAATCAATATCCTCCTTTGTGACTTCATCGGCAGTCTTTATCACTACCTCCATCTTATCCTCCATATGCTTGTGTCCAAAAAGCATATAGCCGAATATATTTCTAATTCCGCCTTCAATCTCTGTGTATGTATAATTCCAACTCTCGTCCTCGTCGGCCTCTCCTGTACAATATACAATCTCTATATTATTCCAGTCGTATTTTATGTCGCTTAAACTAACTGACCATGGTTGGTAAACAATCTTACCTGTCAGCTTATTTTTAAAACATACATATTCTCCATTTGAACCGTTACCTGTAATAGCAGTCATAAAGTTCCAGTAATTAGTAAGGACTTTTGACACATAATCGTTAATTTCGCTTGCATTAGCCTCACCCGTAGGACATGCCGCCACCATATCATTCCATGAAACAGCTCCCTGATCGTCACCCACAAGCTGGCTCATCTCATCAAACGCCTCATGGGTAACAATCTCCAAAATTCTCAATTTATTTTCCTTAGTATATGTCTTTGTGCCGATTGTAACCTCTGCCGCAATGCCGTCTTCCCCTGCACCTCTTGCATTTGTGAGAAAAAATGAGCCAAGTAACAAAAGCGTTACTGCCATAACCGCACTAACAGAAGTTATTATTAATTTTTTATTACTTAATTCCTTTAACCTCTTCATCATAACGCTCTCCTTACTCATCAACTAAAAATCCATAACTTTTCAGGACTTCCATATCAGGAAAATCCGTAGTATCAAAGAAATGCAGTTTAATGCTGTCAACTTCATTTCTCAAAGCTGTAACTCTTGAAACATCTCTTGTAACATTATTATATTCAACTTCAAGGCTGACCTTTAATTGAACAGGATTATTTATTCCGACAATCTTATATTTGCCGCTGTCATCCTTTTCCGTCTCAACACTTGTGCTTATAACCTGTACTCTGAACTTATTAACATTGGTACACAGCACGCTGTCAATATTGGAACCGCTTGTCGCATCCTTCTGGGTAACATATAAAATTTTAGTGCTCTCATCAAGCCTGTATTTTGTGTTCTCATTCACATAAAATTCCTGTGTGTTGCCATTTACCGATTCTGAATTGGAAACCTCCACCACTGTAGCTTCCATAATGCTGTCTGAGATATGGTTAAGCGTGATATTGGCATCCTCCTGAAGCTGCGCTCCTGTCGTCTGCATGCGATAACTGTTCGTACCCTGTATCAGCAGCATCATTGCAGCCGTTACTACAAGTGAGCTTGCAGCCAAAGCAACAAGCAGCTCCACCAGCGACATACCGCCATTTCCTAATTTTTTTCCGGACATATACTGCTGCACCGCCTTCCTTAATCCATAATGACTTTTCCTGTCTCGTAGTACAGTTTAAAGTCCTCTGCATTTCTTCCGCCTCCTGTGGTCATCTTAAACACACAGTATCCTACGCCCTTAACGGAGTTCGCCCCGTTAAGTTCAGTTGCTTCATCCAGTTTTGCAGGCCGTGACATCTGAATATCGTCCACCTTTCCCGTACCCTGAACAAACGTGATTATAATTTTGTCTCCTTTTTCTATCTCAACCTCGTTTGCGCTCTCCGAAGCCTTGTATGAAATATGTATTCTTGAGCCAAGATTAGTATAATCCTGCAAAACACTATCCTTATAAGTATAAATCTTATAAGTTCCGTTATCATTCACAATCTCATACTGCCAGTTTCCCATAATTGCCAGAGTATTACTGCGCAGAGAAGAAATTTCACCTGAAATAGTCTTGCTCGCCCTCTTTGTGTCGCCCGAAACCATTGTATAGATACCAAGAGCAGCCAAACCCACCAGCAAAGCCATTATTGCTATAACAACAATAAGCTCAATCATGGAAAAACCTTTATTATTTAATTGTCTGGTGGTCTTTTTACGCTTATTTCCTCTCATTTTGCCCTGCAACTCCTCTTTAAAATACTTATCTGCCCATCAGTTAATCGCTAACCGGACACTATTCCGTCGTTTCCGCTGCTGTTCCCGATTCTCCTTCGATAACTGTCGGCGCTGACTTTCTCCAGTTACTGAAATCTACAATATCCCTGTATGTAATACCTGATATATTATAATCAAGAGGATCCTTTGGCTCCTCCAAATTAGTGCCGCTCCATGCTGTAAAGAACTTCTGCACAGCCGTTCTGTCCTCTGATGAAAGAGAAGCAAGCATAGTATCCATATCCTTATATGTATTAGTTACTGTAACCGAGTTATCAATGCTGACTGTGCCGCCTGCAATAATCAAACCGTTAAAATTCTGTCTGACAACAACATTACCGTCTGTAATAATAAGACCGTCTGTATAATTAACATGACCTCCCGCACTGACATTATCAATGTATATGGTTCCACCGTTGTGAGTCTTGTTGCTTACATAAACCTTAACAGGCGAGGACGCTGTCTGACCCGCCGGAATATAATCTGTAAGAGCCGTCTTTTCATACAGATATGTAGTATTGATAAAGTTAGTAAATACATTATCCGTCTTATCTGCTATATTAACCTTTTTACCATTTACAATAATTGTAGAAGGATAGCTTGAATAGATTGCTCTATCCTTTGACGTTAAAGCTTCGTCGCCCTTTACATCAGAGCCGTCGCTGTAAAACGACGGTTCATACAAAACCTTTGTTATCAGTGAAAATCTGTTGTTCAAATCTGTTGCAGTAATCATAAAGGAATCTGCACCAAGTCCAAAACTTGAACTTGTAGTCTGCGCTGATACGCTGTCAATCTCGCCGCTCACATCAAGCTGCGCATTTATAAGCGAACCGTTTGAATATATAGCTGCACCGGAACCGGTTGTTATAAGAGACTGCTGCTGCAGCTCTGTAATATCTGCCATCAACAGATTTTTCATAGTCTGTCTGTATATATCCAATCCGTCTGTAGCCGCATTATAATTGGCAATAGCACTCACATAATCGTCAACATATTCCTTTTCGATATCAAAATAATAATATCTGAAACCATTAACTGTAACAGTCGTAACCTGCTGAGCTGTAAGCCAGCTCTTTGCAAAGAAACTGTCCGGCACAGTTACGTCAACGTCACTGGTGTAGGATAAAACTACCGGATTAGAATAATACTGGCTGCTGTCGCTCTTCTTTTTAAGAAATGCGTCAGGCACAAGATATATTTCCTGATTTGCTCTCAAAGATACCGACTCACCTGTCATATATGAACGCTGTCCGTCAATATCAATATATGAACGTCCGCCAAGTATAAGAGTTGTAATCGAGCTCATTGCAAGACGACAGCCTTTTCCATTTATCATCATAGCACTACTGTTCGCATGACCTACAGTTGTGCTTGTTATTCTTCCTTCATAGCTGAAACCTATATAGTTTCCGTCAATGACAGCCATATTGTTGGTTCCGTCCACATTCAAGTCGTCCTTTACAAATGCCGAACCTAAAATCGAAATAGTTCCGAGGCTGCTGTTCTCCGGCGTTATTATATCCATGCACCAGAGCTTTGAATTTGTTGCGAGACTGAACTTTGAATTGACAGACTCCGCAACCGCTCCCGGCGTATTGCTAAGGTCCGCTCCAACGCTCAATGCTCCCGGCGTAACCACAGAGGAATGTCCCTGCACATTAAATACAGCGTTGCTTCCAACCCTGATACCGCCTGTTGCTCCCGCATAAACCTTAGTGTCGCTAATGTTAAATGTCTTTGATGAATTAACATCAATTCCTGTATTTGCAATAATTGCAAAATCCTCAAATGTAGTAAGCTGGCTTTCCGAATCGTCAACAAATACAATTTTCAAATCCGGAAGTCCAAGATTAATATCCACTGTTACATTTGCAAAATAGCCGTTTTCATTCTTGTATGCTATAGCACAATCCTGAATTATAATAGTATAATTATACATATCAGGATACATACTCTCTTCAACCTCAAGCCTCTGCTTTCCGACAGAGTCCACCTTAAGATTGGTAGTATCCTCTATATATGAATTAAGAATCTCTTTGACTGTCTTAGCACCGATTACGGTCTCTGCAGTAGGCGGAATAATTGTGCTTGTGTTAGACCCATCCCATGTATAAGTCTGGAATAACGCTTTGAGCATCTTATCCGCAAATTCGACTCTCAGCTCCTTATTTGCTTCATCATTACTCATCTGATAGCTTGCGCCTGAGCTGTCCTGTCTTGTCATGGTAGCCATCTTATCCGTATATACAAGGTTAAGATTTTCCATAGAAAGCTTTCCAAGTCCTGCATAAACCTGGTCTACTGCCTCCTCAGCAGTATAAAAGGACTTCTTTGCTCCCTTATCTACAAGCTTCATCTTATAATTGAGCATTGCCGATGCTATTGTAGTCGTACCTAAAATAGCGATAAAAGCAACAATGACAAGCACAATAATCAGTGTAGAACCCTTATTATTTTTTGTTCGTACCAATAACCTATTCATTTGCACTCTCCTTCTTTTCCCGTGCATTTTCCTTGGTTGACTGCAAAGTCAAAAACGGCTCGCTGCCGGCTGACGGCTCCTCGTTAATCCATATTTTGACTGTCATATTATACAAATACTTAATCTCTGTGTCAGGATTAATTTCCTGAGTTATAGTATTAGTTGCATTATCAAATGTCTTGTCAGCCTCATGTACTATAGTTGACTTATAAGTCTGGATACAATCAGCATTTGTGAGAAGATTAATATTAGAATTAACTCCTATTCCAAGAGTTTTCTTAGCCAAATCTATTCCCTGTATGTAATGGGAGCTTCCGCTTTTCATGGAAATATTAGATGTCTGAAGCTTCAATGTGACAGATGAATCCACTGCATTTTTTACTGTCTGCTCAATAAGATAGAGATTAATCTGTTTATCTGCCATAGGCTTTCCATTTATATCCATAGTCGTATTAAACTTGCTGTTTGTGGTATCTCCGTCGTTTACATGGAAAGTTATAACGTCTCTTGACTTATCCTTCTGGGCGTCTGTTCTGTTTCTGTCGTAAGCATTGTAGAAAAGATAAACATTAAAATACTTCTCATCTGCAACATTTCCCTTTATTTCAGTAGAGCCTATGTCATATGTATATTCCTTAGTTCTTGAGGTATCACCATAAACGCAGTATGTAATTATCATTTTGACAGACTGTGTGTACATCTTATAGCCTTCAGAAGTCTCGTTCAGGGTATTGGTACCCGGTATCTTGTCTGTGACATCCACATACAAATCCACCTTGCGGTACATCTCTGCGGCGCTACAGCCAAGCTCCAAAAGAGCCGCATTGTCATTTTCATATACCTGCCGCATTATAACAAAATTCTTATCTTCATTAAGGTCTGAAAAATCAGGCATATTATAAGAATTAATATTGTTGTTGGTGTTATCCTTTGAAGCTTCCTCCGGCGTATTCTTATCCGAAAAATCATCAGGATTAAGCTCTACCGTCACATAAAATTCATCCCCTGAATCAGAAGCGGAATATGTATTGCCAAGATAGTTATAGCTGCCCATATTAAAGTTATATACCTTCTGGCCTGTAGCTGAGGAGGTATCCACCGTCACATTTTCAGCATCAATGGTATTTAAAATATCTGTCAGCGTAAGAGACTTGAAATTTTCTGATACCTTTTGCCCTACCGTATTGGCATTTTCCTGCCTTCTGGCTCTTAAATTCACCTTTGAAGCCGTCATAAACGAACTTATAATCGGCAGAGAAACTACCGCCAGAATGGTTATAGCCACAAGGACTTCTATCAGGGAGAAACCTCCCTGACTGCCCCTGCGTCTTAAATTTCTGCCATTAACCTTATCCGAAACATTATTTTTTTGTCTTCTGATTAAAGATTTTTTATTAAATAGCATACTTCCACCCGTTTCTTTCAATAATCCTCTGCCAGCCTCGTATTACTTATAAACATTCACGATACCTGTACTCTCCGTGATATTTACTCTTGGAGATGTAGCGTCGTCGTCAACAACCTTAACATTAAGATCTATATCAGTATCATTGATAATAGAAATATCAGCGCCGCTCTTATCCGTCGTTGTCTTACGCGCAGAACTCATAATAAGAATATCAAGCGTATCGCCTGCTGCAAAGCTAATACCGTCGCCCGGATTAAGTGCAGGATAACTCTGGCTGCCGACTTTATACATGATTTTATAGTTGCCGTCTGAACCCCATACCTTAATAACAATCTTCTGTACAGTGTTCTCATTTGTTGAAAGGATTGAATCTCCTGTCAAGTCGCCCTTCTGTCCCATTACGCAGGCGCTCATATCTGAAGCAGGCGCATTGAGAAGCAGATAGTAATCATAATCACTAAGAATATATGCTCCCTCAGTATCATTCTTCTGAATAAATGTAGGGAAGAATGTGCTTGAAAAGAAAATGTTTTTAGTTCCAAGAGGCAAATCAATCTTAGGCGTTGTAAATGCTCTGCTGCTTCCTGTTACACAATACGTAGATACCGTCATAGTTCCCGAAACAATATCCTGACCTGAATCATAAGCCATAGATATACTGTCAATGGTGTTCTTGCTGTAATAATTATTGATATATGTAATCAAATCCTTAAAATCGTTGTACTGAGCCTCATAAGATAATGTAAGCGTAGTTTTATACCCCACCATATCAGAAGTATAAGCCTTTGAGCCCGCCATATTAGGATTAGTTGACGAAATTGCGCCAAATGTATGTACAGGCGAGGTTGTTGCAAATGTCGTACTCTTAATCCAGCTTCCTGTAGTCTTTTCAAGGTCTCTTAAAAACATAAGAGAATTATCCTGTGAAGCACCGTTCTCATACCCCGAAAGAACCGAATTATAACGGCTCATATACATAGCTGTATCCTTGACATAAGTATCTTTATTCTGATTCTTGTCGTACAATTCTCTGTATCTTGACTGGGCTGTGTTCAGCTTTGCCTGATAAATATCAACCTGCTCCATAATCTTTGTATATCCAAAGAAATATGCCAGAAGAATAACTGCCACAGAAGCAAGCACCCATAAAATCATTTTATCGCGGTTGCTCAGTTTAATATTAACATCTAACTTTTTATTTTTCATATTTACCTCCCATGCATATCGCAAGCGCTGCCTGCGATACTGCGTTAACAGAATGGTTTGAAAGTTTACTTTCAAACTTCACACTCCATCCCCAACATTATCGTTGTTCTACTCACCTGCTACTATATTGAAACTCATTGAAAATGTTACAGTGATAATACCAACGCTGTCCTTGCTTTCAGCCTCGCTTCCAACAGTAACACCATACACATTCTTAGTATTGCGCATCACATCAATAAGCTTTGCAACCGATTCCTTGCTGCTTGCAGTTCCTGTCAAAGTAACAGCGCCGTTATTGATTGACACACTGGTGAACGCCACATCAGATGGAATATTTGTCTCTACATCTGCGAGAAAATCCTCAAGGCTATCATCATTGCTTGACGTAAGATTTTTAAAGTTTTCTGCGTCTGTGTACATATCCTTAGCCCGGTAATACTCATTTACCGTATCTTCAATCGGTTCAAGCTGTTCTATCTGCTTGTTTACCGTCTTCAAATCATTTTGTATAGGAACAAGCTGTATATACGGCACTACAATAAGTATTGCAGATATAACTACCGCACCCACAAACAGCGCCATCATCGCCTTGCTCGAATCCTTCTGAACCGCAGCCTGCGCCCTTGTCAGCGGCATGAAATTAACAGGCTCAATAATTGCGCCCAAGTTAAGGATATACTTAGTTGTATCTGACATATCTATGTATGACTTCTTATCCATAACTATATCCTTGAACACATCGAGCGGTTCAAGGGTGAGACGAAGCTCATTGCTAAGAAGCTGAACAAGTCCCTGTATAGTTACAGCATTACCTACGATATACGCCTTTTCAATAGGTCTGTTCTGATTTCTTGACTGGTAGAAATCCATGATACGGTTGATATTTCCAACCAAATATCTTAAATTTTCTGTCAATTCGTCTCCGTCAAATGTAGAATGAAGAAGCGCCATATCCTGAGCCGCCTTCATGGCGTCGTCATACTTTAACTTCATTTTACTCATTACAGAGTTGACTACCAGTGATTTTCCGTATGGAACAATACGCTGCATCTGCAATGTATTATTGTCAAAAATATTAACGATTGTTGAATCGTTCTCTATCTGAATTACAACGCTTACCTGCGGTGTAACAAGTCTGCTCATAATCTGGCTTGAACTGTTACCCACATAATCAATAGCCTTTATGTGCAGTCCGAGGTTCGCAGCCAAATCATAATAAATCTCAATCATATCCGAAGGAGCAGCCATAACCCGAAGCTTTAACTTAGGTACGCCCTCCTCCTCAATTTTAGCCAGTACAGAATACTGTATAATATGTTCTTCTATATTAACGGGGAAATACTCCGTTGCATTCGCATTTATAATACTCGCAATCTGTTTCGGTTTAACATTCGGTATCACAACATCCTTTGTGGCAATACGAGAAGATGCTATTGAAAATATAACCTCTGTGGTTGTAATTCTATAATTGTCAAAAGCAACCTTAATAGCCTTAACCAGCGCTCCTCTGTCTCGAATATTACCATCACTATAACTTCCAACCGGAGTTGGTACTACGATAGCCTTGTGAAGCGTAACAACTTTACCGTTTTTAGACGTCTCACAGACTTTAATGAACTCGTTATTAATAACGATACTTACTACATTTCCTTTTGCAGCCATCAGTGTCCTCCAATCCTATACTAACCCTCTGCCATTTTTTCTATAGCCTCACGCTATATTGCATAAGGTCAGGTACCATATAATCATTTCATTTCCAAAAAGCATTGCAACGAACAGTCCTGCACACAGGTATGGTCCGAATGCAAGCACATGATCTTGTTCTGATATTCTCATACGGATTGAATGAATAACTGCCCCCAGAATACATCCAATCACAAAGGCCAAAACCACAAGCCTAGCCCCTACTAACACACCGGCGGCTGCCATTAGCTTAATATCTCCGCCTCCAAAAGCGTCCACGCCGGCAATCTTTCTTCCAATTAAAAGCGCAATCAGCATAAATCCGCTGACTACAAAAAATCCTAAAATATACTCAAAAATATTCTCTCTATATATAAGCAGCCTTATTACCGCTATGACAAAAATTGCCACATTAAGAGAAAATGGTATCTCATAAGTTCTCCAGTCTATAACTGATATAACTATAAATATTGAATAAGTCAGACTGAATAATATGCTAAGCCAAGAAAACCCATTCACCGCAAATATTAGCACATAGCCGAGTCCGTTAAGTCCCTCAACCAACGGATATTGCACTGATATCTCCGCCTTGCAGTATCTGCATTTTCCGCGCAGCGTCATATAGCTTGCCAGCGGCACTAAATCGTACCACTGGAGCTTATGACCGCATGCCATGCAATGAGATCTCTTTGTAGCTATATTCTCTTTTTCAGGTATCCTGTATATAAGTACATTCAAAAAACTGCCTATAATAATACCGTATAGGAATATAATGATGTACAGGAAATTCTCAGCTTGCATAATCATTCACCTGTTAAATAAAGTCGTATGTA
>CAYZZP010000001.1:157988-263446 GCA_964482965.1 uncultured Lachnospira sp.
TTTGTTGTAAGCGTCTCATCAAGCTCAGCCTGAAGAGCCTTTGCAAAATCAGTAGCTTCATCAAGCTTGTTTGTTCCATCTGTCTTCAGTGTAACAGTCTGTGCATTACCACCATGTAACTTAGCAACATTCTCCTGATTCATAGCTGTTGTAACAGCGCTCTTGATTGTGTCAAGGTTCTGAAGATCTGTTGACTCTCTTGATTTCTCAACATTACCAATAAGTGTTGGTGCTAAAACGCCCATAAGAACTGCCATAATGGCAATAACTACGATTAACTCAACAAGTGAGAAACCTTTGTTGTTTGATTTTTGATCTCTTTTCATGATAATATCTCCCTTTTCTTTAATATTTATATAAATTCCTTAGCTCGAACCGGCTAAATCCGACGCTGGAGGAATTATACCAAATTGATTATCCCAATGCGTTGTACATTGTAATCATCGGACCATATACCGCTGCGATAATTACGCACACAATAGCTGCCATTACTACGATGATTATCGGTTCCATAAGAGATGTCATGGACTGGGTTGTAAGCTCAACCTCTTCATCATAATACTTAGCCACGTTTGTAAGCATTTCCTCAATGTTACCTGTCTCCTCGCCAATATTTGTCATATGAACAACCATGGCCGGAAATCTGCCGGACGCCTTAAGCTGGCTTGACAGTGAAAGACCGAGCGCTACACCGTCCATAGCCTTAAGAAGCGCATCTTTAAAATGCACGTTGCTCATAGTGCCTGCGACCGTATGAATAGAATCAATAACAGGCATACCTGCCTGAAGCAGTGTACTAAGTGTTCTTGAAAAACTTGCGCATGCCTGCTTCTGAACAAGATTTCCTATAACCGGAATCTTAAGCACAATATTATCTACCACATGTCTTCCGTTATCAGTACTTACAAACATCTTATATGCCACCACTATAGCGACTATAACTGCTATAAATATGTACCAGTAACTGATAATTGCATCACTCAAAGCCATAACCGCCTTAGTCATAAACGGCAAATCTGTTCCCAAATCTTCAAACATAGATACAAAGTTAGGAATGACCATAACCATCAATACTACTACTACGCCTACGGCTACTACGGAAAGAACGATAGGATACATCATTGCCTTTTTCACAAGTCCCTTAAGCTTAGCATTCTTCTCAAACTGCTCGCCCATTCTGTCGATAGATTTCTCCAAACTTCCGGAAGCCTCACCTGCGGCAATCATACTGATAAGCAGCGGTGGAAATGCGTCTCCGCTCATTTTCATGGCGTTTGCAAGGTTTTCACCCTTTTCAACATTGCTCAATGTATTAAGAAGCGCTGTTTTTAGTCTCTTGTTCTCCGTCTGCTCCACAAGCATTTCAAGTGAATTGATAATACTTACTCCGGCTTTCATAAGACTGGAGAACTGCCTGCAGAATACACTCAGGTCTCTCTCCGATACCTTCTTCTTGAACATCGGAAGCTCGATATCCTTCTGCAGAGCGCTCTGCTCTTCAACAGATATAATTGTCAATCCGTTTTCTTTGATTTTCCTAATCGCATCATCTCTGCTGTCAGCCGATAGGGATGCTTTTTTTACTTTACCATTTGGCGCCAGCGCCTCATACCCGAATGTAGCCATTATGCAACCTCCATATAATTATATACTGAACGGCCCTCTTACTTAAAAGCCAAGTCTCTTGCCGACATAAGTCATATCCTGTGCAAATCCAACAGCGTCCTCGTATGAAATCGCTCCCTGCCTGTAAAGGTCAATAAGGGCGTCATCCATAGTTATCATACCTTCCTTCTTGCTGGTCTGCATAAACGCAGGTATCTGATAAGTCTTTCCCTCTCTGATAAGATTCTTGACAGATACTGAACCATGTAATACCTCAAAGGCTGCAACCCGTCCCGGTCTGTCAATTCTCGGCAGAAGCTGCTGGGATATAACCGCTTCCAAAACCACCGCAAGCTGAAACCGTATCTGCTGCTGCTGATGAGGCGGAAATACGTCAATAATACGGTCGATAGTCGCCGCTGCACCTATTGTATGTAATGTAGAAAATACCAAATGGCCTGTCTCCGCAGCCGTAATAGCTGTAGAAATAGTCTCAAGGTCTCTCATCTCTCCCACAAGAATAACATCAGGGTCTTCTCGAAGGGCCGCTCTAAGCGCCGCCGCATAAGAATTGGTATCAAGTCCTATTTCTCTCTGATTAATCATAGCCCTCTTATGGCTGTGCAGATACTCGATAGGATCCTCCAGCGTAATTACATGTGCATTACGGTTCTGATTTATTCTGTTGATAATTGATGCAAGCGTTGTAGACTTACCGCTTCCTGTAGGTCCTGTTACTAATACAAGCCCTCTCTTTCTTGCATACAGGTCGATAACCGACTGTGGAACTCCAAGCACCTCCGGGTCCGGTATCTCTGTTGCTACAGCTCTCATGGCACATGCGAGCGTTCCTCTCTGCCTGAAAGCATTAACTCTGTATCGTCCAACCGACGGAACCGAGAAAGAATAGTCAATCTCACCATTTTTATTGTATGTTTCCGACTGCTGCTGGTTCATTGTGGGAAGAACAAGTTTCTCAACATCAGCGCTCATAAGCTTTGGATAGTTGAGATTCATAAGTTCTCCGTTTACTCTCACTCTTGGCGGCAGACCTACTGTAAGATGAATATCTGAAGCCTGCATCTCCCTTGCAATTTGTAATAATTGTTCTATTGTAACCATATAACCCCATCCGAATTCTTAATATTTTTTAATATTTTTAAATTCTATAATCTGCATTTTTCAATCAGCCTGCACTACTCAGCCTCATATGTAGCTCTTATCATTTCTGCAACGGAGGTTGTACCGTTCAGAACATATACAGCAGCGGCGTCTTTAAGGGTATGCATTCCCTCTTTCTGTGCTGCCTCCTTTATATCGTCAGGCTCCGCGCCTCTTGATATAAGTTTTCTTACGCTTGACGTTACTGTCATAATCTCGTATATACCAATTCGTCCCTTATATCCCGAATTACCGCAAAGCTTACATCCGCATGGCTCGTAAATTGTCAGCGGCTGCGACGTTTCAAATCCAAGCATAAGCTTTTCCTCATCGCTTGCCTCCTTCGCCTTCTTGCACTCGCACAAACGTCTTACAAGCCGCTGGGCGATAACGCCAACAAGTGAATCGGATATAAGATATGACTCGATACCCATATCTCTCAATCGTGCAATGGAACTTGCTGTGCTGTTAGTATGCAGCGTACTTACAACCAAGTGTCCTGTGATAGACGCTCTAACCGCAATCTCCGCTGTCTCCGCATCTCGGATCTCACCTATCATAATTATATCCGGATCTTGTCGCAAAATAGAACGAAGCGCATTAGCAAACGTCATATCCGCTTTATTATTAACCATAACCTGATTGATACCATCAATATTTGCCTCTACAGGGTCCTCGACGGTAATAATATTAACGTCCTCGCTGTTCAGCGAACTGAGCGCCGTATAAAGCGTCGTAGACTTACCGCTTCCTGTAGGTCCTGTTACAAGAATAATTCCATGCGGGTTCTTAAGAATCGCATTAAATCTTTTCAAGTCGTCCGGCTGAAGTCCAAGCTCACTCTTGTCTCTTCTAAAGCCCTCTTTTGAAGCAAGTCGCATAACGACCTTTTCGCCATACACTGTAGGAAGATTGGAAACTCGGATATCGTACTCCCTGTTGTCAACATAGGTGGTAATACGTCCGTCCTGCGGCTTTCTCTTTTCTGATATATCCATGCCTGACATAATCTTAAGTCTTGTTATAAGCGCACCAAACAGCGACTTTTCATATGTCATAATCTCTCTTAAGCTTCCGTCCACACGATACCTGACTTTAACAAAATACTCAAACGGTTCGATATGTATATCACTGGCTCTGTCCCGCACTGCCTGCTCAATAATATTATTAACAAGCTGTACGATAGGAGCATTCTCAATATCCTCTTTACGAGCCTTCTCCTCTGCCGACTCTTCAGCGACGCCCTGCTCCTTTTTGTAAAGCTCTGCAATATTCTGCGCCTGCTTTTTGCCATATCGCCGGTCAAGATACGCCCTGATAGCAGAGGAATCTGCCAAATAAGGCTGAACCTGGCGTCCGGTGATGATATTAACATCATCCATAGCGAGAATGTTCATAGGATCAGACATGGCAACCTTAAGCACTCCGGCATTGTTCTTATCAAAGTCCATAGGCACCAGAGTATATTTACGCATGATTTCCTCGTCCAAAAGCGACATAACTCTCTCTGCCGGTTCAAATGTGAACATATCAACAAATTCAATATTCAAATGCTCACAGAGCGCATCATTAATCTGGCGCTGTTCGGCATATCCCATCTGAACCAAAAGCTCTCCAAGCATTACACCGGTTTTCTTTTTCTGCTCCTCAAGAGCTTTTTGAAGCTGTTCAGGGGTTATTATGTTTTTCTGAATCAGGATATCTCCCAATCTTACTTTTTTTCGGAAATTCACAGATACAATCCTCCCTATCCTATCTTATGAGTAATAATATCACATTTATAAACTAATGTAAATGAAAAAATGATATTTTTCTAAAAGTTTTACAAAATTTTTAATTTTCATTTTATAAAACTTAAAATATAACTGTTATTTTGTCAGATTTTGAATGTTATAATTCTCCAGCTTGCTTCCGACCAAATCCTCGTAAATAGCGTCGCCATCGGCGCTGCAGGTGTATCTCTGCTCAATTTCATCCTTTAAAATTTCAAACTTGCCCTCCACTGTCACATAGCCCTGTGAAAATTCAAAGCCAAAATATAATTTTACAGTTTCAGAAGAATTTGACACGTCGGCGCTGTATATAAAATAAATATAATTATCCATGCCGCCGTCGGCAGTGCTTTTTCTTTTGAGGAATACTATCTTTTCAAGGTTAATGTTTTCAGCCTTTTCGTCGTTTAGCTGCCGAAGATATTTCTCATCATTAGTCGCCTTGTAAAGTATTCTAAAGGTCTTGTCCTCCGTAAGCCTCTCAATAGCAGCCTTAAGCTCATCATCCATAGTTCCGAGCTGCTCTTTGTCCACCTTGTCGCTGCTTTCCACATATGAACTGAGACCATCAGCTTTATAATCAGCCTCACATCCTTCCACCGCATAGCCTCTTCTTGCCAAATCCTGTTTTGTAGCGCTGCAGCTTATTTTAACTGTGTCTCCCACCACAATTCCGCTGCTTTTGTCAGCCTTAAATTCCAACAGCCTCAGATAATCCTCGCTCCAGTTATTTTTCACAACAACATAAGCCTCCGGACTTATACCTGCAAAGATTACTTCTACATTTTCAAACAAATCTATTTTCCTGCCTTCGCTTATGCCTGCAGCTCTGACCGTAAAACTTTTATTGCCTATTTTAAGTCCCACAAGCTCCGCAGTCTCATCATCACAGCTCACCGTGACATATATTTTATCGCCGTTTGCAATATCTGACTGAGCAGTCTCCGCCTTCACGGAATCAGCAAATTTTCTATACATCTGCAGCTTTTCCATATCCTTTTCATTTGCCGCCAAATCCTCATAAAGCTTGTCTTTGTCCACATTGCATACAACCTCTGCGTACCCGTTGCAGCCCTTGTATTCAAACGTCACATAATCTGCCAGATTGACATGCCTGTTGCCCAACATTCCCGCAATAACCAGCATGCACACCACAATTCCCACAATGCACACTGCAAGCGCTTTTCTACGTTTACTATCACTCATATCTCAATTTCCTCAGTCTCATATTTCAAAAATTCCAGTTCTTCGCCCGCAAGCCTATCCTTTAAATTATTATACACCCATTGATTGTACCTATTCAATCTTTCTTTGTCTTTATTTTCAAGTAAATCTAAATTTATAAGCTCCCTGTCAAACGGTACGCAGGTCAGCATTTCAAATTTGAGAAATGTGCCGTATTCGTTAGTCTTGTCCTCCACGCAGAGTATTTCATTTTCTATTCTGATGCCATACTCTCCGTCAATATATACGCCAGGCTCATCCGAGGTAACCATTCCTGCCTCAAGTGCGCTCCATTCGTGGACTCCTGGCACATATTTCCACCGAAAACCGTTTGGCGCCTCATGGACATTCAGCAAATATCCTACGCCATGTCCTGTGCCGCACCTGTAATCAATCCCCTCCTCCCAAAGATACTGCCTTGCCAGCACATCAAGGCTATATCCTGAGCAGCCCTTAAGAAAATGTGCGTCCGCCAGAGCCAGCATACCTTTAAGAGTAAGCGTATAATGTCTTTTCATCTGCTCCGTAACCCTCCCCAGCGCAAATGTTCTTGTAACATCTGTAGTTCCACGCAAATATTGTCCGCCGGAATCCACCAGCAGCATGCCCTCCGGTTTAATACCGCTGCTGTCTTTCCCAGCATGATAATGCATCATTGCAGCATTAGCTCCATAAGCACATATAGTATCAAAACTAAGTTCAATATAATCCCTAATCTCCGTCCTCAAGCCGTCAAGATACTCCGCTGCCTCAGCCTCCGTATATATTTTTTCTCCAGCTGCCGCCTGCTTTTTTATCCAATAAATAAATCTGGTGACCGCCAGTCCGTCCTCAATATGAACCGCTTTGAGATTAGCAATTTCTTTCTCATTTTTTACAGCCTTCATGTACACCGTAGGATTTGTTTTATCGACAACTTTAAATTGTTGAATTGATTTATACAGAGTGTAATTTACCCTGCGGCTATCAAGCAATATTGTCAGATTGTTGTCCATTGCTTTACAATCCTCGTATATTTTATTATAAGCCGTTATTTCAACACCTTTTAGTTGTAATTTTTCAATCAATTTCTTATCAAATCTCTCTGCGTCCGCATAGAGCCTCGCCTCATTTTCAGTAATAAGAGCATAGCTCATAACAACAGGATTGCATGCCACGTCGGCTCCTCTTATATTGAAAAGCCAGCAAATATCGTCAAGGCTTGCAATAACATGGCAGTCAGCTCCTGCCTCCCTCATAGCTTCCCTAACTCTTTCAAGTTTACTGTCGCACTCCTCGCCGACTACAAGCTCATAAGCCTTGCTCATAGGAAATTCCGGTCTGTTAATCCACATTTTTTCCGCCGCATTAAAACCGCAGTCCGTCACCGCCTGCTTTTTTGTCAAAGCCCTTTCAAGCTCCAAGCCCATTCTCGCCGATACAGTTCTTCCGTCCATGCCAAGCCTTCCTCTGTTTGGAACAGAGTCCACGCAATAGTCCATAATATCCGGCACTCCCTCGCAGCCAATGCGCATAAGCTCTATCCCGGTTCCCTCAAGCTCCTTTTCAGCCTGCACAAAATATCTTCCGTCTGTAAAAAGCGATGCCTTTTCCATAGTAATCACCAGATTTCCGGCAGAGCCGGTAAAGCCTGACAAATATTTTCTCTCCCCAAAGTATTCTCCTGCATATTCAGACATATGATAATCTCCTGTGCAGACCAGATACACGTCAATTCCGCTCTGCACCATAATGTCTCTTACCTGCTCAATTCTTTTTTTGATATTATTTTCAGTCATTTTATCGCCTGCTCCTTTTCTATATTTATCAGCCCTCAGTTTACTCTCTCAGGCCTCCGGCTCCTGCCTTTGCCGGCTTTTGGCCGCATACTGCACGAACCGTCCTGCCATATGCCATATATTGCCGCCCAACCTACAACTGATTGGACTCCAACATATTTTTAAGCTTACTTAAGGCCTTTTTCTCAATTCTGCTGACATAGCTTCTGCTTATTCCCAGCTTCTGCGCTAAATCATTCTGCGTCATTTCTTCCTTATCTCCCAGTCCATACCTGTTAATAATAATCATTTTTTCGCGTTTTGTCAGCACTTCATTCATATTTTTTTTAAGACACTTTATGCGCTGGTCCCGTATACATTCTTCCACAACGTCTACTTGTTCCTCGCCAACCACGTCTATAATGCTTATCTCATTTCCCTCTTTGTCCTTGCCTACAGGCTCATATATAGACACCTCGTTCATTTTTTTCTTTTCAGCCCTCAGCATCATCAGTATCTCATTGTCGATACATTTTGCCGCATAGGTTGCAAGCCTTATATTTTTGTCAGGCTTAAATGAGTTAATCGCCTTTATAAGACCTATTGTGCCTACTGATATCAAATCCTCTATCTCCCTGTCTGCTGTGACATATTTTCTCGTCATATGCGCTACAAGCCTCATATTTTTTTCAATCAGCACGTTTCTTGCTTCAATGTCCCCCTGCTCCAAGCGGCGTAGCATTTCCTTTTCCTCTGCAGCCGAAAGTGGCTTATCAAATGCTTTCAAAAAAGGCACCCCAGACACATATTTTATATATATTATGTGCCGAAGTGCCTTTTATTGCTTTTCCTAATCTTCTTTTCTTCTCAAAATGTCGTACTTAGACAACTCCACTCCCAAGTCTATATATAGCTGCTGCTTAGGGTGCGGCGCGCTGTCCGCAGAGTTTCCGTCCTCGTCCTTTATGACTTTAACAACCGCCTCAAGATTTGTTCCGTCAGGCTTCATAACCTCAATAGTCTCTCCCACGCTAAACTTGTTTCTCTGCTCAATGTGGTAAAGCCCTTCATCATTAGCCCCGTCCACAATGCCAAGATAGGTGTATTCCTTCACATATGTGTTAGAATCATATATCTGCGTATTCTCGTCGGGCTTGCCGAAGAAAAATCCCGTGGTGTACTGCCTATATGTGCATTTTGAAATTTCTGATTTGTAAAATGGAAGCCTGCTCTTATAAAGCTCCGGGCTTTCCAAAAATTCATCTATGGCAAGTCTGTAGGTTCTCGCCACCGTAGCCACATAAAGCGCAGTTTTCATTCTGCCCTCAACCTTAAAGCTGTCAATTCCCGCCTCAATCATTTCAGGAATATGTTCAATCATACACAAATCCTTAGAATTGAAAATATATGTGCCTCGCTCATTTTCATATACAGGCATATACTCTCCCGGTCTGCTCTCCTCCACAACCGCATATTTCCAGCGGCATGGGTGAGTACATGCTCCGCGGTTTGCGTCCCTGCCTGCCATAAAGCTGCTCAAAAGACACCTTCCCGAGTAAGAAATGCACATAGCACCATGTATAAATGTCTCTATCTCCATTTCATCAGGTATATTTCTTCTTATCTGCCCTATTTCATTCAGCGAAAGCTCCCTTGCCGTAACCACGCGCTTCGCCCCCTGCTTCCACCAGAACTGATATGTCATATAGTTGGTATTGTTAGCCTGGGTACTTATGTGTATATCCGTCTCCGGCATAACCTCCTTAGCGATGGTAAACATTCCCGGATCAGATATAATAAGGGCGTCCGGTCCTATTTCCTTAAGCTCCGTAAAATACTGTCTCGCTCCATCCAAATCATAGTTATGCGCAAGAATATTCGCAGTAACATATACCTTTACGCCTCTTTTATGGGCAAACTCAACCCCCTCCTTCATATCCTCAAGGCTGAAATTTTTCGCTTTAGCCCTCAGTCCAAACGCCTCGCCGCCAATATAAACCGCGTCTGCTCCAAACACCACCGCCGTCTTTAAAACCTCAAGACTGCCGGCAGGTATAAGAAGCTCTATCTCTCTTCCATTATATGCTTTCTTAGCCATGTTCAGTCTCCTTTTTTCATATTTTATAACTCAAACGCTACCGCTTCACACTGAGAGTTATCCCGTCTCCAATAGGTACCACGCTAGTCACAAGCTCCTCAGAATGTGTCAGAACATATATATACTCCCTCATTCTGGAATGTATCGTTCTGTTCCGCCTTGTAACGCCATAGCGGGACTGGACAATTTCCCCCTCCTGAAGCACGTTATCAGATATGAGCAGTCCTCCCTTTGACAGCAGTCTTAGTATATCCGGCAAAAAGCTTATGTACTGCCCCTTAGCCGCATCCATAAATATCATATCATAACTGCCCGTAAGTTCTTTCAACACCTCTGCGGCGTCGCCCTCCAAAAGCTTTATTACATTTTCCTTGCCGGCGCGTTTAAAATTTTCTCTCGCCACCGGTATTCTCTTGTCATAATTCTCTATAGTTGTAATAGTGCAATCCTGAGGCATATTTTCACTCATAAGAATAGATGAGTAACCTACCGCCGTACCCACCTCCAATATACTTGAAGGCTGTTTCAATGCAATAAGCACCTTCAGCAGGTTACCCATCTCTTTCCTTATAATCGGCACATTGTCAGCAAGCGCCTCTTTTTCTATTAAGTTACAAATGTCAGAATTGCCTGTATCCAGAGAATTAATATATGAAACTATTCTTGGATCAACAATCATCAGTTACTTTTTCCTTTCGTAGCCAAAATCTTCATAATCTCAGTAGGCTTCATAGATGTATTAAGCGTATATGTTCCCGCAATAAATTTGCCATCGTATTCAGACAGCTTCACTTGAAAATAGAATATATTCTGATCTTTTGTAAGACCTTTTTCATACATAATCTTCGCAAGCTGGCTGGCAGACACATTTTCCGGTATGGTAACCTCGGTTTCCCTCGCATTTGCAGCCGTATCTACAGACTGTTCATCAAATATGCTATGTCCGAAGGTATATGCTTTGCTTCCAGCCCAAAACATCACCAGCGCTGCTATAAGCACAAGAACTATATCAACTGCTATAGTAACGCCTACTCTTGGTTTTTTCTCACCCATATTATGCCTCCATTTTAAGAACATTGCCCTGCAATGCGCTGCTTCAATTCAGAAAATCCATATCAAAATCAATAGCACCCACTATCGCCATACATATGTCCTGCACCATTCTGCACATGCACATTTCTGCTGAAAGATACCGGTTTACCATAGGCTGCCGTCTTATGTCTGCAAATCTTTCATCTAATTGCACCGTCGCTCCTATCGGGTCCTCTATATCATCTGATGTCTGATAGTAGAAATTTTCCCGACGCAGCTCATCAACCTGCCTTTTCAAATCAGGATATCTGCTTATATAATCCGCCAGCTCTCTGTATTCCTTATATTCATCACTCTCACGCACAGCAACAGCAAGCTCATTTTTCAGTTGTTCTATTCTGCTCATACGCAACCCTCTCTCTGCAGCGCCTCATTAAAGCTGGGCTTCCATAATAATCGGAAGAATAACCGGATTTCTCTTCATTCTCTTCCAGAGGTACTCGCTCAAATCATCCTTAATTGTGTTCTTAATTTTGCTCCAATCGGTAACATTTTTATCCATGCAGCCCTGAACAGAATCCCATATTACCGCCTTAGCTTCGTCTAATAGTTCTTCTGCTTCTCTTACATACACAAAACCTCTTGTTACAATATCAGGGCCGGCCACAAGCTGTCCCGTGTACTTTTCAAGAGTAAGAACAACTATTATAATACCATTTTCAGCCAGATTTTGTCTATCACGAAGTACAATATTTCCTACGTCTCCTACGCCAAGTCCATCAACAAGGATTGCGCCGGTTTGAACATGGTCGACTATCTGCGCGCACTCATCGTTCAGTTCAATTACGTCGCCGGATTTTGCAATAATAACATCTTCCTTGTCATATCCCAGCGACATAACAACTTCCTTCTGTGCAACCAAATGCCTGTACTCTCCATGAACAGGAATAGAATATTTAGGCTTGATAAGTGAATAAAGCAGCTTAATTTCCTCCTGGCAGGCATGTCCTGAAACATGCGTATCCTGAAATATAACCTTTGCGCCCTTCATACCAAGCTCGTTGATAACCTTCGCAACTGATTTTTCATTTCCCGGAATTGGAGTTGATGAAAATACAACGCAGTCACCCGGCTGTATTGACACCTTCCTGTGCAGTGAAGCCGCCATTCTCGAAAGCGCTGCCATAGATTCTCCCTGACTTCCTGTTGTAATAAGAACAATCTGCTCCGGCGTATAGTTTTTCATTTCCTCAGTCTCTATCAGAGTGCCGTCCGGAATCTTAAGATAATTAAGCTCCTCCGCAACCTCTATGATATTGACCATACTTCTTCCCTCTACGCAGACCTTTCTGTCATATTTAACCGCAGAATTGATAATCTGCTGCACTCTGTCTACATTTGAAGCAAACGTAGCTATAATAAGTCTGCTGTTCTTATTGTCGGAAAATATTTTGTCAAATGTAGTTCCAACAGTTCTCTCTGACATGGTAAATCCAGGTCTGAGCGCATTGGTGCTGTCGCACATAAGGGCAAGCACGCCTCTCTTTCCAAGCTCTCCAAGCCTCTGGAGGTCGATAGGCTCTCCATATACAGGAGTATAATCTACCTTAAAGTCTCCCGTGTGAATTATAGTTCCCGCAGGGCATGTGATTGCCAGCGCCGCCGCATCCGCAATACTATGGTTTGTACGGATAAATTCAACCTTAAAATCTCCAAGTGTTATAACCTGTCCGTATTTAACAACTTTTTTCTTAACGCTTTTCGTCATCTCATGCTCTTTGAGCTTTGAATCAATAAGTCCCATTGTGAGCTTTGTAGCGTAAACAGGCACATTTACATCTTTGAGGACATATGGTATGGCGCCTATATGGTCCTCATGTCCATGTGTAATAACAAAGCCCTTTACCTTGTCAAGATTCTCCTTAAGATAAGTAACATCCGGTATTACAAGGTCAATACCAAGCATTTCCTCCTCAGGAAATGACAGTCCGCAGTCCACAACAACAATACTGTCATCATACTGGATGGCAGTAATATTCATTCCTATCTGTTCAAGTCCTCCCAATGGAATAACCTTAACAGAACCGCTATTCTCTTTTTTCATTTAACACCTCTTCTATAATATAAAGATATATATTCAAGCTGTTATTCCAGCTCAATGTCACTGTCTTCAAGCAAAGTTTCAAATATTTTGCTTACGCTTTCAAATTCTGTCTCGTCCTCAACAAATTCATATACAGCTTCCGGCTCACCGGACTCAGAAGTATCCTTCATAATATAAGCTCCGGCTTCCTCATCGGACTCATCGTCAGAATCCGTAACCAGAAGATAGTCTGTCCCATTCACTCTGGTTTCTTCAATAATATAAAAATCTAACTGTTCATTTTCCTCTGTTATAAATGTAAGTTTTTCCATATAACACTCCTATATACATTTATTCCTGTTTTTGCATAGCAACATAATCAAGATATCCTTGCAGTATAAAAACGGCTGCAATCTTATCTATTACAGCCTTCCTGTTCTCCCGCCTTACGCCTGTCTCCTGAAGCACTTTATCTGCGGCAACCGTAGTAAGCCTTTCGTCCCACATAACCACCGGCAGTCCTGTTCTTCTTTCCAATTTATCAGCAAATTCCCGACAATCCTCTGCTCTTTCACCAATAGTATTGTCCATATTCTTAGGCAGACCAACCACAATAGTGTCCACCTCATTTTCCGCAATAATCTCCTCAATCCTTGCAAGAGTCTGGCGCAGCTTATTGCTCTCCTTACGGGTTATAGTCTCTATGCCCTGCGCCGTAATGCCCAAAGCATCACTAACCGCAACCCCTACGGTCTTAGTTCCATAATCAAGTCCAATCGCTCGCATTAAAAAATCCTTTTCTTATAATTCTTCCATAATATTACAATAGCTTTTCATACAATAATACTGTAATAACTTTCCCTACAAACCCTTTCCGGCAATAAAATACTTTATAACCTCTTCCACAAGCTCGTCTCTCTCAACCTTCATAATAAGGCTTCGTGCATTGTTATGGCTTGTAATATATGTAGGATCGCCTGACATAATATATCCCACTATCTGATTAACAGGGTTATATCCCTTCTCCTTAAGCGCAAGATAAACCTGCTCTAATATACCTTCTACTGAAATTGTCTTTTCCGGTTGTGTTCTAAAAAACTGAGTATTGTTATCTACCATATTCCTCACGTCCTTTTCCTATATGTTTCTATGATATAATAATTCTCCCAAGAAAACAAGTATTTTTATACAAAAAAGTCCCCCAAATGCTTACATTTTTTATAAATATAAACATTTGGAGGACAAATAAATGTCAAAATAATCTTCAATTAAGGATTGTTTTATAAAATGTTTGATAATATGGCTGTCTTATAGCAAACTTCTTAATTAAGCACGCTGGTGTCGCTTTCAAGCAGCCCCAGCATTACATTGAGATTACCGTTGCGCACTCTCAAAGCGTCAATAAACGCTTTTTCATCAGCGCCGTTTTTGACAATCACATTATAAGTAAGCTCAAACATAGTACCCATATTGGTAGTTTTAACCTTTTTCAGCTCTGACTTTGATACATATTTTTCAAATACCTCGTCAAATACATTTGTATAGTTAAGATTCTCAGGTATAACAACCTTAAGCTGCTTAACGCCTCTGTTACTCTCCGCAAAGCCTGTTGTCGAAAGCACCAAAAGCACTGCCACCAATATAACCACAAATACCGCTGCAAACGTAACATATCCAAGACCGCATGCCAGTCCCGCAGCCATTGCAAAAAATACTACAGATATATCCTTTGCATTTCCCGGCGCACTTCTGAATCTTACCAGCGCAAATGCTCCCGCCATAGAAAATGCTCTCGCCACATTGCTTCCTATCAGAAGAATAACAACCGATACTATCGCCGGCAGAAGCACCAGACCTACAATAAAATTCTTTCCATAGCCTTCCTTTCTGCATGCAAACATATACGCCACGCCGATTATAATTCCCAAAATAAGGGCAACGCCGACTCCCAAAAGTGCTGATGCAATTTCAATGGTGTTGTCTGTTGTTGTTGTAAATATTGATTCAAACATAATTTTTTCTCCCTTTTATGTTATTTTTGTCTATTGATTGCGAAACTCATCTATTATTTATCTTTTATGCAATTCCCTGAAGCACTTTCTCAACTTTTTCGTTCATTGCCTTCTTCTCTGTTCCATTTATTGATTCCCGCACAGATTCCTGTTCATCTATCACATTTTCGCTGCCTGCCATAGCCGCAGCTCTTTTCATATATTCAGTTCCGTATTTTGAAAACGAAACCGGATAAATATTAAGTTTTGATATAATTTTTGTGAACCACATTGGAACTGCACCATTTATCTTAATTTCCATCAAATAAACATTTGGGGGAAGCAACTGTTCTCCATAGCTTTCTTCCTCCAGCCTTACATTATATCTTCTGGTAGTTATGTTGGTGTCAAAGGTCACTCTAAAGCCTTTGTCTTCCCTGCCTGAATACGCAATTCTGTCATAGCTTAAGTAAAGTTTTGGAACCAGCTTGTAAATTTTCTTAAAATAATCTATCTCATCAAGCACCTGCCTATTAACGTCTGCATTGTATTCTATTATATCATTCTCAAGAAGATCCCCATCCAAATATCCATAAGCGTCTCTAAGCCGCATAGCTGTGCGCCTTTTATTGACAATTCCATTATATTTTTTCTTAATCTCCACAAATACTTTGTCATCAAAGCCCGGTTTTCCGTAGCTTCTAACTCTCAGCTTTTCTTTGTAAACGGGTTTTTCAATAGACCTCCTGATAAGTTCATCATTTTCGGTATCATAATAAATATTGCAAATCTTATAAACCTTGCCATCGCTGTTGTAGACATCATAATCCATATACGCCCCCAGTTTGCCCACAAGCCTGCGATACTGCTCCTCATTAAGCAGATATTTTTTCTCGCACCTGTTAAAAACTTCAACAGCCATACTATCTACCTCCTTTTCACAACTAATATTACGGAGAAATTGTGTTCAAATTATGTAAAATTTTAGTAAAAAGTATGAAAACTGCAATTCACATGGATTTGCAGTTTCAGTTTCAACACCCTATTACAATACAAAAAACAATAATAAAACGAGGAAAAGCAACTAATCCATATCCGATTAACTTAGTAAATCAGGTATGTAATTAATCTTTTCCTCGTTTTACTTTTTTCACAGTCTTGTTATATCTTGCGGTTCATAATCCACAGCATCAAACTTCCCGTCGTCATCAATCCTGCCTCATATGCACGTCCAACTGATTGAACGGTATCTCGATTCCATTTGCATCAAACTCTCTTTTATACATCTCTAAAAGTTCAAACCTTGTATCCCAGTAATCGGCCTGCGACACCCACACTCTTGTCTCAAGCGTTACGCAGCTTGCGTCTAAGTCCTTGACAATAACTATTATATTCTTTGTCTTATCTATAGTCGGATAATTTTCAAGAATACTTCTGAGAACGCTCTTTGCCTGCTTAATGTCGCTGCCATAGCTTATGCCTATCTGCATATCAAGCCTTCTCGTTCCCTCAACTCCCACATTTACTATGTTTGAGTTCGACAGGGCGCCGTTTGGCATCATAATAACCTTATTATCTACAGTTTTTAACTTAGTGTAAAGGATTTCTATAGACACAACCGTACCCTCGTTTGAACCTACGACTATGTAATCACCTATTCTGAAAGGCTTGAAAATCAGTATAAGAATACCTCCCGCAAAATTTGACAGGCTTCCCTGCAGCGACATGGATATAGCCAGCGCCGCCGAACCGAATACAGCTATCAGCGAGGCCGTCTGTATTCCCATAACGTCCAGAATAATAATAATCACCACTGCATATATGCCGAATTTTAAAATAGAGCAGATAAATTTATTTACGCCTAAGTCAATTCCCGCTCTATCCAGCGCTTTATTGCAAAACTGAACAGACCATTTAACGGCAGCCTTTCCCAGCTTCCATATTATCAAAGCAATGATAATATCTATAATCAAATCTAAGCCCCAGCTTATTATCTGATTAAATACCTCCTTAAGGTTGTCCATTGTAAAAAATGCCTTTGCCTCCTCTGTTGTGGCACCAGCCATAATATACATCAAATTATTCATTTAAAATTTCCTCGTTTTATTAACTGATATTTTCCCCATTAACTCATCGAGCTTTTTCTTCATCTCCTCGTCGATTTTACGGCTCGCTTCCTCAGCCTCGGCAGCCTTCTTTGCAGCCTTTTTCTGCGTTTCAACCGCCTCTTTCGCAGCCTTCTTTGCAGCCTCCTCATTCTCTTTTGCAGCCCTTACCCGCTCAGCAGCCTGTACTTTCAACTCCTCAGCAAGCCTTGCCTCCTCCTCGGCAGCCTTCTTTGCAGCCGCTGCATTTTTCTTTACACTCCGGATTTCAAGTTCCACATCTGAGTACGAAGCATATTCATACACAACCGCTCCAAGAGACGGGATATTTACGCTTATGCTCTCCTCCCTGCCTCTGTACGGCTCATCTTCCGATTCATACACTGTCTGTCCGACAGCCTCAGCGCTTAAGCCTCCGTTTTGCGATGAATTAAATTTCTCAATATATTTTCCCGGCTTTGTAACACCAAACCTGAAATTCTGTCTTTCCACAGGCGTAAAATTAATAACTGCCATAAGCTCAGTTCCGTCATCAGCCCTTCTCACATACGCAAGCACCGACTCCTCCGCCGACTCGTTGTCAATCCATTCAAAGCCGTCGGACAAACCATCCTGCTCATAAAGAGCCGGGTTACTCATATAAAGCTTATTAAGCCCTGCAATATACCCCTCCAAGCCCTCACACTCGGCAATATTCACAAGCTTCTTGCCCGGATGAGTGTACATATACGCAAGCGCCGCTTTGACATTGGCTGTTTTATTTTCTTTTATCGTCTGCCCGTCCTCCGAACAGCCTGGCACAATATTCTTCAGTCCCTCCTTGAAAACTCCGTTTACCCTTGAATAGTCAAGAATAAAATTCTCGCTGTACTGATAAAGAATACTGTATGTAAGCTTTCCGTAAATTCCCTTTCTAAAGAGCGGGTCCTGCCCCATAAACGGTATAATTTCCTTCTTCCAGCCGTCGTTTAACTTATAGTCAAAGCCAAGTCCATTGTCCGCCAAATCACCTGTAACCATAGGCCAAGCGCTGCTCTCCTGGGCTATAAGCAGCAGCTTATTGCTTCTCTTATCGGCGAGCTTTCTAAGCCCCTTTATAAATTCCTCCGCCGCAATATTTTCATTGCCGCCATAAATATTCGGTATCCACTCCCCTGCACTTCTTCCATAATCCAAGTACAGCATTGACGCCACTTCGTCGATTACAACTCCGTCGATATGAAATTTTTCCGCCAGATAGCACAGATTAGAATATAAAAATGTTCTTACCTGTGAAACTGCATAGTCAAATGTAGAGACATTAGGTTCAGGATTTCTTCCAAGCCTCACCACATTCATCTCATATTCAGGCGAACCGTCAAAATATGATAATCCCTGCCGGTCGTTGCCAAAATACGCCGCCTGCCAGTCCACAAGCACACCTATATTTTTTCCATGAAATGTATCAACTAGTTTTTGAAGTTTCTTTGCTCCACCGCTGATACTATAGTAAGCGACAACCTCCTGTGAGCCTAAAGCCAGTTTTACATAATTAAAGCCCATTTTGCAGACCTTGTCCGCTGCACCTTCCTCTGTACCCTCCTCAAGCGTCATCTCGCATATAGACATAGGCGTACCCTTGCCGTCTGCACAGTTATCCTTCGGATTGTGACGCCATTTTTTGTCCTTCCACTGATAATCCAGAGGCGCGTCAGTTACAGACGCCTGCCCGTTGTCATATACAGTATCGCAGCTGTATGGATCAAGCTTCTTTCCTATCATTCCGTTTTTAAACTTAAGCTCATAACAGTAAGGAACGCCAGCCGCCAGCCCCGGCACAAACAGCACGAATATCCCGCTGTCTCCCAGCCTGTTCATCTGCAATATTCTTCCGTCCCATCTGTTAAAATCGCCCACAACGCTTACTCTCACCGCATTTGGCGCCCATACGGCAAACTGCATACCCTTAACGCCGTCAATTTCCACAGCGTGGCTTCCCATAAATTCATAAGCATTTTTACATGTTCCCGCTGTAAAACGCTTAATATCATCCTCATTTAACTTGGCCTCATAACCGTAAGGATCGTCATATGTCTGCTTCTTTCCCTTCACATTCTCGGCAGTAAGCATATATTTAACCTTCTTTTTAACAGGTATAAGCGCAGCAAAATATCCTGCCTCGTCCACCTTTTCCATAGGGTACGACTTTTGTCTTCCCTCTACCTGTACTGACATTTCAACTGCATCCGGCCTAAATGCCTGAATTAAAAAACCATCCTTGCACAGACGTCCTCCCATCAATTCATAAGGCGCATCGCACTCCGAGTACACAACGCCCTCTATATCCGGCCAATTCATTAAATTATATAATTTTCCGCTCATAATTCCTCCCATTATTCTTCAATATTAAATATCCGTCTCATCCACACCCTGAACAGTTCTGTCCACACATATACGTCAGGCTGGTAATGATTTCCGTCCTTAGTATCCGTCTCCTTTATGCCAAGTCCCAAGCCATGGTTGCCCTCCGGAAATATGTGAAGCTCGAAAGGCACTCCCGCCTCTCTGAGGGCCGAAGCGAACAGCAGTGAATTTTCTACCGGAACCGAGCCATCAGAAAATGTATGCCACAAAAATGTCTTTGGAGTATCAGGCGTAACTCTTTTCTCCAGCGATACGCTCTCCAAAAGTTCATCATGTCTTTCACCCAGCAGATTTTCAAATGACCTCGGATGAGACTTTGTACCTGATGTAATGACAGGATAACCCAGAAGCATACCATTTGGCTTAATAGCTTCGCTGTCGCTTCCAAGCTGTATTTTTACAAAATCCTCAAACTCCCTGTCCTTATACATAGTTCCTAAGCTTGCAGCAATATGTCCTCCTGCCGAAAATCCGGCAACTACTATTTTTTCAGTATCAACATCCCACTGCGCTGCATGCTTTCTCGCATAATCAACGGCGTATGCCAGCTCATACATAGCACATGGATAGCGGTTAGGAAGAAGGCTGTAATGCAGTACAATAGCGTTATACCCGCAATCCAGCATCTTTATTGCAATCTGCTCTCCCTCTCTCGGAGAGTGGTGTCCATAGCCGCCTCCCGGACATATAATCACCACAGGTCTTTTAAAACTGTTCTGGTGTTCCGGAAAAATGTCCTTAATATACATAGTCATAGTCGCCCTGCTGTTGTCATGTTCCACTCCCAGAGCGGCATAATCAATATCGACATTAACTTTTTCATGGTACATAGTATTTCCTCCATTCCCGGACTTTCAGCCCGACATTCGCCTCTATCCATAAATAACTTCGCATAAGCAAACAAGTCCAGCCTGCTTATACCTGCTTTCATTCACTATATCCTGTGAATAAACAGCCCGCTTCTTAACTTCGGCTCAAACCACGTTGACTTCGGCGGCATAAGCAGCCCTGCGTCAGCCACCGCAAAAAGCTCTCCTATGGATGTAGGATACATAGAAAATGCCAAAACTGAGTCTGTGGCACATCTTTTCTCCAATTCTCCAAGTCCTCTGATACCGCCCACAAAATCTATCCTTTTATCTGTCTTAGGATCATCAATGCCCAAAAGCGGTTTAAGTACATGATTTTGAAGCACCGCCACGTCAAGCCCGTCAACAGGATCATCTGACAAAATGTCGCTGTGCGCTGCCAGCTCATACCATTTTCCGCCAAGATACATGCCAAACGTGGACTTTGCAGACGGCATAACCTGAACATCACTATGGCTCACATCAAACATTTTCTTTATTTCCGCCATAAATGTATCCTCTGTGTAGCCGTTTAAATCCTTTACAACTCTGTTATACGGCAAAATCATAAGCTCCTCATCAGGGAAAAGCACCGACAGAAAATAGTTAAATTCCTCGTCCCCCGTATATGCCGGATTTGCCTCTCTTCGCTTAAGCCCTACCTTTACAGCAGATGCTGCCCTGTGGTGTCCGTCCGCAATATATATAGCATCAATACCTCCAAAGGCCTTCTGCACCGCAGCTACGCACTCCGGCTCAGACATTTTCCATACCTGATGACGGATACCGTCCGGCGATACAAAATCATATATGGCAGGAGATTTCTTAGCCGTATCCACACATCCGCTTATAACCCTGTTGGCTCTGTACGCAAGAAATATAGGACCTGTCTGGGCGCTGCAGGTATCTACATGGGTAATTCTGTCCACTTCCTTGTCAGCTCTTGTATTCTCGTGCTTCTTTATAACATTATTCTGATAATCGTCAATAGAAGCGCACGCCACAATACCGGTCTGGGTTCTTCCATCCATAGTCAGCGCATATATGTAATACGCATTTTCCTCGTCTGTGATAAATGTTCCGTCAGCAACGGCAGCCTCAAGCATTTCCTTTGCCTTCTCATATACCTTTGGCGCATATGTATCAACGCTTTCGTCAAACTGAGTCTCTGCTCTGTCTATTCTAAGAAATGACAGCGGCTCACGCTTAACCTCCCCGCAAGCCTCCTGCCTGTTATACACATCATACGGCAGCGCCGCCACCCTGTCAGCCACCCTTTCATTAGGTCTGACGCACACAAATGGTTTAATTATTGCCATAAAATCCGCTCCTTTACCGTTTTATACAGTATATCATGTTTTTGTCTCCAAATAAAGAAAAAATGTGCTGATGTATGAAAACCTCACACACCAGCACATTTTTCCGTAAAATCAGTACTTTCGCACCAATCTGTCTTCTAATAAATTATCTTTCAATAAAACTTCTTCTCTTTTTCCCGTAAAAGCATACGGCTGCCATAACCATAGCGCTTAACATCATCATTACCGCTATTGGAGCCATATTAGTTGCGTCGCCTGTTGCAGCTCCCTGATTTCCGTTATTGTCGACGTCAGTTGTATCGCCTTCTGTATTTCCATCATCCGGCTTAACATCATCTCCGTCGTCCTTGCCGCCATCAGAATCGTTAGTAACTTCATCCTGTTCAATCACAAGATTTACATCAGAAAAAGTAACATCAGCATTTCTTGCAACATACATACCAACATACACATATTCAGAATCAATGCTTGTAAGCTTAAAGTCAAAGCCGCCTGTGATTGTCTCCTCATCGCCGAATGTGCATGCATATCCGTCCGAATTGCTCTGAATCTTTAAATTGTATGTCTCTCCGGCTTTAATTTCATTTGTGCAAGTACCGCCCTGAGTAAGCACGCCGCCCTTTCTTGCGAAGCAGTTCCATGCGCCTGTTTTAAGCTTAAGAGGACCTGCAGCCACATAATCGCCCAGAGTATCCTTTGTATAATAGTCAAGGTACATATCATCTCTTGCCATAAGACCAAATGATACCTGATCATTTACATCATATGAATTAACTGTTACCTTTGCTGTCAATGTAAAGCTGCTGTCTGCCGGAACCTTATAATAGTACATTATAATACCGTCTGTTGTTGTAGCAATCTTACCCTTGTTGCCTGTTACCGCCATATGAATATTTCCGTTTTCGTCCTGTCCGCCAAAAATATGCTTATCAGTTGTCGGATTTCCGCTCAAATCACCGAAAGCGCTTGGACTCCAGATACCCGCCTTGCTGTAAAGCGTACTCTCTCCTGTAACAGGCGTATAATTTGGCTCTACATAATTCGGATTAGATACCAGAGTCTCGCTCTTTGTTGGAGCCTCTGCTGTTATAATATGCTCTGCAATTCCCGCAACATTTAACTCTTTTATTTTCTGTGTAATAAGATATGCGTTGTACTTTCCGCCCCAAATATTAGTATGAGTATTGTCAACACTGCCTTCCTTTGAAGATGTCCATGCGTGCAGATATAATGTTTCGCTTGCACCCAATGTATCATAGAGTTCCTTTGTCATAGCCGTCATATCAACTACAGGAATATTCAAATCATTTCCAAGCTTTCTTATTGCCTCAGCATAATCTCCGCCTTCATACTCACCTGAAGTTGCAACTATGTGAAGATCATTATTTGACCATACTCCATCTTTAGTTCTTCTTACAATCGGCGTGCAGAGAATAACTGTAGTTCCCGCTGCCTGTGCAGGCTTAATATAATTCTCATACAATGAGTTTGCAAACGAGCCTGCTGTTGTATAATCTCCGTTTGGATTCGTATAACGCTCCGTCTCTGCCTTCTCGTCATTATGTCCAAATCCGATTAATAAGTAGTCGCCGCTTTTCATACCTGAAAGAAGCGTCTGATAATTATCCTCTGTTGTAAAGCTCTTAGAGCTTCTTCCTGAAAGCGCGAGATTGTTTACCTGCAATGTCTCATCAAAATAGTTGTAAAGCTGTGTTCCCCAGCCGTATCTTGGATAATAGTAACTATCTGTAAAGCTGCTTACCGTAGAGTCGCCAACAACCCATACGGTTACCTTATCTGCTCCTGAATTTTCATCTGCCGCAGATACGCCTGTCAGCGCATTTGTTCCAAGACATGCCATAAACAGCATAAGCGCACTCAAGAAACAACCAAGATACTTTTTGCCTTTTCTTCCCATAATAGTGTCGTCCTCCGTTTTTTATTTTTAAGAAACATTTTGCTCCTTTTAAAACTAATTTTAAAGTGTGACACTATGTCAAGGTCAAGTCATTTTATACAAAAAATCCACATTTTTTTCACATATTTTTTACATATTTTCTATAGGTATGCTCAAAAGCAGATAAATCATATCTTTTCCGTCTTCCACAGCCTTCGTTATCACAATTCCTATAACATCTCCGGCAAGCCTCATATTATTTTCCTGAATATACTTCAAATGCTTTCCCATCATAAGATTTTTGAGTTCTTCCCCTGAATATTCCCACAATTTTTCAAGATTCATAGGAATCTTGGAAATCCCCATAACAGACCGCTTTTTTAAATATCGGCTTGTGTACCGGTTTTCTGTTATATTATACCTTTCCATATGCACAGCCTTCACCGCCCAACCGCTGCAAAGCAAAAAATTTCCTTTATCCAGCTCTGCCTTCGGAATAATATAAATTTGCTGAACCTCCGGGACATCATAAAGAAATTCGTGTATTTTCTGAAGTCTCTCCGGCTCTAAAAGCAATTTTGTCCCCTCCTTGAACAGCACATAAATCTGCTCTACACAATCCTTCTCATATATTATATCCAACTCCGACGCCTTTTTCATAAGCACGCAGTCGTCCTTTATACGGTGCCTCAAATAAGTCATATAAGCAATCTGCTCATCCATATCGCTCATTCTCTGTTCATAAGCGGCAATCTTCTGATAAATGTCATACTTTTCCATTTCCTGCAGCTCTTCATGCTTAAATCCGTATTTTCTAAGAAGCTTCGCCCTTATAATGCCGAAAATGCTGTCGTCATTGTAATAGCGGTATCCGCTGCTTTCATCTCTGTCAGACTGAATATATCCCTGTTCCTCGTATCTCCTGACTGTGTTGGTAGACACATCCAGAAGCCTTGCCAAATCACTGATTTTATATTTCATGCTTGTCCCCTTCCTCCGCTGTAAAACAATATTTTACACCGCGTCTGTAAAACAGACAGAGTACCAAAAAATCGAGTCCTCTAAAGAAGCCTCGATTTTTTGTAAACTCTATGTTCTTAAAAAGTAAGAACTATATTTATTTATTACTTTACAACTCTTACCTTAATTACGCCATCAATAGCTGCAAGCTTTGCAACAACATCATCATTTGCTGCGTCGCAGATATCAATAAGCGAATATGCGTAATCGCCCTTTGACTTGTTAGCCATAGCTTCGATGTTGATTCCCAGCTCGCCCATAACAGTTGTAATCTTGCTGATAACAGCAGGAACATTCTTGTGGCATACGGCAACTCTGCCTGCTGTCTGACATACGCCCATATCACATGCGGGATAGTTTACTGAATTTAAAATGTTACCGTTCTCAATGTAGTTGCGAAGCTCCTTAACCGCCATTACAGCACAGTTATCCTCAGCCTCTTCAGTTGACGCGCCGAGATGCGGAAGAACAATAGCTCCCTCCATAGAAGCAACTGTTGTGTTAGGGAAGTCTGTAACATACTTCTTAACTCTTCCTGACTTCAATGCCTCGCCTATAGCAGCCTCGTCAACAAGAATGTCTCTTGCACAGTTGATGATAACCGTTCCGTCCTGCATCATATCAAATGCAGCCTTATTAATCATACCCTTTGTGCTGTCAAGCGCAGGAACATGGACTGTTATGTAATTACACTCCTTATAGATATCCTCCACATTTGCAATGTGCTTAACCTGACTTGAAAGGTTCCATGCAGCATTTACAGAGAGATATGGGTCATATCCGTAAACCTCCATACCAAGTGCGATTGCAGCGTTGGCAACGAGCTGTCCGATAGCGCCAAGGCCGATAACTCCGAGCTTCTTACCCTTAATCTCCTGTCCTGCAAATGCTTTCTTAGCCTTCTCCGTTGATTTTGCAATATCAGCGTCAGCCTTATTGTCAGCGACCCATTTATTGCCGCCCAAAAGGTCTCTTGAAGCAAGAAGCATAGCTGCAATTACCTGTTCCTTAACAGCGTTTGCGTTAGCGCCCGGAGTATTAAATACTACAATACCCTTATCAGCACACTTATCAAGAGGAATATTATTAACGCCTGCACCTGCTCTTGCTATTGCAAGAAGATTGTCGCCAAGCTCCATATCGTGCATTTTAGCGCTTCTTACGAGAACTGCCTGCGCGTCCTCAAAGCTGCTGTCCACATTGTAATTATCTGAAAATAAGTCTAAACCTACAGAAGCAATATTATTTAAGCAATTAACATTTATCATTACTTTGTATTCTCCTTTTCAAAGTTTCTCATAAACTCAACAAGCTTCTCAACGCCCTCGATCGGCATAGCATTATAGATAGAAGCTCTCATACCGCCTACCGTTCTGTGACCCTTAAGGTTTACAAAACCAGCCTTTGTAGCTTCCTCAACAAATTTAGCATCAAGGTCTTTGTCGCCTGTTACAAATGGAACATTCATAAGAGAGCGGTCTTTCTTCTCAACAGTTCCTTTAAACATCTTGCTCTCGTCAAGGAAATCGTAAAGAATCTTAGCCTTCTTCTCATTGTGTTCCTTCATAGCTGTAAGGCCGCCCATTTTCTTAATCCACTTAAATACCTTGCCGCAGATATAAATAGCATAACATGGAGGAGTATTGTAGAGCGAATCGTTGTCAGCCTGCGTCTTCCATTTAAGCATTGTTGGTGTTCCCGGAAGAACATCATCTGTGATAAGATCCTCTCTGATAATGGCGATAACAACGCCCGCAGGACCGACATTCTTCTGAACGCCGCCATAAATAACGCCGTACTTTGTCACATCAACAGGCTCTGATAAAAAGCATGAAGAAACATCAGCTACCAGAGTCTTGCCCTTTGTATTAGGAAGCTCCTTATATTTTGTACCATAAATTGTGTTGTTCTCACAAATATATACATAATCTGCATCCTCCGGAATATCAAGGTCTGAGCAATCAGGTATGTATGAATATGTCTTATCCTCTGATGAAGCTACAGCTACAGCGTCGCCGTAAATCTTAGCTTCCTGCCATGCCTTCTTAGCCCATTGTCCTGTTATAATGTATGCAGCCTTCTTATTCTTCATCATGTTCATAGGAATCTCTGCAAAGAACTGCGAAGCGCCGCCCTGTAAGAACAGTACCTTGTAGTTATCAGGAATGTTCATAATCTCTCTCAAGTCAGCCTCAGCCTCCTTGATAATGCCGTCATACACCTTTGAACGGTGGCTCATCTCCATTACAGACTGACCGCTGCCCTTGTAATCCAGCATCTCCTCAGCTGCTTCCTTTAATACCTCCTCCGGTAAAACTGCCGGACCTGCGCTAAAGTTATAAACTCTTGCCATATTTTTCCTCCTAATCCTAGTTGCCTTAGCAACACATTTTTAATAACCATCGGGCTTTATCTCTGTAAAGTCACGAAGTAATCTTACTATTAATAGCCATTTTATGACAATAAATTACATATGTCAATACAACCTTTTGCTGTAAATTTTATGCAAATTTCATTTTACTGCGCATTTTTCTTATCTAAATCCTGTCTGTCAAATGCCTCTGAGATTGCGCTTCCCGGAGAAACCATAGGAAACACCTTATCGTCTCTGTCAATCACACACTCGATAAAGCAAGGAATATTAAGCTCTATAGCTTCCTTCAATGCATTTTCAAATGAATCAATATCCGTTACTCTGTAACCCTTTGCACCCATACCCTCGGCAACCTTCACAAAATCTGTGCAGTCGTCAAGCACTGTCGCAGAATATCTCTGTCCATAGAACAAATCCTGCCACTGGCGTACCATACCAAGAACGTGGTTGTTAAACACAATCTCTATAATCGGAATATTGTAACGTGTGGCTGTTGCAAGCTCGTTCATATTCATTCTGAAACATCCATCGCCGGCAATATTGATAACAGTTTTATCCTTACGTCCGACCTTAGCTCCAATGGCTGCGCCAAGTCCATATCCCATAGTTCCAAGTCCGCCGGATGTGAGAAGTGTTCTAGGGTTCTTATATTTGTAGTGCTGTGCAGCCCACATCTGGTGCTGACCTACATCTGTAACTATAATAGCGTCTCCCTTTGTGATACCATAGATTTTTTCCATAATGAGAGGACCGTTTAAACAGTCTCTGTTGTATCTCATAGGATACTTTTCCTTAAGTTCCTTAACATGGTCTACCCATTCGGTATGGCTCATAGGTTCAAGCTTTGCATTTACTCTCTTCAAGGTTTCAAGAGCGTCGCCTACTATTGCTGCATCAGCCTTAATATTTTTATTAATCTCAGCAGCGTCCACATCAAAATGCAGCACCTTCGCATTTTTCGCAAATTTAGCCGCATTTCCTGTAACTCTGTCGGAAAATCTTGCTCCGATGGCGATAAGCAAATCACATTCAGATACGCCAAAATTAGAAGCCTTTGTGCCATGCATACCCAACATTCCTGTGTAAAGCTCGTCGGAGCCGTCAAATGCACCCTTACCCATAAGTGAATCCGTAACAGGTGCGTCAATTTTACGCACAAATTTTCTAAGTTCTTCAGAAGCCTCAGAAGCAATTACGCCTCCGCCCACAAATACAAACGGCTTCTTTGCATTCTTAATCATCTCTACTGCAGTTTCTACATTCTCTTCCCTGATTGTATCAGTCTTTCTCTCAATAGGCTTTGGAGTCTCCTTGATATAATCGCACTCATTTGCAGTAGCATCCTTTGTCACGTCAATAAGCACAGGCCCCGGTCTGCCTTCCTTTGCAATTCTAAAAGCTTTTCTTATGGCATCTGCAAGCTCTTTAACATCCTTTATGATAAAGTTGTGCTTTGTGATAGGCATTGTTATACCTGTAATATCTATCTCCTGAAAACTGTCCTTTCCAAGAAGCGGTACAGTTACATTACAGGTAATCGCCACCATCGGTACAGAATCCATATAAGCAGTTGCAATTCCTGTTACAAGGTTAGTTGCTCCGGGACCTGACGTTGCAAAGCATACGCCTACCTTGCCTGTCGCTCTCGCATATCCGTCCGCCGCATGGGACGCTCCCTGCTCATGTGATGTAAGTATATGTGTAATCTCATCAGAATGTTTATACAATGCGTCATATACGTTCAGGATAGCACCGCCCGGATAGCCAAATACTGTGTCTACGCCCTGCTCTTTTAAACATTCTACAATTATCTCAGAACCATTTAACTTCATTGGTTTTCATCCTTTCAATACTATTTATTGCTTAATTCTCAAGCTTTATTTTTCCTATTTATCAGGCTGCTGCAGTATAGCGCCTCTATTGCCTGATGTAACCATTGAGGCATATCTCTTCAAATAGCCGGTTGTAACCTTCGGCTCTCTTGGCTGCCACTTTGCCTTTCTTGCTGCCAATTCCTCATCAGAGACCTTAATTTCAAGCCTTAATTCAGGAATATTGATACTGATGATATCGCCTTCCTCGACAAGCGCTATCGGACCTCCCACAGCAGCTTCAGGAGATACGTGTCCTATTGAAGCTCCCCGGCTTGCGCCTGAAAATCTTCCGTCTGTGATAAGAGCAACTGTAGAGCCAAGTCCCATTCCGGCGATAGCTGAAGTAGGATTAAGCATTTCTCTCATACCAGGTCCGCCCTTAGGTCCTTCATAACGTATAACAACAACATCTCCTGCAACAATCCTGCCGCCCTTGATAGCTGCTATCGCGTCCTCCTCGCAGTCAAATACTCTTGCCGGTCCCTCGTGTACCATCATTTCCTCAACTACCGCAGAACGCTTAACAACGCTTCCGTCTGGTGCGAGATTTCCTGAAAGTACTGCAAGACCGCCTGTTTTACTATATGGATTATCCAATGGTCTTATAACCTCAGGATTTAAGTTCACTGCGTTGGCAATATTCTCGCCCACAGTCCTGCCTGTGACAGTAATACACTCCTCGTGCAGCAAACCAAGCTCTGAAAGCTCCTTCATAACCGCATATACGCCGCCTGCCTCGTTCAAATCTTCCATATATGTAGGGCCTGCCGGTGCAAGGTGGCAGAGATTTGGAGTCTTCTCACTGATTTCGTTAGCAAATTTAATATCAAAGTCAAATCCAACTTCATGGGCAATAGCCGGAAGATGAAGCATACTGTTAGTCGAGCATCCCAGCGCCATATCAACTGTCAACGCATTAAGAATTGCTTCCTTTGTCATAATATCTCTTGGACGTATATTTTTCTCAAGCATATCCATAACTGCCATACCTGCGTGCTTTGCAAGCCTGATACGGTCAGAATATACGGCGGGAATTGTACCGTTTCCTCGAAGTCCCATACCAAGCGCCTCTGTAAGGCAGTTCATAGAGTTTGCCGTGTACATGCCTGAACATGAACCGCATGTAGGACATACCTTTTCCTCATACTCACGAACCTGCTCCTCTGTCATCTGTCCTGCCGCATATGAACCCACTGCCTCAAACATTGATGAGAGGCTTCTCTTCCTGCCTCCAACGCGGCCTGCAAGCATTGGACCTCCGCTCACAAATACGGTAGGAACATTAATTCTTGCCGCTGCCATCAAAAGTCCAGGCACATTTTTATCACAGTTAGGAACCATAACAAGCGCATCAAATTGATGTGCAAGCGCCATACACTCTGTAGAATCCGCAATCAAATCCCTTGTCACAAGAGAATATTTCATACCGACATGTCCCATAGCAATACCGTCGCATACCGCAATAGCCGGGAACACGACAGGCACACCGCCTGCCTCCGCAACTCCGAGTTTAACTGCATTTACAATCTTATCAAGATTCATATGTCCCGGAACAATCTCATTATAAGAACTTACAATACCAACCAGCGGCTTATCCATCTCTTCCTTCGTAAATCCAAGTGCGTTAAACAACGAACGGTGCGGCGCCTGCTGCATACCTTTTTTTACATTATCACTTTTCATAATTTGTATCCTTCCTTTTTCTATCATAATTTAGGCTTTTGCGAAACGCGTGATATTAAAACATTATTTGCGCAATATGGATAAACCCAAAAGCGGATGCTTTGGAGCCGCCGGTACTTACACGCCGTATTTTGGCGCGTTATGTACCGCTGCGAGCGACAGGCAGCGAAAGCGTACCTGTGTTGGTTTATCCATATTGCACAAGGATATTTTGCAAAACACGCGTTTCGCAATTACCTATCTATCATAATTATCTAAGATTTTGCTGCAAATTTTATACTCTTCCGGCTATTAAATCCCCCATCTGAGTCGTCGAGCATTTTGTCATTCCATCAGACATAATATCGCCTGTTCTGTAGCCCTCCTTTAATACCTGCGCCACAGCCGCCTCAATCGCGTCAGCCTCTTTATCAAGATCAAGAGAATATCTTAACATCATAGCTGCGCTAAGAATCGTTGCAATCGGATTAGCCACATTTAAGCCTGCAATGTCCGGCGCAGAACCATGACTTGGCTCATAAAGTCCCAGCTTAGTCTCATTTAAACTTGCGCTGGAAAGCATACCGATTGACCCCGTAATCATACTTGCCTCGTCTGACAAAATATCGCCAAACATATTTTCCGTAAGAATGACATCAAATTGTCCCGGATTCATAACCAGCTGCATAGCACAGTTATCAACAAGCATATTTTCCAAAGTAACCTCCGGATAATCCTTAGCGACCTCTGCCACGACCTTTCTCCAAAGCCTTGAAGAATCAAGAACATTTGCCTTATCAACGCTTGTGACCTTTTTACGTCTCTTCATGGCAATGTCAAAGCCCTTGATTGCAATTCTTCTGATTTCATTCTCATTATATGTAAGAGTGTCAACTGCTGTCATGACGCCATCCACTTCTGTAGTATGCCTTTCTCCAAAATAAAGGCCACCTGTAAGCTCACGCATAATAACCATATCAAAGCCTTCGCCGATAATCTCATCCTTCAAAGGGCAAGCCGCCTTTAATTCGTTATATAAATAGGCAGGTCTGATATTTGCAAACAATCCCAAATCCTTACGAATTTTAAGCAGTCCGGCCTCAGGTCTTAAATCAGGTGCCACATCATACCATCTTGAATTGCCTACATTCCCACCGACAGCGCCAAGCAGCACCGCGTCAGAAGCCTTTGCAGCCGCCACCGCTTCATCTGTCAATGGCACTCCGCAGGCGTCTATTGAACAGCCACCCATAAGAATTTTGGTGTAATTAAACTTATGTCCGTACTTCTCGCCAACCTTATCAAGCACCTTGCATGCTTCGCCCACTATCTCCGGGCCAATTCCGTCTCCGGGAATAAGAGTAATTTTAAATTCCATATCTCCACCCTGTCTTTCTTAATATAATTTATTCCTGCGAGCAACGAGCCAAGCGGACATGCAAGCATGTCCATTTGGCGACTGCCGCAAGGGTCAAATACCGCGCAGCTTGCTGCGGGGTATTTGACTCTGTACGCCGCTTTTATGGCAATATTCATCAAAACACCTGCCAAAAGAAGCTATTGTGATATATAATACAGCATTTTTATTTTTTTTTCAACACTAAGAGTTCAATAAATTTGTATATCTTGCACAAAAAAGCCAACCACACCTGCCGACATTTTCCAAGCCCTAAGACCTTAAAAATGCTGCTGATATGATTGGCTTTCACTTTTAATTTTAGTTAACAAACAGCGCTCATCACGCCTGCGTCGGCTTTTCTGCCTTTGCGATGGCACTCTTCTGCATCGAAATTCTGCAATTCTTGTTGCTTCCGAATTCTACGATAACATCCTCCTCAGTGACATCAATAACAACTCCGTAGAAACCGCTTGTGGTAAGAACATAATCGCCCTTCTCGATTGACTCCATAAGCTGCTTTTGCTGTTGCTGCTGTTTCTTCTGCGGCTTATATGCCATAAAATACATCATTACTACTATAAGCACGATTGTAACGAGCATTGAAATCATATTTGCATCCATTGATAAACTCCTCCGCTTCTCTTACTGGTTCTAATTAAAAACTCTTGTAAAATAATAACAAATTAATCCTATTTCAGACTACAGCCAAAATCACCCTAATTCAATTATTCCCAACAAATAAGTATGATACATTAAATAATGGTGCCTGTCCACCAAATAATTATAAATTTTCTATAATATATTTTTATCAGATTATTGAATAAACATATGCAAACAGGCAGTCTTACTCTTTCTCTGTTTCATAAGTCTTAAGCAGCTCAAGACGCTCATTTTTGAACTTCTTGTAATTTCCTGCCTCTATTGCTCCTCTTATGTCCTCCATAAGATGATTATAATAATACAGGTTGTGAAGAACGCAAAGCCTCATTCCCAGCATTTCTTTGGCTTTTAAAAGATGTCTTATATAGGCCCTTGAATACTGGCAGGCAGGACATTTGCACCCCTCCTCTATAGGTCTGTCGTCCTTTTCGTACTTTGAATTAAACAGATTAATTTTTCCAAACTTCGTGTAAACGTGACCATGCCGTCCGTTTCTTGAAGGATAAACGCAGTCGAAAAAATCTATGCCTCTGTCAACCGCCTCAAGAATATTTGCAGGGGTTCCCACTCCCATAAGATATGTTGCCTTGTCCTGCGGAAGATATGGCACAACCTCGTCAAGAACGTGGTACATCTCCTCATGAGTCTCTCCAACCGCCAGTCCGCCAACCGCATAGCCGTCCAAATTCATTTCGCTGACAGCCTTTGCATGCTCAATTCTTATATCAGTGTAAACGCCGCCCTGATTTATTCCAAATAAAAGCTGGTTAGGATTTACCGTATCCGGCATGGAATTGAGCCTTTTCATCTCAGCCTGACATCTCGCCAGCCATCTGGCAGTCCTGTCGACAGAATTTTTCATATAGCTTTTTTCCGCCTTTGCCGGAGGACACTCGTCAAACGCCATAGCTATGGTTGAGCCGAGATTTGACTGTATCTGCATACTCTCCTCGGGTCCCATAAATATCTTTCTGCCGTCTATATGCGAGTTAAATGTAACGCCCTCCTCTTTAATCTTTCTAAGACCTGCCAGAGAAAATACTTGAAATCCTCCTGAATCAGTAAGAATCGGCCTGTCCCAGTTCATAAATTTGTGAAGACCGCCTAGCTCCTTAATAAGTTTGTCTCCCGGTCTTACATGAAGATGGTAGGTATTTGAAAGCTCCACCTGCGTATCTATTTGGCGCAAATCGTTTGTTGACACAGCGCCCTTAATTGCCGCCGCAGTACCAACATTCATAAATACAGGCGTCTGTATTGTGCCGTGAACAGTCTCCATAACAGCCCTCTTGGCACGCCCGTCCGTCTTTAATATCTTGTACATAATTCTCCTATCTGTCTTAAACGCTTTATAAACATTTTATCTGCCATAAAACTTAACAATATTATCCATTTTTGCAGTCATATTTTCAAATATAAGGTCTACAAGTGTCAATGCTGTCATAGCCTCCACAACAACAACCGCTCTCGGAACTATCATAGGATCGTGTCTTCCCTTAATGGAAACCTGAATATTTTCTCCGTCCTTATTTACCGTATCCTGAACCGCCGCAATGGAAGGCGTTGGCTTAAATGCCGCGCGAAGCACAATATTGGAGCCGTCGCTCATACCGCCGAGTATTCCTCCTGCGTTATTTGTCTTTTTCACAACCTTGCCGTCCTTCATAACAAATTCGTCATTATTTGTGCGCCCTGTAGCCCTTGCCGCCTCAAAACCGTTTCCAATCTCAAAACCTTTAACGGCGCCTATTGACACCACCGCCTTTGCCAGCGAAGCGTCCAGCTTGTCAAATACCGGCTCTCCTATAGCGGGCATCATATTTTCCACAACGCACTCCACAATACCGCCTATGGAATCGCATTTCGCCATAGTTTCCTTTGCAAAAACCTCCACCATAGCCGCAGCCTTTTCATCAGGCATGCTAAACGGATTGGCTGCCGCCGCCTCCATATCAAAATTCTCGTAATCAATAACTATACCGCCAATCTCCTTAGCGTAAGCCGTAACCCTTATTCCGAGGCTGTCCAGTATTTTCTTTGCTATGGCTCCCGCCGCAACTCTGCCTATAGTCTCCCTGCCGGAGCTTCTTCCGCCGCCTCTGTAATCTCTAAAACCATATTTTTCGTCAAATGTATAATCGGCATGTCCCGGTCTGTAATAATTTGCAATCTCCGAATAGTCGGAAGAACGCTGTGTCTTATTGTACACAACCATAGAAATCGGCGTGCCTGTAGTCTTTCCCTCAAATATTCCCGAAAGAATTGAAACTGAGTCGGCCTCGTTTCTTGTAGTCGTAAATTTGGACTGTCCGGGCTTTCTTCTGTCAAGCATAACCTGAATGTCCTCCTCGCAAAGAGGTATTCCCGCCGGACAGCCGTCCACCACAACGCCCAGCGCCTCACCATGCGACTCTCCCCATGTCATAATCTTAAATCTATTGCCAAATGTAGAACCTGCCATTGTAATAAACCAGCCTTTCTCATATAATTCTGCGACCTCATAGCATTTCGCAGCATTGAGTTTTCGTATTATTGGATAATAATAACACACAAGTACTTAATATTTCAATTAGTTTTAAAATACACAGCAGATTTTTAGGTACTGCAGCAGTCCCATATGCAATAAAAAGGCTGCCGCCCCAATAGTTTATTAAACTACTTTTGCAACAGCCGCACATTACAATTACATTTTACAATTACATTCTTGCAGAAATGAAATTCTCAAGATTATTTTTTGCCGCCATTATAGCATCCGCGTCCTGCGGCGTTATTTTTTCCGGCGTGGTCCTGTCTATGCTCTTCTTAAGCGTCCCAAGCAGCTCCTTGCACTGCTTTCTTGTATCCTTGTCCCAGTCCTTCTTATGCCCCTTCAACAGCCCCTCTGCGCTGTCTGCGAGCCGAATACCATCATTGCGAACCGCCAACAGTCCTGCTCTTTCCTTGTCCTGCTTCTCGTAAACCTCCGCTTCCCATTTTGCTCTCTGTATTTCCTCCTCGGAGAGATTAGAGCTTGAAGTAATGGTTATGGATTGCTCGTTTCCTGTTCCCAAATCCTTAGCCGACACATTTACGATGCCGTTTGCGTCTATGTCAAATGTAACCTCAATCTGAGGAGTTCCTGCCATAGCCCGTTTAATGCCTGAAAGCCTGAAATTTCCAAGAAGCTTATTGTCCCTTGTAAACTTCCGCTCCCCCTGAAATACCTTAATATCAACAGAGGTCTGAAAATTGCCCGCTGTGGTAAATATCTGGCTGTGCCTTGTAGGTATTGTAGTATTTCTCTCAATAAGAACGCTGGCAACTCCGCCCAGCGTCTCAATGGAAAGAGAAAGAGGCGTAACATCCATAAGTATAATCTGCGAAGCGGCTGAACCTGCGGCAAGCTGGCCTCCCAGCTTGCCGCCCTGAACTGCTGCGCCCATCGCCACACACTCGTCTGGATTAAGATTTCTCGAAGGCTCCAGTCCTGTTATATTTCTCACCTTTTCCTGAACCGCAGGGATTCTGCTGGAACCGCCCACCAAAAGCACCTTGTCTATATCACTCTTTGAAAGTCCTGCGTCCCTTAAAGCATTTTCCACAGGCGTGACCGTCCTGTCCACCAAATCCGCTGTAAGCCTTTCAAATTCCTGCCTTGTAAGTTCTATATCCATATGGTGCGGATGATTTTTTGAAACAGCAATAAACGGCAGATTGACATTGGCACGCATAGAAGTCGATAATTCCTTTTTTACCTTCTCCGCCTCCTCCTTAAGTCTCTGCATAGCCGCCGGATCTTTTGCAAGATTAATACCGTCCGTCGCCTTAAACCGCTCAACCAGCTCACTCACTATTCTATCGTCAAAATCATCACCTCCGAGATGATTGTCGCCTGAAGTAGCAAGCACTTCGATTACATCATCACCAATCTCTATTATTGAAACGTCAAATGTTCCGCCGCCCAAATCATATACCAATATTTTCTGAGGCTGTCCATTGTCAAGTCCGTACGCAAGAGCTGCAGCCGTAGGTTCATTTATAATTCTAAGAACATTAAGTCCCGCTATTCTTCCCGCATCCTTAGTAGCCTGTCTCTGGGAATCGTTAAAATAAGCAGGAACCGTTATAACAGCGTCTGTGACCTCCTCACCAAGAAAATCCTCAGCGTCAGATTTCAGCTTTTTCAAAATAAAGGCTGAAATCTCCTGGGGCGAATAGACTCTCTTATCAATCTTCTTCCTATAGTCCGACCCCATATGTCTTTTAATAGAAAATATAGTTCTTTCCGCATTGACCGCAGCCTGTCTTTTTGCGCTGTTACCCACAAGCCTGCTGCCTTCTTTGGTAAATGCCACAACGGACGGCGTTGTGCGATATCCTTCTGCATTAGTAATAATCTCGGATACATCCCCTGACATAACCGCAACACAGCTATTAGTCGTTCCCAAATCTATGCCTACTACTTTTCCCATACACAACTTTCTCCATACAATTTAAAATGATTCCTACATTTGTCCATATGCTATAAGTATATCATAAAATGCAGGAATAATAATTAATTAAACGGTAAAAAATAGAAAAAAAGTATAAACCAGGAGGTTCATTTATGAATATAAGCATTAAAGAAGTCCATGCAAGAGAAGTTTTAGACTCCAGAGGAAATCCTACCGTCGAGGCAGAAGTACTGCTTTACGACGGCACCGCAGGCACCGGAATTGCTCCCAGCGGAGCCTCTACAGGCATTTATGAAGCTCACGAATTAAGAGATAAAAATCCTTCCAGATATAACGGAAAGGGCGTGCTTCTTGCGGTAGGAAATATTAATACAGAAATCAGTCCGCTGCTTTCAGGCATAGATATATTTCAGCAAAGAAAAATTGACCGTATTCTTTGCGAGGCGGACGGCACCCCTAACAAATCCCGCTTCGGCGCCAACGCAATCCTTGCGGTTTCCATTGCCTGCGCCAACGCAGCCGCTAAATCTTTAAAAATTAACCTTTTCCAGTATATCGGCGGTTTTACAGGCTGTGACACGCCTGTGCCTATGATGAATATATTAAACGGCGGCGCCCACTCCAATTCCAGCGTTGATATTCAGGAATTTATGATTGTTCCTGTGGGTATAGACAAATTTACCGACAGAATAAGAGCATGCTGCGAAGTATATCATGCCTTAAAGGACATATTAAACTGCAGAGGTCTTAACACCGCTGTGGGCGATGAGGGCGGCTTTGCACCTGACTTAAATCAGGACGAGGACGCCATTACTCTCATAATTGAAGCCATAAACAGCGCCGGCTACAATACCGAGGACCATTTTAAAATAGCGCTCGATGCCGCTGCAAGCGAGTGGTACAAGGACGGTTATTATATCCTTCCAAAGAAAGGCATACACTACTCAAGCACCGAGCTTATAAATTATTGGAAACACATTGTATCCGACTACCCTGTAATTTCTATAGAAGATCCTCTTTCCGAGGAAGACTGGGATGGCTGGAAACTTCTTACAGAAGCTATCGGCAGCCGGACGCTCCTGGTTGGAGACGATTTATTTGTAACCAACACCGTCCGTCTTTTGAATGGTATCAACAACAACTGCGGTAATGCCATTCTCATTAAACCAAACCAGATCGGCACCATCACCGAGACAATTTCCGCAGTCAATCTTGCAAAAGCCAACGGCTATAAGACAATTATGTCCCACCGCTCCGGCGAAACAGAGGATACCACCATTGCAGACCTGTCTGTAGGGCTTTCATCTGAATATATCAAAACCGGCGCCCCATGCCGGGGCGAGCGCACTGCAAAATACAACCGCCTCATAAAAATCGACGAGCTTATTGGACAGTACTAAATCAGACGGCACTATATTTGAACCGCACTAAAACGCAAGTATATTGCGCCATAAATCTCAGAGAATTTCCGAGAGTACCCGAAGCCCGTTGCCCTGCCACATTTTTTCAAGCTCTGAGCTTGGAACTCCGGCTTTTGCAAGTGCTTCCCAAAGCCTTCCAAATTCCGTAGGATTTTTTATCTCAAGCTGCCCCTCTATTCCGTCAAAGTCGCTGCCAATAGCAAGTACCTCGGCGCCGCCAACGCTGCGGATATGTAAAATGTGCCTTACCATATCCGCAATGCGGCTGCTGCCGTCCTTTGGCTGCATATCATCCAGAAAATGCGGCGACAAATTAAGCCCCATAACGCCGCCCTGGTCAGCTAATATTCTTATCATATCGTCTGTCATATTTCTCTGGTGTCCTGTCACTGCTCTGGCATTGGAATGTGAGGCAACAAACGGTCTTTTTGCCTTAGCCATAAGTTCCGCCACATGATAAAAACCTCCGTCAGACAAATGGGACACATCAACAATAATTCCAAGCTCGTTCATGCGTAAAACCGCTTCTATTCCTGCCCGCTTCAGCCCTTTTGCCATAACATCCGCACTTTCAGAGTTAGGATATCCAAGACAATTCTCGTGATTCCATGTAAGAGTTATAAGACGAACGCCTTTATTGTACATATTTTCGAGGTTTTCTATAACTTTTTGATTTTCTGTTCTTCCGCTTCCTGCCGCCAGCACTCCTCCGTCTTCTATGGTGAGAAGAAGCCCTGTTTTTCCGTCCTTTATACAAGCATTTACATCTTCAAAGCTAAGCACCGGTCTTAAGCAGTCGCTATTATCCTGCACCTCCCTGCGGTACACGGAATAAATTCTGCCGCACTCCGCCTCAATTCTTTCATCTCTCTCCAAAGCAGGCAACGGTCTGCCGTTGCCGTCAGCGCCAATCAGTCCCGTAGGAACGAACATGGAACAGCACTGCACCAGCACCTCCGCTTTTTTTAACCCATTTATATCTACCGATTTACTGTTTTTCTTAAGCGTCTCGCCTTCGCCTAATTCTGTAAGCGTATCACAATGAAAATCTATGTATCTCATATTTGCCTCCTGCATAATTTATGATTATACTGATTAATTATTTATGACAAATAATATGATGCGGGGCTTTTGACCCCCAGTATCATATTATAATACTACAAAAATACCCCCGCCATCAAAAATAATATTTGCATTTACTGCCAATATGATATATACTTATTATAGCGTTAAAATATTTATGCCAATTACCATTGGAGGTATGAGAGGATATTATGAAACGACCATTATTATTGCTATTGACTTTATCTTTACTGTCGGCTATGGCGCTCACCGGCTGCGGCGGAGACAAAAAGCCGGCTGCGTCAGCGTCCAACACCGTGCAGTCCACAGAGAGTGAGACTTCCGCACCTACACAGGCAGCTACGGAAGCCAGAACTCTTGACCCTAATTACGAGACTTTAGCTGTGGATCCTGATACACCGATAATCGCTATGGACAACAATCTCAGTCTAAAGGGCATTGATATGAAAGCTCCCCTGAGTACATTGGTTGCCCGCTTCGGCTCTGATTACAAGTATAATTCCGGTTCTAATACATACCAATGGACATTTGACAATGGAACCCGTATTCTTGCCACATGCGACGCAGGCAATGCAAAACTCATCAATTCTATAGACTATGCTCCTGTCAACTATGACAACTGGAGAGACCCTAACAATGATTTTTCACAGGTTGACACTAATAAGACTTATACATATGCGGAGCTTTACTCCATTGTCAAGTCTCCGGGAACAGTATTTAAGCTTTCTGCAGACGAATACAACCACAGTTATTACTATGTCTGCTGGTATGATGATGAAGGCAACATTTTATATGTCCAGTTCAATTCCCAAACTAACGAATCCGTACATATCACCATACTTTAAATTTACTAAACTATAGATAATACCATTTATTTAATACATATTTTATTTTTTCTTCATCATAAAACCTTCTGGGAAAGAAGTGTGTTCGTTTATTTCTGTCCATGCGGCAGGCGTACTCTGAACACACTTCTTTTCAGCATATTTGCATTAAATGGCACCAACGGATATATATAACTCTTTCCTGATATGGTTCTGTTAAACGCTATGCACGCCACTCCTATGACAATTCCTGCCGCATAACCCCAGACGTTAAAGAGAGCTGTAAGGCACAATGTAACAACCCTTATAAATTTCATTGCATATCCCATTTCAAAGCTTGCCTGTGAATAGGTTCCCACAGTGACAACCGCCATATATAGAAGCGCTTCAGTATTAAACCAGCCTGAGCTGACAGCGTACTCTCCCACTACAATACCGGCGATGATACTCAGGGGCGTAGAAAGAAGCGTAGGCGTATTTACTGCCGCCATTTTAAGACCGTCCACCGCCAGCTCAAGCAAAAGTAACTGCAATACGATAGGAACCGTAATGCCGTCCGATATGGTTATAAATTCAAGCCACTCCGGCAGCCATTCAGGATTGCTTATAAGCAGCAGCCATGTGGGAGTAAGAAGTATTGTAACAAGCGTAAATATAAATCTTGAAAGCCTTAAATAAGTTCCTATAACCGGCGCAAAATTGTAATCGTCCGCCTCCTCTACCATATCAAATATCGACGCAGGAATTATCATTACCGCAGGAGAATTATCCACCATAATTACGATATTGCCGTCAAGGACTGCCGCTGCCGCCGTATCCGGTCTCTCAGAATATTTAAACTTTGGAAACGGATTAATCCACTTATGCTCAAACAGACATTCTGCAAGACTTTCAACATTCATAGTAAGAGATTCAACCTTGATATTCTGAAGCCTTGTCTTAATATTATCAAGGAGCTTTTTGTCAACCTTATCATCTATATAACAAATGGCCACATCAGAGCGGGAACGCGTTCCTACGCCGAACATTTCCATACAGTAATGAGTATCCCTTATCCTTCTTCTCATAAGCGCCGCATTGGAAACAAGCGTCTCCACAAAACCATCTCTTGAACCTCTTAACACCCTGTCCTTCCACGGCTCGCTCACCGACCTCATAGGATATGTTCGGCAGTCAATAAGAACGCACTCGTCAAATCCGTCTATCACAAGAATAGACACACCGGACAGATATTTTGTTATTACGTCATTTAAATCGCTGCTCTTTTCTATTTCCGTATAGGGCATACCCACTTCAAGAAATGTATCAATAGTCTCCAGATTTTCAGGTTTCAGAGAGTAAAAAAACTGCATAAGCCTTTCGGCCATGCCCTCCTCCACAAAGCCGTCTATAAAGAAAAAACCGGCTGTGCGGCCGCCAATCTTGACCTGTCTTTCCAACATATCAAAATTAGCAGCCACTCCAAGCTGGTCCTCCAACAACTTAATATTTTCTTTTGCATTAGTTGTAAAATCACTCATAATACAGTCTTCCTCCTAAAAACTTACATATTCTTAGGATTGCCATATTATTGCAATTTTACACCATATTTCAGCAATCATTTCCAGCAGTCTTATTTCAAATCATATCTCTTCAGCAGTTATTTTTTAATCCTGCTTTAAATTAATACTTTCCATAATCTGAAATATCGTTATAGCCCTCAAGCTGTACATAATATGATATATCATATACATTCAGGCTGTCATCCTCGTAATAATAGTTTACCCATACATACGGCCTGCTCATATCAATACTTTTTCCGTAATTTTTATTCTTAATTGCGTTTATAATCTTTTCGATAACCTCCGGAGCTATATCAGGATTTTCTGACACATAATCAGTAATTTCAAAATACATTTCATCTTCACCGCTTGCAGACTTTATACAAATAATGAGTTCCTCATAATTGTATTTGCTTATTTCCAGCTTTCCTTCCTTAGCCAGCTGCAGCTTATCAATCAATGTATCAAGACGTTCTTTATCCTCATATGCTCTTATGTTAATTTCCTTAAACATAACTGCTGCCGTCTTCGGAAGTTTTTCTGTCACAGGAATATCTGCTCTATATATATAACCATTTCTTGAAAATGTAATATTCAGTGAATAATGGTATATATCGCTGTTGACATTCTCATACCAATCTGCAAATTTAATCGTCTTCATTTCTTCAAGCAGGGTATTATAAATTGCTTTTTTCTGCTCAACACTTAAAGAATTATCTGCGCTATAGCACTCAATATCCACGCTGTCAGCATCAGGGAGATTAAGATAAGCCTCCTTGTAGCTTTCCACATTATTCATATTTTCGCTGATAACCTTTATGGCTTCCTTCGACAAATACACTGTTCTGTTGTGTCCAAAAGCGCCGTCCTTGATATATACGTCATATGCCACACAGCGCATATCAACGTCGCCGGTATAAATAATATTTTCTATTTTTCCCTCCTTTACAAGATTGGCATTATTCTCAATGGCTTTGCATACTTCGTTAATAATTTTCTTATCCTCTATCTTAATGTCGCCTGAAATAGAATTAAAATAATCCAGTCCTGACGAATCATATGAATAATAACCATATGCGTTTGACGACTGCACAAGCGTTATATAACTTATATCCTCCATTTTCGGATTGTACTCCAGTATTCCTGCCGTACTCACATTAACTACAGCGCTTATAAACAAAGTCAGTACATAAGATACTGCCATTGCCGGAATACAAGCTATTACACTTTTTATATTCTTCGACTGAATACACTCATATACAATCAGCACCACGCCTGCTATAATAAACGATATTACGGTGTAATATACCGTTTCAATATCGCTTGTACTGTCCTGACGGCACAATACAGGAAGAATCATAATTGCACATATGAAGAAGCATATTACTGTTCTTATGAAGAATCTGCCCGCTTTGCCTATAGCTGCTTTTCCCGCGCACTCGCTCTTTCTTGTGATAAACAGCACAGCCGCAACTGCTATATATATAATTCCAAGAACAAACGTGTAAATATTTGATACCGGCGAAAGTATCATTCTCTGAAAATCCACTGACCCGCTGAAAAATCCTTCAAATATAATATTAGTAATCATATTTGCGCTGTTTCCAAAAAGCGGTATAACATTTTCAGCATTCATAACATATACTGATTGAGCAACAGAATTGCTTATAATATATATAAGACCTCTCGGCAGGAAAAGAATCACTCCTGTCATGCAGACATTTGTCAGCATATTTCCTGTAAATGAACAAGCCAGAGAAATGGCTGCCACGCACAGAATACAGCATATAAACATGGACAGATACATCTTGAATATGACATAATAGTCAACAATATAATATTTGCTGAATGTCGCATAGCTTGCCGTATTTCCCGCATAGCTAACCAAATACATAACCAGAAGCCATGCAAATACAGAAGCCAGCTTACTTAAGAACATACATATTCTCTTATACGGAAGAGAATGGTAAAAATCACTGGTACTTCTCTTATTAAGAAATTTCCAGCAGTTCAACGCCAGCAGCGGCGCAAAAATTATAACTGTAAGCAGCAAAAACGATGTGTTTTCAACAACATTTACAATACTCGGATACGAATATGCTTCAGCAAATGAGCTTCCAAGCTTTTTTTTAGCCATCTCAATAGCTATTACATCGCTCACAATCGGAAGTACCGAAAAAATAAATAAAATTACAGTACATATAATACCAATAGCCTTCAACTGCTTGAAACTCTGCCAGAACAGCTTAACGCTAAATACTTTTTTATTATTCATTGCTCTTGCCCTCCAATGCATTGTCGAAATTATAGCCCAACGCTTCCATTTCGTAAGTAAATACTTCTTCCAGTGTCAGAGGAAGCACATCGAAAATAACAGGATTCATTTCCTTGAATTTCCCAGCTGTCTCCTCTCTGTCGCCCATAATAATCATATTGGCAACAGAACCCTCCTGACGGTAACGCGTAATATTAATGCCCTCAAATTTCTCCTGTGTAAATTTTTCCTTGAAAGCTACCTGTACCTTAAATTGTGAAGTTTTTAGCTCAAGCACATCACTGTCAAGAACCATACCGCCCTTGTGGAGCAGAGCCAGATGGTCGCATATATCCTCCAGCTCACGAAGAGAATGAGACGTAATAATAACTGTGGAATTGTACTCGGCAACATCATTGTAAATAAGCCTCTTTACAAGATTTCTCATAACCGGATCAAGTCCGTCAAAGGTCTCGTCAAAGAACATGTATTTTGCCTTTGAGGACAGCGCCATAATAATTGCCGCCTGCCTTTTCATACCCTTTGAAAAGTTAATTATGCTCTTGGTTGGATTAAGTCCGAACACCTTTGTAAGATTGTAATAAGTATCATAATCAAATCTTTCATAAATTGAGCTGTACAAAGATGCCATTTTATTCATATTGGCGCCCGGCAAAAAGAACAGCTCATCTGACACATAAACGATTTTTCCCTTTGCTTTGGGATTATCATAACAAGGCTCATCATCAATAAACGCCTTTCCCGTGTCAGCCTTATACACCCCTGACAGCACTCTTAAAAATGTTGATTTACCTGCACCGTTGGAACCAACCATACCATAGATACAGCCGTCGGCAATATTGCAGGTAACACTGTCTAAGGCTTTAAAATCATCAAACGTCTTAGACACATTTTCTACTCGAATCATACCTATCTCCTTTCGCACTATATAGGCTTAGCAGTTCATTAAAATGTTGTTACATTAATGTAATAATTACACTTTAATATATCTTTGTAATAATTACATCTTAAATTATTGTTTTAATAGTTATTTTCCAAATACATCTTCAACTATCCGAACAATTTCTTCTTTTGTCACTCCGGCATAAGCCAGTTCTTTAATAAGCTTTGACAATTCCTCCAGTTTACTTCTTGAGGATTCTCCCAATATCTGAGAAGCATTTTCCGATATAAACGAACCTTTTCCCGGAACCGTAATAATAATTCCCCTTCTGTCCAGCTCGGTGTATGCTTTCTGCACCGTATTGGGATTGATTGATAAATTGATAGATATCTGTCTTACTGAAGGCATCCTGTCTCCTGCCCCCATAGCTCCTATCATCACATTTTCCTCAACCTGCTTGATTATCTGCTCATATACCGGCATCCGCGACATGACGTCAATCACAAACATAACAAGCTCCTTTTCTAAATATTCAACTGTTTTGTGTGTTATAACTGTACTATGTGTTATAGTACAGTTGTTAATCAGATTATAATCTTTATACAAAAAAATGTCAATACCATAATTAAATAATTTTAATTACAGTACTGACATTTTCCTTATTGCCAATATGCCCCACGCCTTGATATAATCCCTACTCCGGATACTTTACCAGTCTTTTTTCTGTGCTGTAAATATCTGAACTGCCATTGCCGCCAATATCACGCTCGCATCCAACAGCAGTATCATTTTCACACTGATACCGTTATCCATAAAATAATGACTGCGTTGTACCATACAGCCGTTTCCAAGCATTAATAAATTGTATTCAAACACTGAACCAAAATAAATTATCATGGCAGTGATGAAACCTGTAATATTGTTAAAAATCAACGAGACCGCTATCTGAAGCTGCGCTATTGCGTACGCCGTAACCGCCGGAACCAACAGAGTCAAAACAAAAAATAAGGGCGGCTCCAATGCCTGCGGCAGCACATTTTCAATCCTCATAGCTTTTGTACATCTCGATATTTCAATCCCCGCTTCTGTTCCTCCAAACAGCAGTGAAACCCCCAGCGCCATTATGTACACCAGTGCTATCTGCACGCCCGTCGTAAGGCTTTTGCTGACCATCCACGCAATTCTGGAACGACCTTTGACAAGCACCGTATAAACGCTGTCGTTAAAAATATACCTGCCCGTAATATACGAAATGAATATTGCCATACCAATATATGCCACTGGAATATTAATCATCCTCCGTGAAATGGTATCCTCAGGAATTTTCTCCATTCCCCTGACTATATTAAGCAGGTATTCCTGATAACCGGCTCCGCCGAGCTGCTCCGTTTCATTGTACCTTCTGACAGCGCTTGCGTAATTCATACATTCAAGCGCCATCATGCAGGCTGTCAGCAGATATACGACTAAATTATATTTCAGACTGTTTCTCAAGTCATATATAAACATTCTGCAAAATTTCATACTAATGTTTTACCTCTATTGTACCCTTATTACTCTTTAATAAACTCCTTGAGCGGCACAAATATCTGCGCCGTCAACAGCACCAGTATAATAGTCACTGCCAAAAGCATTAATGTCTCCAGCACCTGAGAAGGAAAATAAAGCCCGGAATAATATCTGATATTAAGTGCACCGGGAGTACCAAGCAGCGCAATACCTCTGATTCCCATACATCCCAACGACAGATATGACATCACATAAATTCCAATTACGCTGATAACTCTGCTGCCGCTGAGCCAGTATATAAGAAATGCAGCTAAAGTCCTTGCAATAAGCTCTCCCACGCTTATAATATACGTCTCTATAATCATAAGCGGAATATTCATATCCATCGGCACACCCATTCCCTGTTTCCTGAACTCATCCAAACATACGCTGGCAGTGCTGCAAAAGTCAACTGCCTCATCGCAGACTATATATCCCGCAACTGTGCCTGAAATCATCATTAATGCTGCTGCAACAATACAGTCCGCCACAACATTTATCGCCTGTTTATACCATATGCTCAGTCTGCTTTTGCTTCTTATCAAATACGAATACTTAAAATCATATTTAAAACGGTGCATATTTGTATAAGCTATAAGAAGCGGAAACGCCATCCTTTTTAATCCGCTCATAGCATATATAAGCACTGCGTCAAGCACTGTCATCTCCATCTCCGCTTTGAGCAGACTCTGTCTGCTGCATATAACGCTTCCCGCCGAACACAATATTACCATAAAATAAATTATTCCTCTGTAAAATATTATTCTACGATACCTCATGACCTTTAATTCTGCCTCCGTCAAGAATAAATATCTCATCTGACATTTCATAGAGTTCCCCATCATCATGACATGTAATTATAACCAGCGCTCCCCGCTCTTTAGACTCATATACAATATCCCTGACGCAGTTAATTCCTTTATCATCAAGTGCGTTAAGAGGTTCGTCAAGAAGAAGCAAATCCGGCTCCTCCATTATGGCGCAGGCTATCCCCAGCTTCTGCTTCATACCAAGAGAATATTTTCTGTAAGGTCTTTTGTCATTTGGGTTAAGCCCGACCCGCTCCATAGCCCCAGCAATCTGATTGTCGTTAATTTTTTTGCTGATTGAAGCAATCATTTTAAGATTTTTAAAGCCCGAATATCCGTTAATAAACGCCGGATTTTCAAGAAGAAGCCCCACGCTTTCAGGAAACGAAATTTCCTTGCCTATAATCCTATCGTCAATAGTGACATTGCCCTGATTCGGAAGAATCAGACCGCAAACCGCTCTCATCAGCATAGTCTTTCCGCTTCCGTTCTGTCCTTTAAGGCCGTACACTTTTCCGCTTTCCATACTCAGGCTCACATTGTCTATAACCCTGTTTGAACCCAATATTTTAGTATATCCATTAAATTTTATCTGCATGGCTATTCTCCTCTATACTAACTATCGCACTTCCCTAAGCTGCAATACCATTCTTTGATTATTGCCAAGCTCACAATATTGAAGCATTAAATCCTTTTTAAATTCTTCCTGAAGAACATACGCAAACACAAATTTTCGCGTCTGTCCCGGCTCCACTTCATAATTTTTTATAAGCTGGGAATTATCAGTTTTCTCACGAATAAATATGCTATATCCCTGCGACATGTAGCCTGACTGCAGCACAAGCCCTGTTTTTATATCGGACATTGCAACAGGTACATCCGTCGTATTTGAAATGCTGAGTTCTGCACATAATATGTCATAATTTTCTCCTTTTCCCGGTATGGAAGCATATTTGTCCGCATCAAAATCCTCATCCTCAGGAATACTTTCCTTAAGATATTCTACCCATTTTTCCTTGCTGTATATCACTGCATCGTTCACAGCTATATTACATCCTGATCCTGTGAACTTCTGACTTTGATTTAACATATTTATTTTTGCTGACGGGTATGTGCAGTTGACATATATTATTCTGCCGGCAATAAACGCTATAGCCAACAGTCCTGCTGCAATCAGCACCCTTTTTAATTGCCTGACAATGCTTTGCTTATTTCTCTTTTTAATTTTCGATGATTTATCAAGTTCTTGTGCAGCTTCGGTATCTTCGGCAGCTTCTCCCTCATTAAGTTTGCCGCTTTCTCCGGTTGGTTCTGCCGTCTTGGCATTTTCACTTTCTTCGGTTGCTTCTGCCGTCTTGGCATTTTCGCTTTCTTCGGTTGGTTCTGCCGTCTTGGCATTTTCGCTTTCTTCGGTTGCTTCTGCCGTCTTGGCAGCTTTATCCGAATATTCAGTTCGCTGCTCATTTACCAAAAATTCCGGACTTTTTGTCAACCGCTCAAGTTCCTGCCATTTTCCCTCGCTTTCCAATCGAATCATTTCCCTATATATCCAATTCCTGTTCGACTTGTCAATTTCCTGATACGGCAAATTTTCTTCAGTTTTTCGGGTCTCCCCAGATTCTTTATTTTTCTCCTGCCTTTTTCTCATTTCATGATAGTCGGGTACTTTTCTTATTACTACGCTCCCATTCCATCTTTCTTCTATCATAGATATAGCTTCATCAATAATTTTTGTTACTTCACCGGTTTTAAAGACATTGGTGCCGTCAAAAGATTTATTATCAGAATCCGGTTCCTTCCCGCTAACTTTTGTATTCTTCTTATCTTCCATAAATAATCACCTATAAACTATTGCCTAATGTATTACGTCCTTGCGTATTCTCATAAGAAATGAAGCTGCCGATGCTGCCAAAATTATTATTTGTACAGCTATGACCGCCACATTTTTATTATACAAAACCATCATATTTGCAGCTCCCAGCAGCGATTTCTGGCTGCTTCCCGTAGCATACTTAAACAGTATATGGCTTGTATAATATATGATAAAGGGCGCCAGCATAACGGCAAACAGGTTATCCTCCACATATACAAAGGTAAGGCATATGCAGTTAATCAGACCAAAGATAACAAATATGTAAAGCAGATACAAAAACACATACAGCGCAGGATATGTGTAATAAATATCCGCCAGCACACAATGTGGCGCTACCAAATGTAATGACGTATAGTATAGAGGCGTCCCCCAGGGAAGATAGAGCATACAAATAATAAGATTTACTATAAACGGTATAACTGCTACCGTCCCGCCGCTCACAAACGCCGTAATAAGCTTAGCTAAATAATAATGGCTTTTTTTGCACCTTATAGCAAACTGATTGATTAAGCCCGTCCTTGCGTCTGTAAGAAAAGCCGCTCCGTATGGAATTGCCGACAGTATGGGCATTAACGTAATAAGGGTATAAAAATACTTATTTCCAAAATTATACCCCGGCATCCATACCTCCAGCGCCATATCCATGGGCATATTTTGGTATGCAAAATATGAATTATCATATCCATTCATATAATCCAGCCAGTTTTTTGACAATAAATAACTCCTTGTCCCATAAAATGCCAGTCCCGCCATAAGGCAGCCAATAAGCACAACAAGCAAAAACGCCCCGTTTTTAAACGCCCTTTTTAATTCCAGTTTTAAAATTGCTCCCATATCACTCCTCCGACCGCCTGTTAAGATATACGCTAACCCCCATATTGTTATATTCATATCCGCGAGGCACTGCTCCGTTTGAAAATACCAGCCTGCTGTCGTCCACAATTTCTTCCGGTATTTCATAATATATATTAAAAGTTATACTCTTTCCTTTCTCTAATAATATCCATTGCATATTATTAGAATTAAGCTTTACAGGCACATATTGTCCAAAGCCGTTATTGCCCATTAACATAAAATAACTGTCAAGCCTGTCACTGCACTCCTCCAGCTTCGGTCCAAATCCCGAACCATTCAGTGTGTAAGCAGCGTTCACAACCTCATAGCCGTCCTCATCCATTATAAATAAACGCCAAGAATTTACATAAAAAACACAATCCTCAGCCATAAGATTTTCCAGTTTGACATTAAGCCTTATATAAGCTCCTCCCTGAACCTTCTCTATAAGAGAACATTCCTTTGGCTTTTCCACCTCTGTTACGGTAAGGTTAAGTCTCCCTTCAACTCTGCCGCTTTCGGCTGAATCAGTCCAATCATAATAGCCGGCTGTATCTCCAATGCATTTCACCTGATACTTAAAATATATATCTTTGCTTACGGTATAATCGTCATTATACAAAACATTAATCAAGTCGTCGCTATCCTGGTCTATATCCACCTTGACAGAATATAACTTGTTTGACTCACCCCTAAGCTCCAGTTTCCTGCGATTATCTTCACCGTTAATAAAAATATAAGCTGCAGCGGATAATACTGCCAAAATCACAAGAATAACTTCAATCTTATACTCTATAATAAACCTAAGCGCCGTTTTTCCTAATTTATTAGATTTTTCAGACTTATCAGGCTTATTATTCTCTTTACTTTTCTTACTGCAATTCATAAACAATACTCTGATCAAAATCCGGTATAAACATTCCATATATATGATTATACTCTTCAACTGTAAGCTGACCCGCTATTCCTGTATATCCGTAGCCTTTTTCATATGCCATATTAAACATATATACATCTCTATCTTTATACAACCAATATGTATGTCCGTCGGAACAGTCTCTGCAGTATTCAAAATTATGGAAGCCCTCACTGTCATGTCCTACAGCCCATATAATTATAGCTTCATCATCCCCACGCAATCCTCGAACAAATGAATTACTGGCTATATATTTAGGTCTCATTGTAGTAACATCAAAATCTTCCCCTCGCGCTCCATATGTAGCCAATACAAAATAATACCCCGAATCACTTAAAGGCTGAGCCACTGAACCTGTGCCTGAAGCTAAAGCCGAGTCTGAATCTGATAAATCACCGGCTACAGTTGTTTCCGGAAGCGAAGCGGACGCTGACTCTAAACCGGAAGCTGCTGTTGCGGCGGAAGATGTCAGCAACATTATGTCATTGCCGGACGCCTTAACACTTTCGCCGGCTCCTGCCGCCATAATCATAATCATTCCACACATTATAACTCTGCATACAAACCTTAATTTTTTGTTTACCATATTTTTTCTCCTTACTACTTTTCAAATATTTTCATGCGTCTCAAGAACGCTTTATAATTATACAACATTGAAATTCATTTTTGCGGATTCTTGTAGAAACTCGTCGGTTTGTTGTAATAATTTGCATATTATATAGATTTTTTATTGCTTTTGAAAGTGTTTTTATATTTTTAGCAATTCCAATTATATATCCCCTCTAAATGTCTCTATCTTGTCTGCTTATCACTATAATATATTTTTGTATCCGTAAGCTTGAATTGATTATCTTCCAGCGCATAATATCTGGTATATGCGGCTCCTGTACCTGTGTTGTTGTACAAAATAATCTTGTTTACGGTCAAGACTGTCTTTCCGTCAATTTTCTGAATTTCATAGCTGTATGTGTCAGTGCTGCCTTTGGCATCTATCTTAACCTCCTTCACAAGATTTTCCTTATCGTCATATACGCCGTCGGCTCCCGGTGCAAAAACCTTTTTCAGATCAGACGTAATGTCCATTACCTCTTTATAATTAATATCAGCACAGGTAACTTCCATTTTACCTCCACTCAAAATATTGACGGTTATTCCATATGAATCCTCAGGCTCATCTAACTTAACATAGCCGCCGTTTGTGTTTACAAAGGCTGCAAATGCCCGGCAGTTATATCCGGTCATTCTCATAGCTACATCCTCTTTTCCGTCGCCATTCAAATCTATAAATGACAGTTCAATCTCTGTCATGCTTGCGCACTGCTCATACTGCTTTGAAATATCAATTTTTTGGCCATTTATATCTATTTCTCCCTTGTACCGCTGTGAAGCCTGCGCTGAAAACTCTGTCTTTGCACTTACATTATATTTAGAGTTAGTATATTCAAACAACTCCGCATCTCCATCCGAAGATTTTTTCATCTTATAAAACTCAGTTTCGTCGTCAGTCTTATTAGTCTGCGCCTCCGTATTCTGCTCCTTTACCGATACCGCCGCCAAAGCCGCACCTGTTGTTTCGCTGTTATCCTCCTTCGTATCAGGATTAACGCATCCGCATACAAATATAATACAGGTAATCATCGCCATAGATATGGCTGTTTTGATTTTAGTTCTATTTATATATAATCTATTCCTTGTCATAATAATCTCCTCCTATTTATTTTTGCTAAAAATTTCTTCATATCGATTTCCTCCAATATTATTAATTGAACCTAAGTCCACCGCCTTCTGTAATCTTACAGCCCTCATATCACGTTTATGCATACAGATTTCCGATGTCTTCTTAATTCATTGTAATTATATCATACTAATTTTCATTTTAGTGGATTCTTGTAGAAACTCGTCGGTTTGTTGTAATAATTTGCAAATAGCGGCAATTTTTATATACGTTTCAAATATATTTACTTTTATAAATATTTATTTTAAATAAAAAAATCTCCGACTTTTCAGCGACTATTCGCACCAAATCTGTCGGAAATTTCATTGCATTTTTTATTATTTTTTATAAAGTATTTCTATTTATAATTTGATTTTAAAAATATAAAACAATATCAACATTAAAAATATTGTTTTCTGCCGTTATTTCAAGCGTTCCATTATATTTTTCCACAGCGCTCTTTACGCTATTCAGCCCAATTCCATGCATGTTTTTGTCCTGTTTGGTTGTTTCAGGCATGTTGTTCCGGTTAAATCTAATGGTTCCCTCATAGGGATTCGACACAATTATATTAAGAACATTTCTGTTATAAACAGCAAAAAATTTAATCCATTTTGATTCCTGAGGCAAATTTTGCACAGCACGTATTGCATTATCCAACAGATTACCCACTATTACAGAAATATCAAAGCCTTCCACCGGAAGCCCCTCGGGTATCAGTATTTTCTTTTCCACGCATATGCCTTCGCTTTGCATACTGCTTATCTTGCTCGCCAGTATAGCATCAAATTCAAAATTGCCTGTATCCTGAGAATAATCAGCATTTATCAGTGAACTTTCTTCTATTTTATCAATATAGCTTTCAAGCTTATCATATGAGCCTATTTGGAGCATTCGTTTTATCATAAAAACATGATTTCTCATATCATGCTTTACCCGTCTTATTGCCTGCTCATTTTCCACTATAAGCTTTACCTGCTGTTTATAGGCGTAGCCCTGCTCTTCCAGAACCTTTTTTTCCGCCATACTTTCATACTGCTTCACATAATCGTTATAAAATGTAATTATAAGAAGCGCAACTACCATTATGCTGAACAATACCAACATTCTTTGATAGTTTGTCAGCTCAACGCCGTATATTATATATACAATCAATCCCACAAATATAGCAGGCACAATTACATAAAGCAGACTGCTTTCCTTGTATGAACTGTTTAATATCCTGTCATATGCTTTCAACGTCAGATAATGCATTGCCGTAAATATAATAAACAATTCATTGCCTACTTCCAGCGGGCTTATTATCAATAAAACTACAACATAAAGTGCTACAGTCACTATATATACTTTAAATATCCGCCATAAGCCTTTTTTTAAAGGAATTTCATAATTCAACATCATAATTATCATTCCTAAAAATACCATAAGCGGAAAAAAACAATGAGGGTATTTACTTACACTGGCATCCAACACAAGAAAAAAATACACAATTATTGACAATACTTTCCTGAATATATTCTTATGGCTTCTGTCAAACATCTCTCTTAATATTTGATTTGTCACAAAACAGCTAAAAATTGCAATTATATAATTCATTATATTATTATATTCCATAATCGCTTTAAGTCTTCCTTATTGCCCCGGCTGATGGGAAGCTTCGCTCCGTCCGTCATCACCAGATACCCGGCATATACTTTATCAACATATATATAATTAACCAGATATGATTTGTGTATTATAACAAAACCATATATTTTCAATTTATTATATACGTCATTTATCTTTCCATAAAATTCTTTACTGCCATTTATAGTATGGATTATCAGCTTTCTATTGTCGCTTTCAAAATACATAATATCCCCGACAATTTCTTTGCATAAATTTCCTTTTCCTTTAAGATATGTAAATACATGTCTGCTTGTATCTAAAATTTGTGCAGTAAGTTCTATTACTTTTTTAATATCATAATACTTTACAGGTTTTATCAAAAAATTTATTGGCTGTACATTAAATAATTCCATAGCGAACTTACTCTCAGATGATACATACGCAATCTGTGTCTGATTATTATGCAATACATTTCTTATAGTATGTCCAATATCAAGTCCTGTTTTTTCCGGCATTATAATGTCAAGAATTATCAGGTCATATGCTGCTCTCTGATCTTCCAGCCTATCACAAAGCTTGCTGCTTTCCTCATATTCATCAATATATATATCTATGTCTAAATCCCGCTGAGACCTGTGAACATATCCAGTTAAAATATCTAACATTTCTCTTTCGTCATCACATATGGCTACTCTTAACATCTTTCAACCGGCTCCTACCCTTTCCTTTGTATCCAATTCTATATTTTTCTCAATTAAATCCCGTAGCCTCTCTAAATGTGTAACTAGGTAAAACCGGCGCTTCCCATACATTGTATAGTAAGCGCCGGACAATACCAATTAGCAGCCAGCCTGATATAAAGCTCAGTATAATCAATCAGATTATTATGCCTCTGACCTCTTTACAAGAGCTTCATACTTAGCCTTAGCATTAGCTTCAGCCTGACCAAACAGTTTTGCTGCTCTCTCAGGGTTCTGCTTCTGCAAGTTGATATAACGGCTCTCACCCATAATAAACTCCTGATATTCCTTTGTAGGAGCCTTGCTGTCAAGAGTAAATGGATTCTCACCATTTGCTGACTTTCTAGGATCGAATCTGAACAGATGCCAGTAACCTGACTGTACTGCCAGTTTCTCTTCTTCCATAGCCTTTGACATACCCTTACGGATACCGTGGTTAATACATGGAGCATAACCAATAACAAGTGAAGGTCCGTTGTAGCTCTCAGCTTCCTGAATAGCCTTCACGCACTGGTTCATATCAGCGCCCATAGCAATCTGTGCTACGTAAATGTAACCGTAGCTCATAGCTATAGCTGCAAGGTCTTTCTTCTTAACGTCCTTACCTGCTGCTGCGAACTGAGCGATAGCGCCAAGATTTGTAGACTTAGAAGCCTGACCGCCTGTATTAGAGTAAACCTCTGTATCGAATACAAATACGTTTACATCCTTATTTGCTGCAAGAACGTGGTCTAATCCGCCGTAACCGATATCGTAAGCCCATCCGTCACCGCCGAGAATCCACTGCGACTTCTTTGAAAGGAATTCTTTCTGTGCAAGAACATCTTTAGCCTTATCACAACCGCAAGCCTCCAATGCAGCAACAAGTTTATCTGTTGCAGCAGCATTAGCCTCGCCGTCCTCAAATGTTGCATAGTATTCTTCAATAGCAGCCTTAACATCAGCATTGTCTGTCACAGCAAGAATTTCATCGAGCTTATTCTTCAGTGCTGCTCTGTTAGCGTCCTGTGCAAGCTTCATACCGAAACCATACTCAGCGTTATCCTCGAACAATGAGTTACCCCAAGCCGGTCCCTTGCCTGCCTTATTAACTGTATATGGTGTAGAAGGAGATGAACCAGCCCAGATTGAAGAACAACCTGTTGCATTGGCAATAATCATTCTGTCACCGCAAATCTGTGTAATTAACTTAGCATAAGGTGTCTCGCCACATCCTGCACATGCTCCTGAGAACTCAAGCAATGGCTGAACAAACTGTGAACCCTTAACTGTACCCTTCTTGAACTTCTCAAGAACCTCAGGCTTGTCAGATACTGTCAAACCGTAATCGAAGTACTTCTGTTCTTCCATCTGAGACTCAAGTGAAGACATCTTAAGCACGTCATTCTTATTGTTGCCCGGGCATACATTTGTGCAAGAACCGCATCCTGTACAGTCAAGCACTGAAACTGTCATTGTGAAGTAATATCCCGGCATACCTGTCATAGGTGTAACCTTCATTCCTGCAGGAGCATTATTCTTCTCCTCCTCGTTCATTACAACAGGTCTGATTACTGCATGAGGACATACATATGCACACTGGTTACACTGTAAACAGCCCTCTGTATTCCAGCATGGAACATCAACTGCGATACCACGCTTCTCATAAGCTGCTGTTCCCTGTGGGAATGTACCGTCAATAATGTTCTTAAATGTAGATACAGGAAGCTTGTCGCCCTGACATGCATTAATTGGCTTCTGAATGTTATTTACAAAATCAAGAACCTCAGGAGTACCGTTAGAAGCAGCCTCTCCAAGTACCTCATCCGTACAGTTCTTCCACTCTTCAGGAATCTTAACCTCTACAACCTCGCCGGCGCCTCTCTCGATAGCCTGATAGTTCATCTGAACAACATCATCACCCTTCTTGGCATATGAAGCAAGAGCCTTCTCCTTCATATATGTGATTGCCTCATCCTCCGGAATGATATTAGCAAGCTTGAAGAATGCTGACTGGAGAATTGTATTGATACGTCCGCCAAGTCCGATTTCCTTACCCAGCTTAATACCATCGATAATGTAGAACTTAACATTGTGTTCTGCCATATATCTCTTAGCCTGTCCAGGAATATGCTCTGCTACTTCGTCTGCAGACCACTCGCAGTTAAGAAGGAATGTACCTCCATCCTTAACATCCTGTACCATATCGTACTTAGACATATATGCAGGACAGTGGCAGGCTACAAAATCAGCCTTTTCAATCAAATATGTAGACTGAATTGGCGTCTTACCAAAACGAAGGTGTGATGTTGTAACACCGCCTGACTTCTTAGAGTCATAATCAAAATATGCCTGAGCATACATAGGCGTATGGTCACCGATAATCTTGATGGAGTTCTTGTTAGCACCAACTGTACCATCTGCACCAAGTCCCCAGAACTTACAAGATGTTGTTCCATCAGGAGCTGTATTAACATGAGCTGCACGAGGAAGAGATGTATTAGTAACATCATCTACGATACCAACCGTAAAGTTCTTCTTAGACTCGTTAGCATAAATAGCCATAATATCAGCAGGCGTTGTATTCTTAGAACCAAGTCCGTAACGTCCGTTAAGAACTGTAACATTCTCGAACTCTGAATCCTTAAGAGCTGCAACAACATCAAGATAAAGAGGCTCGCCTATTGAACCAGGCTCCTTTGTTCTGTCAATTACGCTGATTGTCTTAACTGACTTTGGCATAACAGCAAGCAAATGCTTTGCTGAGAATGGTCTGTAAAGACGTACCTTAACAGCACCAACCTTCTCGCCCTTTGATAACAGATAATTAACAGTCTCATCAATAGTCTCACATACTGAACCCATAGCGATGATAACCTTCTCAGCGTCAGGAGCACCAACATAGTTAAACGGCTTATAATCTGTACCGATTTTAGCATTAACCATATTCATATACTTCTCAACCATATCAGGAACTGCTTCATAATATGGATTACAAGCTTCTCTTACCTGGAAGAAAATATCAGGATTCTGTGCTGAACCGTGAAGAACAGGATGCTCAGGATTAAGCGCTCTCTTCTTAAATGCAGCAACTGCATCCATATCGCACATATCCTTAAGGTCGTCATAATCCCAAACTTCAATCTTCTGAATTTCATGAGACGTACGGAAACCGTCAAAGAAATGAACGAATGGTACACGACCTTCAATAGCTGCCAAATGTGCAACTGCGCCCAAGTCCATAACTTCCTGAACACTGTTGCTGCAAAGCATAGCAAAACCTGTCTGACGGCAAGCATAAATATCTTGGTGGTCACCGAAAATAGACAATGCGTGAGATGCTAATGCTCTGGCTGAAACATCAATAACACCCGGAAGCAGCTCACCGGCAACCTTATACATATTAGGAATCATCAAAAGAAGACCCTGAGAAGCTGTATAAGTTGTTGTAAGCGCACCTGCAGAAAGCGAACCGTGGAACGCACCTGAAGCTCCGCCCTCTGATTCAAGTTCTACCAACTTTACTGTGTTTCCAAAAATGTTCTTTCTTCCCTGTGTAGCCCACTGGTCTGTGTAATCGGCCATAGGTGAAGAAGGAGTAATAGGATAGATTGTAGCAACTTCTGTAAACGCATACGACACGTGTGCAGCAGCTGTATTACCATCCATGGTTTTCATCTTTCTTGCCATAAATGTTTACCTCACTTTAAATTTAGTAATTTGGAGTTTTATCGCACTCCACTATTTTCATTTTAGTATTAATTGCACAAAAAGTAAAGAAATTCTTGCCGAAATTTAAGCAAAAATATCAATAAAATATAATCACCATTCTACAGCAAAAAATCCGCCAAAACCACGTTACTCACATCTGTTCCTCTGCTTGTGAGCCTGCAGCCCATAGCGGTTTCAGTTCTATCGACTTGCGCCGGCACATAACCGTTATTAATATACGGGCTTCCCGCAACAGAAGCGCCGCTCACATTCACATACTCAAGCAGTCCCTTTGCTATATTTTCTTCTATAGCCGCTCCAAAAACGCTGCCGATATCTACTCCGAACTGTTCTGCAAAATCCGCAAAATTCACGCCTGCCGTTTTCCTAAGCCCCAAAAACATAAACTCCGACATAGCGTCCTCTCTGCTTAAAACCTCGGCCTCGCTTCGCAGCCTGCTTTCCTCAATATCTATGTTCTTTGAAATTTCTGCCGAAGTCTGCCCGCTCGTCATATACTTTATATATTCATCAACGCTTCTAATATTGGACATTCTCTTCCCTTCAAAGAGAGAGGCTGCCCCCACGCCAAAACCGAGATAATCCTTTCTTTCCCAATAGGAAAGATTATGCCTGCACTCATATCCCGGCTTTGCATAATTAGAAATCTCGTATCTGTAATATCCATAAGCCTCAAGAAGCCTTAAAGTTTCATAATACATTTCACGCTCTGTATCCTCATCAGGCACAGGCGGATAATTAGACGGATTATCTCCAAGAGGCGTTCCCTCTTCCTGTATAAGGCTGTAGGCAGAAATGTGTTCCGGACTATATCCAAGCACTTTTTCAAGACCATGCACATATCCTGAAAGAGTCTGTCCCGGCAGCGCCGACATTATATCCACATTAATATTTTCAAAGCCTGCGGCTCTTGCAAGCTTAAAGCTATTCTTAAAATCCTCCCACGTATGGATACGGCCTATCAGCCTTAGAAGCTCGTCGTCCGCACTCTGAAGTCCTAAACTTATCCTATTAATTCCTGCGTTCCTGTATATATCCGCCTTTTCCTTAGTCAGAGTTCCCGGATTGCACTCTATTGTTATCTCTGCATAAGGCGAAACACAAAAATTTTTTCTTACCTCATCGAGAAGCTGTGCAATAAATTCAGCATTTATCGCAGTTGGAGTTCCTCCGCCTATAAATATTGTCTCCACCTGATAATTCAATATCCCTTCCATGTACGCAATTTCACATTTCAAAGCCTCCACATATGCCGCCTTCACGGAATCGTCTGCAGGTCCTGATAAAAAATCACAGTAGTCGCATTTGCGTACACAAAAAGGGATATGTATATATATCCCCAGTTGTCTCTTATTCTTCATCTAATTTTAACACACTCATAAATGCCTTCTGCGGTATCTCTACGTTACCAATCTGACGCATTCTCTTTTTTCCTTCCTTCTGTTTTTCAAGAAGCTTCTTTTTACGGGAAATGTCGCCGCCATAACATTTTGCAAGCACATCCTTCCTCAATGCCTTAACAGTCTCCCTCGCAATAACCCTGCTTCCGATAGCCGCCTGAATAGGAATTTCAAAAAGCTGTCTTGGAATTTCAGCCTTAAGCTTCTCGCACATTTTGCGCCCGCGCTCCTCTGCCTTTCCTGAAAATACAATAAATGACAGGGCGTCAACCTCTTCTTTATTGATGAGTATATCCAGCTTGCAGAGTTTAGACTGCTCATAACCCTTAAGCTCATAGTCAAAGGAAGCATAGCCTCTTGAACGGGATTTTAATGCGTCAAAGAAATCATAAATAATCTCATTTAACGGCAAATCATATTTGATCAGCGCTCTTGTCTGCTCAATGTATTCCATTCCCTTATATACGCCTCTTCTCTCCTGGCAGAGCTTCATAATAGGTCCCACAAACTCCGTTGTAACCATTATTTCAGCGCTTACCACAGGCTCCTCCATGTACTTAATCTCCGAAGGGTCAGGCATATTTGACGGATTAGTGAGCTCTATTACCTCTCCGTTGGTCTTATGAACCTTATATATAACTCCCGGCGCCGTCGTTACCAAATCCAGATTGTATTCTCTCTCCAGCCTTTCCTGAATAATCTCAAGATGAAGAAGTCCCAAAAATCCGCATCTGAATCCAAACCCAAGAGCTATAGAAGTCTCAGGCTCAAATTGCAGCGCCGCGTCGTTTAGCTGGAGTTTTTCCAGTGCTTCCCTTAAATCCTGATATTTTGCGCCGTCAGCCGGATACATTCCGCAGTAAACCATAGGATTTACTTTTTTATACCCCGGAAGCGGCTCTGCGCAAGGATTGTCAAAATCTGTTATGGTATCGCCGACTCTCGTATCGGATACATTTTTGATGCTGGCAGTTATATAGCCTACCATTCCGGCAGACAACTCGTCGCATGGTATGAATTGACCTGCGCCGAAATATCCAACTTCCACAACCTCTTCTACTGCGCCTGTCGCCATCATTTTTATTTTAGTACCCTTTTTCACAGTACCCTCCTTGATGCGGCAGAACACGATAACGCCCTTGTAAGCGTCGTACAAAGAATCAAATATAAGCGCCCGAAGCGGCGAAGCAGGCGAGCCGGACGGAGCCGGAATTTTGGCCACTATCTGTTCAAGAACCTCGTCTATATTTATACCATTTTTGGCAGATATAAGGGGCGCATCCTGAGCCTCTATTCCGATAACGTCCTCAATCTCATCAATTACTCTCTGGGGTTCTGCGCTTGGGAGGTCTATTTTGTTGATAACAGGAAAAACATCAAGATTATGGTCCAGCGCCAAATAGACATTAGCCAGAGTCTGGGCCTCTATTCCCTGCGCCGCATCCACCACCAGAATTGCTCCGTCGCAGGCCGCCAGCGCCCTTGAAACCTCATAGTTAAAATCCACATGTCCCGGCGTGTCAATAAGATTAAATATATACTCCTGACCGTCCTTAGCCTTGTAAACCGTTCTTACGGACTGCGCCTTAATGGTAATACCTCTCTCCCTCTCCAAATCCATATTGTCAAGAACCTGCTCCTGCATTTCTCTGCTGGTCAAAAGCCCTGTTTTTTCAATAATTCTGTCTGCCAGAGTAGATTTACCATGGTCTATATGCGCTATAATACAAAAATTTCTTATATTGTTCTGGTTGATTTTCGCCATACTAATCTCCGTTCCATCTCTTATATTTCTCTTATTCATCCTTTAACAGTCGTCCGGTATTTTGCAATAACCGCCATTCTAGTAACCTTTTGTCTTAAGATACTTCACCATTCCGTCGGATATTGCTTTTGCCGTCTTGTCAAGCTCTGAAGTCACATACTTATCGTCCGCTGAATTTGTCATAAATCCAAGCTGAAGCACGCAGCTTGTACTGCTACAATGCGCGTTTATATAGTAATTATCGCTGCTGTTGGAGCCTGTTCCCGTCTTTACTCCGCGGTTTTTCATACCAGTCTGTCCGTTAAGCTCATCAAGCACTGAATTTCCAAATTCAACCGCCTCTGCCGGCTTCTTTGTATGCACCCACGCCTCCGCTCCGCTGGCAGTCTTATCTGCTGACGCAGAATTTCTCTGGATAGACAGCACTACCACAGCATTTGATGAATTACATATATCAGTTCTTGCTTTATTGCCGATAGTTGTGTCGGAAGTTCTTGTCATAACCACCTTTGCGCCGCTTTTTTCAAGATAGGTTTTCACTGCATTGGCGACAACTAACGTCTGGTCTTTTTCCTTTACTCCCCCATAGACTGTTCCGTCATCATCACCGCCATGCGCTGCGTCAATCACCACTACAGGCGATTTACTGAGTTTTAAAGTCTGTTCGTCTGTACCGCTGCTTTCCTGCGAATTTTGCGAGCTGCTCCCTGTATTATTTCCGTCTCCTGTATTATTTCCGCCGCCTGTATTATTTCCGCCTATTGAATTAATATTATCAATATCGTGGAGACTTAAACCCATAGTATTGCCCTGGTTTTCCGGCCTTAACTGCGACGTTCCTCCCCTCGATATATCAATATATAATATTACTCCAAAACATAAAATCGTTAAAAGCGTTATAATACCTACAATCGTATCCCAACGCATAATGTATCTTTTCAATTTCTTATTCACCTTCCGGAACAAATATTTTTATAAGCAATAATTTCATTTTTTGAGATTATCGTTTATTATATACTATTTTTTATAAAATGCGCAAGACAAAAGCGGAAATCTGCACACCTAATGTACAGATTTCCGCTCCATAACACCTGCATAAAATTTAAGAATATTTAACCATCTCCTTTTTAAGCCTCTTAATAATCTTTTTCTCCAGTCTTGAAATATAAGACTGTGATATTCCGAGCATATCCGCAACCTCTTTCTGCGTTTTTTCCTCTCCGTCGCCGGCGCTCAAGCCGTACCGCAAATCCACAATAAGACGTTCCCTGTCGTTTAGCTTATCTATGGCTTTATTCAACATTTTACGCTCCGCCTCATTTTCCAAATCCTTATATATTATGTCCTCCTCAGTGCCGAGAATGTCGGATAACAGCAGCTCGTTGCCGTCCCAATCCACATTTAGCGGCTCATCAATGGAAACCTCCGCCTTTGTTTTGCTGTTTCGTCTAAGATACATCAAAATTTCATTTTCAATACATCTGGATGCATAAGTGGCGAGCTTAATATTTTTCTCAGGATTATAAGAATTAATCGCCTTTATCAAACCTATAGTGCCTATTGATATCAGGTCCTCAACGCCAACGCCTGTATTATCAAATCTTTTTGCAATATAAACCACCAGCCTCAGATTATGTTCAATAAGCTCTGATTTTGCCTGCTTATCAAATTCTCCGCCTAAATCAGCAATGGCCTTCGCCTCCTCGTCAGCCTCCAGCGGCGCCGGCAGCACATCCGTACCGCCTATATAGTGAACATCTCCCTGATTTAGAAACATCATATTTTTAAATGTAGGAATCATTTTAAACTGAAATCTGTCCTGCACTGCAACCTTAACAACCATTTTAACCTCCTAATTATTCTAAAGACCACGATTATCTTAAAGCCTTTGATTATTCTAAAATTTCCGGGTTGATAAGCATTTCATACTCTCCGTCTGACGACAGTTCCATGTCTGTAAGACCTATTAACGCCCCGGCAATCTTAATCTCTTTTCTATCTCTGTATATGTACATAACCTCTGCCGTAATTACCTCCAATAGTCCGCTTTCACAGCCAATCGACCTGAACGGAACCAAATGGTACTTCACCGTTTCGTAGTTATTTATTTCACCAAGAAGTTCAGAAAAATATTGTTTACAGGCAACCGACACCGGTTTGCCGCTGTAAGGATCCTTTAAAACATTGCCTGTATCAATAAAGCCCCGCAGTTCTATTTGTTTATCATTCACAACTATACACACTCTGCATTTTTTAGAATCATACACTTTTGCCCGCATATACCTGATATATATAAGGCGCAGCAAAACTAGTGAGATTACTATAAATGCCAGCAGATTTTCATCCCTCATAATCACCGTTCTGATGAAAACTCCGGCATATGTGTAGTAATACAGCATATGTATGCAGCCTGATAAAACAAATGTAACTCCGTACAGGACTACAACTCCCTTTATCACTTCTTTTATTCTACTTTTTAAAGCACATATTTTAACCATAATAAAACTGATTAAAACATATGTACATATAAGCAATAATAAATTCAGGCTGTCCGGCGATATTGTAACAATAACGGACCACACCGCTCCTAAAGTGGCGGATAACAAAATCTGCAAAAAAGTGGCAGCAAATTTGCATATTTTGTTTACTATGTAAATCACGATAAGGTCCATTAGGAAATTAATGCCAAACAGCACATCCAGATAAATTACAATTACCTTACCACCTCCTGACAAATGCTATTATATGCTGTTGATATGGAAAAAATTGTCAGTTTCGGGAAGCCGCTGTGATATTTTATTAGAATAGCAGAAATGTATAGACGGACCACGTTGTCCGGCAAAAAATTTATTTTTCAGATATTTTTTAGGAATATGTTTTCGACAAAATGCTGCTGCGCATATCCGACAAAAAATTGCAGAAAATATTATATGCCGCCGTTTTTGTCGAATAACGGCATATATATTTTCTGCAACATTTTATAATTATACCAATGTTTCATATATGGCAGAATATTCAGAATATTTCCTGCTCCACTATTTTCCCATCTACGATTTGTATTATCCTGTCAGCCTGCTTTGCCACATTCATATCATGGGTGACTATGATAACCGTAGTTCCGGCGGCATTTATATCTTTCAGCAGTTCTATAACCTCTCTTCCTGTGTTCTGGTCCAGCGCTCCGGTAGGCTCGTCTGCCAGTATTATGCCGTTGTCGGATGTCAGTGCCCTTGCAATGGCACATCTTTGCCTCTGCCCGCCTGATATTTCATTTGGATATTTATTTTTCAATTCCTCTATTTCAAGTTTTTTCAAATTCTCCAATGCAGCTTTTCTGCGTATCCTTTTTGCTTTATTTTTGCAAAGCAAAGGCATCTCTACATTGCAGCCTATTATATTAAGAAGCGTTGTTTTGCCGGAGCCGGAAGGTCCTATAACCGCCACCAGCTCTTTGTCGTCTATTGTGGATTCACTCCATCCAACGCATACTAAATTATTATTGTAAACATATTTTAGCAATTTCATTTACACAATTTGCGTCAAAAAAATCTCCGGATTCTTTACATTTCCGGAGACTTTTCGCTTAAACCTTAATACTCCGAAGCGCCGCCTCGGAGTATATTATTTTTATATTGCTTTCTTACTTCTTCCCATTCTTCTGCAAAAATGTAGGAATACTGATACCCTTTTCCTTCACGTTGCTTGTCACAGGCGCCGGCTGCTTTAGGCCCGGAAGCGGAGCTGCTGATGTTGCTGTGCCGGCTGTCGTTCCTGTTCCCTGATATGTATTGTAAGCCGGCTTAACTGTCGGCTGTGATGCCTGAGCTTTTGCCCTGAAGCCCGCCATAGCATTGTTCACATTGCCGTTCTCAAGACCTGTTGCAATAACTGTGATTGTGGCTGTATCTGTTGCCGTCTCGTCGTACATAGCGCCGAATATAATATTGGCGTTGTCTCCCGCCAGCTCCTGTACATAGCTCGCAGCCTCGTTAGCTTCAATAAGGCTGATATCGCCTGAAATATTGATAATAACATGTGACGCACCTTCGATGGTTGTCTCAAGCAATGGGCTTGTAACGGCAATCTTAACCGCCTCAATAGCCTTGTCGTCGCCTGACGCAGTACCGATACCGATATGTGCAACACCTTTGTCCATCATAACCGTCTTAACATCTGCAAAGTCAAGATTGATAAGACCAGGAACATTAATAAGGTCTGTAATACCCTGAACTGCCTGCTGCAACACTTCGTCAGCCTTCTTCAAGGCATCAGGCATGGTTGTCCTTCTGTCCACAATCTCAAGAAGCTTGTCGTTAGGAATAACGATAAGAGTATCCACATTCTCCTTAAGCTTTTCAATACCTGCAATGGCATTAGTCATACGGGTCTTTGCCTCAAACTTAAACGGCTTTGTAACTACGCCTACAGTAAGAATACCCAGCTCCTTTGAGAGCTTTGCCACAACAGGCGCTGCTCCTGTACCGGTTCCTCCGCCCATACCGCAGGTAACAAATACCATATCGGCGCCTCTGATAGCGTCCTTAAGCTCGTCTACATTCTCCTCGGCGGCCTTCTCACCAATCTCAGGCTGTGCGCCCGCTCCAAGTCCTTTAGTAAGCTTCTCGCCAATCTGTATTGCAGTCGGCGCCTTACATAGCTGTAATGCCTGTCCATCTGTATTAATACCAATAAATTCTACACCGCTAATATTCTCATCTATCATTCTGTTAACAGCGTTGTTACCAGCCCCGCCAACGCCCACTACTATAATCTTTGCTGATGACTCTGCGTCATTTGTCTTAATCTCTAACAAGGTTTTGCCTCCTTAACAATTCACAATATGCAACACAATCAAAAAATTGCACTACTCAATATAATATAATTTTTAAAATAAAATATCAATAGGTTTTTAAATTTTATCCAACAAATATTATGTTTTTTTACGCATTTTGGAGAACTATTTATCCCTCTTGAAAATTATGGAAGAATCTTCCCCATCATATTCTCTCAAATCCAGTGTTCCTTTCATGCTCTCAAGCTTTGGCGCCATTTGTTTCAGCGCAAACAGCTTGTCCGTACTGTCCGCAGAAGTGCCAAGCAGCACCCTGACCTCCCCCATATTAAGAGTCACCTCATAGGAAGAATTAAAATATATCCTGTCAATGTCAAGATTATATTTGTCAAACGCCTGAGTCATTTCCAGTATTCTTGGAAATACCTCGTCGTTTCCAATCTCCAGCTTTGAGTTCAGGACTATGGAATTAAACTTAAGCCCTGATATTTCGGGAACATTCTCATATTGCTGCGACGTACTCTCAACGACTATTCCCTCCCTGTCAAAATACATATTGCAGCCCATATAGCTTATGTAGCCTATAATAGATTTTTCGTAGACAGTAACTGTCATTTTATTTGGCCACGCCACATCCACATCATATTTTTCAACAAATGTAATTTCCCTGTACTTTTTTCCAAAGAGCTTATAATATAAAGCGTTAGGGGTATCCGTTCCAAATATAATCCGGTTTAATTCCTCCGGTTCATAGTGCGTGCCGCCCAGATACTCTATATTATCCACCCTGAATATAAAATAACTTCCTGCGCCGGAAGCAATTATAAGCACCAGAGCAGCAACCACCGCTATCTTTATGTATTTACCCTTTTTACTTTTTCTTTTTTTATTATCCCCTGCCTTTTGCCTTTGGCGGGTATCCTTTACTAACTGCATTCCCATACAATATCTGCTCCAAGCTCTCTAAATTGATTACATACGCAGGCATAACCCCTTAGAATATAATCCGCATTATCTATAACCGTAGTTCCCTCTGCCGCAAGTCCTGCTACCAGAAGCGCCGCTGTTCCCCGCAAATCCTCTCCCCTTACCGTTGTTCCTTTAAGCTTCTCTACGCCGTTTACGCAGGCATTTGAGCCTTCAATAATTATGTCGGCTCCCATTTTTCTAAGCCACGGTGCAACCTTAAAACGATCCTCAAATATATTTTCGCTTATATAAACTGTTCCCTTCGACGAAGCAGCCACACTCATAGTTATAGACTGCATATCTGTAGGAAATCCCGGATAAGGCCCTGTGCTTATATAATTTACATTACTGCACCTTTTGTCACAGCTTACCATAAGCCCCTGTTCTGTCTGCCTGCAGACTACGCCCATTCCGGTATATACATCAAGAAAACCTCTGGCATATTTTGCACAGCATTTTTTCAGAAGCACTTCTCCCCTGCAGGCTGCCACCGCTGCCATATAAGTTCCCATAACTATACGGTCGGCGCCCACCTCATATACTCCGTCGGACAACTCGCCTCCTCCCCATACTACCAGTCTGCCTGTTCCTTCCCCCTCCAGCTTAACTCCAATCTTTTTTAAATACTGGCACAACTCAACCACTTCCGGTTCCTTTGCAGCATTCAAAACGACTGTCTCTCCCACAGCTCCAACAGCCGCCATAACTGCATTTTCTGTTGCTCCAACACTTGGAAATTTAAGATATACTGTATTTCCCGTAAGCCTCCTGCATGTAACTCTTACGCCTGCGCCGTCCTGCTCCCATACGGCTCCAAGCCTCTTTATTGCCTCCAGATGTATGTCTATTGGTCTTTTTCCTATACGGCAGCCTCCCGGATTAGCAATATACACCTGCCCAAATCTGGCAAGCATAGCTCCCATCAATATTGACGACGCTCTGAGCCTGACAGTCATATCTGCTGTAACAGGTTTTGACTGTGCGCCGGACGTATCTATAATCAGCGTATTCTCATCTCTGTTAATAACACACCCTAAATATTCAAGGATTGAACTCATAGAGTTTACGTCCTCAATATCAGGACAGTTAATAATAACTGTAACCCCAGCATTGAGAAGGCTGGCAGCCATTATCGGCAGCACAGAATTTTTGGAACCCTGCACATCCACCTCGCCCCGCAGGCTGTTTTGGCCGCAAACAACTAATTTCCCCAAGACATTAACCTCCGAATATATATATTATATTATATTCGGAATCAAATTAAGAGTGCGCTTTGCTATCTCTCCTGCCTTATTTTACCGGAAATATTCAAAACCATTCCTATCTCCGCCATAAGTATAATACAGGAAGTTCCTCCGTAGCTTATAAACGGCAGCGATACGCCGGTGTTTGGTATAAAATTAGTTACTACTGCAATATTCAGCACTACCTGAACCGCAATATGCGCAAATACGCCTACCGCCAGCATTGTTCCAAATAAATCCGGTGCGTTCTGGGCAATGTGGGCTATCCTCCAAAGCATAATAGCAAACACTATAATTAAACAGGCTGCGCCAAACAAACCAAGCTCCTCGCATATAATGGCAAATATCATATCATTTTGTGATTCCGGAATATACCCCAGCTTCTGCAGGCTCTTGCCAAGTCCTTTTCCAAATAAGCCTCCCGAACCTATGGCATAAAGCGACTGTACCGTCTGAAAACCTTTGCCTGACGCATAATTCTCAGGATTTACCCACACAAGAAGTCTGTTAAGACGGAAATTATCAGTCATATTGCCGCTGTTTATCATACTTGTAAGCCAGCTGTATATTCCAACCATCCCCGCCACCCCGACGCTTGTTATGAATATGTATATTTTATATCCCGGATATGCCACAAATGTCATAATAGCAGCTATGGCAAGTACTATAAGGGCGCTGCTCATATTGTTTGAAATAAGCAGTATAAGCACTGAAAGCACTCCTGCGGTTGCCCCGCATATTAAAAGCACATATCTGAATTTTTTCATCTTTGTTCCAACATTGCTCACCAATGCCGATATGTACATTATTACCGCTGTCTTTGCCACATCCGCCGGCTGCACGCCTATACCCGCAAACCTTATCCATCGTTTTGCTCCATTTGCCTTGCTTCCAAACGGTATAAGGGCAAATATAAGCAATATTGCCGCAATAAATGCAAAAGGCGCAAGTTTTTTCCAGATATGATAATCTATTTTATACATAACAAACATTACCGCAAAGCCAAGACATGTAAAGATAAGCTGATTCAAAAAATAATGCATTGAATCTCCTTCTTTCATCTGGGCTGTGTATGAGCTTGCGCTGTATATCATAATCAAGCCGAAACCTATGACAAATATTGTGACAAATAACAGGCTGTGGTCAAAATACTTTTCGCCTATAGCCCTTTTCTTTTTTTTCCTCATATAACATACCGCCTTTATAGAGCATTAACATAATCCTTAAACATTCTGCCCCGCTGCTCGTAATTATCAAACATTCCCCAGCTTGCACACGCCGGAGATAACAAAACCGCGTCTCCCGGCTTGGCATTTTCTGCACATACCCTTACAACCTCTTCCATAGATTCAGCATAAACTATATTGTCAAAGCCGTACTTTCTGGCTGTGTCTGCAATCTTATCCCTTGTCTGTCCTATAAGCACAAGCATTTTTACTCTGTCCTTAAATGCCTTCACATACAAATCAAACTCTGAACCCTTGTCATAGCCGCCTCCAATAAGAATTGTAGGTCTTGACATAGCCTCAATAGCCCTGACAGCCGCCTCAGGATTGGTTCCCTTTGAGTCATTATAGTACAAAACGCCATTTTTTTCAGCCACATACTCAATACGGTGTTCAACAGCCTTAAAATCCCTAATCTCTTTTATTATTATGTTGTCAGGCACGCCTGCGGCTTTGGATACAGCCACCGCAGCCATAACATTTTCATAATTGTGGGTGCCGATAAGATTCATATTATGTACATTTATAATGTCGCACTCAGTATTTCCGTCAGTAAATTTAATCATATCGCCATCAAGAAACGCTCCCACCGAAGGCTTTGTCTTTCTTGAAAACCAGTAAACAGAAGCACTGCACTCTTTTCCAAATTCTCTAAGCAGCCCGTCATCATAATTGAGTACGCATACCTCCGATTTGGTCTGATTAGCGCTGATGCTCTCCTTTGTCTTTGCATAACACTCCATAGTGTGATGTCTGTTGAGATGATCCGGAGTAATATTAAGTATAGCGCTTACCTTTGGTGCAAAGCTGTGTATCGTCTCTAACTGGAAGCTGCTTATTTCAGCCACAGTATATGACTCCTCCGTTGTTTTTGGCACTTCCTTTGTGTAAGAATTACCGATATTTCCCACTACAAAGGTCTTTTCCTTCCACGCTCCCACAATCTGTCCTACAAGGGCCGTAGTGGTGGTTTTGCCATTAGTTCCGGTTATGGCAATAACCGTTCCTTTATCATAATTATAGGCAAGCTCAACCTCGCCCCAGACAGTAATTCCGGCTTCTTTTGCTTTAAGCACCAGCGTACTGTCCACAGGCACTCCGGGACTTATCACCATCAAATCGATAGAATCTAAAATTTCCTCCGGCATATGACCGATAACTATCCGTGCCTTGTTGCTGCCAAGTTTGTTTTTCACAGCTTCCTCTGATAATTTATCATTTCCGTCATACAGTATAACACAAGCTCCTACGGAATTTAGCAGGCTTACCGCCCCTATTCCGCTTATTCCCGTACCTACAACCAATACTTTTTTATTGTTTAAATCTGTCATTACAGTTATCCTCTCTTCCCTACTGTATCTTTATTATTTTACTATCAATATTGTCACTTTTCAAGGTATGGCAATATATTTTCAAATAGTTCTTTTACCACAGGGGCAGCTATAGTTCCGCCGTAATATACTCCCTGAGGCTCATCAATCAGGCACATGGCGATAACACTAGGATTATCCACAGGTGAAAATCCGATAAATGAAGCAATATATTTTCCTGAGCCTCTTGGAAGTTTCTGCGACGTGGCTGTCTTTCCTCCTATGGAAAATCCCTCGATATATGCTTTATTACCGCCTCCAAGTTCTACAACCTGCCTTAATATATCTTTCATAGTGTTGCTTGTGGATTCCTCTATGGCGTTATTTACCGTCTCATATGTATATTCCGTAACGGTCTGACCCTGACCGTCCACAGTCTTCACCGCCAAATGGGGCGTTACAAGATTGCCTCCGTTTACAATGGCGCTTGCTGCACGAAGCATCTGCAATGGCGTTACCTGAAAGGACTGGCCAAATGACATGGTTGCAAGCTCCACTTCCTTGACCGCCGTTATTTTATGAATAATAGTACTCGCCTCACCCGGAAGGTCTATGCCTGTTTTTCCAAGAATTCCCAGTTTTCCCAGATATTTATAAAAATTTTCTGTGCCTACACGTCTTCCCCACTCAATAAATGCAGGGTTGCATGAGTTCATTACAGTCTCGGTAAAGGTCTGTGTTCCATGTCCTGTGGTTTTATGACATCTTATACGCCTGTCTGCCACTACCGCATAGCCGCAGCATGAGAAATGGTCGTTAAGGGAAACCACTCCTGTTTCAAGCGCTGCTGTAGCCGTTACCATTTTAAATACAGACCCCGGCTCATAGGTATCATTTATACAGAAATTTCTCCACATATTATTTAACAGTTCCATTTTAGGCTTTTTTGACTGTTCCTCTGTCACTACATAATTAAGCTCATATGGATTATTCAAATCATATTCCGGCACATTTGTCATAGCCAGTATCTCTCCGTTTTGTGGATTCATAACTATTATTGAAACACTTTTCGCTCCCTTTTGCTGCAGCGTCTTTTCAGCAAGCTGCTGTGCATAGGTCTGTATATTATAATCTATGCTTATATATAAATCGTTGCCCTTAACCGGCTCATTCCGATTCTCCTCACTTCCTTCCAGTTCAATTCCCCATGCGTCCGTAAGCGTTAATATCTGTCCGTTTTCACCTGCAAGACACGCCTCATATTTCGATTCCAGCCCGACTATGCCCTGATTGTCGCTTCCTGTAAATCCAAGCACTTTGGAAGCCAGCGTTCCGAAAGGATAGTACCTTTTATAATCCTCGTCAACCTTTACGCCGTCCAAATCATAGCTTCGTATTTTGTCGCCTATAGTTTTATCCACATTAGTTTTAATTCTTTCTATAGATGTGACCTTTTCTACACGCTTGCGTACAGTCTCCTCATCAAGTCCCAGCTCCTGCATAAGCATTTTTATAACAGCTTCTTTGTCCTTAATCTGACTGTGTATTACCGATATGGTACAAACCGGCTTATTGTCCGCAAGGACAACTCCATTTGTGTCAAGTATTTTACCTCTTGAAGCCTTGATTGCCCTCTCCCTCTCGTGCAGCTTTTCCGCACGATCAAGATAATATGCAGAATTAAATATCATTACCTTACCCAGCCAGCCAATCAGGATAATCATTACAAGAATAACGCTTGCCGCCATTACAATTACTTTCTTTCTATGTCTGGTTCTTACTCTAGCCTCCATTAGAAAACCCCAAACCGTACAACAGTTATTATATCTTATTAGCTGCGATTTGGGGTTATTCTTCATATTTAGTTTATTGCGCGTCAGTTATCAGTTACCGTCTGCACCTTCGGAATTACCCATCTCAGGGAGTGAAACTGTATTTTCATCTTCGTGGGATGTACTGCCGCTGATGTCTTCCTCTGTCTCCTGGGTATTCTTGTACACTCCCATATACGGAAGAAGTTCTTCAAAAATCTCCCTGAACAGCGACCTTGCGTCCTCTGTTGTTCCGCTTACTCCGCTTGTGCCATACGGCTCGTTTACTACTACATACAAAAGATACTGAGGCTTGTCCATAGGTGCGGCTCCAATAAAGGATACTATATACTTCTTATCCTCTCTCGGCAGTTTCTGCGCTGTTCCTGTCTTACCGCCTATATCGTATCCGCTGATTCTTACCGCTCCGGCTGTTCCCTCTTCTACTACGCCTCTGATATATTCCCTCATAAGCTCAGAGGTTTCTGCTGTTATAGTTTGTTTCACCAATATAGGTTCAATATTTTTTACGACTTCTCCGCTGGTTTTCTCTATTCTCTTTACAATATGAGGCTGATAATAATAGCCTCCGTTAAGAATAGAACTGTAAGCTGCAGCCATCTGTATCATAGTTACATTCAGGTTCTGTCCAAATGCAACACAGGCTAAATCCAGCGCTGACATTTCTTCACCTCTTACGATACCCTGCTCCTCGCCCGGCAAATCAATACCTGTCTTGCTTCCAAAACCAAACAGTCTCTCATACTTTGCAAATTTGGCAGAACCAATCTTTGCGCCAATTTGCATTAATGACGGATTACATGACTCTCCAAGCGCCTGCTTTAATGTTAAAGTGCCATGTCCTCCTGATTTAACAGAATGACATTCTATCCTGTAGCCCGCCATTTCCTCGTATCCATGACACTCAAAGGTATCTCCGTCCTTTACAACGCCCTCCTCCAAAGCCGAGGCTATTGTTATGGACTTAAAGGTAGAACCCGGTTCGATTACTGCTGATATGCAATAATTGCTCCACAATGAATACAGCGCATTGGTCTTGTCCGTATCGCTCATTGCCGTTAATTCTTCCTCTGTGTATAATCCTGACAAGTCTCTCGGATTATTGAGGTCGAAATCCGGATAATTAGCCATAGCCAAAACCTCTGCATTATTAGGATTCATAACGATAACCGATGTGGACAAGGATGGTCTTTCCGCATTAAGCTCTTTGATTTTCTCTTCCACCACGCTCTGAATCTTATAATCAATAGTCGTAATTATATTATAGCCGTCCACAGCATCCTTCTGTACTGACTGCGCATCAAGCTCCTCGTCGATATACTGATATGACAAACCATCCACTCCGGACAACTCGCTGTTGTAATATTTTTCCAATCCAAGCTCTCCGCCGTTGGCAGCGCTCGCAAAGCCTATTACACTACATGCAAGCGTAGAAAACGGATATTTTCTGACATAGCTTTCCTCAAACCAAACGCCCTTAATATTAGGATTATTCTTTGTGTCAGCCTTTAACTCCTGAAATTCTGCTATTTCATCAGCGGTAAGCTCTTTTATAAGCCTCTCGTACTGACTTGTGCTCTTTGTGTCCAGTATATTTTCCAAATCCTCCCTGCTTAAATCAAAGCACTGTACTAACGCATTGAGGGTAGGCTCTTTGTATTTTTCATCTGACAAAAGCTGCTTAGGATCAAGAATGAGATTATATACTTTCTCGCTATAAGCTAGTACCGTTCCATTTCGGTCCTGTATCTGCCCCCGCTTATAGGGTATTGTCGTACTTGTATAGGATTGATTATCAAGCACAATTTTTGAATATGCTTCGCCCTTATTGTAATTAATCATAAGTATTTTTATAGACAATACAAGCAGTACCGCAACAACAATAACAAACGCTACCCCTGTTTTATTCTGAACGCGCTTAAGCATTATTCTTTTTCTTCTGTCCCTGTTTCGTTTTGCCTCTTCGTTCATAATTTACCTTTTCCTATTCCGCATTTGGCACATCCTGATACTGCTTTACATACTCGCTTATACCGGCGTCAAATGTAACTACCTGCCTTTTGTCAGGATATACCATACCAAGCTCATTTACTGCCGTCTCATAAATCTGTTCATAGTCGATGCCTGCGTTAATCTGCAGTTCCATCTCGTCATTCTCAGCCGTAAGCTTTGTAATCTGAGACTGCAGATTTGAAATCTCCGCAGCATTTGCCTTTACGCTTGTCTGAAGCTGCAAATACTGCCAGCATACTGCATATAAAACGACTGCAACGCCTATAACTGCTACAGTATAAAGGAAGTTAATCCTGTTGGCCCTGCCAATCTGCCTTCGTCTTAACTCCTCCTGTTTTCTTTGCTCCTCCTTCTCCTGCTGCCTGCGCCTTCTGTCAGCCTCCGGTACAGCCTGAGCTGTCTGAAGCTTTCTGGCTGCGCTTCCGCCTACATACGAAGATCTATTGCCTGCATACGAAGTATTAAGATTTTTTCCGTATCCCGTATTATATTTTGTATTTTGAATATTGCGCGCCATAACGCTCCTCCTTGATTTATTTATTCACACCGTTCAAACACTCTCAGCTTTGAACTTTTTGCTCTTTTATTTTCCTCCAGTTCCTCATCTGAAGGCACAATAGGCTTTCTTGTCACAACTCTGCCCTTAGATTTATTACCGCACACGCATACCGGAAAGTCCGGCGGACATGTGCATGGGTTTTCATTATTTTTAAATCTTGTTTTGACAATTCTGTCCTCTAAGGAATGAAATGTAATTATACAAATTCTTCCGCCGTCATTCAGTCTGTCTATCATTCCGTCTATAGAATCTGTCAGCACTCCCAGCTCGTTATTAAGTTCAATTCGTATAGCCTGAAATGTTTTCTTCGCCGGATGTCCTGTTGTCATTCTGCATTTCATAGGAATAGCCGCTTTTATAACCTCATTTAATTCAAATGTAGTCTCGATTGGCTTTTTCTGCCTTGCGGCTGCTATGTGTTTTGCAATGTTTTTAGCAAATTTGTCTTCACCGTAATCTCTTATTATTCTATAAAGCTCATATTCATCATAGCCGTTGACAATGTCTCTGGCTGTAAGAGCCTGTCTTTGGTCCATTCTCATATCCAGCGGTGCGTCAACCTTATATGTAAAGCCTCTCTCGGCTGTGTCAAGCTGATATGAAGATACGCCCAAATCCAGAACTATACCGTCAACCTTAACTATCCCCAACTCGTCGAGTACCTCGCTGAAATTGCAGTAATTGTTTCTTACTATGGTAACCTTGTCTGCATAATCTTTAAGTCTTTCGGAAGCCGCCGCTATAGCGTCTGCATCCTGGTCAATCCCTATAAGTATTCCGCCGCTGCCAAGCCTTTTAACTATCTCCAGGGAATGTCCGCCACCGCCAAGCGTTCCGTCCACATAGATTCCGTCCGGCTTAATATTAAGATTTTCAATAGTTTCTTCCAAAAGAACGGATTTGTGTTTAAATTCCATATCAACATTTCCCTGCCACATTTAATCCAATAAATACTTAAATCTATTAAATACTAAATCCCAGACTTGCCATATCCTCTGCCACGTTATCCATGTCTGCGTCATAGTTATTAATACTCTCATCCCAGCGTTCTTTACTCCAGATTTCAATTCTGCTTGCAACTCCCACAAGCACTACATCTTTTTCCAGCTCCGCAAATTCTCTTAAAACCTGAGGAAGCAGTATTCTTCCCTGCTTATCAACCTCGCAGGCAGCTGCTCCCGCCAGAAAGAAACGGGTGAATTGTCTGGCATTTTTATTGGTAAGCGGTAATGTTTTGAGCTTTTCCTCAAAAATCTGCCACTCAATATCAGGGTACACGAACAGACAGCCATCAAGACCCTTAGTAACAACGAACTCATCTCCCAGCACTTCTCTGAATTTTGCCGGCACAATCAGTCGTCCCTTACTATCTATTGTATGGTTGTATTCCCCCATAAACATAGGACATGACCTCCGTTTCACCACTTTCTACCATTTAGTGACACTTTCTTACCACTTTCCACCACTTTAGGTCAATTCTATACTTATTTTCAGAAAAACACAAGTACTTTTTTCAAAAAAAATATAGCGGAGACCAGATAAAATCTAGTCTCCGCCATATTTTCACTTTATCTTGTGCTTCATTCATCATTTCAGCACAAGATATTGTAATTTCGCCAAATTAAAAAAATTCCACATCACACATTAAATCTAAACAAGATTACATCGCCGTCCTTGACAACATATTCCTTGCCTTCCATTCTTACAAGTCCCTTTTCTTTAGCTCCATTGTAGGAACCGCAGTTTAACAAATCCTCATAGTTTACAACCTCAGCCTTGATAAATCCCCGCTCAAAATCGCTGTGAATCTTTCCTGCCGCCTGAGGCGCCTTTGTCCCCTTAGTGATTGTCCATGCTCTCGTCTCAGTCTCTCCTGCCGTAAGATAGCTTATAAGTCCAAGCAGGCTGTAGCTTGCAGCTACCAGCTTATCAAGACCTGATGAAGAAATTCCCAAATCCTCAAGGAACATTTTCTTTTCTTCCTCCTCAAGTTCTGAAATTTCCTGCTCAATCTGAGCGCAGATAACAAACACGCCGCAATTTTCCTTAGCCGCAAATTCTCTTACCTGCTGAACATATTCATTGCTGCTGCCATCGTCTGCCAAATCGTCTTCTTTTACGTTAGCCGCAAATATCACAGGCTTTGCAGTAAGAAGATTGTACTCCTTCATCCAGCCCTCTTCATCCTCGTCCTCGCACTCAAAATTCTTTGCAAGGCTTCCGCTCTCAAGATGCGCTAAAAGTCTTTCAATCATAGTACATTCCTTAGCTATATCCTTATTGTTGCAGGATGCCTTTTTCTGCTTTGCAAGTCTTCTTTCAAGCACTTCCATATCCGAGAAAATAAGCTCCAGATTGATTGTCTCTATGTCTCTCAACGGATCTATTGAGCCGTCAACATGCACAATATTAGTATCCTCAAAACAGCGAACCACATGTACAATGGCATCCACCTCTCTTATATTGGCAAGGAACTGGTTTCCAAGTCCCTCTCCCTTTGACGCTCCCTTTACAAGTCCTGCAATATCCACAAATTCAATAACAGCAGGCGTTATTTTTGCTGAATTGTAAAGTGCCGCCAGCTTATTAAGTCTGTCGTCCGGCACCGTTACAATTCCCACATTCGGATCGATTGTACAGAACGGATAATTAGCAGACTCTGCTCCCGCCTTAGTCAAAGAGTTAAAAAGCGTACTTTTGCCAACATTAGGCAAGCCAACGATACCTAGTTTCATTTTTATATTTCCTCCTTAAATTTCACGCAGCTTTTAAATATTTTCAAATGTAATAATTTTACATCACTTTCAATTAGATTTCAATATTCCTGTTCCTCTCCAAAAGCCTTCATATTGACGCTATCCATAAACTTTCCGTTTCCATTTTCCGCAAATACCGCGTAAAGCGTTCCTGTAAATGTCATAGTGCATGTGCCTTCTGTTGAAAGTCCGGCATTCAGCCCCGAACCTATTTCCACAAAAACTCCGTCATATAAAGCACCTCCGTCAAACGCATAGAAAAACCTGTATTTTTCTCTGTCTGAAACAATTTTAAGACTTACATTCACACTGTCTTTTGGCACGCTGACTCTTGAAAGCTCCACGCCCATATCGTGAATATGCTTATAAAATCCTATGTACTTGCCTTTTTCATCATTTCCCACATAAATATCATAATGATACTCGTTATTATAGTACGCCGAAATGCCTGTACGCGCTGCGTCCGACTCTTTCAGAGACATTCTTGCTAAAACCTCCGTGCAAAATTCCGGCTGACGGAAGCTTACAATAGCAGGCGATACTCCCGCCGCATCAAGAGTAAGCTCTGTGCCTTTTAAAAGCAATGTGCCGTTCTTTGTATCCTGAACATAATTATCCCATACAGGATTTCTAGTAAACATAACATTTTGCGCAGTAAGCGGCTTTTTAAAATCTATATTCATAGAAAAGTCCTGTTTAACAATCTCCCCGCCGGGAAGACTGCCTTCCATCCAAAGCTCCACCAGTCCATCGCTGCCGATTACAGGCCAGCCATCCTCTTTCCATGTTACAGGTGCAAGAAATGTCTCACGTCCTAGATTATGTAACAATGCCTTAGAAAAATTGCGGATTCCTAAAAATACCGCCCACCAGTTTCCATTAGCGTCCTCCACCATATCTGCATGTCCTGTGGCCTGAATTTCATGGCGTTTTCTTTCTCTGTGCGAGAGTATCTGGCGCCCCGGACAATTTTCATAAGGTCCCCAGAATGACTTTGAACGTCCGATTGCTTCCCTGTGACCGTATTCTGTGCCGCCCTCCGCTGTCATCAGATAGTACCAGCCGTTTCGCTTATAAATATGCGGTCCCTCTGTACACATTCCGCCGCAGCCGATTCCGATTATTTTCTTTTCCGATAATATCTCTCCCGTATCAGGATTAATCACAAAGCCTACTATCCCACGCACGCCGTCAATAGTTCCCGTAGAACAGTAATAACAGGTTCCGTCATCATCCCAGAACAGCGATGGGTCTATTCCTCCCTGAGCTATCCATGCAGGCTCGCTCCAGGGTCCCTTCGGATTATCCGCATGTACCACAAAATTCCCTTTGTCAGTCACATTTGTGGTAATCATATAGAAACGTCCATTGTGATAACGTATGGTCGGAGCATATATACCGCCGGAATTTCTGCAACCCTCAAGATAAAGCTGGCTCTCTCTGTCAAGTACATGCCCAATCAGTTCCCAGTTTACGAGATTGGTGCTGTGATATATGGGAACTCCCGGAAAAAATTCAAAGCTTGAATTTACCAGATAAAAATCTTCTCCGACTCTGCAGATGCTCGGATCAGGGCTATAACCTGGAATAATGGGATTCCTGTATTTCATATCTTCCTCCTACCATATATTCATAATATTTTTGAACTTTCTGACATTTTCCGCAGCATCGCCCTTAAAAATCGCGGAGCCTGCCACTATAATATTCGCTCCCGCTTCAAGAACAGACGGCAGATTATCAAGATTCACTCCTCCGTCAACCTCAATATCAAAATCATAACCCTTTTCTTCCTTTATCCGCCTTACCTCTTTTAGCTTGTCAATGGCGCCTGTTATAAATTTCTGACCGCCAAAGCCCGGATTTACGCTCATAACCAGAACCATATCCACCTTATCCATATAGGCTTCAATGGCGGATACAGGCGTGTCCGGATTAAGTGTAATTCCTGCCTTAACGCCATATTCTCTTATAGCTTCAAGAGTAGCTACCACATCAGCGCATGCCTCCACATGCACAGTTATAATATCCGCTCCTGATTCCACAAACTCCTTGATATACCGTATAGGCTCATTAATCATAAGATGAACGTCAAAAACCTTGCCGGTAGATTTTCTTATAGACTTTATAACCGGCATACCATAAGAAATGCTTGGTACAAATAAGCCGTCCATAACGTCTACATGTATATATTCTGCTCCTGCGTTGTCTATCGCCGCTATCTCCTCCCCCAGCTTATTAAAATCTGCTGATAAAAGCGAAGGTGATAAAATATTCATAAATATCTCCATTCTGTCGTCAAGACTTGTTTATGTTTAGTATTTTTTCTTATTTTTAAGCTCTTCATACAATTCTTTGTAACTTTTATAGCGGATATCACTTATTTTTTCTTCATCCATTGCATTTTTCACAGCACAATCCGGTTCATTTATATGAACGCAGCCGTTAAAACGACATTTCCCCTCGTACTGCTTAAATTCCGGAAAATAAAATCTAAGTTCTTCTTTTTCAACTTCCGGAAGCATAAGAGATGTAAATCCCGGAGTATCGCACACATATGTGGCGCCGTAAATATTAAATATCTCCGAGTGTCTCGTGGTGTGCTTTCCCCTGCCTATACGGCTCACATCTTTGGTCTCCATATTCGCATCCGGCAAAAGCAGATTCGTAAGTGACGACTTGCCGACGCCTGACGGTCCTGCAAGAATTGTGGTTTTATTTTCCATAAGCCCCTTCAACTCATCAATCCCCTGATTATTATAGGTGCTGGTAAATACCACGCTGCAGCCGCACTGTCTGTATATATCTGCGATCTTTTCAACCTTCTGAAGCGCCTGTTCCTCCATCAAATCAAACTTATTAAAACATATTATCGTAGGAACATTCTGGTAATCCATCATAACAAGAAACCTGTCTAAAAGATTGTAATTAGGTTCCGGATTAGTCACCGCAAATATCACAAGCGCCTGATCTATATTGGCTGCCGCCGGTCTTATAAGTTCATTCTTTCTTTGAAGAATATCGGTGATGCTGCCGCTTTTGCTGTTTTCGTCGATAATTTCTATCTCCACATTGTCGCCCACCAACGGCTTTATTTTTCTGTTTCTGAATATTCCTTTTGCTTTACACTCATAGATACCGCCGGATTCTATATGTACATAATAGAAACCGGCGATACCCTTAATTATCTTTCCCTGCATATTAATTACTTGCCGCAGAACTGTCCTGCTCTGATGCCGCCTCTGAAGAAGACTGCTCCGATTTAGACTCTTCTGAATTATTATATGAGCTGTTTGTGCTTACTGTAATAGTGACAACAGTTCCCTTCTCAACATATTCCTCCGGGTCATAGCCCTGACTGATTACCTGTCCATAAGGAGCTGCTGCATCCTTTACTTCCACTACTTCGCCTTCCAACCCCTGCTGCTTAAGCAAATCCAGCGCCTTATCCTTATCAACTCCTACGAGCTTCGGCACTGTAACCTTTTCCTTACCCTTGCTGACAACTATTGTGATTTTGGTTCCAGGTGCCACTGATGAACCTATTTCAGGATCAAGCCTTATAACCTTTCCTGCTTCCTGTGTGTCGCTGTACTCTTCCTGTACCGAGCCAACAGTCAGTCCCAAGTTTTCTATAGCCACGGTAGCTTCCGCCTGTTTGTAGCCAACCACATTAGGAATTGTAACGCTCTCAGGTCCAATGCTTACCACAACTATAATCGTAGAATTTTTTTCAACCATAGTACCGGCCCTTGTCTGCTGCTGAATAACAAGTCCCGCCTCAACTGTAGTAGATGACTGATTGCTTGCCTTATATCCAAGCCCCTGCTCATTGAGCTTCTTCTTAGCCTCCTCCTCTGTCAGTCCCTCAACAAAAGGAACCTCCACGAGATTCTTATTATCCACTGTTGCCTCGGTGCTGATTGTACTCTCATCGTTTTCTGACAGTTTACTTCCGCTGCTTCCCACCAGCTTAATTACGATAACTACTGTAATTATAAGTATAAGACCTATTATTCCTATACCTATCCATTTCATTATCTTATCTATCTTTTCCTCACCGTCCTCGCCATCGACAGCTTTCCTCTTTTTCTCCTTTTTCCCCTTTTTGCTGTATGATATTCTTGAAGGCGAGTCAAAATCATCATCAAGAGAGTTATCATAATCGTCCTTAAGCATATCATCATCATTCATACCGTCGTCAAAATCATCATCGAGACTGTCATCCAATTCATCCTCATCGTCGTCCCGCAAAATATCATCTTCATTCTCGGTCTCATTTTCGCTCTCATCCTGCCCGCTGTTTATAGGATTAGTATTATATGAAGGCGTCATATTTACAAAATCCACCTCCGGCATAACCAGCGATTTTTTCAGGTCGGTAATAAGCTCTGAAACCGACTGATATCTCATCTCTGTCTTTTTCTGTGTACATTTGAGTACTATTTTGTCAACTCCCACAGGAATTTCATCCGTTACCAGCGTGGACGGAGCCGGTATCTCATCCTGTATGTGCTGCAAGGCAACCGATACAGTTGTATCTCCGTCAAACGGTACCTTTCCTGCAAGCATTTCAAAAAGTGTTATGCCAAATGAATAAATATCGCTTCTCTCGTCCGAATAGCCGCCTCTTGCCTGTTCAGGCGAAATGTAATGAACAGAACCCATAGCTGACGAATTTATGGTGCTTGATGTGGCAGCTTTGGCAATTCCAAAATCGGTAACCTTAACCTTACCATCCTTTGAAATAATTATGTTTTGAGGCTTAATATCTCTGTGAACTATATGGTGGCTGTGCGCCGCCTCCATACCCTTTGCAACCTGTATGGCAATACTCACTGCCTCCTTGTACGGAATCCTGCCCCTCTTTTCAATATATTTTTTAAGAGTAATTCCCTCTACCAGTTCCATGACGATGTAATATATTCCGTCCTCGTCTCCAACGTCATACACACTGACAATATTCGGATGAGTAAGCCCTGCCGCAGACTGCGCTTCCTCCCTGAACTTTGTAACAAACGCCTTATCCTCACTAAACTCAGGTTTAAGCACTTTAATTGCAACATATCTGTTTAACTTGTGACACTTTGCCTTATATACGTCAGACATACCGCCTGTGCCAACCTGATCCAATATTTCGTATCTGTCAGCCAAAAATAATCCTTTTCTTAACATACTCTATTACCTTTCATATTTATGGTTCTATTATTATTACCGAGATATTGTCTTTTCCACCGTTGTCGTTAGCCGTCTTTATAAGTCCTTCAACCGCCTCTTCCAACGAATCGCTGTGTTTTACTATGTTTAAAATATCATTGTCCTCAACCATATTGGACAGTCCGTCGGAACACATTATAATTCTGTCGCCCGGCTTTAAATCAACGCTGAACATTTCTGCCTCAACATTTTTTTCTCCGCCTATGGCGCGGGTTATATAATTCTTTTTTTCATGAGTTCTCGCTGCTTTTCTGTCAAGCTTACCCAACAATACCATTTCCTCAACTAACGAATGGTCTCTTGTAATCTGGGTTATATCGTCGTTTACAATGTACAGCCTGCTGTCCCCAACATTTGCAACCATTAACAGCTTATCGCTTATTGTTGCCACCACCAGCGTTGTCCCCATTCCTTCGTAATCGGCAGATTCGCTTGCTTTGTCAAACAGCCTCTCGTTGACATCCGAAATGGCATTGTTAACTATAGAAATCAAATCCTTTTCCTTTGACTCCCTTATCAGCGTGACCAGATTTTCTACAGTAAACCGGGAAGCGATATCTCCCGCCTTGTGTCCTCCCATTCCGTCAGCCACAACAAAGAGATTTGGAAGGCAGCCCGTTTTATCCAGCGAATAATATATATAATCCTGATTAATGCTCCGTTCTAGTCCCACATTAGTAGCTGCATACGCTTTCATCACATTTCTCCATTCTTTTGCATATTAATTTCACAAAATCAATCAAAACTAATCTGCCATATAATTTTTCCTTAATTGTCCGCAGGCACCGTCTATGTCCCTGCCCATCTCTCTTCTTATAGTAACATTTATCCCACATTTTTCAAGTTTATTTTTAAATTCTGTTATTGACTTTTTATCTGACTGTTTGTAATCACGTTCCTTTATAGGATTTACCGGAATCAAATTAATGTGGCAGTTTAGGCCCTTTACAAGGCTTATTAGCTGTGCGGCACATTCGGGGGTATCATTTACTCCTTTTACAAGGCTGTACTCAAATGAGATGCGCCTGCCTGTCTTTTCGATATACACCCGGCATGCTTCCATAATTTCGCTTATGGAATATTTATTGGCTATCGGCATTATTGTCCTTCTTAACTCATCATTTGGAGCATGCAATGAAATTGCCAGTGTAATCTGCAGCTTTTCTTCTGCCAGACGGTATATGTTCGGCACAAGCCCGCAGGTTGAAACCGTTATATTTCTTGCACTGATGTTCAGTCCATTTTTGTCATTTAAAAGACTTATAAACTTTAGCAGGTTGTCATAATTGTCAAACGGCTCTCCCGAACCCATAACAACCACATTGTCAACCCGCTCTCCCGAAAGAGTCTGTATTCTGTATATCTGATCCAGCATTTCCGACGGAGCAAGGTTTCTCACCATTCCGTCAAGGGTTGATGCACAAAATCTGCAACCCATACGGCATCCCACCTGAGATGATATGCACACCGAATTGCCATGCTTATATTTCATAAGGACGCTTTCTATCAGATTTCCGTCGTACAGCTTAAACAGATACTTTGTGGTTCCGTCTATGGCTGACACCTGAACCTTTACAGCTTCCAGCGCCGTAAGCCTGCATTTTTCCTTCAATGTGTCCCGAAGCTCTTTTGATATATTAGTCATCTCGTCAAAATCCGCTGCGAGCTTTTGATGCATCCATTGATATATCTGCTTCGCTCTGAATTTTTTGTCTCCAAGCTCCTCTATAAAATGCTCCAGTTCCTCGCCGGTCATTGATTTTATATCCGTTTTTGGCATATTTCTTTTTAAGCGTGCTATAAAAAATCCGTCTGTACCGTTTATGCCCGGAAGCAGCGTGATACATTCTCCCATCTGCTCAAACGGATAGTTTTTGGTAAACCAGCTAACATTTTCTTCATTCTCGCCCTTATTTACTGTACAAGTGCTGTATATAAGATACCCTCCCGGCTTTACATATTCCCATACCACTGAAAGTATATCTCTCTGCAGTTTGGCAAGACTTTTAAGTTTTTCCGGAGAAGCGTTGTATTTTATATCCGGCTTTCTTCCTATTATACCAAGCCCTGAACATGGCAAATCAGCTATAACCGCATCGGCTGTCTCCACCGCAGTATTGTCCTTTACTGTGGCGTCCCATACTTTACATGTCACATTGCTTATTCCAAGTCTTTCCAGATTGCTCTCTATAAGTGATACCTTGTATTCGCTTAAGTCTCTTGCCTCTACCTTTCCATTTAACGCCTTCAGCGCTGCGTTAATGCTCTTTCCGCCCGGCGCTGCGCACACGTCGATTATATAATCGCCAGGTTTTATTATATTACCCTCACCTGCAAGCATAGAACTTATATCCTGAACCTGAAATTCTCCATTTCTAAAGCTCTGCAAATCCCACAGGTAATCGTAGTCTGATATTTTAAAACCGTTTGGATATGCGCAGAGCGCGTTTTTTTCATCTTTATACATATTGCCGAAGTTCCGGTTATTGACGTTATATTCCCCGCTCATACCCTGCTCAGCATTTTCTAAAACATTTTTAATTGTACTGTCCGACATATCAAGAAGTATGTCCTCTACAACTACATTTTCCGCCTCAAGATGTGCTTTAAGCTCCTGTGGCGTAACCTTGCCTGTATTGCACCTTATGTATGTACTCTTTGTACTTTCAAAGCTCTTAAGCATATTTTCAACCACATCTTCAGGATAGTTTTCAGTCCACATTTTAACTATCCACTCAGGACATGAATACACCACCGAAAAATATTTTATAATATCATTATCCCTGTCAGGATATTTTACGCCGTCAATATTTCTTGCAATATTTCTCAAAACACCGTTTACAAAGCCCTTCAACTGTGAAAATCCCCTTTTTTCCACAAGCTTTACCGCCTCATTGCACACAGCCGACTCAGGCACGCCGTCCATATATTTTAACTGATATACTGACATTTCAAGCACCGCTCTTATAAGCGGCTTCTGCTTATCTGACGGCGTCTTTGAAAATGTATCTGTAATGTAGTCAAGCTCTATCTTCCTTTCCACAGTGCCGGCTACAAGTCTTGTAATAAAGCTTCGCTCCTGCTTGTCAAGATACTGATATTTTGTAAGGGCATTTCCGATAACCACATGACTGAATATATCAGGTTTATTCAGTTCCATAAGTATGTCAAGCGCTATGGCTCTTAAGTTCACCTGCATATTAGTCGTTGTCACGTCTTCTTCCTCCAAATAGTATTATAAGCCTTAAAAGCTGCAATATAGCTGTGGCTGCAGCCGCCACATAGGTGAGCGCAGCCGCTGTAAGCACCTTTCTTGACTGAGTTGTCTCGTCCCTATTAAGGATTCCTAAACTTTTAAGCTCCCTCAAAGCCCTTGATGAAGCATTAAATTCCACAGGCAGCGTGACAAGCTGAAATAGTACTGCTGCCGAAAACATTACTATACCTATTGTAATTAACATCTGATTAAAACTCAATACAACGCCGAGCATAATAAATATCCATGAAAGCTGAGAGCCTATATTTGCAATGGGAACAAGCGCGCTTCTTATGGATAATGGCGCATAACTCCTGGCATGCTGTATGGCATGTCCACACTCATGTGCCGCAACTCCTACGGCTGCTACAGATGTGGAACCATATACGGAATCCGACAGGTTTAAGGTTTTATTCCCCGGATTATAATGATCCGTAAGTTTTCCCGAAACTCTTCTTATGGTTACATCGCCAATCCCCTGATTTCTTAAAATCATCTCTGCAGCCTGCGCCCCTGTGATTCCTCTATAACTTCCCACCTTTGAATATTTTGAAAATGTGGAGCTTACAAGAAATTGCGCAATAAGCGAGATAATTGCTGCTATTATTACAAGAATATATGTCGGATCTATATAGTAACCATATCCATAATATCCCATCGCCATACTTATCATAAACTTCTCCTTATTAAATCTTAGCTTTGTCTATCCTAACTTTTGTCCCGGTTCAATTTTATATCCTCTCAGAAAATCCTCCGTTCTCATACGTTTTTTTCCTTCAAGCTGCACTTCGTTTACCTTTAAAAGGCCCTCTCCGCACTGAATGTTAAATGATTTTTTATCCGCTGATATTATTATCCCACATTCCGGTTTATTATCCGCATTTTCCGCCTGAATTTTTTTCTGATTTTCTGTTGTGATTACATCTGCATCCCATATTTTTAACATTTTTCCGTCTATATGGGTAAATGCGCTCGGCCACGGATTGAGACCTCTTATAAGCCTTTCTATATTAACTGCCGGCATTTTAAAATCTATAAGTCCAAAGGATTTATTAATCATTTTCACATAGCTTGAGCCGTCCTCCTGCTGCTTTATCGGCTGCAATGTGCCATTTTTGGCACACTCAAGGGTTTTAACCAGAAGCTGCGCCCCTACGCCGCTCAACTTGTCAAAAAGGCTTCCTCCTGTCTCCTTCGGCTCTAACTTAATTTTCTCAGAAAGAAGAATATCTCCTGTGTCAAGACCCGTATCCATCTGCATTGTTGTAACGCCTGAATACTCGCAGCCGTCTATAACAGCCCATTGTATAGGTGACGCACCTCTGTACTTTGGAAGCAGCGATGCGTGAACATTGATACAGCCATATTTTGGCATATTTATTATGGACGCAGGAAGAAGCTGGCCAAATGCCACAACCACTATAACATCAGGCTCCAAACTTCTCAGCTTATCCACAAACTCCTCGTCTCTTGCTTTCTGTGGTTGTAAAACCGTAAGTCTGTACTCCAGTGCCTTTTCCTTTACCGGAGACATGGCCACTGCGCCGCCTCTGCCCTTAGGCTTATCCGGCTGTGTGACTACTGCCGCCACATCATGTCCTGCCTCAACAATAGCCTGAAGCGTTCCCACTGCAAAATCCGGTGTTCCCATAAATATTACACGCATATTCTCCTCCATTCTGAGAACGAAATTCTCCTGATTTATTCCTCGTCATTTGAGGCGGTGTCCATAAGCTCACCCTCTATCTTATCTACATACATAATACCGTTCAGGTGGTCGATTTCATGGCACAGACATCTCGCAAGAAGCTCTGTTCCCTCAACAATGTATTCTTCCATATTTTCATTGTATGCCTTTACTTTTGCGTAATTTGGTCTTGTTACAATGCCGGCTTTTCCCGGAACGCTAAGACAGCCCTCCTGACCTGTCTGCTCTCCGCTTACCTCTAGTATCTCAGGGTTAACCAACACATATGGCTCACCACAGTCAATTACCGCAATTCTCTTTCTTATACCCACCTGCGGAGCTGCCAGTCCGCAGCCGTCAGCCTCATACATGGTTTCAAACATATCTTCAATAAGCTCCTGAATTTTTGGAGTCATTTCCTTAACTTCCTTAGCTGTCTTTGTTAAAATTTCATCTCCAAGTGTTCTTATATTTCTTATTGCCATTTTTTATTCCTCCATCACTAATTCCATCACTAATCAAAATCATATTGTACATATATATTATTAAATTTGCAATTATCCAGTACATAAATTTCTATTAAATCTTTATAATCGGTCAATGCGTCGTAGGAATCAGATTTTACATATAAGATTTTTGTGTAAATATTGTTTATTCTGTATATCGGAGCATTGACCGGCCCTGTCATAAAAAGTCTCTCCTCTTTTTTATTACAAGTCTTGCCAAGACTCTTTTCTGTTTTCTCAAAAAATTTTGACCAAACCTCCTGCAGGCTTCCTCCCATAAGCTCTGATATTTCTTCACTGGCTTTAATTAACTTTTCTTCATTTTCCGAGGAAAATCCGACTCTCAAAAGGTGCTGCACAGGCGGATAACCCATTATTTTCCTGTAAGCTATCTCTTCCTCATAAAACATATTGTAATCCTGCTTTCCGGCTGCAACAATGCTGTAATTATCAGGATTGTAAGTCTGTATAACTACCTCGCCCGGATTTTCTGCCCTGCCTGCCCTGCCTGCCGCCTGCACAAGAAGCTGAAATGTTCTCTCAGCCGCCCGATAATCGCTGACATACAAAGACATATCCGCCGCCAGCGCTCCAACAAGAGTGACATTCGGAAAATCATGGCCTTTCACAATCATCTGTGTTCCCACAAGAATATCTGCCTCCCTGTTGGCAAATGCAGACAATATTTTTTCATGTCCTTCCTTTCCTGATGTTGTATCCATATCCATTCTAAGCACTCCTGCATCCGGAAACATTTTTTTAATCATTTCCTCAACCTGCTGCGTTCCTGCCTTAAAGCCTGATATATATTTTGAACCGCATTTCGGACATAATGTGACCTTCGTCTGCACATAACCGCAATAATGACACATCATTTTGCCATTATTATGCTCCGTCAGCGAAATATCGCAACGAGGGCATTTTATAACATGTCCGCAGGAACGGCATGACACAAAGCCCACATATCCACGTTTATTAAGAAACAACATGATCTGCTGCTTTTTTGACAGTCTGTCTCTTATAAGCTCCTGCAGCTTTATAGAAAAAATAGAACGGTTGCCATTCTTTAATTCTTCCCTTAAATCGACTATATGAGTGTAAGGAAGTTTAGCTCCTGCAGCTCTTTTATCCAGCTCAAGAAGCGTGTATTCTCCTGATTTTGCTCTGTAATATGCCTCCATAGAAGGCGTGGCAGAACCAAGCACCACAGCAGCCCCTGTTTCCTTTGCAATATGCACCGCCGTCTCTCTGGCGTGATATCTCGGAACAGTCTCGCTCTTATAAGAATTTTCGTGTTCCTCATCTATAACTATAAGCCCTAAATGTGCAAATGGTGTGAACAATGCGGAGCGCGGTCCTATAATTATATCAATTTCTCCCCGCATAGCCCGAAGAAACTGGTCATACCGCTCGCCCTTTGTCATTCTTGAATTCATAATGGAAATTCTATCGCCGAATCTTCTGTAAAAACGCTGTACAGTCTGAAATGTAAGTGCTATTTCCGGAATAAGCATTATAACCTGCTTACCGTCCTTTACCACATGCTCTATCATATCCATATAACATATGGTCTTTCCGCTTCCTGTTATTCCATGAATAAGATATGTCTTTTTTACCCCTCCGTCATAATCTTTTATAAATGTATCAACCGCCCGCCTTTGCTGTTCATTTAAAACCACTCTTTTTTCTGTCTTTTCATCTGCCTTTATAGGATTTCTGTATAATTCTTCTGTTCTGACAGTTACAATTCCTGCATTTTCAAGAGTTTTAATGGAGCTGGGTGAAATATTAAGTTTAGTTTTAATAATTTTTTCTTCAATTACCGGCTGTTCTATAAGCGCTCTTAGCAATCTCGCTCTCGCCACTGTATTTTTTTTATTTTCAAATTCTGCAGCTTTCTGGTTTGCTGTCTCCAAGTCCACAGCAAGACACACAAACCTCTTTTCCTTCTGCCTTACCTTATCCCTTACAGGAATAACTGTTCTCAGCGCCTGATTCATGGTTGAACCATAATTATGCTTAAGCCACGCCGCCAGCTTTATCATTCTGCCTACGGCCTGAACCTTGCCCTGCACAACGCTGTCAATATCCTTAATGCGGCTAACTTCAATCTTAGGTTCATCTCCAAGCCCTATAATATAGCCCGTTATCATCCTGTTGCCGTTTCCAAAAGGAATATTTACAAGCATCCCTTCCTCAACCACAGCCTCAAGTTCAGGCGGAACTCTGTACTGATATGCTTTATCAAGTTGTTCGTTTGTTATGTCTACAATAATGTCTGCGTACATTTCCCATCAGCCTTCCATGTCTTTTCACACTGTCTTTCCTGCTGCTACTGTCGGTTTCATTCACCCTTTAATCACACTGCGCCGTTATCAACATCAGCCCTGCCATCCCTCGTTTTTAAGTTCCTCAAGCACCTGCGCTATGAGTTCTCTCTCGTCCATAGGGTATTTAACACCTTTAATCTCCTGATAATCCTCGTGTCCTTTTCCTGCAAGAATAATAATATCCCCTAATTCACCGTTTTTTATGGCATATTTTATAGCCTCTTTCCGGTCAACTATAGTGATATACTCTCCGCCAGTTTTATTAATTCCTGTTTTAATATCTTCTATAATAACCTCCGGCTCCTCAAATCTTGGATTATCTGAAGTAATTATAGTAAAATCTGCCAGTTTTCCTGAAACCTCGCCCATCTCGTATCTTCTGTCTTTGGCTCTGTTACCTCCACAGCCAAACAAACAGACAAGCCTGTGCGGATTATACTCCTTAAGCGTGGTAAGAACGCTCTCCAGAGCCATTGCATTGTGGGCATAGTCAATCATTAACGTAAATTTATCTGAAACCTTAACAAGTTCAATTCTTCCCTTAACCTTTACCTCTTTAAGAGTATCTGCAAGAACATTTTTATCTACATTAAAATGTCTTGTAACCGCTACTGCACACAATGAATTATACACTGAAAACATTCCCGGTGAGTTAAGCTCCACCTTCATATCCACAAGTCCTTTGCAGTCATAGGTCAATCCAATTTTTCCCGGCTCGTGGAGAAGCTGTACATTTTCAGCCCTCAAATCTGCATTTTCGCCAAGCCCATAACGCTCTATGCTGCATATGCTGTCCTTGATTATCTGCGGAGTATGTGCATCGTCTGCATTTACAATACCAATTTTACACTGTTTAAAAAGCAGCGACTTGCATCTCAAATAATCCTCAAAGGATTCGTGTTCATTAGGCCCTATATGGTCTGACTCAAGATTGGTAAATACGCCTATATCAAATACAATGCCCGCTGTCCTGTCAAGTTTAAGCCCCTGCGATGAAACCTCCATAACAACTGCCTTGCAGCCCTCGTCTGCCATCTGCCTGAAATATTGCTGAATTTCATAGGATTCCGGCGTAGTTCTGTCAGCATGGATATGATTATCTCCCACTATAACCTCAATAGTTCCTATAAGTCCGGTCTTAATTTTGCAGGCCTCCAGCACATTTTTAATCATATATGTTGTAGTGGTTTTACCCTTAGTTCCTGTAATTCCTATTGTAAACAACTCCTTAGCCGGATGTCCGAAATACGCCGCCGACATAACCGCCAGAGCGTACCTTGTATTTTTAACGGAAATTACTGTTACGCCGGAGGGTATTCCCTCAAGTATCCCACCTGTTCCGTCGTCTGCTGCCTCAACACCTGCTCCGTCCTGCACAACCACAGCCGAAGCCCCTGCCTTTACCACATCTCCTATATACTTGTGTCCGTCGCTCACTGCTCCGACTATACATACAAATGCCGTTTTTTCTTCAGCCTTTCTCGAATCAGAAGTAAGAAATTCCACCTCCGTGCCCAAATCTCCCTGAACCAGAGTGTAATCCATATTTTCCAACATATAAGACAGTGTCACTTTTCAATCCCAGCCTTTCTAAAACAATCCTATGATACTTTCTAAAACAATCCTATGATACGATTATTTTCCTCGTCATAATCAATATTTACTGCCGCCGGAACCTTTGGAAGGCCCGGCATAGTAAGAATTTTTCCCGTCAGCGCCACCACAAAACCGGCTCCTGCATTGATATAAATCTCTCTTACGCTAATCTTAAAACCTGTAGGTCTTCCCAGCAGACTTGCGTTATCCGACAAAGAATACTGTGTCTTAGCCATACATACAGGCAGCTTTCCAAAACCCATAGCTTCAATATGCTGTAATTCTTTCTTTGCAGCCTCCTCAAATATAACTCCGTCAGCTCCGTATATTTCCTTCGCTATAGTCTCTATTTTTTCCTCAACAGATAAATTATCATCATAAATAGGCTTAAAATCTGACTTTTTATTTTCCAGAGTTTCAATAACCTTGTTAGCCAGCTCTATTCCGCCTTCTCCGCCCTTAGCCCACACTTCTGACAATGCAAACTCGCAGCCTGCGTCCTCACAGTGATTTTTGATAAATTCATATTCCTCCGGCGTATCTGTAATAAATGCGTTGAGTGTGACCACGACAGGAACGCCGTATTTCTTCATATTTTCAATATGCTTATCAAGATTTGCAATTCCGGCTCTTAACGCCTCCATATTTTCACTGCCAAGCTCGCTCTTCGGAGCGCCGCCGTTGTACTTTAACGCCTTGACAGTGGCAACTATAACAATAGCGTCAGGCTTCAAATCTGCCAGTCTGCATTTTATATCAAGGAACTTTTCAGCGCCCAAATCAGCCCCGAAGCCTGCCTCTGTGACAACGTAGTCTCCCAGCTTCATTGCCAGCTTTGTAGCTCTCACTGAATTACAACCATGCGCGATATTGGCAAATGGACCGCCATGCACAAGCACAGGCGTATTTTCTAATGTCTGAATCATATTAGGCTTAATTGCGTCCTTAAGCAGCGCTGCCATAGAACCTGCAGCCTTCAAATCCTCCGCCGTCACAGGATCTCCATCAACATTATAAGCTGCAATAATTCTTCCCAGACGTCTCTTTAAATCCTTCATATCCTCCGCAAGGCACAAAATAGCCATAATCTCAGAGGCAACAGTAATTATAAAATGATCCTCTCTCACCACGCCGTCAGTCTTTGCACCCATACCTACAATAATATTTCTTAAAGCCCTGTCGTTCATATCCATACAGCGTTTCCAAACTATGCGCTTCGTATCAATCCTAAGCTCGTTGCCATGCATAATATGATTGTCAAGCATTGCAGCCAAAAGATTGTTAGCAGATGTAATAGCATGAAAATCCCCTGTAAAATGCAGATTCAAGTCCTCCATAGGCACTACCTGAGCATATCCGCCGCCTGCCGCTCCGCCCTTTATACCAAAGCATGGTCCAAGAGACGGCTCTCTAAGGGCTGCCACTGCATTTTTACCCAGCCTGCACAAACCTTCTGTAAGACCTATGCTTATAGTAGTTTTGCCCTCTCCTGCCGGAGTAGGATTAATAGCTGTGACCAGAATAAGTTTTCCATCCGGTCTGTTTGCTGTCTTTTCAAATACCTCGTCTGAAATTTTCGCCTTATATTTTCCATACATTTCAAGGTCGTCCGCATCAACTCCTACTTTAGCTGCAACCTCCACAATATTAAGCATTTTCGCTTCCTGTGCAATTTCAATATCGCTCTTTACTCCCATATATTTTCTCCCTTCTGCCGTAACCGGTACAATATTGTTCTATTAGTTAATATTTTTCTGTTAGTTAATATCTTTCCATTAGCTGATATTATTCTGTTTCAGGTAAGCCTCAAATTCCTCCAGAGTCATCTCTACCTTTCTTGGCTTCGTTCCAAGCTCAGGACCTACGACTCCCGCCTCAGCAAGCTGATCCATAATCCTGCCTGCCCGGTTAAAGCCGATTTTGTAATACCTTTGCAGCATACCGATAGACCCCTTCTCCTTCTCGATAACAAATCTTCCTGCGTCCGCAAAATAAGCGTCCTTCCCGTCCTCCTGAGCACCCTGTGAAACCTCTGATGCAACCGTATTGGTTATCTCTTCATTATATGTCACTTCCTGCTCCATATTACTTCTCAGGAAATCAACGACCTTTCCTACCTCCTCATCAGACACAAATGCGCCCTGCACACGTACAGGCTTCGGATAGCCCGAAGGATAGAAAAGCATATCGCCCTTTCCTAACAGCTTCTCCGCGCCGTTCATATCAATGATAGTTCTTGAATCCACTCCCGATGATACAGAAAATGCAATTCTTGAAGGAACATTTGCCTTAATAAGACCTGTAATAACATTTACAGAAGGTCTCTGAGTAGCTATTACCAAATGTATTCCCGCAGCTCTTGCAAGCTGTGCCAGACGGCATATTGCGTCCTCCACCTCTCCGGGAGCCACCATCATAAGGTCTGCCAGCTCGTCGATAATAATAACTATCTGAGGCATTTTCTCCGGCGGCCGCTCGCCCTCCGGCGACTCTATTTTCTCAACCTTAGCATTGTAACCCTTCAAATCCCTCACATTAAATTTTGCAAACTTTTTATATCTGTCAGTCATCTCAGCCACAGCCCAGTTAAGCGCTCCTGACGCTTTCTTCGGATCTGTGACTACAGGCGTCAGCAAATGCGGTATCCCATTGTAAACGCTTAACTCAACCACCTTAGGGTCTACCATAATGAGCCTGACGTCCTCCGGTTTTGCCCTGTACAGGATACTCATAATAATAGTATTGATACATACCGATTTACCGGAACCTGTAGCTCCTGCAATAAGCAAATGGGGCATTTTTGCAATATCAGCCACAATAATCTTTCCTGCAATATCCTTTCCTGCGGCAAATGCTATGGCTGACGGATTGCTCTTAAATGCTTCCGACTCCACCAGTTCCCTGAAAGTAACACTTCCTGCCTCTTTATTCGGAACCTCAATGCCAATAGCTGCCTTTCCGGGAATCGGAGCCTCTATTCTTATGTCCGCCGCCGCCAGATTAAGTTTTATATCGTCCGCCAGCGATACAATTTTGCTGACCTTTACACCCTGCTCCGGCTGCAGCTCATATCTTGTAACAGACGGTCCGCAGCTTATATCTGTAATTGTAACCTTAACGCCAAAATTCTGTAAGGTCTGCTGAAGCCTCATAGCAGTATTTTGATTTTCTCTCGCCTGATTACTGTTATTCTTTCCGTTGCCCTTGTTAAGCAATGAAACCGGCGGAAATACATATTTTTTGGCTGCCGGCTTGTTTTCTGTCTTATTTTCCGGCTTTAAGCCATCTTCCAATCCGCCTGCGCCAATATTATCTGCATTTGAACCTTCGCCGCTGCCCTCCGGTTTCACGGCTGACGATTTTGCAACCGCCGCGCTATCTTCTGTGTCAGGCAAATCACCAGCATCATCCAAACCTGCCTTCTGCGAATCTCCTCCTACCGCATCATAACATGCCTTTTCCCATGCGCTGCTGTCCGATTCAGCCGAGCCATGTGCGTTTTTATCAAAATTTGCATTATGAGCGTTATCATATCCGCTTTTTGCACCCATGCCATTTAATGTAACATTTATTGCACCGTTGGCCGGTTCATATATATCGTCGCTGTACTCATCCTGTCTGTCTACATCAACCACAATCTCATGTATATCTATATCGTCCTGAACAATATCTTCTCTAGGAAGCTCCGTATCGGATGTTACTCCAAGTACCTTTCTGTTAGTTCTGGCTCTAGCCTTCCGCTCAGCCTCAGCCCGCTTTCTTGCCAGAGCGTCTTCCTTTCTTGCCTGCTGCTCCTGCCGCTTTGCCTGCTTTTCCTGATATCTTGCCTCTTTTTCCTGTCGGCGTCTCTCAAGGTACTCCTCCTCTGTCTCCCTCGTCATACCATTTTCAAAATCTTCAGCATAATGTCCCCTCGAATGTTCTTTATATATATCATAATCCTGCTTTGCGGCATGCATCATCCTGCTGCCGCTCTCGCTCACATTCATAATTCCCTTGATAAACGACTTCTCAGTGATAAGAATAATACATATGATTGCAAGAATTAATATAATTACCATACTTCCCCAAAATCCAAGCGGCGATAAGGCTTTGCATATAAGTCCTCCAAAAAAACCGCCGCCTACCTTGTTTTCAGCGCTGTATATAAAAAAATCACCTATACCTGTATCTGCGATAACCGGGTCATTGGTAATCCGCTGCCACATGGCCGCCATAAGCACCGCCAGCACATAAACCGCCGCCGTCTTAATCCTTGCCACAGCCAGCATATCTCTGTTAGATATAAGAAATAAAATAGTAATCGTCAGTATAATAGGGAATAAATATTCCATAACTCCAAAAAGTCCGAACATAAACCACTTAATTCCCGCTCCAACGCTTCCCGCCAGATTAAAATTGCTAAGAAGCAGTATCAGTGAAAATGCCAGCACAAGCAACACCACTATCTCGTCAATAAGCTGGTTTCCTTTCTCTGAACCTGATTTCGGTCTGCTTCCTGTCTTTGCAGAGGAATTAGCTCTTGTTCCTGTACTTTTCTTTCCCTGACTTGTCTTTTTATTGTCAGTTGTTCCTGACGCTCCCGCACCGGTTTTATTACTTGTATTACTCTTAGTAGCTCCTGATTTACCGGAAGAATTTTTCTTGCTGTTCTGTCCGCTTGCTGCCATCTCTACGCTCCTCCATTTCAATGCATTTTAGCGCATAAATACCCACTATCAAGATATTGTAATATTATATCATTTTGCCACAACTAAAACAAGCCTGTATCACAGCAGATTTCTACTATAGCTTATGCTATGATGTAGTTATTTGCTATGATACAGGCTTTTGTCCCGCTATGCGAATAATCTGTTATTAAACTTAATCTTCTTCCTCCACTGCCGCCTCAGCGTATCCCTGACGCTTTCTTGCCATCTCATCGCTCTCAAGATACTCATCATAGGTTGTAATCTTATCAATGAGTTGTCCGCTTGGAACGATTTCCATAATTCTGTTGGCAGTCGTCTGTATAAACTGATGATCGTGTGAAGTGAACAACGAAACACCCTGGAACTTTATAAGTCCATTGTTAAGCGCAGTAATTGACTCCATATCAAGATGGTTTGTAGGATCGTCAAATATTAATACGTTAGCCCCCATAATCATCATCTTAGAAATAAGACAGCGCACCTTCTCGCCGCCTGAAAGCACCTTAACCTTCTTAACTCCGTCCTCACCTGCAAAAAGCATTCTTCCCAGGAAGCCTCTTACATAAGTTGGGTCAGGGTCCGGTGAATACTGTGTGAGCCACTCAACAATAGTGTCTTCCCTATTAAACTCAGAAGCACTATCCTTTGGGAAATATGCCTGTGTGGTAGTAATGCCCCACTTAAAACCTCCCTCATCCGGCTCAAGTTCTCCCACGAGAATTTTAAACAAAGTAGTTGTTGCCAGCTCATTTGAACCGACAAACGCTATTTTATCATCGTGATTTACAATAAATGAAATGTTATCAAGAACCTTAACGCCGTCAATAGTCTTAGAAATACCCTCAACCTGCAAAACTTCATTGCCAATTTCTCTCTGAGGTCTGAAATCAATATAAGGATATTTCCTGCTTGATGGCTTAATCTCATCAAGCTCAATTTTTTCAAGGGCACGCTTTCTTGAAGTGGCCTGCTTTGACTTAGAAGCATTTGCGGAGAATCTCTGGATAAATTCCTGAAGCTCCTTAATTTTCTCCTCTTTCTTCTTATTAGCTTCCTTCATCTGCTTAATCAAGAGCTGACTTGATTCATACCAGAAATCATAATTACCTGCATATAGCTGAATTTTAGCATAATCAATATCTGCAATATGCGTACAGACCTTATTAAGAAAATATCTGTCGTGAGACACCACAATAACTGTATTTTCAAAATTAATAAGAAATTCCTCCAACCATGCAATAGCATCAAGGTCAAGATGGTTAGTAGGCTCATCCAAAAGCAAAATATCAGGATTGCCAAAAAGCGCCTTTGCAAGAAGCACCTTAACCTTCTCACTACCGTTAAGTTCACTCATAGTCTTATAATGTAAATCTGTCGTAACTCCCAGTCCGTTGAGAAGCTGCGCCGCATCAGACTCTGCCTCCCATCCGTTCATATCCGCAAATTCAGCCTCAAGCTCGCTGGCTTTGTTACCGTCTTCCTCGGTAAAATCCTCCTTTGCGTATATAGCCTCTTTCTCCTTCATAATCTCATAGAGACGGGAATTACCCATAATAACTGTGTCAAGCACAACACAGTCGTCATATTTAAAGTGGTCCTGCTCTAGGAACGAAAGCCTCTGTCCCGAAGTAATCGTAACATCCCCCTTACTTGGCTCGAGCTGACCTGTAAGAATCTTTAAAAATGTTGACTTACCGGCGCCATTCGCACCAATAAGACCATAACAGTTTCCCTCCGTAAATTTAATATTAACATCCTCAAATAAAGCCTTTTTACCTATTCTAAGCGTTACATTATTTGCGCTAATCATTTTGATATAACCTCCAAAATACTCATTTATTACCAATAGTTAAAAGCACATGTTTAGTATTGTACTATATATTGTAATAAAATGCAAAGACTTTATATTAATATGTTAAATCTTAAATTTTATAAAATTCCCATATAATACCAGTTTACAACGCAAGCTTAATATAATCAGGCTAAAATTTCATTATTCTGCATTCTCCAGCATATCCAGAATACAGCAGTTAATAATCCCCAGTTCCGCCTGAGTCAGAAGCCTGCCCTGATACACAAGCTCAGCCATACCGCAGACGCACTCCTGATGCTTTATACAGCTTCTCAATTTCCGCCTTTTGATAACCATGTATCTGTTAAATATAACAAGCACCAGTATTTTAGCCCGTATGTCATAAGTCTCCAATTCGCGGTATATCCCTCCAATTCCTTTTAAAAATATATCATCATAAAAATTCCTGTTTCTAAGATACACTTCCACAGTCACATACTCGAAGCCTCCAAGCCTGTCCCTCCAATATTCTGCCGCCACATCAATAGCTGCGGCATATATATCAGAAATACCTCTTGGCTCACTATATTTTGTAAGCCCTATCCAGCTAACCCTGCCCGGCAATTCATTAGGAACAATATTTTTAAATATAGAAAATATTTTCACCTTATTCTCAGAAAACAGCCTGTGCATTACATCAAGCTCGAATAAAGCCGCCAAATCCAGCAGCAGCGCAGGGGTAACTATAATAACAATATACTTCTGATTTATCAAGAAATCCCTTGTAAATGTGTCAATGCCGTCTCCTGCAATTTCTGCTTTTATTCCAAGCTTCTCTATTCTGTACTTTATCGCTTCCGCATAGGACTCATTGTCCATCTCCTTTGGATTTCTCTTGTAAAATATTACCATCGGCAAATTCTCCTTCGTTATTTTAATTTTACGATGGCCATCAATCTATCTATAACACAATTTTAAATTTTTGTAATAATCTAAAAAGTTCTTAAAATTTTCTATCTTAGTCCTTTTGCCTTAGCTCTTTTGCTTCAGCACAGGATTAGTAAACATCCTTACCAACAGCGGAAGCACCATAATAATCCACACTATAGGCTCTGCAAGAATAATCCCCATATATCCCATACCTGGCACCAGAAATATAACAACAAGCACCTTTCCCACAAGTTCAATAGCACTTGATACAATAGGCGTAATATGGTCTCCAATGCCCTGCATGGCATTTCTCACAATACAGATAACCGCAGGTACAAAATAAAGCAGCGTGTCTATCCTAAGATAAAGGCTTGCAGTCTCTATAACAATCGTATCCTTTGAACCTGTAACCATATAAATAAGCTGCGGTGAAAATGAATATGTACATATAATAACGCCAACACACCACACCCATGTAACCCCAATAACGCCTGCAAGCCCCTTTTTAATTCTGTCGATTCTCCCTGCTCCCAAGTTTTGTCCGCAATAGGTTGCCATAGTCGTACCAAATACGCTGAACATAAGCATATAAAGCTCAGTAATTTTTCTCGCCGCCGTATGCGCCACAATTACTGACTTGCCAAATGTATTTATAGCTCCCTGAAGCGCCACCGTTCCAAGAGATACCAGCGACATCATAAAGCCCATAGAAAATCCTGACGCCAGCATTTTTTTACAAAGTCCGGCTTCCAATCTGTAATCAGAACGGCGCAGCCTTAAAAGCTCATATTTTTTTATCATGTAAATATAACAGCTCACCAGCGCCACAAGCTGCGCTCCCACCGTAGCCGTTGCGGCTCCCTGAACGCCTGCAGCAAATACTGCAATCATCACATAATCACCTGCAATATTAAGAACCACCGACAACCCCAAAAATATAAGAGGGGTCACAGAATCCCCTATAGCCCTAAGCACCGACGCGCACACATTGTAAAGCATAGTAACCGTCATTCCTGCAAATATAATAAATATATACCTGTAAGATACATCAATAACATCCTCCGGCGTATTTAACAACCTCAAAAGCCGTTTTAAAAATATCAGGCTGAACAATGTAAAAATTCCCGACGTTATAAGCCCAAGCACAATAGACGAGCCTACAGTCCTTTTTACCCGTTTTATATCTCCGGCTCCAAAGTGCTGCGCTACAATAACTGCGAAGCCGTTAGTCAGACCCTGCAAAAATCCTACAATAAGCGTGTTGAGAGAATTAGTGGCGCCCACTGCCGCCAGAGCGTCCTCTCCCAAAAACTGCCCCACAATTCTTGTATCCACCAGATTGTATGTAAGCTGAAATATATTTCCGATAAATATAGGCAGCGCAAAGGCCGCAATCAACTTCACCGGATTTCCCTTCGTTAAATCCTTCAAAGTCTCATCCTCCGAAAATCATTCTGCACCTTAAATGCAGTATCTAACATAGTATTTATACAAACATTTGTCAATGCCCTTTTCCCACAAATCTTGCTATATCAAGCATTCCCCAGCCCTGCTGGTTCTCCGGCGCCTTTATCTTCTCGCAGCACTCACGAAGCCGCATCTTCACTTCTTTAGGCGTAAGCTCCGGCTCCAGCTCCAGAAGCCTTGCCACAGCTCCCGTAACTACAGGCGCAGCCATAGACGTTCCGCTCTTTACGGAATAGTCGTCCTTTCTATTGCTGCAGGCAACTATATTGGCTCCCGCCACAACAACCTCAGGTTTTATAACACATTCGCTTGTGGGACCTCTCCCCGAAAAATATTTTACATTTTTCAAATTATTTTTAAACATGGTAGAGTCGTCAAAGGCTCCAACTGTTATAATTTTTTTACTGCTTCCCGGCGCCGTAACGCTGTTGTCGGAAGGACCGCTGTTGCCTGCTGCCGCCACAACAATAATTCCTTCATCCCAGAGCTTTTCTACCATTCTAATCATCTCCTGCTCGTCTCTTATGTTTTTGCTTGTAGTTCCAAACGAAATATTTACAATTCTTATATTGTATTTGTCACGATTATCCTCAATCCACCTAAGTCCTTTAATTACATTTTTAATCAGGCCGCTGCCCACCCTATCCAGCACTTTGACCGCAACAATATCAGACTTTGGCGCAACTCCCACGTATTTCCCATTTGAAGCTGTACCATCGCCTGCAATTATTCCTGCAACATGCGTACCATGTCCGCTGTCGTCGTAGGGATTCCGCCTGCCAGCCACCATATCTGCAAATCCTGCGATTCTGTTTCCAAAATCAACATGTTTGTATATTCCTGTATCCAATATCGCTACACAAATTCCCATATTATACCTCTTATGAAATCTCCCGGCTTATACTTACGATTATTAACTTTTTATGTCAAATCACCTAATTACGTTAATTGATTTTCCACTTAGAATATCTTATAATAATTTATCATATGCCGACGTTTCAACAGCGTGACACAAAACTTATGCCACCAATGTGGCGGATTGGAGACTGGTTATGGACAACAAAAAAATAGTAGTTGCATTAGGTCGTAATGCATTTGGCGAAACCTTTGCCGAACAAAAAGAAAATGTAAGAAAGGCTGCTATCGCCATAGCAGATTTGGTTGAGGATAAATATCAGATTGTAATCACTCACAGCAACGGACCACAGGTTGGTATGATTCAGACTGCAATGACTGAATTTGCAAGGCTTGATCCGGATGACAGAACCGTTGCGCCCATGTCAGTCTGCGGGGCTATGAGCGAAGGCTACATTGGTTATGATTTGCAAAATGCTATAAGAGAGGAACTTCTCAACAGAGGCATTTCTAAAACTGTATCTACAATTATAACCCAGGTAAGAGTTGACCCGTTTGATATTGCTTTCAGCGAGCCTACCAAAATTATCGGAAGATATATGACAAAAGAGGAGGCTGAGACTGAGGAAGATAAAGGCAATCACGTCGTGGAGGAAGAACCTGGCAAATTCCGCAGAATTATTGCTTCTCCTATGCCTATAGATATATATGAAATTGAAGCTGTAAAGACGCTTCTTGACGCAGGACAGATTGTTATAGCTGCCGGCGGCGGCGGTATCCCTGTACTGCAGCAGGGAACACACTTAAAAGGCGCAAGCGCAATTATCGAGAAGGACTACACAGCCGCAAAGCTTGCCGACCTTATAGGAGCAAGCACTCTCCTGTTCCTCACAGCCTACGACAGGCTCACAATAGAAAAAGGAACTCCTTCGGAAAAAGCATTTGACGAGGTTTCAGCTTCATTACTTCATGAATATATCAAGGCAGGACATTTTCCGGCAATAACCACCTATCCAAAGGTTGATGCCTCTATCAGATTTGTCACTGCAGAGGCCGGAAGAAAGGCTGTTATTTCTAATCTTGACAAGGCAAAATTAAGCATTAACGGAAAGAGCGGCACAACCATAACGGCATAAATAACTATTACAAGATTATAAAGGGAACTTCCGGCAGACTAATCCGCTGGCAGTTCCCTGTTTATCTGTCTTTATCTATTTTTATCTATCCTTACTTTCATATGCCTCTGAGTTCAGACGTCGGCCGATTACGCCTTTACATATACCGAAATAACGCTTACGAAATCACCCCCTTATTTCCGCAAAAATTTTCCCATTCATCTTATGCATTAAATAATCCTTAAATCCATTTTCAAAAGGAAATATTGAAAACTCAAAAAGCCTTCAAGTTAACTTGACCTGAAGGCTTCTATTGAAATTTTTTCAATTAATGCTTATTAAATTTACAGCTAAATATAAATCGTAATAATTATGGCGCAGCCGTATTCTCCCGCTGTTCTTCCTGCTGGCTCTCTTGCTGTTGCTGCTCCTGTATCTGTCTCTGCATTTCCATATTAACATCCATAACCCAATATTGAATCATCAATGCTGCCAGCGCCAGCACTACAATTATAATAAACGGCACAAATGGATTCTTTTTCCCACCCTTAAAATTACTACTGCTATTACTGCTATTCTTAAATGTACTACTGTTTACATTTGGCATATCTGTACCTCAAATTATATAATATTGATTAAAATTGTCACAATAATAATCTTATCTTATGATACCATATACCAGCACTTTTCTCAATGCTGAAAGTATTAATATTTTATAATTATGCTATGTTTTTTGCGTGGGATAAAATCCATTTATATTTATCCGATTGATAAAGAGTAGAAAAATAATTATAATAAATATTGACATACAAGATGCCGCCATTTTCTCGGTGGCAAATCGGAATTTGACGGAGGGATTAATATTGATAAAATATAAAAGAATAATTTCTGATATAAGGGAATATCAAACGGGAACATTACCGATAAATGCAGAAAAGATGAACGCACCGGCTACAACTGAAGAAATGATGAAACGAGCTGCTCCGATAGCAGTCGTTTTATGTGCTATTATGATTCTTACAATTTTTATCAAGACAATATCTGCTGGCACAATGATTATCTTTCCACCTGCTGTATTGCTTGGAGTTGCATTGGGGTTCGTATTACTACTTGTTCACGAATTGTTGCATGCAATAATCTATCCGAAAGAGGCAACAGTAACTATTGGCAGATTAAAAGGGAAGGTAGTTCCTGTTGCATTAGGCTCTTATCCACTAAAAAGAAGTCGATTTATATTGATGTGCTTACTTCCGTTTTTGCTTGGAATTATTCCACTTTCATTATTTATTTTGGCTCCGGCAGAATGCACCATTTTTAACGGCGTAATGTTTGGAATGGCATGTATGGGGATGACATCACCTTATCCAGATGTTTATAATGTGATTTTGGTTATGAAACAATCGAATAAAAACCATAAAATAATGTTTTATGGCGATGATATTTATAAAATTTCCTGAGTTGTAAAAGACTCGAAGCTTCCAGTTGTGCGCCCAGCAAAGGGCAATTAACCTAACAGGTGTTAATCCTGTCTGCCAAGGTCTAGCCAACCAGCAGTAGCTAGTCTTGCGTCGCAGGAGAACATGAATGCGCTCTGAGGTTGAACTGGCTGGCGGTTATGGCTTTCTTTGTCAATATGACAGAGATACGGGAAGAGAT
>CAYZZP010000002.1:0-156349 GCA_964482965.1 uncultured Lachnospira sp.
GACTTGATTATAATATCACTCCTGCAATAAGTTGTCAACACTTTTTTTAATTTTTATAAGTCACTTTTTTTAATTTTTTTCAGCTTCTGAGTGGTATAATCTAAATGTTAAAAAAAGTGGCAAATTTTGAAGTTGTAGGTGAGGTGCGTTATGGTAATCGATAAATCAAAAATTATCATAAGACCAGAAAAGCCATCTGAATATGAAGAAGTTAATAAACTAATTTATGATGCTTTTTCCGAACAGCATGGTGTAGAAACTGGTAAATTTATGATGGAGCACTTTTTATGAGGTAGAAACACCACTTTATATTCTAAATATATTCTTATTTGTGGTGCTAAAATGGTGTCCAACTTCACAAAATCAACTTATGCGGCGATATGAGAAGATACAAGCAGAAACGGAAAAATCATTGAAAATACAGGCTTTTTACCCGTTTCTATAAACACTTGTAAGAAATTATAAGATGATTTTCATCTATAAAATCAAAAAATATCTAAAATCCAATCCTTATGAAGCTGCTGTAATTGAGCTTTATCTATCCCAAGACATATACGTCATTAAATTATAATCCCCCTCTAATGCGAAAACTCTTTCAGTATCTGATATACAATTTTTAAGCACATTTAAAACAGCCTCGCATGTCCAAGAAATATCTACGTTTACAAATATATTTTCTTCAATGTGCATATTAAGTGTCTGGTTGTGCAGCTCCATAGGAATCATTATCGGCTCCGCAGCTTTTCTTAAAAGGATGTCAAGGGATACGCTTTCCGTCTTAAGATATGCGGTTTTTGCATCCATTTTAGCCATTTTCAGCATGGATTCTATAAGCCAGTTTATGTGCATTAAAAGCTGTCCCAGCTCGTGCAGCAACTCTATACGCCTTTCCTGCGTAATATCCGTATCCATAAGAAATTTGAGGATAAGCTGGCTCGAAGTCAGCGGCGACCTGAGCTGATGTGAAATATCTGTCATCGCATTCGACAGGTATCTTTTATCCTCCTGCAAACTCTGCGCCTGCTCCACCAGCTTATTAGTCATTTTAGACAGTTCGCTCTGCAATATTGAAAGCTCGCCCTCCTTGTATTCCTCAAACGATATTGGCGTCTGGTAGTGCATCATAGAATCAAGACGGTCAGCAAGCTCCTTTAGCTGGTTATATTTCCTATATGTATATCCAAAAAATATTAATATAAATAATACGCACCCAATACATGCAAGCACTTCTGCGCCGTTTCCGTCCGCCAAAGACACGTCCAAAAGCAGCAAATCATAAACTCCCGCCTGCTGCTCCAACAGCTCCAGCGCTTTTGCCTGTCCATTTACTGCCGTAACATCAAAATTTTCTTTTTTAAGAAATTCCGTCAAATTAGAAACTATTCCCGGATCATCTTCAACCAGTAAAATGTGATTCATTTTTATACACCCCTTTTTAAATATGCAAACCCAAACCTTTAAATATCGCTTTAAAATCCGCTACAAAATATCTATAAAATCGAAAAAAAGCTGAGAACCGATTTCGATTCCCAGCTATCTCCTGCCAAGCGGAGAAAGAGGGATTTGAACCCTCGCGCCGGTTGCCCGACCTACACCCTTAGCAGGGGCGCCTCTTCAGCCTCTTGAGTATTTCTCCAGATTACAATATATAATATGCAATTTGCGCTTTTTTACCTGCTTTTGCTTAACTGATAGTCAAACGACCATACAAAGCAACATTGCATTAAACGCAAAAATGATTATATCAAAAGATATTTCCTTTGTCAACGGCAAATTTTGCTTACATCTGTTATATATTTAAACCATATATTGTATTCTTTTTGTGTTGTTTCTTCAATCATCACTATTTCATCAAATACGGCAATACTCTTTTATCGCCGTTTCATAAAGATTGTTGCCTTCGCTGTCTATCACGACAATAACCGGAAAGTTTTCAACCTCAAGCTTTCTTATTGCCTCTGTTCCCAAATAGTCATACGCAATAACCTCCGACGATTTAATTCTCTGCGACAAAAGCGCTCCCGCACCGCCAACTGCCGCAAAATATACAGCCTTATTACGCACAATGGCGTCCTTAACCGCCTGTGAGCGTTTTCCCTTTCCAATCATTCCCTTAAGTCCTAAATCAAGCAAATCAGGCGCATACTTGTCCATTCTGCTGGCGGTTGTCGGTCCTGCTGAACCGATTGGTCTGCCTTCCCTTGCCGGAGAAGGTCCCATATAATATATAATATTATTTTTCATATCCAGCGGAAGTTCTTTTCCTTCCGCCAATGCTTCCGCCATTTTCTTGTGTGCCGCATCCCTTGCAGTGTATATGATTCCAGTTATGTACACATAATCGCCGGCTCTCAGAATTTTGGCGTCCTCATCACTTATTGGTGCATTAATATATCTTTCCATATTTTCCTCCGAATTTTCTTATTTCTGTTACAGCCGACTATCTGCTCCCTTGACAACATAAGTTAATCGGCTCCTGCCAAATATTATCAAGTCCACTTTGCAGCTTTGGCTGCCAGTATTATATCACTCTGTGAGCGTGCCTGTTTACATGGCAGCAAATGTTAATTCCCACCGGAAGTCCTGCAATATGTGTAGGGTATGTCTCTATATTAATGGCTAGGGCTGTTTTTGTGCCGCCAAGTCCCCCGGGACCGATTCCCAGCTTGTTAATTTTGTCAAGCATTTCTTTCTCTAAGTCTCTCACATATTCTATCGGCGACTCTTCATTCAAGTCTCTGGTAAGCGCCTTTTTAGCCAGATATGCACATTTCTCAAATGTTCCCCCAATACCAACGCCTATTACCATTGGCGGACAGGCGTTGGGACCTGCGTCTTTAACTGCTGTGAGAATTGCCTCCTTTACTCCCTCAATTCCATCGGCGGGCTTCAACATAAATACACGACTCATATTTTCACTTCCAAATCCCTTTGGTGCAACAGTTATCTCAACCTTATCACCCGGCACAATTCCAAAATGAATTACTGCAGGAGTATTATCTTTTGTGTTTTCTCTTATAATAGGATCGCTCACCACTGATTTTCTAAGGTATCCTTCCACATAACCCTGACGGACTCCCTCATTTATTGCGTCCGTAATGTCTCCGCCAACAAGATGAACGTCTTGTCCCACATTAATAAATACAACCGCCATTCCCGTGTCCTGACATATAGGTATCATATCTGACGCTGCAATATCCAAATTTTCACTGAGCTGATTAAGAATCTGCTTTCCCAAAGGCGCTTCCTCGTTCTTTACGGCCTGTGAAAACACCTCTTTCATATCCGGCGACAAATAGTGATTCGCCTCTATACACATTTCTTTAACATTGCTTGTAATCTCGCTTACATTAACTTCTCTCATGCTAATTTTGCACTCCTAACTCTTACTTTTGTTTCTATCTTCTATCCCTTTTATCTTTTTCTTTCATTTTTTATTTACATTTTCCACAAGCCCTGCAAAATCCAAAAACTTTATCAGTTCTATATCCCAGAACTTCCATTCATGCCCAAGCCCATCCATCTCGTCATAAGTATAATCGAAATCTTTGCTGTGTTCAAGAAAATAATCCCTCACAATATGATTCATATCAAGCCAGGGGTCTAAACTTCCGCAAGCGTGGTATATAACCGGCTTTGGATTAACATTTTCCGAAATAAGTCTGTCTGCAAGAAATGTAAGTCCATATTCGGTTTTGTGCAAATCACCGTCCCCATAAAGCCTTATTCTATTGACTGACTTTGCTCCGCCATCATTTTGAAAATCTGAATCCGCTTTATCTCCTGCTGAAAACGCTCCAACAAATGAATACATGGACGGATACATAAGCGCCGTATGAAGACAGCCATATCCGCCATTTGAAAATCCCGACACATAGTTATCTTCACGTTTGTCCGAAATGCAGCGAAACATTTTCCACAAAATCTGAGGCAGCTCCTTAGCCACATAGCTCCCATAACGGTTTCCTATATTCATATCTACAAAGCAGGATTCATGAACATTTGGCAGCACCGCCGCAAAATGCCTCTCCTCTACATAATCCACCAACGGCGTATGATAGAGCCACTCCGTATGGTCGCCGCTTCCGCCATGGTAAAGCCAAATACATTTTAACTTCTCGTCATCATCAATTTTATTAGGAAGCACAACTGTAACATCCATATTATGTTTTAACATCATAGAAAATAAATTTATATTAATGACTGCCATCGCCGCCTCCAATCTCACCTCTGTCGATAATATCCACTATTCTTCGTATGCAAGTATCCCAGTAATCCCAGTCGTGACCGCCGGTCTCGCCAACAAATTCTACATTATAGCCATGATTTTTCATACAATCCGCTAGTTTTCCACAAATCTGAGGACTTACTTTATTGTCCTGTAATCCACAATTAATTATAAATTTAGTAGAGTTATCCCCCAAGTTGTGGACTAAATCACACAAATCATAGAATTTTTGTGCATAATTTCCACTATCACCAAACACAGGATACAAATCTTCACCTATTCCTTTACATTTTCCCTGCTCATAATCCCTAAGCGCCTCCCCTGCACTAAGATACGGAGACATTGCAAAAGCCGCCGCATAAAATCTTGGTTTTTTAAGAGTTCCATACAAAGCGCCATATCCGCCCATAGAAATACCTGCTATATACCTGTCTTTCACTGCCCTGCTCACATTAAACCAACACTCACACACTTTCGGCAGCTCGTCTGTTATAAATGTAAAATAATCCTTGCCATGCTCATTATTAACATAGAATTTGTTATTTCCTGAAGGCATAATTACTGCGATATTCTTATTATCCACATAATCTTCAATTCTTGACTTACTGCACCACGTTGTATGGTCGCCCCCTGCCCCATGCAGCAGATAAAGCGTCTTATATCCGCCATGTCCCTGCGGCATAATCACATCCGCCATAACCGGCATATGCAGCGCTTCAGATTTAAAATTAATTGAAAGATGTGCCATAGCTGCCTCCTTTTGTTGATATTTTTTATTAACTGATATTTTTGATACTTTGGTTTGTTACACAATTTTTAAAATTTCACTTTAGTATAGCGCATACCCGAATTATAATAACTAGTACCACTAACTCTCGTATAATAATATTCTAATATGTTACGCCAACTATAATTACTTGCCAATTCCTCCAATACTATTAAATCACACTATATCTCCCCAGCATTTCATTTTATAAAACCGGAACAATATGTTATATTTATTATACCATACTGTTCCGGTTTTCACTAATTTTTATTGATTATATTCTTATTGCAATTTTATCAATGCCTGTCGCGATATTTATTAACAACAAAGGTAATAATGCCTGCAATTATCAACAAAGCGCCGCATAAATATCACAATTACATTTTGATTGCAAATACAAAAACATTGACACATTAATATTTAAACATATAAAAATACCCCTCAATCCCACCATTACTCCACACAGGCGCCCTTCCTCTCCTCCAAAATTATCTTATCAAAAATTTTATTATAATAAGCAGAAAGGACATACATAACTATTCCTTCACCCATAGCAATAGTTACGAAATTTGCCAATACAATAGTTGTGTTGAGTATTATAACAGTTGCAACAATCATAAATATACACAACGTATATCCTATGTTTTTCAACGCCACCAAAATTGAATTTCTGAATGTATTTTTTACTGAATTTACAAATTTCGCCTGCAGTGCAAACACATAAAACAAAACCATACAATATGGTATTAATAATGCTAAAGCACAGCATTTAACCACATTCCCCGGAATCGAATCAAGCTGACTGCATGTGATTATATCAAATATCAAAACTGCCCCCAGCAGCAACATTATCAAAAATATAACTGTTGACTGTTTGAAATTTTCTTTAAATGAGCGGAAAAAATTTTTTGTTACATTTTCATCTCTTTCCCGAAGCTTCATACTGCTATAACATAAAGCCGTGGTAGACGCACCCATAGTAATTACCGGAATAGATGTGACCAGCCACAATATATGAAGCCACCATACATATCCAAATATTTTGAAAAATCTGAATACCACGTTATCCATATCAAATATTTTGTTTAACATCTGATGCGCCTCCACTTCTCAATTTTATTTAGCCTTTAACACCGCCGGCTGCAATTCCTTCAACAAACTGGTCCTGTGCTAAGAAAAATACTAACAATGACGGTATTATTGATATCAAAGATGTTGCCAAAACCCTGTTCCAGCTAAAACCTGTGTCTGCGTCCATAGAAAGCTTTACAAATATTGCTGCCGGATATTTTGCCGGAGTCTTAACATAAAGCAGCGGACCCATAAAGTCGTTTGACGACCACATAAACTGGAACAACGCACAGGAAACCAGTGCTGGCATGAGCATTGGTACAATAACGTGTATCAGTCTTTGAACCACATTACATCCGTCAATCTCTGCTGCTTCCTCCAGCTCCTTTGGAATATTTCTCATAAACTGAATTAACATAAATACAAAATATGTATCCGTTGCAAACAGCGTTGGAACTATTAACGGCAGATATAAATTTGAATCCACCCATCCCAGATTATTAAATAAAATAAACTGAGGAACATTTAATACTACCTGCGGCAGAAACAATGTTGACATTAATATTGCAAATAAAAACTTCTTTCCTACAAAATTAAAACGGCTGAAGCCATAGGCTGTTATTGTTGCCGATATCAGCGTAAAAACCACCTTTGGAATAACATATGAATATGTATTTAACATAGACTTCCATATGTTGATATCTCCGCCATAGTTGTTCATAGCGTCCTTATATCCCTGCAACGTAGGATTTTTAGGAATCAAACCGATACCTGAAAAAATTTCCACATTATCCTTAAAGGTTGCACAAATCATCCAAAGCAGCGGATATACCATAACAATTCCCACTGCTATAAGAACCAGATACCGCAGTACATTTGACAGCCTTTTTCTTCCTGCCATTGAGAGACCTTTTCTTTTCTTACCTGCTGCCATACTATTATCTCCCTTCTTCGTCAGAATAATATACCCAGTACTTTTGGCTCAAAAATGCTATAACTGTAAATACAAGCAGAATTACAAACAGAACCCATGCCATAGCGCTTGCCATTCCCATTTCATAATTCTTAAAGGCAGCATTATAAATTAACAGCGAAATCAATGTCGTTGAATTTCTTGGTCCGCCCTGCGTAATTACATACGGTCCGTTAAATTCCTGGAATGCCTGACAAATCTGTGTTACAAGATTGTAGAATATTACAGGCGTAATCATAGGAACCGTGATAGAGAAAAATTGTCTCCATTTTCCGGCTCCGTCTATAGACGCCGCCTCATACAATTCGACAGGCACACCCTTCAATGCCGCAAGGAAAATAACCATAGATGAACCAAACTGCCATACTCTCAAAAGACATATTACAAACAATGCCCAGTTAGGGTCGCTCAGCCAGCTCGGTCCGTTTACTCCAAATGTTGAAAGCAATGCGTTTAACAATCCGTCATCCTTAAACAACGCTTTCCAAAGCACTGCAATGGCTATACTTCCTCCAAGAATTGACGGAATATAATAAGCCGTACGGAAAAATTTAACGCCTTTAATTTTAAAATTAAGAATATATGCTATAAACAATGCCACTATAAGCTTTAAAGGCACTGTCATAAATGAATACTTAAATGTTACAATTAACGCTTTTACGATTTTAGGTGTTGTAAAAATGCTGACATAATTGTCAACTGAATATTCTGTTATACCCTTAAATAACTGATAATCAGTGAAGCTGTAATATAATGAAGATGCAAAAGGATATAACTTAAACACGATAAAACCAAACAACCATGGTAATATAAAAAGAAAACCCACATTTTTCTTAAAGAAATGTTTTGTGCGGGCGCGGGATTTCTTCTCCGATTGATTATTTTTATTTTTCATACATGTCTCTCCTTTGATGACTATAGAGGGTGTCCGCCACAGACGGCGGCACCCTCTAAACACTTCCCAATGTTACTTGTTTAACTCTTCATTGATTCCATCAATCAATATCTTTGCTGCTTTTTCTGCCGTATATTCTTTATAGCTTAAACCAGCCATAACATCATAATATACTCCATCAGAACTCTTTAATGCAGCTGATTCAAATGTTGGGTCCAATGGGTATGATACCCATGAAAGAACCTTTGAATTAGCTTCAACTACTGTACTATCCAAAAGATTTTTTGACTTGCAGTTTTCCAATGCAGCAGTACTCAGCGGAATTCCTCTCTCAGAAGCCATAATTGTTGTTCCCTCTTCTTCATTTAACAGGAAATTAAGGAACATAGCCGCCTCCTTTGGATGCTGGCAGGTCTCTGATATTGCAAAGCCTAAAGAAACCTTTGAATATCCGCCCTGATATTTACCCATATCCTTGAAATAATCACCTACAACAAATTCCTGATCATTTGCAAGCGCCTTCTGGAACTTAGTTGCTGATGAATCCCACTCAAAAATACCTGCGTATATTCCGTTCATCCACTTTGGATTCTTATCAAGGGAATCTGCACCATCGCCAAGAATAGTCTTAATAGATGGTGTAACATGTGAATCCTCCAATGACTGAATAAATTCTAATCCCTTTACGATTTCTTCCTGTGTGTACTGGAGCTTGCCGTCTGATACCCATGGCTTTCCATATACAGACTCAAGGTAATAAACCATAAGAATCATACGATCATATTCGCCGAGAGCGATAGGATAATAATTATCTCCAAGTTTGTTCTTAAACTCCATACCAGCCTTCTTTAAATCTTCAAGAGACTTTGGTATCTCAATTCCTGCTTTGTCAAATGTTGTCTTGTTCCAGTAGAAGATTCTTCCTGTCATAGACACCGGAATAGCCTGCAGCTTATTAGCAACCACACACTGGTCTAAGGCTGACTGTGAATACTTGCTCAAATCAAGAATATTTGAAGTAATATTCAAATCCATAAAAGCCTCTCCTTTAGCACTGTAAGAAGTAATCCAGTTCCAGTTAATCTGGTTTATATCCGGTGCCGTTTTTGTAGCAAACATTGTAGCCATTGAATCTTCCCAGTTGCCCCAGCTTCCGTATGTACTTTTTATTGTTATGCCAGGATATTTCTTTTCAAATGCTTCAATAGCCTCAAGAGTTGCCGTGTGTCTTGACTCTCCGCCCCACCATGAAAAGGTAAGCGTACATTCTTCATACTTGCCATCATTTTCAATTTTTTCCACATTGCTTGCGTCTGTTCCTGCCTGCGATGATGGCTTTTTTGCACATGCCAGGAAAGACATTGCCATAATAAGTACAAGACCTATGGCAATCAGTTTTTTCACTTTTTTCATAATACACCTCATTCTGAAAACATTAGTTTTTTGTTACAAGATTATTCTAGCAGTTTGAAATATCATATTTCTTCTTGTTTGAAACTTACTTATTGTGTTTTTTTAGATTTCAATCCTTTTTGTTTAAATTGCTTAATGTTATACTGTATTTAATGAATTAGTTATTTACAAACTTTGTAATTTTCAAGATTATCAAAATTTTTAAAATCAAGGAGGCGAATACCTATGCCATTTCCATTAAAACAAGGATATAATTTTAACTATGAAAGAATAACCCGTCCTCCGCATTATGAAATGGCTGTAGCAGAGGCTTATACAGATTTTTATGGGATTTCATATATGCTGAAGGGCGAACGCCTGATATATTCCACGGATTTTACAACTATTACCCAGTCCGGTGAAATGGTATTTATACCAAAATATATCTATCGGCGTACAACATATATATCAAACGAGCCATATGAGAGAATTCTAATTAAATTTACAGATAAAATGCTTTCCGGGCTTTTGGATACCATAGGTATAGACACATACAATGAGTTATGCAAAGAGCATGTAATCAGATTTAATAAACAGACACAGTCAAAAATTTTATCTATTTATACAGAGATGGAGCATGAATGGAATACTTATAATTCTTATTCTGAGCTTCTTCTAACCGGACTTCTCAATAAACTTATTATCACAGTTCTAAGAGAAAGAATTATCGGCGACAAAAATATATTACAGCTCGAAAAAAAGAATAGTTATCTCGCCGACGCCATAAAATATGTTAAAGCTCATCTTCGTGAGAATCCTTCTTTGGAAGATACAGCAAAAAATGTTAATATTTCAGCCTCATATTTATCTAAAATATTTACTAATAACCTGCATACCTCTTATTCCTCGTTTATATTAAACGAGAGGCTCACATATGCAAGAAAGCTTATTACCAATTCAAATATGAGTATGAGTTCCATTGCCGTAGAGGCAGGCTTTTCAAGCAACGCTTATTTCAGCGACTGCTTTAAAAAATCAACAGGAATGTCTCCGCTGCAATTTAAAAAAGAGCAGCAGCGCTAACGCACATAAACTAACTGCTCACCCTCCTTATCATTCTTTATAGAAAGCATCATCTTCTGTAAAGAAAAAAATACCAATATAAGTCTTGATGCTTTTCCCTTTTCTGACTTATATTGGTATTTATTTTTTATACAATATTTATATATACTTTAAAAAATTATTTTAGCTATATTATCCGCCGCCTTTTTAGCTTTCGCTGCTTTCTTCATTTGGCTCAGTATTTTTATCACTGTCAGCCTCCTCAGCTTCGTCTCCGTCATCGTAGCCCTCGACGTCGTTTCCGTCCTCTCCTGCAGGTCTTCTTCTAACCTTTGAGATTGTAGCCACAGTTACGCCCTCGTCAAGATTGATAAGCTTAACTCCTGAGGTAATTCTTCCAAACTTAGATATATCAGAGCATTTAAGACGAATAATAATACCTTCTGTTGTAATAAGCATAATTTCTCTTGTGTCGTCTACAGCCTTAACGCCTATTACATTTCCGGTCTTTTCGTTAATCTTATAACATTTAACGCCCTTACCGCCTCTGTGCTGTACAGCAAACTCTTCCATATCAGTCTTTTTACCAAGACCATTTTCTGAGACAATTAAAAGCTCTCTTCCCTGCATATTAAGCTGCATTCCGATAACTTCGTCCTCATCTGTCAAATCCATTCCAATAACACCCATAGCGCTTCTTCCTGTAGGTCTTACATCTGATTCCTTAAACCTTATACATTGCCCAAACTTTGTAACAAGGAAAATATCACATTTTTCGTCGGTAATTTTAACCTCTATAAGTTCGTCGTCATCACGAAGTGTAATTGCCTGTATACCTGTCTTTCTAATGTTGGCGTATTCTCTGATAAATGTTTTCTTTACTATACCATTTTTCGTCGCCATAAACAGACAATCTTCATCTTTAATCATCCTTACGTCAATAGGAATTACCGCTGTTATCTGTTCTTCCGGCTGAAGCTGTAAAAGATTAATAATTGCAGTTCCTCTTGAAGTACGGCTCGCCTCAGGTATTTCATACGCCTTAAGCCTGTATGCACGGCCTTTATTAGTAAAAAATGTAAGATAATGATGAGAGGTTGTCATAAATAAATCTCTTATATAATCTTCCTCTATGGTCTGCATACCCTTAATACCCTTGCCGCCTCTGTGCTGGCTCTTGAAATTATCAGGAGTCATTCTCTTAATGTAACCCAAATTAGTGCGGGCAATAATAACAGGTTCATCCGGAATTAAATCCTCCATTGACAAATCGTATTCGTCAAATCCTATAGATGTTCTTCTGTCGTCTCCATACTTATCCCTGATAACTGATATTTCTTCCTTGATTACTCCAAGAAGAAGTTTCTTATCAGCAAGAATTGCCTTATATTCAGCAATTTTAGCAAGCAGCTCATTTAATTCAGCTTCCAGCTTGGCTCTTTCCAAACCTGTCAGAGCGCGAAGCCTCATATCTACGATTGCCTGTGCCTGAACATCCGTAAGTCCAAACTCTGCCATAAGGCTTTCTTTGGCTATCTGTACATTTTCAGAACCCCTGATAATTGCGATAACTCTGTCAATATTATCAAGAGCAATCATTAAGCCCTGTAAAATATGCGCTCTTTCCTCTGCCTTATTGAGGTCGTATTTAGTTCTCCTTGTAACAACCTCTTCCTGATGAATAAGATAATACTTAAGCATATCAAGAATATTGAGAATTTTTGGCTGGTTATCCACCAACGCAAGCATAATTACGCCAAATGTATCCTGAAGCTGCGTATGCTTGTATAGCTGATTAAGAATAATATTAGGATTAGCGTCTCTCCTAAGCTCAATACAAACTCTCATACCGCTTCTGTCCGACTCATCTCTTAAATCTGTTATACCGTCAATTTTCTTATCTCTTACAAGCTCCGCTATTTTTTCTATAAGTCTCGCCTTATTAACCATATATGGCAATTCGGTAACAACTATTCTGTTTTTGCCATTTTGCATCGGCTCAATATTAGTAACAGCGCGGACTCTTAACTTTCCGCGTCCTGTTCTGTATGCCTCTTCTATACCAAGTTTACCGATAATTGTAGCTCCTGTAGGAAAATCAGGTCCCTTTACAATTTCAAGAATTTCATCTATTTCTGTGTCCCTGTCCTCCTGCACCTTATTATCAATAATGCGTACAACTGCATTTATAATTTCTCTCAGATTATGAGGAGGAATATTTGTAGCCATACCTACCGCAATACCTGAAGTGCCGTTTGCAAGAAGATTAGGATATCTTGAAGGAAGTACTGTAGGCTCTTTTTCCGTCTCATCAAAGTTAGGTACAAAATCTACAGTATCCTTATTTATATCGGCTATCATCTCCATTGATATCTTGGAAAGCCTTGCCTCTGTATATCGCATAGCCGCAGCGCCGTCGCCGTCCACAGAACCAAAGTTACCATGTCCGTCAACAAGAGGATACCTTGTATTGAAGTCCTGTGCCAGCTTAACCAATGCCTCATAAATAGATGAATCTCCATGCGGGTGATATTTACCCATTGTATCACCGACAATACGCGCGCATTTTCTGTGCGGCTTGTCAGGTCCGTTGTTTAACTCTATCATAGAATACAAAATTCTACGTTGAACAGGTTTCAAACCGTCCCTTACATCAGGGAGGGCTCTTGCTGCAATAACACTCATGGCATAGTCAATATAATAACTTTCCATAGTCTTTTGCATATCAACGTCATGAATTTGATCAAAGATATGTTCGTCCATTTTTTACACCTCCTGCATATCGCAAACCGTGCTTGCGATACTGCCTTAATAAATATTTTGGAAGTTCACTTCCAAAATTTACCTCCAATTTTACTGATATGGATTTCTAATATTAAATATCAAGGTTACGGACATACTTTGCGTTCGCCTCGATAAATTCTCTTCTTGGCTCAACTTTATCACCCATAAGTGTTGAGAAAGTTACATCTATTTCTGATTCAAGCTCTTCGTCATAATTAACCCTCTTTAAAATTCTCTTTTCAGGGTCCATTGTAGTCTCCCACAGCTGATCTGAGTCCATCTCACCAAGTCCCTTATAACGCTGAACCTTATTATTCTGGTCACGGCCTATCTGAAGCATAATATTATTTAACTCTTCATCACTGTAGGCATACCACACCTTTTTATTCTTTTCTATCTTATACAAAGGCGGGGTTGCCAGATATACATGTCCCTGTTTTATAAGTTCAGGCATAAATCTGTAGAAAAATGTAAGCAGCAGCGTGGCAATATGAGCGCCGTCAACATCCGCATCAGTCATAATTATAATCTTATGATATCTCAACTTACTTATATCAAAATCCTCATGTATTCCTGTTCCAAATGCAGTAATCATAGCCTTAATTTCTGCATTTCCAAGTATTCTGTCAAGCCTTGCCTTTTCCACGTTAAGAATTTTTCCTCTAAGCGGAAGAATTGCCTGAGTAGCACGGCTTCTTGCTGTCTTTGCCGAACCTCCGGCTGAATCACCCTCAACAATATATATCTCGCAATTTCTAGGGTCCTTATCTGAACAATCTGCAAGCTTTCCAGGGAGAGCTGAATTTTCAAGAGCTGTCTTTCTTCTTGTCAAATCTCTTGCTTTTCTTGCTGCCTCTCTCGCCCTCTGCGCCAAAATAGATTTTTCACAGATAGATTTGGCAACGACAGGATTCTGTTCAAGAAAATACGTGAGTTGTTCGCTTACAATACTATCTACAGCGCCTCTTGCCACTGTATTACCAAGCTTCTGCTTAGTCTGTCCCTCAAACTGAGGATCTTCAATTTTAACGCTTACTATAGCTGTAAGACCTTCTCTTATATCATCACCTGTAAGGCTTGGATCGCTGTCCTTAATCAGCTTTGCATTTTTAGCATAGTCGTTAAAGGTTTTTGTCATAGCATTTCTAAAGCCTGTCAAATGAGTGCCTCCCTCAGGAGTTTTTATATTATTTACAAAAGAATCTACAATCTCATTATATCCGTCGTTGTGCTGGAAAGCTACCTCTACCTGAACATTATCCTTTACACCCTCGCAGTAAATAATTTCAGGATATAAAGGTTCTTTACTCTTATTAAGGTACTGAACAAATTCCTTAATACCTCCCTCATAATGGAAAACTCTCTCCTGCTCCTTGCCTTCTCTTACATCAGTAAGAATAATCTTTATTCCCTTTGTAAGAAATGCCATTTCGCGAAGACGATGCTTCAACACATCAAATTCATATTCCTGGGTCTCTTCAAATATAGTCTTGTCAGGCAAAAATGTTACGGTTGTTCCTGTATCGTTAATATCGCAGTCCCCTACTGTTTTAAGAGGATAACATACCTTTCCTTTCTCATATTTCTGATTATAGATATGTCCGTCTCTTTTTACGTCTACTTTCATCCATTCAGAAAGCGCATTTACTACAGAAGCGCCAACTCCGTGAAGACCTCCGGATACCTTGTATCCTCCGCCTCCAAATTTTCCTCCTGCATGAAGTATGGTATATACAACCTCTATGGCAGGTTTTCCTGTCTTATGGTTAATATCTACAGGAACGCCTCTTCCATTATCTACTACAGTTATAGAATTATCTTTGTTAATAGTAACATGAATAGTATCACAAAATCCTGCTAATGCTTCATCTATCGCATTATCAACTATTTCGTAAACAAGATGATGAAGACCTCTCGATGAAGTTGAACCAATATACATACCAGGTCTTTTTCTTACTGCTTCAAGTCCTTCAAGAACCTGAATCTGGTCTCCTCCGTATTTCTGTTCTGACACTATGTTTTCCTCCTTTTCTTCCCTGATTAGTTTTCGCTTACTACATTACCATTTACTACTTTAAATATTTTGTTAATATCAAATCTATTATTAATAAACTCATCCAGTCCCGTACAGGTAACAATAGTCTGAATGTCTCCTATACTGTTCAGCAGAAAATTCTGCCTGTTACTGTCAAGCTCAGATAACACATCATCCAGTAAAAGTACCGGTGTATCGTGAATAATCTTTTTTACTATCTCTATTTCGGCAAGTTTAAGTGATAAAGCTGCCGTCCTCTGCTGTCCCTGAGAACCATATTTTCTCACATCATTGCCGTTGATATAAAATACCATATCATCCTTATGAGGACCTATGGAGGTTGCCTTTAACTTTATATCCTTCTGTCTTTGATAAGCCACTTCTTTCTCAAAATCATCTACACTTACACTTGGAACATATTCTAGGTTAAGTTCTTCCTTTTCTCCCGAAAGTTTCTTATGTATCCGGCCTACTATTTCATTAATTTTTTTTACAAAATCAATTCTTCCAAGTATAACGTCTTTTCCGTATCTCACAAGCTGTATATCCCATATATCAAGAGTTTCATAATCCTCTCTTTTCTGACTGAAATTTATTTCTTTTAACAGCTTGTTTCTCTGGTTTACAACCTTGTTATAGTTAATTAAACTGTTAAGATATACTTTGTCTAACTGGCTTAACTCCATATCTATAAATTTTCTTCTTTCCGAAGGACCGTCTTTTATAATATTCAAATCCTCTGGTGAAAAAAATACTATATTGATAATTCCAAAAAGCTCAACTGCTTTTTTTATGGGTATTCCATTTACTGCAATTCCCTTAGCCTTATTTTTCTTAAGATGCATATCAATTCTGTATCTGATATCATTCTTTTTTACCATTACCTTTATATGAGCTTCCTCGTCACCAAATTTTATAACCTCTTTATCCTTATTTCCTCTGTGTGACTTTGAAGTGGCGCATACATACAAGGCTTCAAGAATATTTGTCTTACCCTGAGCATTATCGCCATATATGATATTTGTCTTATCATCAAATACCATATTCAGATATTCATAATTTCTGTAATTTTGTAAATCTACAGACTCAATAATCACTTTGGCACCTGCTATTTTTCAATCTTTATTTCTTCACCGTTAAAAGAAATAATATCTCCTCCAAAAAGCTTTTTTCCTCTCTGGGTTTCAACATTTCCATTAACCTTAACCTGACCATCCTTTATAACTAATTTAGCCTCAACGCCTGACTCCACAAGTCCTGCAGCCTTTACAGCCTGACCAAGTTTAATAAATTCATCTCTTAATTTAATAACCTGCATATTATTCTCCATTAATTTTTATATCAAGCTGTAAAATTAACCGGCAAAATAAGATATATATATTTTTCTTCCTTATCCCTTATAAAACAAGGAGCCTTAGGATTTACAAGATAAATATTAACTGACTCGTCATCAATTACCCTTAAAGCGTCGATAAGAAATTTAGGATTAAAGCCTATCATAATATCCTTACCCTCTTTGTCGATATCAATATCCTCGTTAAGTGAACCTATAGCTGACGTAACATTCACTTCAAGAGCGCCGTCCATAATATTAAGTATGATAGGTTTCTTTTCGCCTTCTCTTATAAGAAGATTAGCTCTGTCTATAGAATCAAGAAATTCTTTCTTGTTAATCAGAACCTTTGTCTCATAATCGCTGGATAGCATCTGATTAATCTTGAAATAATCTCCCTCTATAAGCCTTGATACAACCATTGTATCATCAAACTCAAAAAGTATATGATTATTAGTAAAATATACATTAACCATAGCTTCTGCATCCGAAGAAAGTATCTTACTGATTTCAATTAAAGTTTTTCCCGGAACAACAACTTTTACATCGTCAGACTTTCCTTCAAGACTTACGTTTCTTATGGCTATTCTGTGACCATCAAGACCAACAACCTTAAGCATACCATCAGAAACCTCGAAAAGTTCGCCTGTCATCATTTTATTATTATCATTTATAGCAATAGAAAAAATAGTCTGATTAATTGTTTCTTTTAACGTAAACTGTGAAAGACTTATGGATTTTTCCTTAACTATAACAGGAAGATAAGAAAAATCTTCTCCTGACTTTCCTGAAATATTAAATTTGCTCTTTTCACATGTAATATAAGCTACATAATTAGAATCTGTCTCAATAGTTATATCATTATCAGGAAGCTTTCTTACAATTTCAGAAAAAATCTTTGCATCAATGGCAACCTTTCCCTTTTCAATAATTTCACCTTCGACTGTTGTCTCAATTCCAAGCTCCATATCGTTGGCAGTAAATTTGATAACATTTGTAGATGCGTCAATAAGAATACATTCCAGTATAGACATTGTAGTTCTTGTAGGAACTGCTTTCATCACAATGCCTACGGCTTTCGATAAGTTGCTTTTAGAAAATACTAATTTCATAATGTGTAAAACTCCTTTCAATGATAATACATTTTTTGAAAATGTATATATATATATATAATAATTAGTAGTAGTAGCAGTAGGCAATGTTGATATGTTGAAATGTATCTCAAAGCCTTGCTGTTGCTGGATTATTCGGACTGCAAAAATATGTTGAAACAGGCTGTAAATGATGTTGATGTTATATGGATAACTTTAGTAAATTAAGATTTAAGTTAAATACAAAAAAAGTTATACCTTATAATTAACATTAATTCACATAAAAATCGACAGTTATACATAAGTTATCCATAAATTTTGTTAATAACTTTTTAATCAGGAAGGATTAATTTTCTTTATAAGAATGTCTATTATATTCTTTGTGGAAGAATCTGTAATTACCATTTTACTTATTTTATCGCTTCCATGAATAACTGTTGTATGGTCTCTGTTTCCAAAGCATTTACCAAGAGCCTGTACAGTGTATGTTGTCATTTGCCTGCAAAGATACATGGCAATTTGTCTTGGATAAACAATTTCAGCGTTTCTTTTTTGTGAAAGAATATCCTCAGGCTTAATATTGAAATGGTCAGATACAATGTCAATAATAAGCTCTGGAGTAATCTCTCTTCTTGAATCAGGAGATATAAGATCCTTTAAAGCTTCTTCAGCAAATTCTACAGTTATAGGGCTGTGTGACAGATTTGCAAATGCTGAAAGCTTTGTGAGCGCTCCTTCAAGCTCTCTGATACTTGACTTGATATGGGTTGCCACATAATCCTTGACATCATAAGGAATATTGAAACCTCCGAGTTCAGCTTTTTTATTGAGAATTGCCATCTTAGTCTCATATGTAGGAATTTGAATATCAACAGGAAGTCCCATCTCAAATCTTGTTCTTAATCTTTCATTCAATGTTTCCATTTCCTTTGGAGGACGGTCTGAAGAAATAACAATCTGCTTTCTGTCCTGATAAAGTGCATTAAACGTGTGGAAAAATTCTTCCTGAGTTGATTCCTTACCTATAATAAATTGAATATCATCAATAAGGAGAATATCTATGTTTCGATACTTTTCTCTAAATTCAGAGTTTTTTTGGTTTTTAACTGAATCAATCAATTCATTTGTAAATGTTTCCGATGTAACATATAAAACCTTCAGGCTTGGATTATTGTCAATAATGAAGTGTGCAATAGCCTGCATTAAATGGGTCTTTCCAAGTCCAACTCCTCCGTATATAAATAAAGGATTATAAATTTCTCCCGGAGTCTCAGCTACAGCAAGAGAGGCTGCATGCGCAAGGTTATTGTTGTTACCAATGACAAATGTATCAAATGTATAATTAGGATTAAGATTAATCATTCCTGAGTTTTTAGCTGCTGCATTAGATGTTTCTTTTTTCTTTTTATTATTTTCTAAAGTTTCCTTCTCTTTAGCAGATATAAGTACGACCTCGTACTCTCTTCCCATAACCTCGCATATAGTAACCTTTAATGGTGTGAGATACTTCTTTTCAATATAAGTAATTCCCATATTTTCTTCAGATATAAGAAGAGTAATTTTATTGCCCTCAAGAGAATATAATTTGATAGGTTTTATCCAGGTTTTAAATGATATGTCCTGAATATCATGTTCTTCTTTTAAAGTTTGTAGGATTAAATCCCATTTTTGTCTTAATTCTTCCATAAAAAATCTCCATGCTTTAATATGTGCATAGCCGCATTAAAATGAGTAAACGTATTCCTATACATCATATAACAAAAAAGCATTTTTTTCAAGAATACTATATAAGTTTTGTGGATAAGTAATATAATATAATACATTATAATAAATAGAAACTTTTTATGCAAAATATGATTGTGGATAATTTATAAACAAAATATATGTCGAAAAACAGGAAAATTTAACATATATTGTATTTTTTTGTGTATTTTTAAGTTACTTATCCACAACTTATCAACATTTTGTTAATAACTTCTGAATAAGTGTGAATATAAAAAAATGTGATAAAATGCAGATTTTTGCTTGACTTAATAATAAATTGTTAATATAATAAAAAACGGTGTTTTAAATTTTGACTTAATAAATTATTCCTGCCATATAAATATAATGGTGTAGTGAAGGAGGTGCATGTGAATGAAGATGACATTTCAGCCTAAAACAAGACAGAGAGCTAAGGTTCATGGTTTCAGACAGAGAATGAGTACTGCTGGCGGAAGAAAAGTTTTAGCAGCAAGAAGAGCTAAGGGCAGAAAGAAGCTTTCAGCTTAATACTGATTTTTCAAGGCAGACGGATGCAGCAGCATTTGTCTGCTTATTTTTCCCTATAAAATTTACAAGGGGCTTTTGACCAGCATTTTTACAATGATTTATTATAATGTTTATTATAATGAAAAAATAATGGCAGGTATTAATTTATGAAGTATAAAAATTTTGAAACATTGAAAAAAAATAGTGATTTTAGAAAGATATACAGTAAGAAAAAGTCTTTTGCTAACAGACTTCTAATAATGTATATTGCAGAGAACGGAACGGATACAATCAGACTTGGAGTATCTGTGAGTAAAAAAGTCGGGAATAGTATTGTCCGGCACAGATTGGCAAGACTTATAAGAGAAGCTTTCAGACTTAACAGTAATTATGTCAGAAGAGGGTTTGATATTATAGTCGTGGCAAGGGCTAATCTGAAAGATAAAAATTATAATGAAACTGAAAGTGCAATGGTACACCTTTTAAAGATGCATAAAATTTATGAAATATAATTTATAAAAATAGTTTATAAGATATGATGAAAAAATTAATGCTTAAATTTATATGGTTTTATAAAAATGCAGTGTCTCCCTATAAGGGAAGAAGCTACTGTAACTTTGTGCCAAGCTGTTCACAGTATGCCGCAGAGGCTATTGAAAGATATGGCGCACTTAAAGGCGGATTTATGGCATTCAAAAGAATATTAAGATGTAACCCATTTTCAAAGGGAGGCTATGATCCTGTTCCTTTGAATATAAAAAAGAGTAAAAAGGGTTAGTTATTAATTTTGGAGGTAACAAATTGAATAGTATAATTGAACCTATTGCATCATTGCTTGGTAAGATTCTGGACTTTCTTTTTATAGGACTTAATTATATAGGTCTGGGAAATATAGCTATTGCAATCATATTGTTTACGCTTCTTGTAAAGCTGCTTATGCTTCCATTAACTATGAAACAGTCGAAAATGATGAAGTTAAACAGCATTATTAATCCTGAAATTAAGGCAATACAGGATAAATATAAGGACAAGCGTGATGATCAGAGTGCAATGCTTAAGATGCAGGAAGAAACAAAGGCAGTATATGCTAAATATGGAACTTCTCAGATGGGCGGCTGTGTGCAGCTTCTTATTCAGTTTCCTATATTGATTGCATTATATCGTGTATTCCAGCAGATTCCAAAATATGTTAGCGCTCTTAAAGTTCTGATTATGAATATACTTGGTACTGCAGACGTTACAGGTATTATGCAGGTAGATAATTATGCAAACATAATGCAGGAAAATTTTAATATTTCGGGTGTTAATGATTGGACAAATGTTGACCAGGTAGTAACAGCAATTAATTCATTTACAGCAGACCAGTGGCAGAAATTAACAGAGTTATTCCCTTCATTTGCAGACACTATAACTGCTAATCAGGCAAGTATTACAGAAATGAATACTTTCTTTGGAATAAACGTTTCTCAAGTTCCTACATTAGGACTTAATATAAGCGTACTGATTCCTATTCTTGCAGGTGTTTGTCAATATTTAAGCGTTAAACTTACGCAGACAAAAAATGAAATGGATGATGATAATCCTGCAGCAGCATCAATGAAGATGATGACATTATTTATGCCTGTTATGTCGGTGTTTTTGGCATTTTCAGTACCTGCGGGTCTTGGTCTTTACTGGATTGCCACAGCGGTATTCCAGACAATTCTTCAGTTAATAATCAATCGCTATTATGATAAGGTAGGCGTTGATGAAATTGTAAGAAAGAATGTAGAAAAGCGCAGAAAGAAGCTTGAAAAGAAGGGATATAACCCTGAACAGATTATGAAGAATGCTACTGCAAATACTAAAAAAGTAGATTCTATTGAAAAGAATAAGCAGCGAATAGAAAATCTTCAGGCTAAAAAAGAAGCTAACGATAAGAAAATGAAAGAAATATTAGAGTCAACTAAGTATTATAAGTCATCCGGTTCCGATTCAAGTTCGCTTGCACAGAAAGCTGGAATGGTAGCAAAATATAATGAGAAGAACTCTAAAAAATAGTGATTAGGAGAAAAAAGTTATGGATTATATTGAAGTATCAGGAAAAAATGTAGATGAGGCTCTTACTAATGCCCTTATTAAACTTGAGACAACAAGTGATAACGTAGAATATGAAGTTATAGAAAAAGGAAATGCAGGATTTTTAGGTTTATTTAACAAGCCTGCTGTAATTCGTGTAAAAAAGAAAAAAGAGACAGAAGAATTAGATTTCAAGAGTGTTATTGAAAAGCCTTCTAAGCAGATTAAGAAACAGGAAAAGCATGAATATAAATATGAGAAAAAAGATTTTAAGCAAGAAAAAAAGGACGAAAAAAAGGCTGTAAAATCTGTGGAAAAGTCTGTGGAAAAAGTTGTTGAAACACCTAAGAAAGTCCAAAAATCAGCGGATGAGAGTGTTGTGGATAAGTTTGAAGAAAAATCAAATAGATACACAACTGTTATGCCAAATGAAGAAATCGAAAAGAGAATTAATACATTTCTTACAGATATGTTCAAGGCAATGGATATGGAAGTAAAGGTGACAGTTAATTTTGATGATCCTGAATGTGTTAATGTAGAGCTTTCAGGGGATAATATGGGTGCTCTTATAGGAAAGAGAGGACAGACTCTCGATTCAATTCAGTATCTTATAAGTCTTGTTGTAAATAAGGGCAAGGACAAGTATGTAAGAATCAAGTTAGATACAGAAAATTACAGAAACAGAAGAAAAGAAACACTTGAATCTCTTGCAAGAAATATTGCATACAAGGTAAAGAGAAGCAGAAGACCTGTTTCACTCGAGCCAATGAATCCTTATGAGAGAAGAATTATACATTCAGCTCTTCAGAACGACAAATTCGTATCCACAAGAAGCGAAGGTGAAGAACCGTTCAGACATGTAGTAGTATATCTTGACAGAGACAAAAATCAGAGATAATTTAATTACATAATAATCAGTACTTAATATTAATAAATATTGATATTATTGATTTTAAATGACAAAAATCCGCATATTAGATGAGACAAGGATAAACTTTGTATTTGTCTGGTATGCGGATTTAAAAATATTTATATAAAAATATATTTGTTTATACATTTTGTGGAGGTATTTATGGAGGATACAATAGCAGCAATTTCAACCAGTACCATGAGCAGCGGCGGAATCAGCGTAATCCGCATAAGCGGCAGCAACGCCATCAGTATTGCTGATAAAATTTTTAAATCAAAAAAGAATATTAGTCTTTCAGAAGCTTCCACTCATACAGTACATTATGGAAACATATGTAATATCAGTGATAACAGTATTATAGACGAAGTTCTTGCTATTGTTATGAAAGCACCAAATACCTATACAAGAGAGGATATTGTAGAAATTGATTGTCACGGTGGAATACTTGTGACAAGAAAGGTGTTAGAGGCTGTTTTAGACGCCGGAGCAAGACCAGCAGAGCCTGGAGAATTTACAAAGAGAGCATTTCTTAATGGAAGAATTGATTTATCACAAGCGGAGGCAGTAATAGATATAATCAATTCAAAAAATGAGTATGCCCTTAAATCGTCAGTTTCACAGCTTGACGGAAAACTTTCAGAAAAAATAAGAAAAATAAGAGAGATATTATTAAATCATGTAGCATATATAGAGGCTGCATTGGATGATCCGGAACACGTTTCATTGGAAAACTATGTTGATAATGTGGAAAAAGATGTGGATAAGTGTATTAATAGTGTTGATAAATTATTGAAAACTGTCGATAATGGTCGTATAATGCGTGATGGAATCCGTACAGTTATTTTGGGGAAAACTAATGCCGGAAAATCAAGTCTTCTCAATGCGCTTGCAGGAGAAGAACGTGCCATAGTAACTGATATGGAGGGAACAACAAGGGATATTTTGGAGGAACAGATTAATCTGGGAGGTCTTTTGCTTAATCTTATAGATACAGCAGGAATTCGGGAAACAGAGAATTATGTTGAAAGTATTGGTGTGGAAAAGGCTAAAAAATCTGCGGAGGACGCAGATTTAATTATATTTGTGGTGGACTGTACAAGACATCTTGATGATAATGACGAACAGATAATTTCGCTTATTAAAAATAAAAAAGTACTTACTCTTCTTAATAAGGCAGATTTACAGCCTGTTATAACAAAGGAAGATATTCTTAAAAAATTAGACTGTCGTACGCTTTTCATATCTGCCAAGCATGAGACAGGTTTTGAAGAATTGGAAGAAACATTGAAGGATATGTTTTTCACAGGAAAAATATCTTTTAATGAGGAAATATATATTACCGGCGCAAGACATAAGCAGCTTTTAAAAGAAGCTATGGACAGCCTTATGCTTGTAAAGACAGGAATAGAAAATGGAATGAGCGAGGATTTTCTTACCATAGATATTATGACAGCCTATGAAAAACTAGGGCTTATAATAGGTGAAGAAGTGGAAGATGATTTAGCAAATCAGATATTTTCTAAGTTCTGTATGGGTAAATAAATATGAAATTTCGTGTAAATATTTTTATATTAATGATTTGCAAAATTTTTTCATAAATTCAGAGATAAGAGAAAAGAGGAAAATATGCCAAATATATGTGAAAATTATGACGTAGTGGTGGTAGGAGCAGGACATGCCGGATGTGAGGCAGCTCTTGCCAGCGCAAGGCTTGGTCTTGAGACAATATGTTTTACGGTAAGCTGCGAGAGCATTGCAATGATGCCTTGTAACCCAAATATAGGAGGAAGTTCAAAGGGACATCTTGTAAGAGAGGTTGATGCTCTCGGCGGAGAGATGGGAAAAAATATAGACGCTACATTTATTCAGTCAAAAATGCTTAACAAGTCTAAGGGACCTGCTGTACATTCTCTGAGGGCGCAGGCGGATAAGTCTGAATATACACGGCGCATGCGAAAGGTAATGGAAAATACGCCTCATCTTTTGGTAAGACAGGCAGAGGTAACGGAAATAATTGTAGTGAATGGTGTTATTAAGGGAGTAAAGACCCTGTCAGGAGCTGTATATAACGCAAAAGCTGTGGTTCTTTGCACAGGAGTGTACCTTAAGGCAAGATGTATTCATGGAGATGTAAGCTATGAAACAGGTCCAAACGGACTTCTAGCTGCCAATCATCTGACACAGTCGCTGATAGATAACGGAATAGAAATACAAAGATTTAAGACCGGTACTCCGGCAAGAGTCGATAAGCGTTCTATAGATTTTAGCAAAATGACAGAGCAGTTTGGTGATGAGAGAATTATTCCGTTTTCATTTACGACAGATCTGGAAAGTATTCAGAAAGAACAAGTTTCCTGCTGGCTTACATATACTAACAGCGAAACTCATAAAATAATTATGGACAATCTTGACCGTTCTCCTCTTTATGCGGGAGTAATTCATGGAACAGGACCAAGATATTGTCCGTCTATTGAAGATAAAGTAGTGAGATTTGCTGATAAGGACAGACATCAGGTATTTATTGAACCGGAGGGACTTTATACAAATGAAATGTATCTTGGAGGTATGTCAAGTTCTATGCCTGAAGATGTACAGTATGCAATGTACAGGACAGTTCCTGGACTTGAAAATGTCAAAATTGTAAGAAATGCCTATGCAATAGAATATGACTGTATAAGCGCTGTACAGCTCAAATCGTCATTGGAATTTAAGAAAATATCAGGTCTTTTTGCAGCGGGACAGTTTAACGGAAGCTCAGGATACGAGGAAGCAGCAGCTCAGGGAATAATAGCAGGAATCAATGCAGCCATGTATGTAAAGGAGGAAGAACCACTGGTACTTGACCGTTCAGAGGCATACATAGGAGTGCTTATAGATGATTTGGTTACAAAAGAATCTACAGAGCCTTACAGAATGATGACCTCAAGAGCTGAATACAGGCTTATATTAAGACAGGATAACGCCGACCTAAGACTTACAAAATATGGGTATAAGGTTGGTCTTATAGATGAAGAGCGTATGCAGAAGGTTATAGAAAAAGAGAGCCTTATAAAAGAGGAAATAGAGAGAGTAAAGGCTGTAAATATAGGAACAGGAAGTCAAGTTCAGGAGCTTATTGAAAAATATGGAAGTGCTGAATTAAAGACAGGCGCTACATTGGCAGAGCTTATAAAAAGGCCTGAATTATCCTATGAGGCATTAGCACCATTGGATAAAAACAGACCAAAGCTTAGCTATGATGTTGCGGAGCAGGTAAATATTAATCTTAAATATGAGGGCTACATAGAAAGACAGCTCCGTCAGGTGGAACATTTTAAAAAACTGGAAACAAAGTTTATTCCTGATTCAATCAATTATCTTTCTATCAGCGGTCTCAGAAAAGAAGCTATGCAAAAGCTTGACAAATTTAAACCTCGCTCAATAGGGCAGGCGTCGAGAATATCGGGCGTATCTCCGGCAGATATATCAGTGCTTCTGGTATATATGGAGCAGTACAAGAGGAGAAATAAATAATGGATAAAAACACATTTTTTGAAATGCTTGAAAAGCTGTCTGTGACAATTAAAGATACACAGTGGGAACAGTTTAACGAGTATTTTCGCACTCTTGTGGAGTGGAATGAATTTATGAATCTGACTGCCATAACAGAATATAATGAAGTATTTATAAAGCATTTTGCAGACAGTGTGGCTATAAATAAAGCTATTGCAGATATAAGTAAAGAAGAAAAAAGTTTTGAAGATATTTTAAAGGGGGCCTCCATAATAGATGTGGGAACTGGAGCAGGATTCCCGGGACTTCCTTTAAAAATAGCATTTCCTGATACAAAGGTTATGTTGCTTGATTCCCTGAACAAAAGAGTTAGATTTTTAAACGAAGTTATTAGCAGGCTTCAACTTACAGATATTGAGTCCATACATGCAAGGGCAGAGGAGGGGGCAAGAAAACCTGAATTGAGGGAAGCCTATGATATAGGCGTATCAAGAGCAGTTGCTAATCTTTCCACATTGTCAGAGTATGTGCTTCCATTTGTCAAGGTTGGAGGGTATTTTGCAGCTTATAAATCAGGTGATATTGACGAGGAAGTTAAGCAGGCAGAAAATGCAGTGAAAACGCTTGGCGGTACTATCAGCAAGGTGTACAAATTTACGCTGCCGGATACGGATATAGACCGTTCAATAATATTTATAAAGAAGGTTAAAAATATATCTAAAAAATATCCGAGAAAGGCGGGCTTGCCATCGAAGGAGCCGCTTAAATAGCGGAAATGAGTAATAAAAATATGGAGATGTTATTTAACGATTTTTTGAAACCTGAAAATCGCAAAAATACATCTCCATTTTTAAATTTGATTAAGTATTAGATTTAAGTATGAAAAATTTATCTGCGGCAATTTATAAAACCTTTTAATTTAAGATAAATTAATTAATAAAAATCTTAACAAGCTCAATAAACTTCTTTGGCTGCTCAAGCTGAGGAAGATGTCTTGCATTTTCTACGAAAGCCACTTCAATAGCAGGATTGAGTGAAGTGTACTCAGATGCTATTGATGAAGCGTTACCAGATTCCTTGCCTGAAATAATGTATATGCAGTTATCCAACTTATCCAGCGCCTTTGATATAGCAGCGGTGGTGTAGTGGCATGCACAGCTTGCATATAAAAATTTAGCAGAGGAACCGTATAAATGTGAGTTTTCATAATATGCATCTACCAGCTCGGAGCTTACTGCTTTTGAATTGAAAAACAATTTATTGACAAAATTCTTTTCAGTTTTCTTTCTGTTCATACATATATTATATATCATAGTGCCAAAAACAGGAGAATTGAGAAGGATTCTTCTGATATTGCTCTTTTTATCAGGAATAACCATAGCATTTTTAATGCTCTGCGGGCTTACAAGAACAATTTTATCAAATATAGCAGGGTTCAGGTAGCCTGCCATAATTGTAAAAGGAGCGGAATCTCCAGTAGCAATTACGTCCGTTCGTTTGTTAATAACATTTGTAACAAAATCATTTATAAGCTGCGTGTACATGTATGCAGTGTAGGTAATATTAGGCTTGTCCGAATAACCACATCCAAGCAAATCTATAGTGTAAACGGTACGTTTTTTGCTTAGGTTATTTACAATATTTTTCCACTCGTAGGAAGAACCTGTAGACTGCAGGTCATGAATTAAAAGCAAAGGAAGACCTTCGCCTCTTACAGTATAGGATACATTGCCAAACTTCCAGTTATAAGTTAATTTTTTATCTATATCTGTGAGCTTTTTAGAGGTGGCTGAAGAAAATATAAATTTGTTCACAAGGTGAGTAGCGGCAACTGTAGCAGCGCCCATTCCAACAACCAGTCCTACTTTAGTCCATTTGTTCATATGCGTTATTGTCACCTCTCTCTAATAATATTAACTTAATTATAAGCTATATTTGGTAAAGTGGCAATGAATAAAAAAATAATATTTCAGATTATTTTTTTACAAAAAAATAATATTTAAGATTATTTTTTTACAAAAAAATACAATGGTAGTACAAAAAAAGGTCTTTAAAAAATCTTTTATATAGGGTAATATATGTATGTATAAGTACGTAAACAGTGTCAGTAAATAGGATAATTAAAATTAAATTTGTTAAAAAAATATCAAATAAAAACGCATATTAGCGGGCAAAAGATTAAATATCAGTAGAGGGATTTACAATGAGCAAGATAAATGATTTTATGTCAGAAGAAATGAATATTTGTATAGAAAAGAGGTCACAGTTAAAAGCACAAATAAGAAGTCTTCAGCTTGATATGGAATTTGTTGATAAGGCCATAAGCAGGATAATTCAGCAAAAGGACACAACAGGAGACACATTTTTATCTGCCGATAACAGTGACAATTTTGACGATCGTGAAATTCTTAAACTGAAGGAAAAAAGAGATAGCATTAAGGAGCTTATAGAGGATAAAGAAAAGAAATTTGAGAAAATAAGCAAAAGATGCGATAGAATTAAAGAGCTTCTTATTACGGCGGACAATTCACAGGAAAAGAACAAATTTGAAAGTGATTTAAAATGGCAGCAAATGAACTCTGCGGAGATAAATATTCAAGAGATGGACCGACGCAGAATTGCTATGGAAATACACGATACAGTGGTTCAGAACCTTACTGCGCTGACATTAAAAAATGATTTTATTATTAAGATAATAAATTCCGATGTTCAGAGGGTCAAGTTGGAATTAAAAAACTGCAATAATATTTTAAAGGAAAGTATAGACGAGCTTAGAAATATAATATTTGATTTAAGACCCATGAGCTTGGATGTACTCGGCTTTGAAGATACATTTATCAACTATATTAGCAAATTATCTGCAAAAACAGATATGATTGTAACCTATGATTATAAGGCTGATATTAATCATATGGATTCAATGCTGCTTATAAATCTGATTAGAATTATACAGGAGCTTTGCAATAATTCTATCAAATATTCAAAGGGAACCAAGCTGGAAGTCAGAGTGGCTTCAGATAAACAGCATATAACAGTCGATGTTATTGATGATGGAATAGGATTTGATTCAAACAGCAAAGTCAATGGTTTTGGTTTGTCCATGATTAGAGAAAGATTGAGTGCTTACAGCGGACAGCTTGAGACAAAAAGATTAGCTAAGGGAATGCAGTGCAGGGTGTTGGTGCCTATAAAGGAGAAGAAAGTTGATTAATATTGTTATTGCAGACGATCATAAAATGGTTCGTGAAGGATTAAAACAGCTGTTAGAATTAGAATCATCATTTGCGGTTGTAGGGGAAGCAAGCGACGGATATGAATGTCTTAATATTGTAAATAAGGAGAAGCCGGACATTGTGCTTCTCGATATTAATATGCCTAATTTGGACGGGCTTCAGACCTTAAAAATCATGAGACAGCAGAAAATGACTAATAAGGTAATTCTTCTTACTATTAACAGCGACGCGGATTATGTTATAAGAGCTATGGAGTATAAATGCAACGGATATGTGTTAAAGGATTCGGACTTTGATACTTTAAAAAATGCCATAAATCTTGTGGCGGAGGGTGAAATTTACATTGAGCCGTCTCTTACTACCGATATTAATTCTAATCTTGTTAAGCGTGAAATTGTAAAAGAAAAGCTTGAGGAGCTTACAGTTCGGGAAATAGAAGTTTTGAAAATGTTATCAAAGGGATTGTTAAACAAAGAGATTGCTGCAACTTTGAACATCAGTGAAAGAACGGTCAAAAATCACGTTTCTAACATTTTTAAGAAGATTAATGTGTCTGACAGAACTCAGGCTGCGGTGTTCGCAATTAAACATAATATTGTGGATATAAAGTGAAAATTTGCTGTGAACGTCAGAAAAATGCTTGAAATTAAATTATATTCGTATAGATTTTAATGATTTGGACAAAGAAAGTTTATTGGAATTTCTTTGTCCTATTTTTGTGTTACAGGTGAGGAATGATTAATTGTGAGTAAATTGCTGATTGAAATTTTGCTATTGATATATTAAAAAAATTATGGATGCTTTCGGATATTAAAAATTTGAACAGACCACAGTAATGCCTGTTAGGTTAGCTTTAACTTCTGATGAAGATTATTTTAAGCAGATAACTGATAAAATGGAAAATTGTTGACTTGGATAATAATAATTATTATAAGGATAAGTCTGTGCTTGATATTTGTCGGGAAATACAGAATTGTTGATACTGATATATGACATTTTGTATATTCTGTTAAATTATTAAAAATGCACCGCTGCATAAATTTCTTGAAACAATAAACAAAAGATTTTGATTAAACTGATTTACTAATGTTAATGTTTCACGTGAAACATTTGATATTAAAAAAATAAACATAAAATATTTCTTATTTGGTAGATAAAATTTTTCGGTAATGCTATAATAAATACACAGCAATAATTTGTTTATGTTTCACGTGAAACATTATGGAGGTAGTAATGGGAAGAATTATAGCAATCGCCAACCAGAAAGGCGGGGTTGGAAAAACTACAACGGCTATCAATTTATCAGCCTGTCTTGCAGAAGCAGGACAAAAGGTTTTAGTATTGGATATTGACCCTCAGGGAAATACTACGAGCGGTCTTGGAATCAATAAAGAGGAAATGGAAAACACTATATATCAAGTGATTTTGCAGGAAATAGAAATAGAGGATGCTATTTGCAAACAGACATTTGAAAATCTTGATGTAATTCCATCTAATGTAAATCTTGCAGGAGCGGAGATTGACCTTATAGATGTTGAAAACAGAGAATACATTTTAAAAAATGCTATATTAAAGGTAAGAGACAATTACGACTATGTTATTTTGGACTGTCCGCCGTCATTAAGTATGCTTACAGTTAATGCAATGACAGCAGCCGATACCGTATTAGTACCGATACAGTGTGAGTATTATGCACTTGAGGGTTTGACACAGCTTATACATACAATAAATCTTGTTAAAAAGAAACTGAATCCGGCACTTGAACTGGAGGGAGTTGTATTCACTATGTACGACTCAAGAACCAATTTGTCATTACAGGTCGTTGAAAATGTAAAGGACAATTTGAAACAGAATATATATAAGACAATTATTCCAAGAAATATAAGGCTTGCAGAGGCTCCAAGTCATGGTTTGCCAATTAATATATATGACAGCAAATCAAGCGGTGCAGAGAGTTATCGGCTGTTAGCAGAAGAGGTAATGAGCAGAGAATAAATATTATAATAAAAAGTTATTAGTAAAAAATTATCAACAGGCATACATGTTTTATATAAAAGCAAAACAGAACATAAGAAAAAGCATACAATAGACGAAAACAAAAGAGTGAGCATTGTGAGAAAAACTCGCAATAAATAAAGTCAATACATAAGTATTGCGGCAAGAGTAAATATAATAACAAAAATATCATAAAACATTTGAACAATTAAAGGAGATTTAGAATGGCAACTGCTAAAAGTTCAACAGAAACAAAGAAAGCTTCGGGCAAGGGACTGGGAAAAGGACTTGGTAAAGGCTTAGGAAGAGGCTTGAACGCATTGATACCGGATGATATTCAGGAAGAAAAAAATAATGTTGTGGTAAAAGAGGTTGTGAAAGAAGTTGTAGTAAAGGAACCGGCGGAGACTAAAGTAAGAATATCCCAGATAGAGCCAAACAGGGAACAGCCGCGAAAAGCGTTTGACGAGGATGCTCTTATTGAGCTTTCTGAGTCTATTAAAATGTACGGAGTTTTACAGCCGCTGCTGGTGCAGAAGAAGGATAATTATTATGAGATAATTGCTGGAGAGAGAAGATGGAGAGCTGCAAAGCTGGCTGGAGTTAAAGAGGTTCCTGTAATAATTAAGGATTATTCCAATCAGGAAATTATGGAAATTGCGCTTATTGAAAATATACAGAGAGAGGATTTGAATCCTATAGAAGAAGCAATGGCGTACCAGAGGCTTATCAAGGATTACAGACTTAAGCAGGACGAGGTCGCTGAAAAGGTTTCTAAGTCCAGAGCGGCCATTACCAATTCATTAAGATTATTAAAGTTGGACAAGAGAGTTCAGGAAATGGTTATGGAGGGGAAGATTAGTAACGGACACGCCCGTGCAATTATTGGCATTGAGGATGGAGATAAGCAATACAATATTGCAATAAAAATATTTGATGAAAATTTAAGCGTGCGCGAGACTGAAAAACTTATGCACCAGATTAATAAACCAGAAAAGGCAAAGAAAGAAGTTCCTGAGAACGATTTTATATATAGGGATATTGAGGATAGGGTTTCTAAAATAATGGGAACTCAGGTTGTGATTAAGAATAAAAATAACAACAAAGGAAAAATAGAGATTGACTATTATTCTCAGGAAGAGCTGGAAAGAATAATAGAATTGTTATCCAAGATAAAATGAAACAAAGATAAGATAAAGTGAAATAAAGGAAGATAAAACACGGAGGATTACAAAATGTTAGTTGATTTTTTCGGATATTTTTCTCTCGATATAGTTTACATAGTCATAGGACTGGCTGCGCTTACATTAATATCGTTGATTGCAGCAGTTGCGGCACTGATAAAGACTGCATCTATTAAAAAGAAATATAATGCATTTATGCAGGGAGAAAATGGCGAGAGCATTGAGAAGCTTGTCAAAGAAAATCTTGACAGCATAAGAACTGTAAAAAAACTCAGCAGTGAAAATGCAAAGGCTGTAAAGGATATTTATAATAAGCTGCAGTACACATTTCACAAAATTGGAATTGTTAAATACGACGCATTCCATGAAATGGGAGGAAAACTTAGTTTTTCACTTTGTATGTTAGACAGGCGGGATTGTGGTTATATTATTAATGTAATGCACAGCAATACCGGATGCTATGCTTATATCAAGGAAATTGTAGGCGGAAAGTCATATATTGAACTTGGAACAGAAGAAGAGAAAGCACTCAATCAGGCATTAGCAGGAAAGACGGGCGATGAGGAGCTTAGCAAGAAGGTCAATGATATGCTTGAGCAGCAAGAATAATAAATTTACTAAAAAGCATGAAAGTACTGGAAAAACTGTTTAAAATGTTGCATAATGATGTAAAGCTGATAAGGAACTTTGTTATGTTATAAAGCTGGAGTATGTTAATGAATATGATTACTTAACAGAGTATAATTTAGGTTATCGGTGATTTATAATATGATTATAAAATAGTGTGAGGATAAGAGTATGTTGGATTTAAAATTTTTAAGAGAAAACCCTGATGTTGTAAAGCAGAATATTAAGAATAAGTTTCAGGACAGAAAACTTCCGCTGGTGGACGAGGTTATAGAGCTTGATGCACAGGCAAGAGCTGCACAGGCAGAGGCGGACGAGCTGAGAGCAAACAGAAATAAGCTTTCAAAGCAGATTGGTATGCTTATGGCTCAGGGAAAGAAAGAGGAGGCAGAGGCTGTTAAGGCTCAGGTTAATGCTGATGCGGACAAGCTGAAGGAACTTGAAGAAAAAGAATCTGAACTCAGTCAGAAGGTTACACAGATTATGATGACGATTCCTAATATAATTGATCCTAGCGTACCTATTGGCAAGGATGATAGTGAAAATGTGGAGGTTCAGAAATATGGCGAGCCTGTTGTGCCTGATTTTGAGATTCCATACCACACAGATATAATGGCAAGCTTTAATGGCATAGACCTTGACGCAGCAGGAAAGGTTGCAGGCAATGGATTTTATTATCTTATGGGCGATATAGCAAGGCTTCATTCAGCGGTTATCTCATATGCAAGAGACTTTATGATAGACAGAGGTTTTACTTATTGTGTGCCTCCATTTATGATAAGAAGTAATGTGGTTACAGGCGTTATGAGCTTTGACGAGATGGACGCTATGATGTACAAAATTGAGGGAGAGGATCTTTACTTAATTGGTACAAGCGAACACTCAATGATTGGTAAATTTATTGACACTATTACTCCTGAAAGCGAGCTGCCAAAGACTCTTACAAGCTATTCTCCTTGCTTCAGAAAAGAGAAGGGCGCGCATGGTATAGAGGAAAGGGGCGTTTACAGAATACATCAGTTTGAAAAGCAGGAAATGATTGTTGTATGTAAGCCTGATGAGAGCAAAATGTGGTTTGATAAGTTATGGAAGAACACAGTTGATTTATTTAGAAGTCTTGATATTCCTGTAAGAACTCTTGAATGTTGTTCAGGAGATTTGGCAGACCTTAAAGTTAAGTCTGTTGATGTTGAGGCATGGTCTCCTCGTCAGAAGAAATATTTTGAGGTTGGTTCATGCTCTAATCTTGGCGACGCTCAGGCCAGAAGACTGAAAATCAGAGTGCAGGACGACAAGAAAAATAAGTATTTTGCGCATACTCTTAACAATACGGTTGTTGCTCCGCCAAGAATGTTGATAGCATTTCTTGAAAATAATCTTCAGGAAGACGGAAGCGTTAAGATTCCTGCGGTACTTCAGCCATATATGGGTGGAAAGACTGTGTTGACTAAAGTTAAGTAATATTTATTGTCATTGAGGCAATCAATTTACAAACAGATTATTCAGTTCCCCGGAATATGTTGTGGAATTTGTCGCTGCAATATATTTTCGGGGAATATTTATAAAATGTATTTAGAGTATATTGGCTATGTTGCTTGTAATAATTGTAATATTGTGATAAAATTAACATATCAGGTATAAATGTTAGGAGTGGATTGTTCTACGAAAGAGGTGGGATAATTATGAGGCTTACAGCAATAGAAGATTTAAAAGAAAATGAAATCCTTGCGGCTCCGGTAATATCAGACAATGAGCAGGTTCTGATGCATGCGGATACAATGCTAAAGGAAGAGTACATAGAGAAATTGCGCCAGTATAATGTGAAGTCAGTGTATATTAAGGATAGTCCGGAATACACTGAGGAGGAAACCTTTGAGGAGTCAAAGGCTGTGGTGGAAAAAGTGTTTAAGCGCCATATTTATAAGCATAATCATGAGATTAGAAAGCTTGGCGAGGAAGCCGATAAAATTATCAACGGAGTGCTTTCGGAGCCGGAGGTGCTAGAGAGTATAACAGAGGTAAGACGAATCAGTACGGATATTTATTCTCATTGCATTAATGTGTGTACCATGTCTACTATTATGGCGCTGAGGCTTAGGATGAGCGAGAAGCAGGTCAAGAGTGTTGCTATGGGAGCGATTTTGCATGATTTGGGTCTCAGGTATATGAAGATACCATACACAGACGTGGATATAAAGGATATGAGTCCCGCTGATGCTTTTGAATATAAGAAGCATACCATATATGGTTATAGTTCTCTTCAGGAAGAAAAGTGGCTCACAGATACGGCTAAGGAGATTATACTGTTTCATCACGAGAGAATTGACGGCAAAGGTTTTCCATTTCAGCAGAGAGCCGAAAAATTGAAGCCGGAAGTAAGGCTTGTGTCTTTGTGTGATGATTTTGACAGTCTTATCAGTGGCATCGGCGGCAAAAAAATGAAGATATATGAGGCGATAGAATATATTCGGGCAAATGCCGGCACTATTTATGACGCTAATATTGCGGTTAAGTTTTTGGAAAGCGTTGCATTATATCCTGTGGGAATGGAAGTTATAACTAATGAGGGCGAAGTCGGAGAGGTTGTGCGGCAGAATAAAGAGGCTACAGACAGACCTGTTATAAGGATGCTGGAACACTCTGACGGAAGCAACTATACAAATGAAGTGGAAAAAGACCTTATGAAGCTTCTTACGTTGTTTATCGTTGATACGCGGTAGTTATAGCGGAGATTTAATGTAAAAATTTTTTCGGATGTATGCGTGATTGCTGCATGGAGATGGGTTATGAATTTATATTTAAGAGCTCTTGGATTTAGTAATATGGACTCTAAGGAAGAAAAGAGATTTGTTCAGACAGCAGTTAAGCAGTGTGTGAAGGAAGGTTTCGTTTTAAAGCAGGAAAGCTTTAAGAGAGGGATTGTTGTAGTGCGAATCAGCTCTTCCACAGGAATTTACATATATGGAAGATATGAGGGAAAAAGATTTATATATGAGTATAGTTTTCCGTTTGTTATTGGAAACAGAATTACGGATAATGATGAGATTACCATAGAGAGACATTTGGATAAGGAATCCTTTGCTGTTATATGCGACGAATTGAGGACAGGTGTAACGCTTATATTTTATCTTCAAAATGTAATGGATTATCTGGATTATGTAGCGTCAGTTAAGGATTTTAAGCCGGATATGTTTAACCTTGACAGAAGAAATGCTATGTCAAAGACAGCGTTGAAGGGCAAACAGACAGTTATGACCGCATTATCACTTGGCGGCATGATTTTACTGCCTATAAAAAAGACCGATAATAATAGTCAGATTAAGGAGGAGGCAGATAAAAAAAGAAGAAAACTTATTGCGGCAGCTAAAAATGGAGATGAGGATGCCATTGAAAGTTTGACAATTAACGATATAGATACTTATAATAAAATATCCCACAGGATATTGTTTGAGGATGTATTTTCTATAGTCGATTCTACATTTATGCCATGCGGAGTGGAGTGCGACCAGTATTCTGTTATCGGGGAAATATTGGAGTTGACAAGGGAAGAAAACATCTATACAGGCGAAATAATATACGTTATGGTGCTTGAATGTAACGATATGGTATTTACTATGGCAATAAATAGCTGCGACCTCCTGGGAGAACCTGCTATAGGAAGGCGTTTTAAGGGGCAAATATGGCTTCAGGGTACAGTTAGATTTAATAAATAAAGGGCAGGAGGATATTTTAATGAGGAAAAAATTAAGGAGTATTGGACTTCAGCTGGTAGTATTTTTGTTATAGCTATCAGTATTCCAACAATTTTACTTGCTTTGGATGTTTCAGGAACAACGAAAAATGCGCAGGCAAGTAATACAAAGCTTACAAGTGAGCAGACGTTACAGGAGACAAAGAAAGGCTTTACTACATACTTAAAGACGCTTAGCCAGCCGGTAGATTTGCTTACTCGTAAAAATGAGATAAAGCATCTTGAGGACCAGGGAGAATTAACTGAAAACATCAAAGCGATTCACGATTCGCTGATTGCGTCCTGCAAGGTTACTAATGGAGCCGTAAGAGCTTATTACACGACTAATACGGGACATCTTATAACAGGCTGGTACGAGTGGGATGAGGCAAACAGTAAGAATGTCAACAAGAAAGAAGCGGTCACGGGAGTTGATAACACAAATAAGGAATGGTACACAAATTGTATCGGTCTTCCGGCGAGAAATTCTATTTACTGCGCCATAACGGAGCCGTACACAGATTCAGTTACAGGCAAGGATATTATCACCGTTTCACAGGAGATTAAATATTCATCCGGCGACAATTACGGTACTGTAGCTATGGATATTGAATTTCAGGAAATGAAGGATTATGTTGAGAATATCGGACTTCTCAATACAGGCTTTGTTCTTCTTGTAAATAAAGATGGAGAAATTCTTGTAAATAATGATAAAAATACATATGTTGCGGATTCAGTTGCAGGGCTTAACTTCTGGAGCCAGCTTATGAGCTTGTCTGACAGCGATAAATATGGAGTGCATGCATATACGGAGAAAATCGGCAAAGAAAATGTGCAGATTATGGCAAGCACAGATGAAATTACAGGCTGGACGCTTATTGGTATTGTAAGCGAAAAAGAGACGGAAACAGTAATAGGAAAAATTACATTTTCTACATTGAGAACGGGTATTTTTTCATTTATTATAGGTATTACCATTGCAATTTTTGTATCTATGACATTTACAAGGGAAATCAAGAAGGTTAATGCAGTGATGACTAAGGTTGCAGCAGGCGATCTTACTCAGAGAATTGCAGTAAAGAAGAAAAATGAATTTGGCGTACTGGAAACTAATTTCAATGAAATGATTGATAATGTTTCAGGTCTTATCAGGGATGTTAAGGAACTGTTTAACACGATTTTCAATTCAATCAATGCGCTTACAGAGGGCTTGAATAATATTGATAAGCTCAATCAGGAAATGAACTAGAGCAGAGGAACAGTTATCTCAAGTATGGACGATGTAGTTGCAGTATCTACGCAGACAGCGTCGGCTTCCGAGGAGGTTACGGCTTCTGCCGAGGAGGTTAATGCGACTATGCAGAACCTTAACCAGTGTACAATCGAACTTGATGAAATTGCAAGTGCGCTTAAGGAAGCTATTAATAAGTTTAAGCTTCAGTAATTAGTCAGGGATAAATATTGGTTAAACAGTGAATATACGAATTAATAATTAACAAGCGAATAAATAATTAAATAATTGGGATTTGCAGCCGATGGCGCTAAGATTTGAGGAATAATATTATTGCGCTGGCTGCAAATTTTCCATTTTACTATTTTTAGTATTTGCAAATTTACTAGTCATGTGATAGAATACTAAATGTTTCATATAAATCTGTTCTCATAGTTAAGTGGATATAACAGGGACCTCCTAAGTCTCAGTCCCCAGTTCGACTCTGGGTGGGAACATTACATTTTTTGCCTTGTGATGGGTATGTAAATGGTTACGGATTTAACAAAAGGAAATATAACTAAATCAATAATTCAATTTACGATTCCACTGATTTTAGGAAATTTGTTTCAACTTACCTATAATGCAGTGGATTCTATTATTGTGGGAAGATTTGCGGGAGAGGATGCGCTGGCGGCAGTTGGAACAGCGGACCCTGTTATGAATCTTCTCATTCTTGGTATTACGGGGTTATGTATAGGTGCTTCAGTACTAATGAGCAATTTTTTTGGTGCGGGGCGTATGGACAGGCTTCACAGGGAGATTGGAACCACCCTTGTGCTTGGGAGCTGCTTGGCAGCAGCGGTGCTTATTTTGGGACTTATATTTTCAAGAACAATTCTTGTGATTATGAGGGTACCTGATGAAATATTGGCTCAGGCTGTAAGGTATTTGAGGATTATATTTATAGGCATGCCATTTACCTGCTTTTATAATATTTTTGCGGCGGCATTGAGGAGCGTTGGAGACGTAAAGGCGCCTATACGTTTTCTTATGATTTCATCAGTGATTAACGGCTGCCTTGACGTGCTGCTTGTTGCGGTATTTAAGCTGGGAGTGACAGGAGCAGGTATGGCTACGGTAATAGCGGAGGGGTTGTCAGCGATATTGTGCCTTGTGCATATTTATAAGAATGTGCCGTTGCTGCATTTGACAGCCGCAGATTTTATTCCGGACAGAGAACTTGTAAAAAATACAATCGGTTACGGCGGGGTGACGGCTTTGCAGCAGTGCAGCCAGCCTGTTGGAAAGCTGTTAATACAGGGTGTGATTAATACGCTTGGGGTAAGCGCTATTGCGGCATTTAATGCGGTAGGAAAAATAGAAGATTTTGCGCTGGTACCGGGAAGAAGCATATCAAATGCTATGATGACATTTACGGCTCAAAATATGGGCGCGCAAAAGAAGGACAGAATAAGGCGGGGCTTCAGGAAAGGAATTAGGCTTGAGTTATGCTATGGCGCATTAATATTTGTAGTGCTGCTTTTCCTTGCATATCCACTGCTTTTACTGTTTGGCGGGGACACAGAAATGATAGAAGAGGGACTTAAATATTTTGCCGTTATAGGGGCATTTTATTGGATGCCTGCGCTTACTAATGGCTTACAGGGATTTTTCCGAGGCATGGGAAATATGAACATAACTCTCTGGGGAACTTTGACGCAGATAAGTTTCAGGGTTATATTTACGTTTGTTTTAGTGCCGTCTGTGGGCATCAGAGGTGTTGCGATTGCATGCATAATAGGCTGGATAGCGATGCTTGCGCTGGAAATACCATACCAAAGATGGTTTATACACAAAAAGTTGAAGGTAAACGGTGAAGAAGATGTTTGATAAGTGGAAGAATTTTAAAATAGCGGGGACAGTTGTCATATTAGCAGCGGCTGCTATTTTTCTGTTCACAAATGTCAGAATTAAATCGGCAGAGGATTATCGGGCAGAAAAATCGACAGGAAGCCTGACTGAAAATGTAAGTAAAGCTCAAGATAAAAATCTGGCGGAGAGCGAAGCCGGTATTGTGGCAGAAAACGGTGAAACAGAAAGACAAGGTGAGTTGGAATCAAGCGCAGCATCAGAGGGAGGACTAAATCCGTCAGAGTCAGTGACGAGGGAATCAGGAGCTTCACAGGGAGGTACTCAGCAGGGCGGACAAACCGGCACAGCAGGCGGAGATAAAGGTAATCCGGGCAATTCAGTGCAAAACCAGTCCGGGGGCAGCAGCCAGTCTGAGACAGAAACAAAGAAGACTATACAGGTGTCAATAGAGATAAGATGTGATTCAGCAGTTAAACTAAAAGACAGCATTAGTAATCCGGGCCTAAAGGAAAAAATTCCGGATAGTGGCGAAATTCTTGAGGAAACTGTTTACAGAGTGCCGGAGGGGACTAATGTGTATGAGCTGTTAAGTCAAGCAGCGGGGGAAAACGGAATAATAATTACTGCCAATGCCAATAAAACATATGTTATGGGTATTAATTATTTGGACCAGATGATGTTAGGTCAGCAGAGCGGTTGGAAATACAGTGTTAATGGAAAGGTGCCGGGAATGGCGGCGAGCAGTTATATTCTTCAAAATAGCGACAAGGTAAAGTGGTTTTACGTGCTTTCAGCGAATGAAGAGTAGCGGTGGGAGCGGTCATATAAATTACGTATATTAGATGTATCCTGCATTTTAGATACTAAAAAGAAGTTAAAACAGATTATGAAATGAGAGAATGGATTGATTATGTCGGAAATGAATGTAAGCGGAGAAACTACATTTTTTAAAAGAAAAAGCAAGCAGTCCGGAAAAGCAGCCGAATCCCTTAAAAGAAGAGCCGAATTTTCTACGGCGCATCCGCTGGTCTGCTTTCTTTTTATGGCGGCGGTGCTGATAATTACTATGTTATCATATAATCCGGTGCTGGTTGGAACGTCGCTTGTTATGTCCTCGATGTGTGTGGCAGTGCTTTGCGGCGTTAAACGGTGTCTGCGCAATTTTCTTATCGGGGTGCCGGTATGCTTATTCACTGCGGTTATACAGCCTATATTTTCAGGGGCAGGGGAGACGGTGCTGTATTATATCAACGATAATCCCATATCGGCGGAAAGCTATGTGTTTGGGCTGGTTGCAGGGCTGCTGCTGGTAAATGTAATTCAATGGTGTTCCTGTTTAGGCATGCTTTTGGACAGCGACAGAATGATGTATATATTGGGAAATATAGCGCCTACACTGGGTCTTACATTTTCTATGATATTGAGATTTATTCCGCTTTTGGGACAACGGTACAGACAGATACATGACGCGCAGCTTGGTATGGGAAGGAGTAGAAAAAGCAGGCTTAAGACGTTTGCAAGAGAGGTATCAATCCTTATATCGTGGTCATTAGACAGTTCCATTGAAACTTCCGCGTCTATGGAGGCTCGTGGATACGGGAAAGGGAAGCGGACCAATTACCATAATTACAGGTTAAAATGTACGGATATTGCGGCGATTTTTTATATAGTGCTGCTTGCATCCGTTATAGTTGCAGGAATTATAACGGGGAAAGCAGATATTTACTATCTGCCGCGGATTATATTTACGGGAAACGCGGCGATAACTGCTGTTATGGCTGTGGCGTTTATAATGCTTGCAGCTATGCCGCTGGCATATGAAATTAGAGGAGTGGTAAAATGGCATTACTTGAATTTAAAAATTTAGATTTCAGATACGCAGGCAGCGATAGAAATGTGTTAAAAGGCATTAATTTAACTGTTGAGAGTGGAGAGCTTATCCTGATTACAGGAGTGTCCGGCAGCGGCAAGACTACTTTAATGAAGCATATGGTAAGCAGTATGATACCCTGCGGACAGCGTTCGGGAGAAATGAATATTGCGGATGGATTGTTTGTGGGCTATGTGGGACAAAATCCTGACGACCAGATTGTTACGGATAAGGTTTGGCATGAGCTGGCATTCGGACTTGAAAATATGGGACTGCCGTCGGATGAAATAAGGCGCAGAAGCGCTGAGACGGCGGCGTATTTTGGCATATCAGGCTGGTATCAGAGGGAAACGGACAAACTTTCGGGAGGGCAGAAACAGATTCTTAATCTGGCAGCGGTTATGGCTATGAAACCTGCTGTGCTGGTGCTGGACGAACCTACTGCGCAGTTTGATCCTATTGCGGCAGAGCATTTTCTGGAGACGGTGCTTAAGTTAAACAGGGAGCTTGGCACAACTGTGGTTATGTCGGAACACTGTACAGAGCGGGTGTTTTCCGAGGCGGACAGGGTTGTTATGATGTATGAGGGCATGATATTGGAGCAGGGAAGTCCGAGCGATGTGGCAGAGCGGCTGGCGGACAGTGAGAGAAATCTTTGGCTTCCTGTGGCGGCGCAGATTGCTTTGGCGATATATTCAGATATGTATTCAGGTATATGTTCAAAAGCGCCATTGGAGCAGACGCATACTCCGGTGAAGAAAGCGCGCACTATTCCTTTCACAACAAGGGATGGCAGAAAGTGGATAAGTGAGTTTATGAAGGGCAGAGCTGTGGATAAACAGGCAAGGGACAGAGGGGAAAGGCAAGACAATAAATCAAGTGCGGCAACGGTTTCTACAGATGCAGTGGTCGCAAAAAATGTCACTTTCCGCTATTTAAGATATGACGCAAATGTACTTGAAAAGCTTTCTTTCAAGGCGTACAAGGGTGAAATTTTGGCGCTGCTTGGAGGAAATGGTTCGGGAAAGACTACACTGCTAAAATTGATTGCCGGTGTGAGAAAATGTGTGGACGGAAGTATAAAATGTACAGGAAAGACCGTGCTGCTGGCCCAGAATCCCATATCTATGTTTACAGAGATAAGCGTTGAGGAAGAACTGGCAGACATTATGACAGACAAAGGCAACACATGGGTAAAGGCTTTAAGCAGGGAAGAAAAGCTTGCAAAAATAGATGAAATGATGGATTTTATGGGGCTTCAAGAAGTGAGAACTAACAATCCGCTGGATATAAGCGGAGGTCAGCAGCAGAAATTGGCATTGGCAAAGGCGCTGCTTTTAAAGCCTGATATATTGCTGCTGGACGAGCCTGCTAAGGGGATTGATCCTGTATTTAAAAGAGAGCTGGGAACTTTGTTAAAAGTACTGGCAGATGAAGGTAAAACCATAATTCTTGTGTCCCATGATTTGGAATTTTGCGGGGAGTATGCGGACAGGTGCGGATTGCTTTTTGATGGTCAGTTAGTATCACTTTCAGATACAAAAGCATTTTTTACAGGAAACAGTTACTACACAACTGTGGCAGGGAGGCTTACGGAAGGGCTTCTTGAAGGCTGTGTCACGAGTGCGGATGTAGTGTGCAAATTGCGGAATATGTTATAAAAAATAATGTGAGAAAAAATATTTTGAAATTCAACATTGCAGGTTACATATGTAGTTTTATGTTCTGATAAAATGCAGAGATTTTCTTAAACGGAGGACAGTATAAATATATGAAAGGATATATGCTTGTAAGCACGTTGCTGCTTATGCTTTCGTTTTTACCGTTCATATGGGTGTACGAAAAAAGAAAGCCGAAAGCCAGAGAAATAGTTACGGTGGCAGTTATGTGTGCGCTTACAGTGGTTTCTAATTTAATTTGCGCTTATACTGTGCCGCTTCATGCGGGAACAGCTATGGTGATTATTGCAGGCATTGCGCTGGGACCGCAGACAGGATTTCTTGTGGGAGCAATGTCAAGATTCGTATGCAATTTTTTTATGGGGCAGGGAGCGTGGACGCCCTGGGAAATGTTTGCATGGGGACTGCTTGGCGCTCTGGCTGGAATTATATTTAACAAGGTGGAGCTTACCGGACTGCTTGATGATAAAAAGGCGGTGCAGAAAAGAAAAACAGTTGAGGGTGTAAAAGCAGTATTGACGCCGATTATATGTATAGCTGCGGCAGAGATTACAGGATATATTATAATGCTGCTTACTTCCGGAAAAAGTGAAAGCTATTTAGGGCTTCGAGTGTATGCATGGGGAGTTGTAGGAATAACGGCGGGACTTATTTTTCAGAGAAAAAAACTCCCCGCAAATCCGATTACTATGTCTGTGTACACATTTATAAGCGTGCTAATCATATATGGCGGAATAATGAATCTCGCGACATTTTTTATGACTGCCTCCGCTTACAGTAACGGATTTGAGGGGCTTAAATTGCTATATATTACAGGCTTGGGCTATGATGCGTTTCATGCGCTGGGAGCCACAGCCTGCGTTTTCCTGCTTAGCGACGGTATGGTCAGAAAGCTGGAACGCATTAAAATTAAGTATGGTATGTTTTCGTAGTAAAATTAGATAGCTGCGTTTCGTTATCTGCGGACTATGCTATTTTTCTTAACATATTCGGCAGCAGCCGTCATAAGCACAGAAAATGCCATAAGTGCAGCAACAGCGTATGGAAGTGTATTAGCAGCGTCTCCTGTATTTACAGTTTCTTCGTTAGGGTTTTCATTTGGTGTATTGCCGCTGCTTAGAGCGTCTGATACGTCAAATGGATTATTCTTTTCCTGAAGCTTGTAAAGATATGTTACTAAGCCTGTCAAAGCGTCCTTTGATGAATATATAGAGTCTGCTCCATAGTAAGTATAAGCGCCTGCTGTTGTAGCGGACTTGTAATTTTTTATAAGGGCGTTATAGCTTGCTGCAGCTAAGTCGTCTTTGCCAAACTGCGCATATAAGGCAAGCGCCAGAGCAGTTGCATCAGGATTTGACTCATCAATAAGCGCGCCTGTTGAATAGTCGTTATAAATTGAGTGTGTTGTTCCGTCTGTGCTGTCAAAATATGTAGCTTCGGTGTAAGCTACTGCCTTGTCAATAAGCTGGGTGATATTGCTGTCGCTGGCATAGAGCTTTGCAAAATGCGGATAAACGGTACCATTGTTGTCGGCTGAAAATGAGCCGCTGTAGTTGATACCCTTGTCATCTGTTGTAACAAGAGCAAGACCGGCTTTTAACGTGGCTGATATTTTGCTGTAATCAGGCATTAATGATGAATATGCTTCTACTGCGGAGTTAATGTAACCGATATGGTATGGGTTAATTCCTGTGGAAGCATAATTTGTGGTGTCATATCCGTTGTTAAAATCTTCTGCAGCAGCATTTTTTAAAATATCGTTGAAGGCAAGCACAATGTTGGCGCCTTCAAAATTAGTGGCGTCATTTCCGGTAAGAGCAAGCACCATAAGCAGATATGCGTAGCTTGAAAATGTATCGTTAGGGTAGCCGTATGCTGCAACGGAGACATTTAGTGTGCCGTCGGCATTAACGATTTTTTTTGCCGAATTAAGATATGCCGATATGGCATCAGTACAGTCTGCTCCGGCTCTGATTGCAAGAATAAGAGTTGTGGAACAGTTGTAAATTTTAGATGTGTCTGACAAATCAGAAAAATCTGTCTGTGCAAGCACATAGTTTGCGGCAGCTAAGGCCTCAGCTTTAACGGTATCCGCAGTTGGAATGGTTTTGTCGGCAGTCTGCGCCGATGTTTCGTCGGCTGCAAGTATCGGTACTGCGCTTATAAATGCAAGACAAAGCGCAAGAATACAAGCAGCAGCCTGTTTCATAATTTTTTTCATGTTTCCTCCTGACACGTCTCTCACCAGACGGTATATTTTTATAGTTTGATTAAGGGCAGATATCCTGACTTATAGCTTAACCGGAATTTTTGCCTTCCCGCTAGGCGCCAACATGAAAAGGCGCGTCACAGTGGTGTAAATTAAAACGCCGTATCTAAATACAGTAGAGTGAGCTGTTACGGATTCTGACCGTATTCCCTGCCAAAAATCATATAAAATTTTACATCACCGGGTATATAATGTCAAAATATATTTACTATAACATATGTAATCTGTTATAATAACTCTATGAATAGCCTGCGGGCTATGTTCGGAAAAAGTAAAATGTATTATTGCGAAAAGAGATAACTATGAATTATGTTGTTTTAGACTTGGAGTGGAACCAGTGTGCTGAAGGTAAGGCATACTCATGCGTGGACGTGCCGTTTGAAGTAATTCAGATAGGAGCTGTTAAGCTGGATGGGCATTTTAACGAGGTGTCGCAGTTTGACAGATATGTAAAGCCCGCTATTTATAAGAAGCTGCATGCTAAAGTTGAAGAAATTTTAGATATAACTATGGACGAAATTGTTGCCACAGGCGAGGATTTTGATGATGTGGCAAGAGATTTTTTGGATTGGTGCGGAGAGGATTATATTTTCTGTACATGGGGCTGTACGGATCTTATTGAGCTTCAAAGAAATATGAATTTTTACAGGGTTAATTATAAGTTTCCGAAGCCGTTTTTGTTTTATGATTTACAAAAGCTTTACAGCATATGTTTTTCGGATGGAAAGTCCCGCATTACATTGCAGCATGCCATTGAGGAACAGCGGCTTGAGGAGTTAGACAATTATCATAGCGCTGGAGCGGACGCAAGATATGCGGCTATGATTTTGAAGAGACTCGATTTTGAGAGGGTTAGGCAATACTACAGCGTGGATACCTACAGGATACCAGACAATAAAAAGGAAGAAATATATCTTAATTTTGGCGGTTATGGAAAATATATTTCCAGAGGTTTTTCATCGAGGGAAAGGGCGGCTCAGGATAAGGAAGTGAAAAGTTGCCAGTGCTTTATCTGCGGCAAGCCTATGAAAAGGCATATAAAATGGTTTGCTACAAATGCAAAAAGTTATTACGGATTATTTGAGTGCGAAGAGCATGGGCTTGAAAAGGGCAGGTTTAGAATTAAGAGTACGGATAACGAGCGCTATTATGCAGTCCGCATACTTAAACTTACTGATGATGAGGGTGCTGAAAAGATAAGACTAAAAAAGCAGCGCGAGCAGGAACACAGGCGGCTTATGAGACGTAAGCTTGGAGAGGGAGAGGCGGATAAGATTAACGGCAGAAGTTAGCGATATTATAACATTAAAATGAAAATAGATGTAATGTAATTATGGAAGTAAGCTTCTGACAATTACATTACATCTTTTTTATGCCAGCCCGAATATTATGGAAAGGCATATTACAATCTGAATTATTGCAAATCTAAAAACAACCTGCGAGTCGGACCAGTTTTTGTTTTTACGCATATGGTCGTGGATTGGGGTGCGGATATTTTTAAGAGGGTTCACATGGAAAATTCTCATAAACGCAACCTTGAACAACCCAAGCCCGCCGTCAATTATAAGCATAGCCGCCATAGGGATATAGAGCAGCGGATGCTGCAGCTTTATAAATGAAATACCGATAAAAAGACCTATAGCTCTGGAACCGGCATCGCCCATAAGCAGCTTGCTAGGCGATGCGTTAAACCACAGGTATCCAAGTATGCAGACGGTCATAAGCAGTATTGCATGTCTGAAAAACGGCTCAATAGCAAACATTTTGAACAATACATAGGTAGAAATTAATGTGATGGCTGAAAGTGTTCCGCACAGTCCGTCAACGCCATCGGAGCAGTTGGTTACATTAATGCTTGCCCATATTAAAATTACTATGAGTATGCCGTAAATAACAGGGTGAAGAGTTATTGTAGCGTCAAAAAATGAAAGTTCAAATGTGTTAGGATTGTAGCTGAGATAGGTAATTGCCGCCATAATAGCTATGGCAAGATCGATAAGTCCTTTTTTAAGTTCTCCCCAGGGTGATGAGGAGCTGTCATCAAGATAGCCGCTTAACATAGCTGCCAGTGTGAGTATAAAATAAATCATAAGTTCTGCGTTCAATGGTATAAAAAGCACACAGGAAAGGGTAAAGGTCAGAATAAATATAATTCCGGCTCCGCGGGGTTTGCCTACAGATTTTGTACCATTGATAGCAAAAGCACGCCCTGCGTCGCGGGGAAGAGTGTTCTTGCCAAGCCCTATAGCAACACAGCTAAGTATAAATGCAAAAATGACACTTAAAAATGTTATTATTTTCATGTAGTCATAGTCGATTAAAAAGTAAATCATAATAATCTCCAATATGTTTTAATATTTTTATAGAAGTATAACACACCTTTTAAAGAAAAGGTACTAAAATTTGATAGTAATTTATATAAATATATGATATAATACAAGCAAATATTAGTATGTGAACAACTATACAGGTTAGGAAGGGCTGATTGTATGAAGAGAAAAGACACCACAGAGATTTTTATGACGGAGCTTGATACATATTTATTCGGTCAGGGAACTCATTATGAAATCTACAACAAAATGGGGGCGCATCCGGCTGTAAAGGATGGTGCGGAAGGGGTATATTTTGCAGTGTGGGCGCCGACGGCGAGGGATATTTATGTAGTTGGCGATTTCAATGATTGGAAAGCATATGGCTATCATATGAATCCTGTTTCGGATGGCGGTGTGTACGATCTTTTTGTTCCGGGAGCAAAGGTGGGACAGTGCTACAAGTATCTTATAATATCTGCGGACGGAAAAGCTATATATAAAGCTGATCCATATGCTAACGCAGCACAGCTAAGACCAGATACTGCATCTGTTATAGCTGATTTAAGAGGTTTTAAATGGACTGACGAGGAGTGGGTTACAAAGAAGAAGAAGGAAAATCATCTTGACGTACCCATGTCTATTTATGAATGTCATCTCGGTTCATGGAAAAAGAAGGAGGATGGCACTGAGGACGGTTATATCAATTACAGGGATATAGCTCCGGATTTGGCAGAGTATGTTTCTGATATGGGTTATACGCATATAGAGATTATGGGCATTGCCGAGTATCCGTTTGACGGTTCATGGGGATATCAGGTTACAGGCTATTATGCACCGACAGCAAGATATGGCGAGCCTCAGGATTTTATGTATTTTGTTGATTGTATGCACAGCAAAAATATCGGTGTAATTCTTGACTGGGTACCTGCCCATTTTCCAAAGGATGCACATGGACTTGCCAAGTTTGACGGAAGCTGCGTATATGAGTATGCGGATCCGAGAAAGGGCGAGCATCCTGACTGGGGTACGTTAGTATTTGATTATGAAAAAAATGAGGTTTCTAATTTCCTTATTGCCAACGGTATGTACTGGGTGGACAAGTTCCATGTTGACGGTCTGCGTGTGGACGCAGTTGCATCCATGCTTTATCTTGACTATGGAAGAACAGAGGGAAACTGGATTCCTAACAAATATGGAGATAACGGAAATCTTGAAGCTATGAGTTTTCTCAAGCATTTTAATAGTATGATGAGAAAGCGTTTTCCGCAGGCAATTACCATTGCGGAGGAGTCTACAGCTTGGCCTATGGTCAGCGGTGATCCTGACAACGGGGAGTGTCTCGGATTTACGTTTAAGTGGAATATGGGCTGGATGCATGACTTCTTAGAGTATATGAAGCTTGATCCGTATTTCAGGAAATTTAACCATGGTAAAATGACATTTAGTATGATGTATGCTTACAGTGAGAATTTTATTCTTGTGCTGTCCCATGATGAGGTTGTGCATTTGAAGTGCTCTATGCTTGGAAAAATGCCGGGGGACAGAGAGGATAAATTTGCTAACCTTAAGTTGGGGTATGCGTATATGTGCGGACATCCGGGCAAGAAGCTTTTGTTTATGGGACAGGAGTTTGCTCAGTGGAATGAGTGGAGCGAGAAGCGGGCGCTTGACTGGTATCTTTTGGAGGATGAATCACACAAGAGTATTCAGGACTTTGTTAAAAAATGTCTTCACATGTACAAGGATTATCATTGCCTGGGCGAGAGTGATTATAAGCCTGAGAGTTTCAGGTGGATTAACGCCAACGACAAGGATAATAGCGTGTACTCATTTGTAAGGCTCAGTCCTACAGGCAGAAAACATTTGCTTTTTGTTCTCAATTTTACGCCGGTTGAGAGGAGCCAGTTCAGAATTGGTGTGCCTGTTAAGGGGCGTTTTAAGCTGGTGCTTGGAAGCGATGAAGAAAACCAGAAAAAGACGCTTACGGCGGTTAAAGGCGACTGCGACGGTTACGATAACTCGATTCTTGTAGATTTGCCGAAATTTGGCGTTGCAGTATATGAATTTAATGGTACGAAGCTTAAAGATAGGAAAGCGTTGGGTTAAGACTTAATTAATTTGACAAATGTGTCGATAATACCTGTACAGGGTTAAAGCTGATATGGCTTTAGGCTGTGCAGGTATTTTTATATAATAGTTTGCGTGGGAATGCCGCAAGTTGCTTTAGTTTTTATGCGTTCTCGGAACAGGGGTAATTATGGATTATACTATATATGCAGCAGGATTTAATAAGGATGCAGCGACGGATGGAACATCTATAAATATTAAAAATAATACCGGCAAGGCGGGAAAAGGAACTGGCGCAGGAAATGTCAGTTTTGAGGGAGTTGTGGTGTCCGGCGCTCAGGTGGACAGCAAACAGATGATGGAGAATACATATTCTGCGCTTTTGAAAGAGGCGGATGATATAAAATCTCAGATTATGGACAGCGCCACATCGGCAAAAATGAGTCTTAAGGCATTATTTAACAGGTTAAACGGCTCCGACGCCGTAAGGATTGACGAGGATGGATTTAATCTTACAGACGCAACGCCGGAAGAAATGGTAAGCATACTGGATAAGATTAAAATTGAGCTTGCGGCCTATTGCGACAGCTATGAGATAACAGGGAGCGGCGTCAGTGTAGATAAGATAAGAGAAGTGGTTGGAAGCACAGGATTTGCAGAGGCCGTTTCAGGCAAAATGCAGGATGCCGGGATTCCTCTTACAGAAGACAATGTAACAGAGGTTGCGGAGGCTTTAGAGCAGGTAAAGGCTTTAGGCGCTGTTTCGGAAAATGCAAAATATTATTTGGTAGGTCAGGGCTTAGAGCCTACCATAGAAAACGTATATATGGCAGAGCATGCTTCAGGAGGCAGGGAGGCTGCGCTTTCTGAGGAAGACTGGCAGCAGCTTAAACCGCAGATTGAAAAATTTATGTATCAGGCAGGAGAGAGTTTTACGGAAAAGGACGCTGAAAATGCCAAAGCATTTTTACAAAAGGGTATTCCTGTAACTGTGGATAATATTTTATATAAGAGACAGCTTGATGATGTTGTGCTGGATTTGGAGTCTATGGCAGACAATATTGTGAACAATATGGCATCAGGAGGAAGCGCAAAGTCGGCGCTTGTAACAGGGGAGGACAATGTTGTAAGAGAAGTTGCCGGCGCTATAAGCGTGCTGGAAAGAGCGGAGTACTGCCACGTTGAATACGCCACGGTTCAGGCGCAAACAGACGGCGGCATAGTAAATTTAAGAAGCATAGAAGCTGCCATAGTGAAATTTGGAACAGGCGAAAATGCTGCGAAGACCGTGGCAAAGGAGCTGGGGGCATTTTTGGGAAGCGCATATGACGCAGATAATTCATATTATATGGGAAATGCAGAAAATATAAGCAGCACAGGAAATGCAGCGGGCATAGGCAATTTGGTGGAAAATAACTATCAGATGATGTTGGAAGTTCAGATACTTATGACTGCGGATTCTGGAATGTATCTTGCAAGGCAGGGTGTTTCTGTTATGGCTGAGGCTATATCTGCTATTCACAGGCAGCTTGAAGTGTACGGTCAGGAGACGGCAATGGAGGATATTGCTGTAAGTCTTGCCCATGATACTGCAAAGGCGGTTGCCCAGATTAAATATGCGCCGGATGTCAGTATAGGAGCTGTGCTTAAAGACGCACAGAATGTAATGGTACTGAGTGTGTCTGCATTTGCACAGTCAGGAAGCAGCTTCAGACAGGCGTTTAAGAGAGCAAGCGAGACTTATGAAGCTGTAGGCACAAGCAAGAGAGCGGATATGGGCGATTCCGTAAAGAAGGCACTAGACGCAAGTACGGAGAATATACTTGACAGTCTGGAGCTGGAGGATAATAAGGCTAACAGAGACGCAGTCAGGATTCTTGCATACAATTCTATGGAAATGTCAGAGGAGAATATAACTAAAGTTAAGGAATTGTATCAAACTCTCAAAAAGCTTATAGATAATATGACGCCGGACAGATGTCTTGAAATGATTAGAAATGGCGTTAATCCTATGTCAGATGACATACATGAGGTAAATGAGTATTTGGAGAATATGAACGCAGTTTCTGAAAAATACAGTACATTTTTGTATAAGCTGGACAGAACCGAGGGAATTACTGCGGATGAGCGGGAGCAGTTTATAGGCATATATAAAATGTTTAATATGTTCAGAAAGGACGCAGGAGTTGCTATAGGTGCGCTTTGCAATCAGGGCGCAGACATCACTATGGAAAACCTTTGCGCCGCATATAACAGCAGAAGACATTCGGGCATGGATTATTCTGTGGATGACGACACGCAGCTTAAGGTTTCAGTGACAGAAGCATATTATGTAAGTTTATTTGCCAACACTTCCACCAGCATTACACCTTTGACTTTAAAAAATGTTCAGGAAGAAAAGCGTATTAATTCGCGTTCTGTTGAGGAATTTTGTGAGACTGCACAGAGGTTTTATGATGAGGAGAGCGAGGCTGCATATTATAATGATATGCTTGAAGAAATGCGGCGTATCTCTGAGGCTGACGATTTAGTGTTAAGGGAGCTGGCAAGAATTAACGAGCCTGTAACGCTCAATAACTTGGATACCTGCAGGCAGATTATGGAGGCGGGATTATTTAATACATTGCTTGGAAATGGTATTGGAGCAAAGCAGAAAGTAAATAAATTTTTTGATAAACTTGATAATCCTGCGGAGCTGGAGAAAGTTTACGAGGATTGGGTGCTGGAATCAGAAGAACGGCTTAAAGGCGCAGTGGAAGGAACCGGAATGATTGGCGGAGTTCAGGCTGTGACGGATGCAGAAGCCAACGGAATGGCAGGAGAAGAATTAGACGCGGCATCAGACGGCTTATACGATTCTTTGAAAATTCTTATGAGCCAGAACAGGCAGATTAAGATGATTGCCAATATGAGCAAAAGACATGATTACAATATTCCATTTATGTCGGATGAGGGCATTGGAATGATGAAGCTTACGCTTATACAGGACGAAAACGACAAGGGAAGAATTTCGCTTAATTACGCCAGCGGCAATTACGGCAAGGCATCTGTTGAGGTTAAATTAAGCAGACAGTCATTGGGAATTTATGGCGTCTGCCAGACCAATGAACCTGAGTTTGCGGCAAGGCTTGAGGAAATTGCGGAAGCGGTAAAGGAGGAATATTTTATAGGAGAAATGTCCGTATATTGCAGCAAAAGCGAAATGGTAAGCAGAATTACATATGATGGGGCCGAAAATGCTATGGCTTCGGAGGAACTTTATAAAATTGCCAAATCAATAATTTTAAATTTGGTCTAATAAAAATTGGAATGGAGTCCGATATTCTTAACATATGGAAGTGGCAGTGATTAAAGGAGGACAACATGAGGATAAACACTAACATAACAGCAATCATTTCAAATAATTCGCTTCAGAAGGCAGAGACAAGGCTTTCACAGTCAATACAGAGACTTTCATCAGGATATAAGATTAACAGTTCTGCAGATGACCCGGCAGGATGTGCTATTTCAGAAAAAATGCGCATGCAGATAAGAGGTCTTAATCAGGCGGACAATAATACGGCCGACGGCGAGTCAGTGTTAAATACGGCAGAGGGTGCGCTTATTGAAATACAGTCGATGCTTACCCGTATGAAAGAACTTGCTGTTCAGGCAGCCAATGATGTAAATTCAGATGAAGAAAGGGCGGCTATTCAGGCGGAGATTAACGATATTAACAGCGAGATTGATAGAATTTCAGCAGATACAGAATTTAATACCCAGTCTTTGATTGACGGAAATCTTACAAGAAGAGTATATTCCAACTATTCAGGAGTTCATCAGTTAGAATGTTCGGATGGTTTTGTTGCAGGCAATTACGGAATTACTGTCACAGAGGACGCAAGACAGGCTGTAGCCGTAGCAGACGGCACAATAACTATGGGAGATTCGGACGCTATTACTAAGGAGCAGGCTGGCTCTATTAAAATTAATGGATATATTGTAGATATAAGCGAGGGAGATACCCTTAACACAATTATGGGAAAGCTGGTTGACGCAGCTAATCTGGTAGGAGGTGCTGCATTTGCCATTGCAGCAGGAGCAACAAACGACACAACAGCAAATGGTACTCAATATGCAGGATATGAGGCGGCAACTACATATACAGGCAGCAGTCTTGTGATAATGACTAATGAATATGGAAGCGACCAGTCTCTTACAATCACATGCAGTAATGAAGAACTGGCTAATCTTTTGGGTATCAGTTCAGCGGCAACAGAAGAGGGCTGGATAGCCCAGGGAAGCGATGTTAAGGCAGAGTTTTCCACTACTACGGAAAATGGTGAAACGAAGAGAGTAGGTTTTGAGGATAGTGCGGTTATATCTACAAGCGGAACAAAAATTACAGTTAAGGATATTAATAATAAGACTTTTATATTTGATGTGCCGGGCAATATCGCAGGAACTACATTTGACGATTCAGGAAAGCAGCCTGTCGCAAATTCAGCAGCAGCGAAGGATATAGTTCAGGAGGTTACTGATGTGGGAACTATGAGTATTCATGTCGGCGCCAATGCATATCAGGTAATAAAGCTGGATATTCCGGAAGTGACAACATATACTTTGGGAATTGATACTGTTAATGTTATGACAGGACTTACGGCTTCTCAGTCAATTACTAAGGTGGATAACGCTGTGGCAAGGGCTAATGAGGTGCGTTCAAAGATTGGTGCATATCAGAACAGATTTGAGCATGCATTGAATAATCTTGCAGTTTCAAATGAAAATATAACATCAGCGCTGTCAACAATGATAGATACTGATATGGCTGAGGAAATGACAGAATATACATCGCTTACAGTGCTTACTCAGGCGGCCACATCAATATTGTCACAGGCAAATGAAAGACCATCTACAGTATTGCAGCTGCTTCAGGCCTAAGCTGAGGTTAATAAATTTTATGGAACTTAGCGCAATAGTGCAGTTAGTGTTAAGAACCGAAATGGAGACATTATGAAGAGTGAATCAATTAAGGCATATTCTTATAGAATTTCTCAGGCGTCGCCAGTGGAGCTTGTAATCATAATGTATGATATGGCAATAGAATACCTTAATGATGCCATCGCTGAACTAGGAGAAAACGAAAGCAGAGATAATGCCGAAAGAAATGAGCAATTCAGAAGAAATTTAAAATATGCAAAAAGGGTTATAGACCAGTTGGCGGCCGATTTGGATATGCAGTACGAGGTATCGGAGGAGCTTCTTAAGCTGTATAGGATAATGGACAGATATTTGGTAAAGGCGTCTGTGGAAAAAAATGTCCTGCTTATTGAAACTGTAATCAATATGCTTTCCAAGCTGAGAAAATCATTTTATGAGATAAGTATGAAGGACACTTCAGAGCCTGTTATGAAAAATACCCAGCAGGTTTATGCGGGACTTACCTATTCCAATGCAGGCAGTTCAAATGAATATTCACAAGACCCTGTAAATAATAGAGGATTTATGGTGTAAGCCATAAATCCTCTTTCATGTTTTATTTTGTTTATTTACTCCGCTTATCTTCTGCGACGGCGGGGTCTGTATTTTTGCCGGTTCATACGCTTAATTTCAGAAATTGTGTACATTATTACAAGAATTAAAACACCTGAACCCACAATTCCCCAGATATTTATAACGAGAATTTTTTTGGGGGCAGGAGCATCTTCCTGCTCAGTTAATTTATAGGGAAGATTGCTATTGGAAGCAAAAGCGTCTCTTGAAGAGAGGGTAAGCGTTGCAGAGCCAACAGTATGCCCAAAGTAATTGTAGTTAAGGTTGGCGGTGTATATGCCGTTTTCGTAGCTTGTTCCAAGCAATTCGTTAATATCCATACTAACATTTCCCATAGAAGCGTTGTTTGGAAGGGTAAGTGTAGACGAAGTTATTTTAAATACATAATTAAACTTATTATATACTCTTGAGTTATAATAACTATTGTTGGTGAACAGAGAATTTATTTCTCCGGCGGCAGCGGTTAATTTTGAAAAATTGGCAAAGCCCCAATCAAACAGGGCGCGAGTGTCAGTATAACGGTCTTCGTCTGTTGATTTGTAGCACACGCAAATTAACCGTGTTCCGTTTTTTTCTGCAAATGTTACAAGAGTGTTTCCTGCAGCATCTGTATAACCTGTTTTTCCGCCTTTGCAGTACTCGTAATAGTAAGTCCGGTTTTTAAGCATTTCATGTCTGTGCCGGATATAGCGGTTGACTGAGGTTTTGTTGGTAGGCGGAATTACATATGTGGTGTATGTAGAGTCAATATTTACAAATGTAGTGTTATTGTAGCAGGCTCTCGCAATCATAGCCATATCATAGGCTGTGGTGTAATGATTGGAATCGTGCAGACCGCTGGCATTGCTGAAGTGCGTATTTACAGCGCCAAGCTCCTTTGCACGCTGATTCATAAGCTGAACAAATGCATTGAGAGAACCGCTGACATGCTCGGCAAGTCCATAAGCAATTTCGTTGGCAGAATGTAAAAGCAACCCATATAAGGCCTGTTCAACAGTATATTGCTCGCCGGTGCGGGTTCCCAGACTTGCGTCGCCATATGATACTGATTCAGCCGCTTCTCTTGAAAATGTAACGATTTCATCCATAGAGCAATTTTCAAGTACAAGAAGTCCTGTAAGAATTTTGGTGGTACTTGCAGGATAGCTTTTTGCATGGGAGTTCTTATCATAAAGAACAGCTCCCGTATCGGCGTCTATAAGTATAACGCTTTCAGACACAACCTCCGGAGCTGTAGGCCAGGTATCACTAAGGGAAGCTGCGGCTTGAGTCTGCGCAGCTACAGCTACAGTTCCAACCTCAGCGCAGACAATGCTGAAAGTGCAGAAAAGAGCTGTTACAACCGCAAATCTGCGAAATCTATGTAAAATATTCAATTTATCCATATATTAATCTCCATATATTAAAAATCTAAAGGTCAATAAAGTACAAATCCATTAAAAATTATGTTGAAAAAAGGATTTTTAAGTAATTTCATTTTAGTATAGCCCATATTCTTTGTCAAGAATATGGAATGGCAAGGTTAAAAGACTTGCAAGATAAATACATTTTTATTATAATCTAAAAGTTAAATGATAATAACTAAAATTTTGCAGCGGTATGGAGATAATATGAGACTTAGAAATGTTCCCGGAGCAAGGGAAGTAATGGTTGAAAATAAATATGTGTTTACAGAGCCGGAGGGTATGAAAGGCACATGGCAAGAAGTATTTGTCAATAATAATCCTGTGTACATAGAGATTGGTATGGGAAAGGGAAGATTTATAACAACTCTTGCGTCTATGAACCCTGATATTAATTATGTAGGCATTGAAAAATATTCGAGCGTGCTGTTAAGGGCGGTGGAAAAGCAGGATGAATTACAGCTTGCCAATCTTAGATTTATAAGAATGGACGCCGAGGCAATATGCGAAGTATTTGGAAAGGAAGAAGTGTCAAGAATATATCTTAATTTTTCAGATCCCTGGCCAAAGGACAGGCATGCAAAGAGACGTCTCACATCGAGACAATTTTTCGAGAGATATAATCAAATTCTTGTAAGGGGCGGAAGAGTCGAATTTAAGACGGACAACAGAGGATTGTTTGATTTTTCGGTAGAAGAAGTAGGTGAGGCAGGCTGGACGCTGGATGCGGTTACATATGATTTGCACAATGACAAAAATCTTGTGGAGAGAAATGTTATGACTGAGTATGAGGAGAAATTTTCGGCAGCAGGAAATCCAATTTATAAGCTTATAGCTTCAAGGAAGGTATGACGTTCTTTGCTGTCTGCATATAATGATAGTAAGAAATGCAGACGAGGAAAGGTATAATGAAAAATTCAGGCATACTTCATAAATTGTCAATAGAATTGTATTTGAGAAGAAATGCTAACAAGAAAATTATAAAAGTGAAAAAATCGTGGGATGAAATAAACAAGGCTTTTAGCAGAAAATAAATCTGTAAAAAGTTTTGTAGGGCTTGTATAAATTTTGTAAAGCTGTAAAGTTGCGGATAAGTTAAGTATGTAAATGTATCCATATTAAAATCACCCGCGCCTTGAAGTTTTATCGGACTTGGGCGCAGGTGATTTTATTTTTGTATTGCATTTTATAGAGTGCAGTTACATTACATCCTCAGATTCGTCTTGTTCAACGACTACATTTTTCTTGCGAAGAATGTGGGATACTATAAGGTTAAGAATATATGATATAACTGCAAAACAAGGTACGCCGAGGAACATACCGATGACACCCATCAGACTTCCGCCGACAGTGATGGCAAATATAACCCAGATTGGCTTAAGACCGAGCTTGTCTCCAAGAATACGAGGGCCAAGAAAAAGTCCGTCAAACTGCTGTATGGCAAGGATAAGCAGCGCAAACAGCACAGCCTTTATAGGGCTTACTATAATAATAAAAATAAAACCGATAGCGCCGCCGATATATGGTCCAAATACAGGAATCATATTAGTAATACCGACAATAACGCTGATAAGCACCGCATATGGGAATCCAAATATTTTCATACATATAAAGCACAGAATTCCGATAATCAGTGAGTCCAGCGCCTTTCCATATATAAAGCCTGAAAAAATTCTGTTACATTCGTGCAGCACATTTAGCACAATATTGGCAGACTTAGAGGGAAATACTGCAAATATAAATCTTTTACCGTGATAAAAAATATTTTTATGGTCTGCAATCATATACACTGAAACCATAATAGCAATCAGAAAATCAAACACACCCTTAACAATGGAAATAGATGTGGTGAAAATTTTAGGAAGCAGACTTGTGGCAACAGTTGTCAATTTATCAATAATTGACGGCAGGGCTGACTGCACATGTTCATTAATTGATTCATAATCAACAAAGGACTCCAGTTCAGGGTGCTTGACCTCAAATTCTTTAATAAAATTAACAGCACTATCATACCATCCCGGCAGTTTAACGCTGATTTCCGTAATGCTGGAATATATCTGAGGCGCAACAAAAAATATAAGTATGCCTACAGCGGCTATTGCAAAAATATAAGCTACTATAATCGAAAGCCATTTTGCTAATTTAGCAGACTTAAACTTCAAAAGTCCCATAAAAAACTTGCGGTATAAATAATGCACCAGCGGAAATAATACAAATGCTATAAACGCACCCACAAGAAACGGAGATATAATTTTTAGAATAACTCCTATAATATCAAAGGTTTTATTCAAATTGCCGATAAGTAAGTATATAAGAATTGCTCCTGTAACGAACATTAAACCATATATAACTATAGTAAAATATTTGTTATTAGGCTCAAATTTGTGTTTATTGTCAAGCATAATAGCCTCCTGATTAATTAAGATTGACTGTAAATCAGTTAAAACTGTCAAAATAATAAAATATTTAAAGTAGCAGAAATAGTTGAAATTGTAACAAATAGGATTAACCGATAAGTAACTGCTATATAAAATTATAAGTATTTTTTAGGCTCATATCAATAGCAAAAAATTAGAAAAATAATTAAATTAAAAAATATGACAAAAATATTAAATTGTATTAAAATAAAAACAAAAAAGTGCTTGCATTTTTTAAAAGATTACAATATAATATTCATTGTGTCCGCAAGGAAAATGAAATATATTCTGCGAGGACATCAATCGCATAAGCGCGACTAGCTCAGTTGGTAGAGCACCTGACTCTTAATCAGGGTGTCCAGGGTTCGAACCCCTGGTCGCGCACTAGAAAGGTCTTACGATTTAGCGTAAATGCTGGGTTGTGGGGCTTTTATTTTTTTGTCAAAAGAATGTAAAACGTAAAAAATGGACACTCTGAAAAAATCAGGGTGTCCAGCTATTTTTTTAATATGAAAAACGTCCGGATAATTTTAGTATTAATATAGTTCTTCTGATTTAGTACCTGAAGAAATTGAGTTATCGTAAAACGCATTCCTCTTTAGAGCGTTGAATATTTTAACTTATAATTTGAATTTCGTATCGGCAGCGGGGGAATATCAATGCTGTGCCGATGATATTATGAATATGGTAATCTAATATGAATTTGATTAATTACAAAATGCCGTCATACTATTCATAATATTTTAAAGCATACTAACTAGCACCGTAACGCATAATATATGTGTTACGGTTGTTTTTTGTCATATGTGGCAAAAAATCTCCGTAAAAATTTTCATTTCGCATTTTGCACAATGGCGAAGTTATTATTTATTTTTAAAAGTGGAGGTTTTAGTATGCAAAATAATGATAAGTACGACAAATATGGGGACGTGAATCACAGATATGCGGCGAAGGATGTGTATCCTAAGACAGATGAATATGATACGGACAGCTACGGCGCAGAGGAGGACGTACAACTGGACAGCTATATGACAGACCATGATTATCTTGATATGGTTGATGTCTGTTCAAGCATGGATTGTACGGGAATGATTGCCAGTGGTCCGGCGGATGAGGAAGAAATTATGGATTATCAAGAAATGTACAAGTTTGGGCGTCTGGATATTGACGATTCAATTTAACAAAACGCAAAAAATGTGAAGCAATTATAAACATTTTATAATATATTTATCGCCTTAATTGACTTGAAATGTTTCCTGTTATATTATAACTGCGTGTAGTGTTACATTTGTGAGGAGTTTTTATGTACGGGTATGTGGTTGTTAATAAGCCTGAGTTGAAATTTAGGGAATTTGATGTGTACAGGTCTTATTATTGCGGATTGTGCCGTTCTCTGGGTGAGACTTACGGCATTGCGGGAAAGTTTTCCATAAGCTATGATATGACATTTCTTGTGATGCTGCTAACCGGCTTGTATGAGCCGGGAGTTACATGCGAGAGCCGCAGATGTGTGGTTCATCCGGTACAGAAGCATCAGGAAAGACGCAGCAGCGTCACAGATTACGTCGCTGATATGAATGTGCTGATGGCTTATTATAAATGTATTGACGACTGGAGGGACGAACACAAGCTTGCTAAGAAGGCTTATGCCAATGGCATAAAAAAGTGCGTAAAGAGAATAGAGCAAATGTATCCGAAAAAGGTAGTAGTGATTAAAGAGCAGTTGGACAGATTGTCGAAGCTGGAAAATGAAGAGGAGAGTAATATTGACAAGGTTTCCGAGTGCTTTGCGCTGCTTATGGCAGAAATTATAGCTATGAAGGATGATGAGTGGCAGGCTACCTTAAGAGCGCTTGGTTACAATCTTGGGAAGTTTGTATATCTGTTGGATGCCTATGATGATTTGGAGGGCGATATTAAGAAAGGCAGATATAACGTACTCAAATATCATATTCATGAAAAAGATTTTGATGTTCTGATAGAGGGCATCCTTAATGCAGTAATGGCGCAGTGCGCCAGAAATTTTGAGAGATTACCTATTATTCAGGATGTGGAAATACTAAGAAATATTATTTATTCCGGTGTTTGGACTCGTTTTGAGATTGCGAAAAGCCGGAAGAACAAGGAGAAATAGAAGTGGGCGATCCATATAAAGTTCTGGGAGTCTCAAGGGACGCCTCAGATGAGGAGATAAAAAAAGCATATAGAGCGCTTAGCCGTAAATATCATCCTGATGCTAACATTAATAATCCGAACAAAGCGCAGGCAGAGGAAATGTTTAAAACTGTACAGCAGGCGTATAACCAGATAATGAAGGAAAAGGAAAATGGTGGCAGCCAGAGCGGCAATCCTTATGGGAATGAGGGCAACTTCTGGAGCTATGGACCATTTAGATATAGTTACGGCAATGCAGGAAATGATTATTACAGTAGTAATCAGAGCGCTGCTGATGATGAGATTACAAGATATCTGCAGGCGGCGGCAAATTATATCAGAAGCGGTTCATTTGCAGAAGCGTTAAATGTTCTCAATAATATGGAGAGCCGTGATGCAAGGTGGTATTACTACAGCGCACAGGCAAATGCAGGCTGTGGAAATACTGCTATGGCGCTGGAGTATGCAAAGCATGCCGTAGAGATGGATCCGGATAATGTGCAGTATCAAATGTTCTACAGACAGCTTCAGAGCGGCGGACAGTGGTATGCAGGACGTGGACAGACATATGGCAGGACAACAGTAAATCCGGGCAGTTATTGTATGCGGCTTGTTCTTCTCAACCTGTGTTGTAATATGTTCTGCGGTCCAAGTATATGCTGCTAATGAGTTATATTGCGTGATGACTTAAAATATTAACATTCCAAAGTCAGTCAGGGATACTTGTGATTTTGCGATGATAATAGCTGAATTAGCATGTTCAGTATATAAAAATAAAATAAGCAGGTTTCATGAACGTACCCCGTCATCGCCGCCATTAAGCTAAAAATCAAGCTGAAAAGCCGGTGGTTATTGAGGAGAGACTGTTCAGGGGAAACTGCTTATTTTATTGAAGGATATAGTATTTAATAAATTGTCAATAGTGCTTTGACTTACATTCTCACTGGGTTTTAACCCATTCATCAAGTCTGCTGAATAATATATCAAACTGTACAGACCCCATATCAAGGACAAATTTATGAAATTCTTTTAAATCAAATTTGTCGCCAAGCTGCGTTTTAGCAGTGTCTCTTAATTCGCAGAAACCTATATATCCCAATACATATTGGCAGTAATTTGCAGGTTCTGAGACCATAGCAGCATAAATTTCCTCAGAAACGCTTTTATCTGTAAAACCATATGCGCTAAAGTACTTATACACATCATCGAGAGTCCAGCCAAGATAGTTAACGCCTATGTCGGCTTTTGCATAGAGGCAGAGAATTACAACATTGTTGGCTTGCATTATCTGGTTTAGTGAGTCGTCGTTGTCTGAGTATTCATAGGAGAGTATTTCACAATAGGTTGCCCAGCCTTCTACATATCCGCCTGGTTCAATCAGGTAACGGATAAGGTCAGGGTTGCAGTTGGCAAAGTAAGTCTTTTGGTATAAATGTCCCGGATAGCCTTCATGTGCCATAGTTGTGTAAAGCTGTGAGGAATCAGTAGAGCCGGGATTAATATAAATTGAATTTGCTGAAAAATTATCAATCTGCGGGGTAAAGTACATAGCCGGGCTTGCGTAATCCTGAAGCGCTTTTGTGATATATTTTATTTCACAGTTTACAGAAGGCCCCGCAGGAAAATCCTTAGTAATCCTGTTCTTTAAATCAGAAAGTATTTTGGCAGGTTCTGTTATCGAAAATTTATATGAAGAAAATTTGTCGGTAAGAGAACTGTCCTGTTGTAAAAGGAGCTGCATTGTAAGCATATTTTTTATAATATAGGTATCAAGATATTTGTCGTATTCCTCCACAGTTTTCGACCAGCCCATATGCTCTTTAATCAGGTATTCAAAATATTTTTTTCCGTTAGGGTAGTTGCACAGACCGCCTGAATATTTTCCTGTGTCTTTGAGTTTATCAAGTCCGTCTGCCAGCAGCTTGTAGCCGGCAATTAAGTGGTCGTTTACAGCAGTTTTGTTCTGTTCTTTATAGGAAGCCTTTGCTTCATTGGAAATGCCGCTGAGCGCATCCAGCTTTTCCTCAAATGTTGTGATAAGATATCCGTCATTTGCACTGTCCACAAATGTGCGGCATTGTTCAATTATTTCCTCGGCAATGGATTTTTCCATAAAATATCCGTTGTTGCTTCTGATGGTTTCATAGTCGATGAGATTTTGCATAAAACCATCTGTGTCACATAGAAGTTTAATATATTCCTGTACATCCTTTTCTTCGTTAAAGGCATACTGTGCAAAAATAATAGGAAGCTGAACCTGAAGACCTACTGTTCTTGAAAGAGATGTGTCAAAAAGATAGAGGTCGCTGTACTCGAGTCTTGTCTCAAGGTAGCTGAGGAGCTGATCGTAGGTGATTTGCTGCTTTGACGACAGGGTGCTTCTGTTAAAAGCTTTTAATTTATTAAGTTCTTCAGCTATATCGTTTGTATCATCAAGATTGTCAAGCTCGTAACGACCGAGAGTTACATCATAATCAGTTATGCCATATTCTGAAGGATTTTGCAGATAGGCATGCAAGGTTATTGTATCCCCGGTTACCGTAGCGCAGAACAATTCATCAAGGTATTTGGCAAATTCTGCATTATCATTGTTGGTATTATTATTTTCTGTAATGCCGGACGGCTGTTCCCCGGATGCCTGATTTTTAGAAAAAAATGAGCATCCTGTGACGGTTAGCAGGCACAAAATCAAAAGCAGAGCCGCCGTCTTTTTAAAATGCTGAATAAAGTGTTTCATAAATAAATATCCCTCCTGTTTTTGCAGCAAATTAATTATTTAGATTAGATATTAAATTAAATATTATATAATACTAAATTTAAAATTATTATAGCATATTTGTGGCATAATGAATATATTCTTGTAAAAATTGTCCATTTTTGATATTATGTATAATTAATGGTAGGAGAAGGAGGACATGGGAATGCCACAGAATAAAGGTCCATTTTATATGACGACAGCTATTGCCTATACTTCGGGCAAACCACATATTGGTAACACTTATGAAATTGTGCTTGCGGATAGTATTGCAAGATATAAAAGACAGGAGGGCTATGACGTATTTTTCCAAACGGGAACGGACGAGCATGGTCAAAAAATTGAACTTAAGGCTGAGGAAGCAGGAATCACGCCGCAGGAATTTGTTGACGGCGTTGCCGGAGAGATTAAGAGAATCTGGGATATGATGAATACCTCTTATGATAAATTTATAAGGACGACGGACGATTATCACGAGAAGCAGGTTCAGAAAATATTTAAAAAGCTTTACGACAAGGGCGATATTTATAAGGGAGAGTACGAGGGAATGTATTGTACCCCTTGCGAGTCATTTTTTACAGCTTCGCAGTTGGTGGACGGAAAATGTCCTGACTGCGGAAGACCTTGCCAGCCTGCAAAGGAAGAAGCATATTTCTTAAAAATGAGCAAGTACACAGACAGGCTTATCGAGCATATTGAGAAACACCCTGAATTTATACAGCCTGAATCAAGAAAAAATGAGATGATGAATAATTTTATCAAGGCGGGACTTCAGGATTTATGCGTGTCAAGAACATCTTTTAAATGGGGTATTCCTGTGGATTTCGACGACAAGCATGTTGTGTATGTGTGGATAGACGCGCTGTCCAACTATATTACAGGTCTGGGCTATGATGTTGACGGAGACAGTGATGAGAAGTTTAAGAAATACTGGCCTGCCGATTTGCATTTAATTGGAAAGGATATCCTTCGTTTCCACACTATTTACTGGCCTATTATGCTTATGGCGCTTGATTTGCCGCTTCCAAAGCAAATATTCGGACATCCGTGGCTTTTACAGGGCGACGGCAAAATGAGCAAGTCAAAGGGAAATGTCATTTATGCTGATGATTTGGTAAATCTTTTTGGCATTGACGCAGTTCGTTATTTTGTGCTTCATGAGATGCCGTTTGATAATGACGGCGTTATTTCTTGGGAGCTTTTAGTTGAGAGACTTAACTCGGAGCTTGCAAATACTCTTGGAAATCTTGTAAACAGAACTATAGCTATGTCAAACAAATATTTTGGCGGCGTTGTTACAAAGACAGGTGTTGACACTACAGGAGCAGGAACTAATGAAAACGGAGCGAGCCTTGATTTTGATGCTGACCTTAAGGCTGTTGTCACATCTGTCAGGGGTAAGGTTCAGAATAAAATGGCTACGCTTCATGTGGCGGATGCTATTACAGAGGTATTTACGCTGTTTAAGAGATGTAATAAATATATTGACGAGACTATGCCGTGGGCGCTTGCAAAGGACGAGACAAAGAAGGACAGGTTGGAAGAGGTGCTTTACAACTTAGTTGAAGGAATTACGATCGGAGCTAATCTTCTTACTCCATTTATGCCTGAAACATCGGAGCGTATTCTGGGGCAGCTTTATCCTGAAAATCCTAAGGCGGGTGTCAGGGACTTTGACGACCTTGAGACGTTTGGTTTGAGAGAGTCAGGGTTTAAGGTTACAGACAAGCCGGAAATTCTTTTTGCAAGACTGGATATGGATGAGGTTTTGGCAAAGGCAGAGGAAATCCAGGCGGCTCAGCGTGCAGCAAACGGTGTTGCAGATGTAGAGTATCCTAAGATTGAGAAAAAGCCTGAGATTGAAATTGATGATTTTGACAAAATCCAGATTCAAGTGGGCGAGGTTTTAAAGTGCGAGCCTGTAAAGAAGGCAAAGAAACTGCTTGTATCGCAGATACGCGTGGGCGACGAGGTTCGCCAGATTGTATCGGGAATTGCGGCATATTACAAGCCGGAGGAAATGGTAGGCAAGAAGGTAGCGGTTATTACCAATTTAAAGCCTTGCAAGCTCTGCGGAGTTGAGTCGCAGGGTATGATTCTGGCGGCGGCTGACGACAACGGTAATCTTTCAGTGCTTACACTGGACAAAGATATGATTGCGGGAAGTGAGATTAGATAGAAACTGCGGGGACTTTTTTCGCGTCGCTGCGAGTTTACAGGCGAATGGTATATGAGTTTAATAAAATTTCCGAAAAATGTGTTTAAAGCAGGGAACCGACAAAAAGGTTTCCTGCTTTTTTAAATATGTTGACAACTATTTTTGTTAGTGATATATTTACATTAATACATATGACAACTTTAATTGTCAAAAAGACAAAAACAGTTGTCAGCAATAAATTTGCAATATGCAATAAATATACAGACTCAGCAGTCGTTACAGATATCAACAGATATTTAAGAATGGGAGGTAATAGTGATGCCGCTGTTGAATCATTTAAAGGAATACAGGGCGAGGATTAATGTCAATCAGCAGGAGATGGGGCGGCTTGTAGGAGTTTCAAGGCAGACCATCAGTCAGATTGAGCGGGGAGATTATTCGCCGTCGGTGACGCTGGCGTTAAAGATTGCGAAGGTTTTTGATGTCAGAGTAGAGGATATTTTTGATTATGTGGAGGATAAAAATAATGGATGAGGATGTTAAACTTGCTAACAAAAGGGAAGACAGCAGCAAATTAAAGGGTTTTATTCTGATGATGGCAGTGTGTCTTACTGCCGGATTTATTGGCGGTTTTTTAGTTGCGGGTGCAGAGCATATGGATATATTTAAAAATATGGAGTTCATGTTTTCGGATGCAATTAAATTTATAAGTATGTATATTAATTTTGCACTTGCAATAATTTCAATAATAGTTGTTGTCATACTTTACAGGCAGAGCAGAAAAATGTTTGCAGTGTGGGATGGCGAAGATGAAGCTGTTTCTAAAGCATTTGAAAAAAAGCTTAATATAGCAATGATAATTGTGAGCATTAACACAATATTACTGTTTGTATTTATGGCAATAGGAATTATGCGGTTGGTAGAACTTAAAGCAATGGGAAAAAATCCCTTTACAGTGGTAAGTATTTTTATATATTTTATGGGTGCTGTCGGTACGCTTTTATTTACAATTATTGCACAGCAGAAAATAATAAATTTTACAAAGGAAATTAATCCGGAGAAAAAGGGCAGTATATTTGATACTAAATTTCAGAAAAAATGGTTTGAAAGCTGCGATGAACTGGAAAGACAGCAGATATTTGAAGCGTCCTATGCGTCTTATAAGGCAGTAAATGTGGTATGCATGGCGATTTTGTTTATGTTGATGCTGGGAGCAGATTTATTGAACGTCGGCGTACTGCCTATATGTATAGTCGGAATTATCTGGCTTGTGTCGGTGTTGTCATATTCTATTAAAGGTCTGAAATTTGAGTAGAAGTGATAAGTAATTAAGAATTTTAAAGGAGACGAAATGAAAGAGTTATTAATTCGCAGGTTGACGGAAGACTGCTGGAGGTTTCACAGGATGGAGGACGCTGATGGTAAAAATATTTGAGACACATTCCCACTATGATGATGCAGCATTTGACCATGACAGAGGCGAGCTGCTTGGGGAAATGCTCGGCGAAAATGGAAATATTGATTATATAGTAAATGTGGGTGCAAGCCTTAACGGCTGCAGGGCTTCAATAGAGCTTTCAGAAAAATATGACAGGATATATGCGGCAGTGGGAGTACATCCGGAGGATATTGAGACTTTAAACGACATGGAGTACGAATGGTTGAAAACGACGGCGGCAGGCAATCCGAAGGTTGTTGCAGTTGGAGAGATAGGGCTGGATTATCATTATCCTGAGCCGGGCAAGGAGCTTCAAAGGGAATGTTTCAGAAGACAGCTTCGCATTGCGGCAGAGGTTGGAAAGCCTGTAATTATACATTCAAGGGAGGCGTGCGCTGACACCATTGAATGTATGAGAAAGGAGCATGCCGAAAATATTGGAGGAATCATTCACTGTTATTCCTACACTAAGGAGGCGGCAAGAGATTTTCTCAATATGGGCTTCTATATTGGAATTGGCGGTGTGGTAACATTTAAAAATGCAAGAAAGCTGGTGGAGGCGGTTGAATATATACCTATGGACAAAATTGTGCTGGAGACAGACTGTCCGTATATGGCGCCGGAGCCGCACAGGGGCAAACGTAATGACAGTCGGAATATCCGGTACGTTGCTGACAAGATAGCGCAGATAAAAGGGATGACGTCACAGGAAATTATAGATATTACCTCTGAAAATGCAAAAAGATTGTTTGGCTTTACAGAATTCATTTTTTAGCAGACATATAATTTATTACCGATTGTAAGAGATATTAATTAAATCTATTGCAGTAGAATGGAGACAGACTATGGATTACAGCAAGGTCAAGCATTTGGGCAATCCGACTAACACTATAGAGATATTAAACCGCTATGGATTTTCATTTCAGAAAAAATTCGGACAGAATTTCCTGATTGATGAAAATATTGTGTGCAAAATTGTCCGGGAAGCAGGGGTTACAAAGGACGATTTTGTGCTGGAAATAGGTCCGGGTATTGGAACTATGACTCAGATTTTGTGCGAAAATGCCAGAGAGGTTGTAGCGGTTGAGATTGATACTAAGCTGATTCCTATTTTGCGCGAGGATACTTTGGCGGCGTACGACAATGTTACGGTTATAAATGATGATATTTTGAAGCTTGACATAGTGAAGCTGGCACAGGAGCGGAATAGCGGCAGACCCATTAAGGTGGTTGCCAATCTGCCTTATTATATAACAACGCCTATTATAATGGGACTGTTTGAAAGCCACGTTCCGCTTGAAAGCATTACTATTATGGTGCAGAAGGAGGTTGCCGACAGGATGCAGGTAGGACCGGGAACAAAGGATTACGGCGCATTGTCTTTGGCGGTGCAGTATTATGCCAAGCCTCAGATTGTGTTAAATGTTCCTGCGAGCTGTTTTATGCCGCGGCCAAATGTGGATTCTGCAGTTATAAGGCTTGACAGATACGAGAAGCCGCCTGTGCAGGTGGCGGATGAACACTTGATGTTTGGAATTATCAGAGCTTCATTTAATCAGAGAAGAAAAACCATGACTAATAGTGTGTGCAGCTGCAAGGAGCTGAATATTTCAAAGGAACAGCTTCTTTCTGCCCTTGAGCAATGCGGGCTGTCACCAACAATTAGGGGAGAAGCGCTGACGCTTCAAGATTTTGCGAGGCTGGTTAATGCGGTAATTGACGCAAGGTAAGAGTGGCTGCAAAATTTTTATTATTATCAAGTAAAACTTTAGTGATTGTATGATTAAAATCATAAATGCCTTCCTTTTTGCATATTGTGAAACAGTAAGCAGAAAGGAAGGCTTTTTCATGAGTGATTATCAGAGACTTGTTTCATACATTTATTCTTATCCGGGAGGTACTAGGGATAAAAATGTCGGCTTTGCTAAGGCGGAGGTTCGCAATGGGCAGTTTAAGCTAAATGTGTCGTTGAAGGGAGTCTATACGGATACGCCTGAAACCTTTGGCGTGCATTTACTGATAGAGGATAAGGAAAATAAGGCGGGCGGCGTTGTATTGCTTCCGGTGGGAAATGTAATAGTAAACAGTGGTGCAGGACAATATGCGGATTTGCTAAATCCGTCAAATATTTCAGGTTCGGGGTATCAGTTTGAAGATATCAGCGGAGTTGCCGTAGCAAGGCAGGACAACGACTATTACAGAATGTTCAGCTTGTGGAAGGATATGCAGATAAAACCTGAGCTTGTAAAATTTTTACCGAAGGATTACAGGAAGCATGAAATGTCTGAACATGATAGAGGGGCGGAAGAAACTGTAAGAAGCGGAGAAAATGGACCGGATGAAAGAATTGAAGCTGTTAAAAATGTGGTGGAAAATGAAGGAAATGTAAGAGATGAAAAGATTATAAGCGCTGAAAAAAACGAGCAATCAGTCTCAGAGCCGGCTATAGAGCAAATGAGAAATGGGCTTAAGACAGACGAAGAACAAACAGTAGCAGCGGCGGAGAGCGTTTCGGCGTCGGGAGTAGTTTTGCAGGCTGACAGCAAAGCTTCAGATATGGAAAGTTTATCACAATACGAAAATGTGCCTGTTTCGCAGCCGTCAAATGCAAACAATGTAAAACCACAGAGGCCGGTTACCGGCGAAATGGGAGGGATATTTGACAATTCAGATTTTATAGATGTGTTTGGGGACGATTACTATTATGACTGTGTGGAAGTGACTCCTGAGCAGCTTCAAAGACTGCCTATAGAGGATAAGGCTGTGGTGAGCAACAGTTTTCTGGAGCATGGATATTACAATTTTAAGCATTTGTTGTTTGGAAAGGTACGTGAAAATGAGCGGCACACAAAATATTTTATTGGAGTGCCGGGAATGTATTGCAATAGAGAGCGGTTTATGGCGACGATGTTCGGTTATGGAAATTTTAAGAGAAGTCACAGAGCCGACTGTTCAAATCCGTATTTTGGATACTGGTATCAGGAATTTTAATTATAATGAATAGTATACCGGCAGTAAAAAGTGTATTTTGCAAAATATAATGATGGCGTCAGGAAATATAAGTATATCGCAAGTGGTCACGCCATATGCCGTTTAATTTTACATATGAATATGCAGTACCTTCGCTGATAAAGCCAAGTTTGTCTACAAGGCGCCGGGAAGGCAGATTGTTAGGGGAGATGTAGGCTTCAATGCGGTGCATCTCCCAATCAATTACCATTATTTTGAGAGCGGTATTCAACATTTTATAGCCATAGCCCTGATGCTGCATATCGTGGTCAATTTTGTAGCCTATAATGCAGGATTTTGAAGCGCCGGGACCTGCCTTGATATCAGAAAACGAGACGGTTCCGATTATTTTATCAGGAAATGTCTGGTCGTATGCAAAGAAACGTACAAATTTTTTCTGGACAAATGCGTTGTATTCAGCGTGAAGAAGGCTGCCGATATAGCTTGTAGTATAGAAATTAGCGGGCTTGTCGGCTTCGTATATATCAAAATAGTCTTTATTTCTATAGTAGAAATCCAAAACAGGATTGGTGCTGCTTTCGTTAAGCTGCCTTAATATCAGACCATTTTCGTGGTATTCAAGTTTCATTGCTGTCGTCCTTCTTTTTATTATAGATTTATAAATATGCAAAAAATGATTATGAGATAGTAGTGTTCTTGAGTTTTGATTTTTTCGCCCGCAATTCTTTAAAAAATGCAGACAGCATATCGCTGCACTCTGCTTCCATAACGCCCCTTGTAACCTCGCAGCGGTGGTTAAACTGCGGCATTTCAAGAATGTTTAAAATTGAACCGGCGCAGCCGGCCTTCGGATTCATAGAGCCAATAACGACGTTGGGGATTCTTGCCTGAACAATAGCTCCGGCGCACATTTGGCAAGGCTCAAGAGTTATATAAATGGTACAGTCTTCAAGCCGCCAGTCGCCGATAATCTTGCTCGCTTTCTTTATAGCGGTAATTTCCGCATGCCCAAGCGTCGTCTTGTCAGTGTTGCGGCGGTTGTATCCTCTGCCGATAATTTTACCGTTGTGTACAATTACGCAGCCTATGGGAACTTCGTCGATAGCATAAGCCTTTTTTGCCTGCTTTAATGCGGCTTTCATATATTTGATATCTAAATCGGTGGTTGACATATTGTGTTTCCTTAAATAAATTGCTGATAACTAAAGCCGCAAATACAAAATACGCAGGCTGAAGTATAAAAAAATTATAACACTTTTTAATGTGATTGCAAATAAGTGTGGGAGTTAAATATAAAGGGTTGGATGTCAAAGGTTATATAAACAAATTTGGGCTTATTATTAGGTTATTTTCTTGATAAATATTTGTTAAAGATATACAAATTGTAATTTGACACTGAGAATGAAACTGGATGTGGAATAAAGAGAGTCTTTGACAGCATGCGCACAATAGGTATATACTGTAACCATTAATGCAGCTGCCGATACGGATGTGTTAAAGTAAAAACAGATAAAGGGACATACATAAATATGGATATGATGAGTATAAAAGAAATCACACAAAAAATGAAGGCTGCGGCACCTGAGGTGGCGATGTCTTCTATCGGGCTTAGAAATAAAGTGCTATGCAAGGTGGCGGAAAGCCTTGAAGCCAACAAGGATAAAATTTTTGCTGCCAACCATGAGGATATGGAGGCGGCAAAGTCAATGGGTGTTGCGCTGCCTGTTCAAAAGAGACTTAAATTTAACGAAGGCAAATTAAATGATGTCATCAGCGGTATAAGGCAGCTTATAACGCTGGCTGACCCGGTAGGAAAAATACAGTTGGAAAGGGAGCTTGACGAAGGGCTTAAGCTCTACAGAATAAGCTGTCCTATCGGCGTTATCGGAATTATATTTGAGGCAAGACCTGACGCGTTGGTGCAGATTGCTTCGCTTTGTCTTAAGAGCGGTAATTGTGCGATAATTAAGGGCGGTAAGGAGACGGCAAGAACAAATAAGGTGTTATTTGAACTTATACACAGTGCGGCAGTTGAGGCAGGTATGCCTGAGTACTGTATGTTTCAGGCGGAGCTGCACAGTGAGATTGACGAACTGTTAGCATGTGCAGGAACGGTAGATTTGCTTATACCGAGAGGCTCTAATAATTTTGTAAAATATATAATGGAGCATACGCAGATTCCTGTTATGGGACATACAGACGGTATCTGCCATATTTATGTAGATAAAGATTATGACGAGGCGAAGGCGATTCCGGTTATCGTAGATGCCAAGACACAATATACGGCGGCATGTAACTCTGTAGAGACAGTTTTGGTAAACAGGGATATTGCAGCAGAATTTCTTCCGAAGCTTTCCGAGGCATTAAAAAATTCAGGCGTGAAAGTCAGGGGAACCGAGGAAGTAAGTAATATCATCAACTGCGAGGTAATGGGCGAAGAGGAATTTAACACTGAATATTTGGACCTTGTCCTCTCCGTTAAATGTGTTGCAGATGTCAAAGAGGCAATAGCACATATTAATCATTTTGGTTCTCACCATACTGACTGCATAATCACAGAGAACAAAGAGACTGCGGCAGTATTTATGCAAATGGTAGATTCTGCGGGCGTGTACTGCAACTGCTCCACAAGATTTGCAGATGGCTTCAGATACGGTTTTGGGGCAGAGGTTGGTATCAGCACTGCAAAAATTCACGCAAGAGGTCCTGTAGGTCTGGAAGGTCTTGTAACCTACAAATACAATCTTTATGGAAATGGGCAGATTGTGGGGGATTATGCCACAGGAAAGAAGCAGTTTCATTTTAGGGAGTGCTGAGGAGATAAAACTGGTATTGGAGATAATGATGATACATATTATTTGACAGATCGCAGAGATTACCATTGGTAAGTTGGGAAGCAGCGATTTGTCGGTTGTTGTAGATGAAAATGGAAATCCTGTTGAAAAAATATTTTTAATTTAATAACATTCCCGCAGCATTCTTTATAATGTGCTTTCCGCCTGTCAAGCATTCTTTATAATGTGCTTTCCGCCTTGACATACGCAGCTTTGTGGGATATAATAATATTTACCGCGCAGCCGGGGTAGCAGCGGCACCCTGTACCTGCAATCCGCTATAGCAGGGGTGATGTTCGGCAGAGGGCAGTAGTTTATGGAGCCGCCCGATATAAGTGGTGATGACGTTTGGGTCTTTCGCAACAGAAATTCATGAACCATGTCAGGTCAGGAATGAAGCAGCATTAAGTGAAAGCTTCTGTGTGCCGGAAGGGTGCCTGGGCCGAGCTAACTGTATTGGTAACGTCTGTGGACTATTGTTCGAAGCAGAACGCGCGGTTTTTGTTATTGGATTTTTGAAAGTCTGACGGCTTGTCAGGCGGATTAGTTATAAATATATTGTAGTAGAAAGGGGGTCCCATAAATGTCCTATCAGGCGTTATACAGAAAATGGAGACCTACCGATTTTAGGGATGTAAAGGGGCAGGAGCATATTGTTCAGACACTGCAGAACCAGATAAAGTCAGACAGAATTGGTCATGCTTATTTGTTTTGCGGAACAAGGGGTACTGGTAAGACGACGGTCGCCAAAATACTGGCAAAGGCGGTGAACTGCCAGAACCCAAAAGACGGCAATCCGTGCGGCGAATGTCCTGCCTGCAAGGCTATAGCCGCAGGAACATCTATGAATGTTATTGAGATAGATGCTGCATCTAACAACGGTGTTGACAATATTCGTGAAATTCGTGAGGAGGTACAGTATTCTCCTACGGAGGGCAAATATAAGGTGTATATTATCGACGAGGTGCATATGCTTTCAATAGGGGCATTTAATGCGCTTCTGAAAACCTTAGAGGAACCGCCGTCATATGTTATATTTATTCTGGCGACGACGGAAGCCCATAAGATACCGATTACAATTCTTTCGAGATGTCAGAGATACGATTTTCACAGAATTTCTATTGAGACCATCGCCGACAGGCTGTCGGAGCTTATGAAAGAAGAAAATATTACCGTTGAGGATAAGGCGATAAGATATATTGCAAAAGCGGCGGACGGTTCTATGCGAGACGCATTGAGTCTGCTCGACCAGTGCATAGCGTTTTACCTCGGCAAAGAGCTTAAATATGACAATGTGCTTGAGGTTCTTGGAGCCGTCGATACAACGGTATTTGCCGGAATGCTGGAGCTTTTGCTCAAGTCTGACGTCAGCGGCTGTATGGGGCTTTTGGAGCAAATGGTTATGCAGGGCAGGGATTTGACGCAGTTTGTGTCGGATTTTATATGGTATCTGCGTAATTTGCTGCTGGTAAAGACTACGGACGACGAGGCTAAGCTGGAGGATATTATTGACGTATCAACGGACAGCTTGAAGCAGCTTTCACAGGAAGCTAAGCTTACTGATATGGAGACTCTTATGAGGTACATAAGAGTGCTTTCGGATTTGGCAAATGATTTGCGATACGCCACACAAAAGCGTATTAAAGTAGAGATTGCTCTGATTAAGCTGGCGAAGCCCGCTATGGAGCAAAACCGGGATATGGATGATATTATCAGCCGCCTTACAGTGCTTGAGAGCCAGCTTGCAGATGCTCAGGAGAAATTAAAAAATGGCGTGGCAGCAGGTTTTAATGGGGCTGCACAGGGCATTTCCGGGGCAGGCGGTTTAGCGGCAGGCATACCGGGTGCCGGAGTTGGCGGATTAGCAGCGAGTGGTTTCGGACAGGATGCAGCTTTAGGGGCAAAAACTGTTGAAAAGCGGGTTATTGAGGCGCTGCCGGACGATATAAGGAAGCTGGCAGAGCAGTGGGATTCTATAGTGTATTCTGTAGACGATATGATTGTCAGGACATTTTTATCACAAGCGCATGTCACGCTGGCAAAAGATGGGAAAAGTCTTGAAATTATGGTTAAATCGACCTCGGCATATGCGATGTTTTCACGAGAGGAAGACAGGAAAAAGCTGGAGGATTTAATTGAGGAAAGAACAGGCTTAAGCGTAAATGTTATTGTGACAAAACTGGCGGATAATGATAATTTTCAAAATAGGTTTACAGATATAAGAGAATTGGTTAATATGGATATAGTTGTAGATGATAAGGAGGAATTTATCTAATGGCAAAGAGAGGCGGTTTTTCCGGCGGTATGCCGGGCAATATGAATAATCTTATGAAGCAGGCCCAGAGAATGCAGCGACAGATGGAGGAGCAGCAGGCAGAGCTGGAAAATAAGGAATTTACTGCGGCTGCCGGAGGCGGTGTTGTTGAGGTGACCGTTACAGGCAAGAGAGTGGTTACTAAGGTTAAGATTAATCCTGAGGCAGTAGATCCTGATGATGTAGAGATGCTTGAGGATCTTATTATGGCTGCGACAAATGAGGCGCTTCGCAAGTGTGAGGAGGAGTCGCAGGCTCAGATGTCAAAGATTACGGGAGGTCTTTCAGGACTTGGCGGAGGTCTGTTCTAATGGACATTTACAGTAGTCATATTAACAAGTTAATAGAGCAACTGTCGAGATTACCAGGGGTTGGGGCAAAGAGCGCCCAGCGCCTGGCATTTCACATTATAAATATGCCGGACGCAGAGGTTAAGGGGCTTACAGACGCCATAGCTGACGCAAAGGCAAATATAAGATACTGCAAGGAATGTTACACCTTGACAGATACGGAAATTTGTCCTATATGCAGCAATCCTGCAAGAGACCACAAGACGATTATGGTTGTGGAGCATACGAGGGATTTGGCGGCATATGAAAAGACAGGCAAGTACGAGGGCGTTTATCATGTTCTGCATGGAGCTATAAGTCCTATGCTTGGAATCGGACCGTCGGACATTAAAATGAGCGAACTTATAAAGAGGCTCGAAAAGGACGTTGAGGAAGTTATAATCGCAACGAACTCAAGCCTTGAGGGCGAGACTACGGCGATGTATTTGAGCAGGCTTATAAAGCCGACAGGAATTAAGGTCACAAGAATCGCCAGCGGCGTTCCGGTGGGCGGTGATTTAGAGTACATAGACGAGGTTACGCTGCTGAGGGCGCTGGATGGGCGTGTTGAGCTGTAGATGGTGCAGCAGGCAGTAAGCTGACTAAAGAAAAACAGGAAGGAACTAAACAATGGCGGCAAATATGCTTAACGACATTATTTCAGACCACAGAGAGCGTATGCTCAATCTGAAAAAATATTATCCGTTTTTTAAGCTCACAGAGGTGTCGTTTTCCCAGTTTAAAGAGGGAAAGTACGGGATACTTGATATGGGCTATATTGTTATGGGCATTTTGCGCTTTTTTATTGAGGAAAATAATTTTAAGGAAAAGGACGTAACCTATCCTGAATATCTTGAATTTATAGGCGGTATGCTGCGCAGGGATTTCGGGCTTACACTGCTGTCCGAGGAATGTAAGGAAATCGGGGATTATATATTCGACAAGATTAAAAATGACGGAAAGCCCTTTGATTTTGAATATTTTGATCCGGTGGACAGGAAGAAAAAGGTCTCAAGAATAAAAATGATTGAGAGCACCATAAGAAATAATACCGTATGGTATTCCATAAGTCCCGATGCCATTGAATTTTATCTGGACACAAAGGAGATTAAAGACGAGAGCAGAATAAGCGTGCAGCAGCTTTTGCTGGAAAAAATGATACAGGCCAAGAATTTCAAGGGCGGAACTGAGGTTGTAGAGCGTATCAACGAGGAAGTGAACAGGCTGCAGCTTAAGAAAAATGAGGTTATGAATATTTTGTCAAACGACGTGTTTGCGGGAATTGAGGCGTATGAGGAATTTGTAAGCACCGGTATGAGATGGTTTGAGGAGGAGGAAAAGCTCTTTAAGAAAAACAGGGAGCTTATTCAGTCGGTGCTGGAGAGATTTGAAAATGCGGACAGGTCCGGAGAGGAATATTATAAAAGCATTTCTGAAATTTATGAGCTTGAAAATCAGTTAAAGGTTGCAATGAATAAGCATGGCGAACTGCTTCGCGCATGTACGGATATGCAGAAGCTGACGGATGATGCGGTGAGGCGGGCAAAGCTGGGAAAGCTAAGAAGTCATGTGGATTTTGGCAGTATGCTGAATGATTTGATAAAGACAGACGACGCCGGGCTTCTGGTTAATATTTTAAGCCCGCTGTTTAAACCGAAAATAAGAAAAGCATTTGATATAATAGTTATCGACGACGCTCTTACAAGCAGACCTGCAAAATACATGGAGGTTGAGAAGGTAAGCGGGGAAAAACCTGAGGATATTGTGTTTGCCGATGAGGTTGAGGATGAGAGAATTTCTTACAACTATAAATTTATTATGCGAAATCTTTTGTGGTGTATGGAAAAACAGAAGAGTTTTACACTGGAACAATTTAATATGGCTATGAGCGCAAATTATTCTGCTGATATTTTGAAAAATGCAGATTACTATTCATTTTTTGTGAACTTATGTCAGAGGAAGCATTACGTTATAGGCGGCGGAGCTATGGAAAAGGAGAGCTTTCTTGACGACATTTTGAGAGAGGAATTTAACGGCCGGGAGACGACAGCATTTTCTATGGAAATGCTTAGCGATAAGAAGCTGGAGCTGTTTGAAGGCTGTGAGGTTACAGATATATTGTTTACGGTGGAGGATACATATGGAAAATAGAAATTTGGACAGGGCGCTGGATATTGTGTCCAAGCTCATAACAGGGGAGCAGGTAAACGAGAAAGGAGCAAATGCGTCGTTTTATCAGGAATACAATAATAATGCCGAGGTGTACGACATTGTAAATATGTTTTTAAAGAAAATGAATTTAAGGCTCTACGAGTATAACAGTGGGCTTTATGTGAGTGCGGGGGAGAATAATACGGTTTTTGGTTACACCAACGAGGAGCTTAGGAAGGAGCTGGGGATTAAGCTTAATAAAGAGCTTTATCTGGCATATTTCGTGATATATAACACAATAACAGAATTTTACAACGACACGTCGGTCTCGACCTATGCTGAATTTGTAAAGGTTGAGGATATTATAGAAAATGTGGACAGGGCGGTATCGGGAATAATTGACAGGAAAGCCGGAATTGTCCTTGATGAGATTGAGGAAAACAGCTTTAAACAGATTGCGTTAAGCTGGGAGGAGCTGCCGGCGGCGACGGTTGAGGAACAGTCGGGAGTCAGGGCTGCCAGAAATTCTAAGGCGGGCTTTGTGAAAATGGTGTTTAATTTTCTTGTATCCCAAGAGCTGCTGGCGGAGAGCAGGGGCAGATATTATCCGACGGACCGTTTCAGGGCGCTTATAGAAAATTATTTTGACGACTACAGAGGCCGATTTGCGCAGCTTCTGGTGAGAAAGGGGGAAGAGTAATGCCTCAGATTAACAGAATCAGGGTAAATAATGTTAAATATAATTTCGGAACGCAATTTTATGACGATTTTATAATGAGATTTAATTGCAGCAACACTATTTATGATCTAGCCAACGGCGGCGGCAAGAGTCTTCTTATGCTGCTTCTTCTGCAAAATGTTATTCCTAATTGTACGCTGGACGACAAGCAGCCTATAGAGAAACTTTTCCGGCCGGGAGGCGGTAATACTGTAATTCATTCGCTGGTGGAGTGGAAGCTGGACGCATGCTATCAGAAGGATAATTATAAATATATGACTACCGGCTTTTGCGCAAGAAGGGCAAAGGCTGCGGGAGATGAGGACGACGGCGCAGTGCGCAGTGGGTCAGGAGCAAATTACGGTGCGTCAGGTTTATCGGCGGGTGATCAGTCAGGAGCAGAAGGTTTGTTGTCAGGAGCAGAAGGAATAGCAGCTTTGTCTCAGGGCAGCGGGGCTTTCGGCGGAAATACAAGCGTGGAGTATTTTAATTACTGCATTTTTTATAGGGAATTTGGTGATAACGACATTAAAAATTTGCCGCTGGTAAGCAACGGCGAACGTATTACCTACAATGGTCTCAAGGTGTATTTGAGAGAACTTGAGAAGAAGGATTTTGGTGTGTCTGTCTATATATTTGACAGAAAGGGAGATTACCAGAATTTTATTTCCCAGTATGGGATTTTTGAGAGTCAGTGGGAGATTATCAGGGGAATCAACAAAACGGAGGGGCATGTAAGAACATATTTTGAAACTAATTACAGAACCAGCCGAAAGGTAGTTGAGGATTTGCTGATTGAGGAAATTATTCAGAAGTCTTTTAACAATAAGCTGGGCGTGGATAATGACGAGGGAAAGATGGCGCAGACATTGCTTGATATTAAAGACAAGCTGCTGGAGCTGTCTAAAAAGCATGCCCGCATAAATGCCTATGACAGCCAGATGTCGGCCATAGATAATTTTGCTGATTATGTAAATACATTTGTTGAATTTTATAATAGAAAAGAGGAGCTTGAAAATCAGCTTTTTCAGTGGCTTGTGGCATGTAAGCAGGAGATTATTGCGCAGGAAAAAGCCCAGACATCATTGGAAAATCTGCTTGAAAAAATGCAGCAGGAAATGGTGTCTGAGCAGAGAGGTATCCAAACTGCGGAAGTTATAAGCGAGCAGAAATCTTTGATGGATATTAAGGCGATGGCTGATGAGAGCTGCAAGAGCCTTGAGGCAAGCGACAGACAGCTTGCAGAGCTTAAGAGTAAGCTTACACAGATGGAGTCTGCCAATGATTATGCAGATTATGCCAATTACCTTAAGGAGCTTACGACTGTCAGTGAAACCATCAATAACAGAATGAGGGAAAAAGGGGACATTATAGCGGAGCTTAAGGCTATCGCAAATCTTATAAAGGACGACAACGACCTTAAGGAAGCGTCCATTACAGACAGATTAAAGGTCGCGGAAAATAGCGTGAAGCGAAACGAAGCTGTGCTTGAGGAGGCAAAGACGGCGCTTGAGGAGGCAAGGAAAAATTATACGGTAAAAAGCAGTTTTGTGGCGTTTACTGAACAGGAAATTGCGGGAGAAGAAAAGCAGCTCGCAGCTCTTATGGAAAAGGCAGGACTTATTGTTGCAGAAAATGCAGAGGCTGAAATAGAGGCTGTCAATGAGCAGATAGTCCATGAAAAATGCATGCTTGATGAGGAAAGCCGTCGATATGAGGAGATTTCAGGAAAATTGTCTCAGTGTAATGCGGATATATCAGGACTTGCGGTTCGCAACGAAATACTGCGGCAGGAGCTGGACAGGGCGCAGGAAGCGGCAGGAAGGCAGACGCAGGATGTGGAAAGGCTGGAAAGCCTTCAAAAAGTGTACAATGCTGTGGGTTGTAAGGAGCTTTCAGAGCAGATAATTACAATTTATAGAAAAATGGAGAGGGAATACCACCAGATCGAGAAGGAGTACAACCATCTGCAAAAATATATTGACAAGGCAAAAAATGGCAGCTATACATTTGACAATCCTCTGCGGGATAAGCTCAAGGAGTACTTGGAATCCCGGTATGGAGAGGATGTGGTTGAGGGACACGAGTGGTTTAAGACTTTAAACAACGGTCAAAAAAGAGATGTGTTTAAGCGGGCACCATTTGTAGAGTACAGCTTTATAATTAAAAATGATTTTGAGAGAATTAAGGAGGACGCAGCGCTTCTTAACTTTGAGAGAGGAGCGTTTGCAATTCCGGTCATAAGCGAACAGATTTTGTATGACACTAAGCTGGAGGTCAACAAAGAGCTTGTGGCGTTTGCCATGAAGGATATGGCGTTTCTGCGGGACGAGGCAAGACTTGAAGCGGAACTGGCAGTTGCGGGCGAGGAACTTGAAAATTTAAGGCTTAAAATGGAGAAACAGGAGGACAGAAAGCAGGTTGTCTGGGAAGACTATATATTTGTGACAGAGCAAAATGCGGTTATATCGCAGGGGCAGCTTGCGGACAGTGATAAAATTAAGTCTCAGCTTGAGGCTAACAGCGAAAATTGGGCGGAGCTTGAGCAGAGCGCGAAGAGGCATGCAAAGGATATAGAGGAAATGCAGGCTAAGGTTGAGGATCGAAAGGATAAGCTGGCGGAGTGCAGGCACAGACTGGAAATCCTCAATATGACAAAGGAGAACAGAGACAGATTGTCGCAGAAATACGACAGTCTGAAAGAGGGCAGGGAAACGGCAAAACAGGCGTCGGACGAGGCTGCCGGGGCGCTTTTGGCAGTATCGGAGGCGGAGAGAGCATACTCTGTGTCAAATGAACTGTATGCTAATGCAGCAGAGGCTTTGGCTGCACTTAAAAACGACTGGGAGAATAATTATCAGTTTTATGCGGAAGGTGAAGCAGCACAGGAGAGCAGCATGGAAACTACAAGTGCTGCGTTTGAGAAAGCGTTAAAGGGACTTGACCGAGACAGACTGGAGAGCAGATTTTTTGGCTTGAAGGCAGTTCTTGACAAGGAAAATGTTGATGTTGCCGATAAGGAGGCCCTTATGAATCATTACAGGGCGTCTATGGAGAAGTGTAAAAATGCCATAGAGTACAGAGGTTCTTCTTTTGAGAATATTAAAAATGGATTTGAGGAGGGGGTTATTTCAAAGAGCGAGCCTGTGGAGCTGCAAAATGTAAAAGCGCAGATTAGCAAGATAAAGGAGGCTTCCAAGACACAGAGGGAGGAGCTGGATGCACAAAATGCCCTGATGAACAGGCTTGAGGGAAGTATCGCGCATGGAATTAATCAGATAGAAGAAAAGTATGGCGCATTTGAGCCGTTTGAGTGTGAAAATCCGGAGAACTTTATGCGCCGGCACAAGGAGCTGATAAAGAAGCTTGGAGATAATATAAAAGAGGTGCAGGCTAAACATCAGCGCGGAGTGAAAAATCTTAAAGATATATATGTGGTAGAAAAGGATTTGGAGAGAATTGTGTCAGGCGCAGGTATGACAATTCCGGAAATAGCGGCTGGCGAAGTTGGCAATGATGCAGTTCCAGGTGAGGCTGTTGGGGCCGGAGTGACTTTCAAGCCGGAAGATATAACGGCGTATGAGAGCATTTCTAAAGAGTACGACAAGCATATGAAGCTGGCGTACCGCAAGAGAGATGAGTACGATAAGCAGAAACAGAAGCTAATGGATTTGCTTATGGGATTTGATGCGGGAGAGCTTGCAGGTGAAATACGCACATCTGTTAAAATGCCGGAGAGCAGAAACGAGACGCAGCAGTTGGCGGAAAGACTTAAGGAGACAAATACATTTATACAGCTTGAAAAGGATAGAGTTGCAAAAGGCATTGAGGATATGGAGCGGATTAAAGATAATTTTGAGAACCGCTGTATTCAGACCTGCAGTAACATTAAAGCCGAGCTGGACAGGCTTACTAAGCTTTCAAATATTACGCTTGACGACGAGGTTATATCAATAATTGGTCTGTACATTCCGTATATCAAAGAGGAGTTATATAAGGAGAGAATGTCTTCCTATATAGATGAGACAATAATAATAGCGGAAAGCTTTAAGAGTGTTGAGGAGAGGCTTAAATATATCCGTAACCGTCTTACATGGAAAAGAATGTTTTCGGTTATCGTAACGGATATGAACGGGGTGCGCATAGATCTTTATAAGAGAGAGCGCATTAAAGATCAGAGCCGCTATTTGAAATACGAGGAGGCTGTTGGCTCCACGGGACAGTCGCAGGGCATATATATCCAGTTCCTGATTGCCATAATAAATTACATTTCAAGCATAAATGCAGAATCTAAGGATGCGGCGCTTATCGGAAAAACGATATTTATTGATAATCCGTTTGGTGCGGCTAAGGATATATACATCTGGGAGCCGATATTTAGGCTGCTTAAGACTAATCATGTGCAGCTTATCGTTCCGGCGAGAGGCGCTACCCCTGCCATAACCGGACGTTTTGACGTGAATTATATTCTTGGTCAGAAGCTGGTTGATAAGAGGCAGCAGACGGTTGTCGTTGATTATTACAGCAAGACCAACCAGAACCGGATGGAGTACACACGAATGGATTATGAGCAGGCAAGTTTTGAGTTTCCTATGTAGAATAGAAAATATGCAGATTAGAAAACCGCCGTTATGGTATTTTCATAACGGCGATTTTGCATATACAGGGCTATGTCGTTATATAAATGACAGATTGCCGGATTAAATCTTGTAAAATGTGGTGGTTTACAAGTAAAGTCGGCTGTGTTAAACTTATGACATATATGGAATAATATTTTGACAGATACTAATTGTGTTTATATATAAGACAAAATATAACTGCCCGGAATGGGATTTAAATTTTAGAGAAAAGGTGGCGTCGGATTTGGATAAATATGAAATGAATCTTAAAATTGATCAGATTAAGAAACTTGCGGCAAAGAAGGCATATAAAGAGGCTGCGGCTCTTGCAAGAGAGATAAACTGGATGAAGGTAAAGGACTGGTCGGTTCTTGCCACAGTTATAAATGTGCAGGAGGTAGTAGGGGATTATGAGGAAGCAAGAGATATGGCTATTATAGCGTATAATCGCAACCTCGGCGGAAGGAAACTTGTATATAAGCTGACACAGTTATTGATAAAGCTTGGCCAGTTTGAAGAGGCTGATGAGCTTTATGATGAATATGACAGAATGTCGCCTCACGATGCCAACAGGTATGTGCTTTTTTATGAGCTGAGGAAGGCTGAGGGCGCTAAAGATAATGAACTTATAGGTATTCTTGAGGAGTATAAGGAACTGGAGGCTGATGAAAAATATCTTTACAGCCTTGCCTGTCTTTATGCTAAGACAGGAAGAAAAGACGAGTGTATCAAGACATGTGACGATATAATTTTGTGGTTTCAGGACGGAACATTTGTGGAAAAGGCGCTTATGCTGAAGAAAGAGCAGGGAGCAAACCTTACTACAATGCAGAAGAAAATTCAGGCGGACGCTGCCAACAGAAAACAGGATTTGGGAGTTACCAAAGAGATATTGTTCAAGCAGCAGCAGGAATTGGCAAAGATACAGAAGGACGAGCTTGAGGAATTTTTAAATGAGGACGAGGGGGATGTGGAAATTCCTGAGGACGAGCCAAAGTTATCGGGAGAGCCTAAGTACGGTGCGGTAAATTTGCAGCAGGAAGAACGTCACACAGAGGCTATTGAGATATTTTCGGAGATTGGCGAGGATTATTTGAGCGGCGATACGGGCGTTATTCAAACTTTCAGTGCAAATGGGAAAGAGTCTCAGGAGCAGGACGAGGAAGGCGAAATTGTAGACATAGAGGACGCAGACGACAGCGAGGAGAGCAGTTGGGAGGCTGTGAAACCGTCGGAATCAAAAGAACAGGCTGCAGAAGAACCGGTTTCGGAAGAGGAACAGGATTTTGAGGAGACAGAAGAAGCATCTGAAGAGGCTTCGGAAATATCAAGCCAGATACCGGACAACCTTCGCGAGCTGATTGCTAATGCCAAGAAAAAGATAAACAGCAATTATGACCGGATGAGCAAGGAGGACGAAGCCGAGAGGCTTGAGGAGGAAACCAAAGAGGCTTTAAGAAAGCTGCAGGCAAGAGATGACGCTATGGCAGAGCAGGTTGTTGTGCCAAGCTACAGCATATATGACACCCAGAATATTCAGGAGGAGATTGCTAAAAATCTCAGCGGATATTTGGAGGATGAAGATGAATTTGCAAGTTTAAGACCGGGTAAAGCATACTATGAGGATAAAAGCAGTTCCGGTTTGACAGATTCAGCAGCTTCAGGAATTTCTTCAGGGGCTTTAGATAGTCCGGACATTTCCGGTATTTCCAGCATTGCTAACGAGGCAGGCGCGCAAAATGCTGTGTCTGAATCAGGCGTACAGCCGGGCAGCGTTGTTATGCAGTCGGATGAAGAGGTTAATCCGGAGGATGAGCAGATAGAAGGACAGCTTAATCTGGCAGACTGGCTTGAGAGTGTGCGCGAGGAGAAATACGGAAAGCAGAATACGAAAGAGTATTCAAGACAGGAGCTTGAGAGACTTCTTGACGAGAAGGAAGAAAAGAGCGCAGCATATGAACGCATTATCGCTGAACAGAGAGCGAAAGCGTTAGAGCAGGGACAGGAGCCGAATGAGGCAGAGCTTAGAATAAAAGCGCATACTCAGATGATGCTTCATGCCGCTAAGACAGATTTAGCCATAAGAACGGGAAAGGCTACTCTTAAACTGGAGGAGGCTGTTGCTAATTTAAAAGAAGCTGCGGAGGTTTCTAAGCAGATTGAGCAAAGAAAGATTGAGGAAGAAAAAGCGGCCCAACAGGCTGCAAGGGAAGAACTGGCAAAAGAAATATTAGAGCGTGAGGCTGCCGAGAGAGAAGCAAAGAGGGTTAAAGCTGCCGAGAAAGAGGCAATGGAAAGAACTGCGGCGGAAAAAGAGGCTGTGGCAAGAAAAGCAGCAGCAGAAAAAGCTGCACAGCGTGACAGAGAATTAAGAGAACTGCTGGCGAAAGAGGCTGCACAGAAGGCAGCGGAGGAAATTGCCGTGTCGGTAAGCGATACAGAGGTCATAGACGCTGACAATGTTGCGCCTGTTCAGGAGGATATTCCTGCGGAATCAGAATATACGGCTACAGTTGAAAATCCAAAGATTATTAATCTGGCGACTGCAAGTTTTGAACCTGTAACAGACGAGATTATACAGGCGAATAATGCGGCGGCAGCCACAGAAAATGGCGATGATGAAAACGCCGGTATATTTGCGAAGAAGCAGGCCGATGTCAAGATAAAAAATCCGGCAGTTAAAGGTCAGATTGTGGTGAGAGACAAAGAAAAGAGACTGGCTGGCGACCTTGCAAAGTTCTTTAGAAAATACAGAGAAATGCCGGGTATTGAAAGCCAGCTTGTGGAATATTTTGATTCCATTGACGCAGAGATGAAGATGAATACTTCAAGAAGCGGAAACCTTATTATTTCAGGAAATTCAAGCTCAGATAAAATAGATTTGGCAAGAACAATAGTGAGGGCTATTAATTTTCTCTATCCTGACAATACTAAAAAGATTGCAAAGACGACCGGGGACAGCATCAACAGCCGGGGTATAGAAAAGGCAATGCCAAAGCTTATGGGAACAGCCCTTATAGTCGAGGACGCCGGAGTTATTGAGCCTAAGAGAATGGATGAGCTTATGCGCTGTCTGGAGCAGGATACAGGCAGAATGATAGTTATTTTTGAGGACGCGGATTCAGAGATGAATGTGCTTATAAATTTCAATCCTGAGATTACGGAGAAGTTTAATCACAGGATTGTGCTGAAGCAATATACAGTCAACGAGCTTGTGGAAATCGCAAGAAAGTTCGCAAGAAAGAAAATGTATGAGGTTGACGAGGATGCTTTGCTTGAGCTTTATTTAAGGATTGATAAGCTTCATAATATAACCGATAATATTAAGCTGGATGACATTAAGGAGATAGTCAACAGCGCAATAGATAAATCTGAAATAAGAGCTTCAAAGAAGCTGTTCGGTGGACTTAGAAAGAAACTTACGGGAGGCGGAGATATTAAGTTCCTGTCAGCAGCAGATTTTAGAGAATAATATTGCAGGGCAATGAAATACTATTTTACAGATAATATGGAGGAAAATATGAGTAATATTGATGAAATGTCGGTTAATGCAATTAGAATCTTGTCAGCGGACGCAATTCAGAAGGCAAAGTCAGGACATCCCGGACTGCCTCTTGGAACAGCGCCGGCAGCTTACGAATTATGGAGCAGGCATATGAATCACAGCCCTAAAAATCCTAAGTGGGAAAACAGGGACAGATTTGTGCTTTCAGGCGGACATGGCTCAATGCTTTTGTATTCGCTGCTTCATTTGTTTGGATATGGAAATTTATCTATTGAGGATATTAAGAATTTCAGACAGTTGGATTCTCTTACGCCGGGACATCCTGAGTACGGTCATACGGTAGGTATTGAGGCTACAACAGGACCTTTGGGACAGGGCATGGCTATGGCTGTTGGTATGGCTATGGCTGAGAAGCATCTTGCGGCTGTATTTAATAAGGACGGTTATAATGTGGTTGACCATTATACCTATGTGCTTGGCGGCGACGGCTGTATGATGGAGGGTATTTCTTCGGAAGCATTTTCACTGGCAGGAACATTGGCATTGGATAAGCTAATTGTTCTTTATGATTCTAACAATATTTCTATTGAGGGAAGCACTGATATAGCATTTACTGAGGATGTAATGAAGCGTTTTGAGGCGTTTGGTTTCCAGACCATCGAGGTTAAGGACGGAAATGACCTTGCGGCTATCGGCGCAGCCATTGAGGAGGCTAAGGCTGATAAGACAAGGCCTTCGCTTATTAAGATTAACACACTGATTGGATACGGCTGTCCTGCAAAACAGGGCAAGGCAAGCGCACACGGCGAGCCTTTGGGATATGAAAATGTAGCCGCCTTAAGAGAAAATCTGAACTGGCCTTGCAAGGAAGCTTTTGAGGTTCCGCAGGAGGTTTATGATAACTATAAGTTTATAGCCGCCGAGCGTGAAAATGCAGAGGCAAAGTGGAATACGCTTTTTGCTGAGTACTGCGGCAAGTTTCCTGAGATGAAGGAGCTCTGGGACAAATATTACAATGGATTTGATTTGACAGATTTATTTGAATCTGAAGAGTACTGGGCAGCAGGAGATAAGCCTGAGGCTACAAGAAGTACGTCAGGTACGGTGCTTAATCTGATTAAGGCGCATATGCCTAATCTGATTGGAGGTTCAGCGGACCTTGCACCTTCCAATAAGACAAATATGAAGGATGCAGGAGATTTTTCTAAGGACAATTATGCCGGAAGCAATATTCATTTTGGCGTAAGAGAGCAGGCTATGACAGCAATCACTAATGGTATTGCGCTTCATGGCGGACTCAGGTCATTTGCCGCTACATTTTTTGTATTCAGTGATTACACTAAGCCAATGGCGAGACTTTCAGCACTTATGAAGTTGCCGGTTACTTATGTATTTACACATGACAGTATCGGCGTTGGCGAGGACGGACCTACGCATGAGCCTATAGAGCAGCTCGCAGCATTCCGTTCATTGCCTAATTTTACGGTTTACAGACCTTGTGACAGAGTGGAGACAGCGGCTGCATGGGCATATGCGATTCAGTCAAAGGACACGCCTACGGGACTTGTACTTACAAGACAGAACCTGCCTCAGATGGAAGGCTCGTCAAAGGAAGCTTTAAAGGGAGGATATGTAATAGCTGCTTCTTCTAAGGCAGAGCCGGACGCTATCATTATAGCAAGCGGTTCAGAGGTTTCACTGGCAGTTGGCGCAAAAGCCAAGCTGGCAGAAGAGAGTATAGATGTAAGCGTTGTAAGTATGCCGAGTATGGATGTGTTTGAGGAACAGACGGAAGAATACAAGGAGAAGGTTCTTCCAAAGAGCTGCAGAAAGAGAGTTGCTGTAGAGGCACTGTCAGATTTCGGCTGGTACAGATATGTTGGTCTTGACGGAGCAGTTGTTTCAATGAAGGGCTTCGGAGCATCAGGTCCGGCAAATCAGTTGTTTGAGAAATTCGGGTTTACAGTTGATAATGTAGTAAAGACTGTAAAGAGCATTATGTAATATTGTATGTATGATAAATTATATAATGCGCATATAGCGTTAAAGTATAATGCGATTATGAATTTAGGCGTAATAGATAACTTATATTTATCCTGCGGTCTTAGTAGAGACAGTGGGATTTTGCTATAATATTGTTTTGTGTTTATAAATGAAGGCGGATTATGGGTATATTTACAAATCAGAAAAAATATAATAATCAGTATGACAAAATGACTCAGGAACCGGTTGGAAAGCTGGTTATAAAGCTGGGAATACCGACGACGATAAGTATGCTTGTCACAAACATTTATAATATGGCGGATACTATGTTTGTGGGAAAGCTGGGAACAAGCGCCAGCGGAGCCGTAGGCATTGTGTTTGGATTTATGGCGATAATTCAGGCATTTGGATTTATGTATGGACAGGGTGCAGGAAGCATTATATCAAGGCAGCTTGGACATAAGGACAGTGAAAATGCTTCAAGGATAGCGTCTACGAGCTTTTTCCTTGCTCTTGTGACAGGAGCAGTCATAGGTATTGTGGGCTTTGTATTTATGGAGCCTCTTATGTACCTTTTGGGAAGTACGGATACAATATTGCCATATGCGAAGGAATATATAAAATACATACTTATTGCGGCTCCGTTTATGGCAAGCTCATTTGTGCTGAATAATATTCTGAGATTTGAAGGAAAAGCGCTTCTTGCTATGGTGGGACTGCTGGCGGGAGCAATACTTAATATGGCGGGAGATCCGTTTTTTATGTTTGTGCTTGGTATGGGCATTGACGGTGCGGGGCTTTCAACTGCGTTGTCGCAGGTTGTAAGCTTTGCCATACTGCTATTTATGTTTGTTTCGGGTAAGACAGAAAGTAAAATTTCTATAAGGAAATTTACAAGGCGGTTTAGAGATGTGGCAGATATTGTGGCAACAGGTTTTCCAAGTCTTGTAAGGCAGGGACTTACGAGTATTTCAACCATGATGCTTAACCGTGAGGCAAGAGTTTACGGCGATGCGGCCGTATCGGCTATGAGTATTGTGTCAAGAATCAGTATGTTTATTTTCTCTGTGGGACTTGGTATAGGTCAGGGCTTTCAGCCTGTATGCGGCTTTAATTACGGAGCCGGTAAATATACCAGAGTTAGAAAGGCGTTCCGCTTTACCCTTATGGCAAGCGAGATTATGATGGGAAGCTTTGCTGTGATAGGGCTTTTATGCTCGTCTCAGGCCATCGGTATATTCAGGGATGACGCAGAGGTAATTGAATTTGGAACGGCAGCGCTGAGATATCAGTGTGTGGCTTTATTTTTACAGCCGCTTACAGTACTTTCCAATATGACTTTGCAGAGTACAGGACAAAAAATGGGAGCTACAATAGTTTCTATGTTAAGAAGCGGGGTATATTTTATTCCTACGCTGCTTATTATGACCAGAAGTATGGGATTTCTTGGAATACAGCTGGCACAGCCTGTAGCAGATGTACTGGCGTTTGCCACAGTTATACCGTTTATGATAATCTTTTTTAAGAAACTGCCGAAAGATTGATAAAAATTTATCAGAAGTTTGCTTAAAGCTATTGATTTTAAGCTGGAATAGTTATATAATGCACACAAGATTTGTTAAATGTTTAACAGACGTAATTAATTTATTTATTACATATTCAGGAGGTATTTTAAAATGACACGTTTTACATTACCAAGAGACTTATATCATGGCAAGGGCGCATTGGAAGCACTTAAAACTTTAAAGGGAAAGAAAGCTATTATCTGCGTAGGCGGAGGTTCTATGAAGAGAAATGGTTTCCTTGACAGAGCTGAGGCTTACCTTAAGGAAGCAGGTATGGAAGTAAAGCTTTTTGAAGGAATTGAGTCAGACCCATCTGTAGAGACGGTTATGAAGGGAGCAGAGGTTATGACAGAGTTCGAGCCTGACTGGATTGTTGCTATCGGCGGCGGCTCACCAATCGATGCTGCAAAGGCGATGTGGATTAAATATGAATATCCTGAGACAACATTTGAAGATATGTGTAAAGTATTTGGTCTTCCAAAGCTTCGTACAAAGGCTCATTTCTGTGCAGTATCTTCTACTTCAGGTACGGCTACAGAGGTAACAGCGTTCTCGGTTATCACAGACTATCAGAAGGGTATCAAGTATCCTTTGGCAGATTTCGAGATTACACCGGATGTTGCCATAGTTGACCCTGAGCTTGCAGAGACAATGCCTAAGAAGCTGGTTGCTCATACGGGTATGGATGCTATAACGCATGCAGTTGAGGCTTATGTATCAACAGCTAACAGCGATTACACAGACCCGCTTGCTCTCCACGCAATTAAGATGATTAAGGCAAGCCTTGTTAATTCATATAACGAAGATATGAATGCAAGAGCATCAATGCACAACGCACAATGTCTTGCAGGTATGGCATTTTCTAATGCACTTCTTGGTATCGTTCACTCAATGGCTCACAAGACAGGTGCTGCTTTTGAAAATGGACACATTATCCACGGTGCAGCTAATGCTATGTACCTTCCAAAGGTTATTAAGTTTAATTCTAAGGACGAGACGGCAGCTAAGAGATACGCTGATATTGCGGATTTCATAGATCTTGGCGGCAATACGACAGAGGAGAAGGTTAATCTTCTTATCGCAATGCTCCGCAAGATGAATGATGACCTCAATATTCCACAGTGTATTAAGAATTATGGAGAGGGCGGTCTTCCGGCGGAGACAGGAATCGTTCCTGAGGCTGAGTTCTTAGAGAAGCTTCCTAATATTGCAGCTAATGCGTTGCTTGACGCCTGCACAGGTTCAAATCCTCGTCAGCCGAGCCAGGAGGAGATGGAGAAGCTTCTTAAGTGCTGCTACTATGATACAGAGGTAGACTTCTAAGTTGAATTAACGAAAGTGGTATAAAGATTAAATATAATATGCGCATGCAAACCGGGCTATATGTCAGTTTGCATGCGCATTTTTTGTAAAATAGATTTGCGCAGTCTGACAAAATTGCAATCCCGCCATTGCAAAAAAAGATTCACAGGAATGCGGCTGGCGGGAAAATTTGTATAGAAAACAGACAAATAATATTTTATACTAATATTTAGAAACTATTTGGAAGAGAGCATGCAAACACACATAATTGTGTCGGTTTTGCCATGAAGGGGCTTTTGGCTCAACATCATATAATTAAATCTTAAAAAATAGCCGAACTAAGTAATTGTAATTTTCGTATATATAAACGAAGGGCAGCAAGGAGGTGCAACTACAAAATGGCAAAAGATAAAGAGGTAAAAAGAGTTAGTGTATTAAAGGAAATAGCGGACCGGATGCTGGAGTCAGATAATTATCTTGTGGAAAGAATTATTTCGGATAATGATAAAATTGCCGCGGAGATGTTGATAGAGCGGCATTACAAATATATTTACAAAGTAATTTATTTGCAGACTATGGATGAGGAATTGTCGAAGGATTTGACTCAGGAGGTATTTATATTGGTGCTTCGGTCGCTGGAGCAGTACAACAACAGCAAGGCGTCATTTAAGACATGGATTGTAAAAATTGCCCAGAATAGAATTATAGATTACAGAAGGAGTAAACAAGGCCTCCAAAATTCCATGACTTTGCCATTGGATGGCAGGGATATGGAAGCTTTGGATAATGTGGAAAAATCAGCTATATATAGATATGAGAGCGATAAAATCCAAGAAAAATTAGGTGGATATGACAAAGAAGCAAGAAAAATATTTGAGATGAAGGTAAAGGAAGAATATACATTTGAGGAGATTAGCAGGCAGACCGGAATATCTCTGTCAGGTGTGAAGAGAAAGTATTATGGGTTAGTTAAAAAACTCAGAAAGGAGATGCGGGAATATGACGAGAGTGAAGTATCCGACAAAAACAGAGATACAAGCACAGGTGCGAGAGATTATTGAGCGCTCAGAAATATTTGATGGAATTGCGGGCGATGAATGTGCAGAATGTCAGAGAGTGAACAATAGAAGTGATATGCTGAAAAATACTATACTTAATGTGGCGGGAATTGCAGCCTTTGTTGTGCTGCTGATGGTGATTGAACAGATACTTGGCGGTATAGATGGAATTAAGAACAGCCATGCCTATGGCCCAAGCACAGGCATCACAGAGAAAATATACGACGGTGAAAATAACATAAATCAGAATATTATAAGCGAAAATCTCAATAGCAACAATATTTCAGAAAGTGATAACTATGAACAGACAAATGCCGTTTCTGAGAAAATTAGTGTTGTTTCTATATATACAAGTGTAAGAGGAAGCTATAAGAATGACAAAATAAATATAGAGAGGACATATCAGACGCCGGATGTGTATAAGCAGGGAAATAAGTTTACAGAGATTAGCAGCGTATATGACGAATATGCTCAGAGGATTGACAGTTACCTGCAGGATAAATATTATGTAAACGCAAGCGCCTACGACAAGTATGCAGAAGTCAGCGTAAAGGCTGATTTTTCAGTAAGTCATAACAGCAGTTATTATAGCGGAGTTCAAAATATTATAAGCTTTACCAATAAATATGAGGAAGTAGCCAGCAGCGGCGGAACAAATATAGAGAAAAAGCTTGCGGTTTATTACAGTAATTATGATGTGGATACAGGACAGCGTCTCAGCATTACAGATGTATATCCGCAGGATATGGTGTGCAGTGCAATAGCAACAGTTATAAATCAGGAAATTAATGAGATGGTGGAGGAAGGAATTTTTTCATTGCAGAGTATATCAGATAATTATATAGGCGAAGCAAAAATTGAGGAGAGCGTCAAAAATGATGATAACTGGTATATATCGCCAAACGGAAACTTAGTTATACAGTGTAACGGCTTCAGAACAGCAGCAAATCTTGACGGGCTTGAGTACGGCAGGTCGCAAAGCTTTATCATTGACAAGAGTATTCTGAAACTGTTTGATAAAAATTCAAAGTATGTAACTTACGGGTAATACTAAAATTTAAGGAGACTATTTATTATGGGAGACAACAGATATTATATAAAGAAGGCAAAGCAGGTATTGCTGGAGGTCAAAAAAAATGTTATCGGCAAGGACGAGGTGCTATGCAAAATTATGATGGCGATTCTGGCTAAGGGACATGTTCTTATAGAGGATATTCCGGGTGTCGGAAAAACAACTATGGCGACGTCATTTGCGCAGGTATTGAACCTGAAATATAACAGAATACAGTTTACGCCGGATGTTATGCCTTCCGATATTGTGGGATTTAATATGTATAACAAGGCTGCCAATAGCTTTGAATACAGAGATGGCGCAGCAATGTGCAATATACTTCTGGCGGACGAAATTAACAGAACTTCGCCGAAAACACAGTCCGCGCTGCTTCAGGTTATGGAGGAGGGCGCAGTTACCGTTGACGGCAGTATTAAAAAGCTGCCGGATCCATTTGTAGTGCTTGCAACGCAAAATCATTTAGGCGCTGCCGGAACACAGAAGCTGCCGGAGTCTCAGCTTGACAGATTTATGATAAGAATTTCTATGGGCTATCCTGCCATAAATGACGAGATAAATATTATGAAAAGTAAGCAGGCTGCAGGCACTGAGTTGGACAAGATTGTGACATATGAAGATTTTTTGGGGATGAGAGACGCTGCCAACAAGGTATATGTGCATGACACCATTTACGATTATGTTGCAAGAATTGCCAACGCCACAAGAAATTCAAAAGAAATTTTGCAGGGAATGAGTCCAAGAGCCAGCATTGCGGTTATTGCCATGTCCAAATCGGAGGCGTTTTTAAGGGGCAGGGATTATGTAATTCCTTCGGATGTGCAGTACATTTTGGAAGACGTAATAGGTCACAGGCTTGTAATTAACAGGGGAATAAGGCGTACTAACATTACAGAGAAGTCAGCCATAAAAGCAATTATAGAAAATGTACCTGTTCCAACCATCGCCATGAGCGAAAAGAATGATAATATCATATGGTAAACATAAAGTCAGACAACACAGAGGAATGATTTCATGAGAAGTAGAAAGTTAATATATATCGCATGTCTGGTGGTGATTATTCTGCTTAATGCATTTTATGACGAGCCGGAAATGCTGGTAATGTTTATAATTGTGACGGCAGTGGGATTTGTTTCATGGATTATTTATAGGATTTCAAAGTTACAGGTTAAATTGTTCTGTTTTTTTGCGGAGTCCAGAATTAATAAGGGCGATACTCTTGTAGCAAAGCTTAAAATGACTAACAGAATTAAAATACCTATGCCCTGGTGCGCTTTAAAGGCTAACGTGAAAGTGAATAATAACGGCGGAAGGGATGTTTACAATGTGCTGATGGGTGAAAATGCAGAAATGGGTCAGACCCTTTTGAATATTAAGGTTCGTCACTGCGGTATAGTGAGACTTAATATAGACAGGCTTATTTGCAGAGACTATATGCAGATATTTTCATCGTCAATAAAATACAATCACACCAACCAAGCGGTTGTGTTCCCTGAACTGGTGGAACTTACCGGCATACAGGTCAGGAATACGGATAATGAAGAGGATTACAGGCTTTCATATAATGAAAGTGATAATACTGAGCTTATGGAGCTTAGGGAATACAGAGAGGGCGATGCCCTGAGCCATATACACTGGAAGCTCAGCGCAGTGGCGGATGATTATATAATTAAGCAGTATGGCGAGGAAATTGAGCGCTGCAACTATATTATTGTAGATTTGGAGAAAAAGGATACAGACGGGTTCAGGGATGATTTGGATCTTATATACAAAGCGGCGTATTCCATAGGAAATATGTATGCGGAAAGAGGCATAAATTCAAGTTTTCTGGCGTGGAACAGCGCAAAAAAGGATATATATGAGGGAGCATTTAAAAACAGAGAACAGCTGGATTCACGCATGGTCGAGCTTATGGGTATTGCATGCGGAAGCAGCGCATTGGGAAGGCTTGATGAGTATGTCAAAGAAAAAATAGATATGGAAGAAGGGTATAACAGCATTATTGTCGTGACCTCAACAGATTCCATAAGTGACAACTATAGGAGCTTTAATGTGAAAAATGACAATTTGGAAGAAATGCTTCTGGATATTGCGGAAAGATATGACAGATAAATATAAATATCACAAATAGATATAACAGACAGATGTGATATATTTTTGAGAGAGGCGGATATGAAAAAAAGAGACTTTATATTAAGCTATGTTATGCGGGTGCTTATAACAATAATAGGTACTATTGGTATTATGAATACGATTGTTGCCTCTGAATTTCAATATATGGATTCAAAGGTTTGGCTTTATGCGGTAATAATCCTTGCGTCAATAATTTTTGCAGCATTGTTTAATATAAAAAAGCACAGGAGATATATTTTAGGCGGAACAATAATTATTGTTGCGGCAGTGGCATTTACGGCTTATGCAGATTTGGAAAATGGTATTATTTGCATAATTAACGATTTTGTGTCTTATGTGGGAAAGGAAAAAGGGATTGACATTTCAGCGTACAGAATACCTGTCAGGCAAATGTCAGAGGAAGCGCGCATGCATGCAGTTTCATATGCCACCATTGTGGCAGGTGCAGTTGTTGCATATGTTGTCAGTATAAATGTGACTGTATCAAAAAGTATGTTTTATGGAATTGCTACCATAATTCCATTTATGTTTCTTATGATCTCCTATAATATTATTCCCACAGCGGGTTCTATATTTATGTGCTTTTTGTATGTGATGTGCACTGCGGCCATGAAAAAGGACAGCAATAAAATTATGCCTGCCATAATAATCATGGCTGTTACGGTGATAGTGTATGGGCTGGCTGTTCTTGCAGTCAGTGGAGACGGATATAATAAACCTAAATTTTTTGTGGCGGTAAATGATTTTATAGAGGCAAGATTTTCCAGCAGCAAAAATTGGATTTTTAGGGGAACAGAATCGGAAGAAAAGGAAAATAACGGAACCGAACAAGGGCTTGCTATGCCATCGGGACAAAAATTGGGAGCTTATGACAGAGTTGAGTATAAAAATCAGACGCTGGCATATTTAACTACACAGCTTACGGAAAGCAGGCAATATATACCTACCTATTATGGCAGAACATATTACTACGGAGAAAACAAATGGACAAATGACAGAAAAATTGATGAGAACCATGATATAAACAAAGATTTTTTTATGATGATGGAGGGCAATGACACCAACTACAAAAGTGTGGCGGATACAAAGCAAGAGTACAATAAACTGGTTGAGATATATGCCTATAATTATAAGACGGTTAATTCAAATAATAATTCCGGTATAGAATTCGGGTATAATGTAAACTCTTCGGTAATTAACAGGTTATCGCATATAGGCAGAGGGGATTATGTACTGTCTGAGTCGAATAATAACAGATATATGTATCAGGAGCAGTTTGCAAAGTACGAAGCAACCCAGTATGAGACGGCGAAAAATATATGGCTTAGTATAGATGAAAATATAAGCAATCAAATAAGTAATATGATTGACATACCGGATTCCTGCGATACTAGCGAAGAGGTTTTGAATTATGTAAGATATGTGAGACAATATTTGTCAAGTAATTATGAATATACGCTTGAGCCGGGAAGAGTGCCGGAAGGCTCTGATTTTGTGACTTATTTTCTGACTAACAGCAAGAAAGGCTATTGCGTACATTTTGCCAGCTCGGCAGTGCTTATGTTCAGGGCGGCGGGAATTCCTGCAAGATATGTGGAGGGCTTTGTGCTGACTCCGGAGCAGATTATCAAGGGCGAGGAATCAACCACTGATGATGAATGGTATAAGAAGGTTAATGATATTGGAGAAAATTCAAAGGTTATAAGTTATACGGTGGAGGTAAAGGATACAGCCTCCCATGCATGGGTGGAGATATATCTTACAGGCTATGGCTGGCTTCCGATTGAGGTGACGCCTGCGTATTCGGGCAGCGGAATAATGGGTACAAATGATGAAAAACCCGATTCATCTGAGGAGAAAACTACACAGGAGGGCGAATCCCGGACGGAGAATGAAAGCAACAGTGAGCAGGAGGAAAGCTCTGATAACGGCAATGAACAGAAGCCGTCTTCAGAAGATAATAATGCAGAAAATCAGACTGGCAGTACAGGAATATTTACAGGCATTTTAAATTTTGTGAAAAAATTCTGGGGAGCTATGCTGACAGTTGTGATAGCTGCGGCAGCAGTGCTGTTCTTTATTGCAAGATATAATTCACGCAAGCGAAGACTTGATAAAATTCTTAAGGAAAATCTTATAGGCTCATACGAAATTTTGGAGAAGCTGCTGGGTTACACAGGATACCGCAGACCGGACAATATGGCATATGAGATGTATGCAAAATATTTAAAGGGTGTACAGGAAATATTTGTAAAATATGACATTGTATATATTACGGAAATGACATTGAAAATGCAGCTTAGCGGCAGCAAGGAGGCTGTTTCAAAGGATGAGCAAAAGAAACTGTGCAAAGATATAAGGGCAATCCGCGAGGCAATTATTGAAAAATTGCCGTTATTAAAGAGGTTACAGATTAAATATTTTGTGGTACTATAGCCTTATGACATAAGCATATGCCATAAGGAGACAGATATTATGTTTAATCTGGAAGAAGAGTTAAAAAAGCTGCCGGATAAACCGGGCGTATATATAATGCATGACAAAATAGACACAATTATATATGTAGGAAAGGCGATAAGCCTTAGAAAAAGGGTAAGGTCATACTTCAGAGCCAGCGCCAACCACACAGCCAAAATCAAAAAAATGGTATCTCTTATCGACCATTTTGAATATATTATCACGGATTCTGAGTTGGAAGCGCTGGTACTTGAGTGCAATCTCATAAAGGAGTACAGTCCGAAATACAATACCATGTTAAAGGACGACAAGACATATCCTTTTATTAAGGTTACCGTAAACGAGGCATTTCCCAGAGTGCTGTTTTCAAGAAATTTAAAGCATGGAACGGGGAAGTTTTTCGGACCCTACACTTCTGCTGCTGCGGTTAAGGATACAATAGAGCTTCTTTGCAAGCTGTATAAAATCAGGACATGCAGCAGAAAACTTCCGAAGGATGAAGGGAAGGAAAGACCCTGCCTAAACTATCATATCGGACAGTGCAGCGCACCATGTCAGGGGTATATAAGCGAGACGGAATACAGAGAATCTGTTGACAGCGTTATTGAATTTTTAAACGGCAATTATAATATTATTTTAAAGCAGCTTACAGAGCTTATGAATCAGGCGGCGGAGTCTATGGAGTACGAGGAAGCTGCCCGATACAGAGACCTTATAGTAAGTGTAAAGCAGGTTGCGCAAAAACAGAAGATTACAGCCGACGACGGTATGGACAGAGATGTCATAGCTTGTGCTTCCAACGGAACGGACGCAGTGGTTCAGGTATTTTTTATAAGAGAGGGAAAACTTCTTGGAAGGGATCATTTTCATATGTCTGTGGCGGAGGGCGACAGCAAAAAAGAGATTATATCCCAGTTTATGAAGCAGTATTACGGCGGAACTCCATATATACCAAATGTAGTTATGCTTCAGGAAGAGATTGAGGACGCAGAGGTTATCGCTGAATGGCTGTCCTCTATAAAAAAGCGCAAGGTAGGCATTGTTACGCCTAAAAAAGGCGACAAAGAAAAAATGGTGGAGCTTGCCTACAAGAATGCGCAGAATATTCTTATACAAGATGGAGAAAAAATCAAGCGTGAACAGGAGCGGACTATAGGCGCTATGGCGCAGCTTGCGGGCTGGCTTGGGCTTCCGGTTATAAGGAGAGCTGAGGCCTATGATATTTCCAACACCAACGGCATCGAATCCGTAGGTTCAATGGTGGTTTTTGAAGACGGTAAACCTAAGAAAAATGATTACCGCAAATTTAAGATAAAAACAGTAAAGGGACCTGATGATTACAGCAGTATGAGAGAGGTTCTCACAAGGAGATTCCTGCGTGCAAAGGAGGCGTGCGCAGGGTTTGAGGTGTACCCTGACCTTATAATGATGGACGGCGGCAGAGGTCAGGTTAATATTGCATTGGAGGTTCTTAGCGAATTAGGGCTTAATATCCCGGTATGCGGTATGGTAAAGGATGATAATCACAATACAAGAGGTTTGTATTATAACAATATAGAGATTCCTATAGACAGGAGAAGCGAAGGCTTCAAGCTGATTACCAGAGTGCAGGACGAAGCTCATCGTTTTGCCATAGAATATCACAGAAGCCTGCGAAGCAAGGCACAGGTAAGTTCAGTGCTTGACAACATAGAAGGAATAGGTCCGGCAAGGCGCAAAGCCTTGATGAAACACTTTATGGACATTAATTGTATAAGAGAGGCGTCAGTGGAAAAACTTATGGAAGCAGACGGCATAACAGAAAGAGTCGCTAAAAATATATACAAATATTTTCATTAAAGAAAAAACATGGTATAATGTTCGCAAAGCGGGCATTATACCAGCGCCGGAGCAAGGAGAGTAAATATGAACGGAACCGAGAGAGTAAAGTTATCTAAAGTAATTGAAAAAATGCAGCTGGAAAATCTTACGCCGCAGGTGGATGCGTCCGGAATATGGCTTCATGCACCTGAGGTCAACAGACCGGCTCTGCAGCTTACAGGATTTTATGATGAATTTGCAAACGACAGAATACAGATAATAGGAAATGTAGAATATGCGTATCTTAACAGCCTTTCAGATGTCGAGAGGTTTGAGCAGTACACACAGCTTCTTTCAAGCAATATACCATGTCTGGTATTTTGCAGAAATTTGGAGCCTGAGCCAAAGATTCTTGAGTTGGCGGAAAAGTTTAATATACCGATACTCAAGTCAAAGGACGCAACATCTGCATTTATGGCGGAAGTAATAAGATGGTTAAATGTGCAGCTTGCGCCTTGTATAGTTATTCATGGCGTTTTAGTTGACGTGTATGGTGTTGGTGTGCTTATTACAGGAGAGAGCGGTATCGGTAAAAGCGAGGCGGCGCTTGAGCTTATTAAGAGAGGCCATCGTCTGGTTACGGACGACGCGGTTGAAATTCGTAAGGTAAGCGACGAGACGCTTATCGGAACAGCGCCCGGAGTTACAAAATATTTTATCGAACTTCGCGGTATCGGTATTATTGATGTCAAAACTCTTTTTGGTGTTGAGAGCATTAAAGAGACACAGTCCATAGATATGGTTATTAAGCTGGAGGACTGGAATAAGGATAAGGAATATGACAGATTAGGTCTTGAAGAGGAATATACGGAATATCTTGGTAATAAAGTGGTGTGTCATTCACTGCCAATCAGACCGGGACGTAATCTTGCTGTTATAGTTGAGGCTGCTGCAGTCAACCACAGACAGAAAAAGATGGGCTATAATGCAGCGAAGGAGCTTTATAGAAGAGTACAGGAAAATCTCATGAAGGGCGATGAGGAGGATGAGTAAAAAAGTTATTTTTGGCATAGATATCGGAGGAACAAGCATTAAAAGCGGTTTATTTACAGGAGCCGGCGAACTCGTGCGAAAGGATGAAATCCCAACCCGAACGGAGAAGGGAGGAGCCTACATATTAGACGATATTTGCAGTTATATTAAAAAGGTGCTTAAAGAGGAAAATATAGAGCCGGATGCTTTGGCAGGCGTAGGCATAGGTGTGCCGGGAGCGGTTATGGACGATGGCACAGTCAATAAATGCGTTAATCTCGGATGGGGCGTATTTAATGTGGCTGACACTATGGCTAAGCGGCTTGAAGTTGACAGGGATAAAATATGCACAGGAAATGATGCAAATGTTGCAGCGCTTGGAGAGTACTGGCAGGGAAGTGGCAAAGGATATAACAGCGTTTTTTTTGTCACAGTAGGAACCGGCGTCGGCGGAGGGCTTATTATGAATGATAAGCCTGTCAACGGAATTAATGGAGCCGCAGCTGAGATAGGACATTTGCCCATAGTTGAAGGGCTGGACTGGACATGCGGCTGTGGTAAAACAGGATGTCTTGAGCAGGTGGCTTCTGCCACAGGAATTGCAAGACTTGGCAAAAAAGCCAATGCCAAAGCGGTATTTGACGCGGCAAAGGCAGGAGATGAGCAGGCTTTGGAGGTTATCGACAAGGCGTCTATGTATCTTGCGAAAGGTCTTGCATGTGTGGCGGGAATAGTAGACCCGGACTGCTTTATTATAGGCGGAGGGTGTTCTGCAGCAGGGGAATATTATCTTGAAAAAATCAGAAAATATTACCGCATGCAGGCGTTTCACCCAAGCAGGGATACAGCCATAGAACTGGCGGTATTAGGCAATGATGCGGGAATGTATGGCGCGGCGAGATTAGTATTTAGCAAGGTTTTAGGAGGGTTATAGTGACAGACCAAAATTTATTGCAGTGTATGCAGGATATAGCCGGAGAGGAAAATGTGCTTACGGATGAGCCTATGAAAAAGCACACCACATTTAAGACCGGCGGTCCGGCAGATTATTTTGTAATGCCACAGACGACAGAGCAGCTTGGCGAACTGGTTAAGCTGGCTAAAAACAGAAAAATTTCATATTACATTATTGGAAAAGGCAGTAATTTGCTGGTAAGCGATGAGGGGTTCAGAGGCGTTGTTATCCAGCTTTATGATAAATTTTCAGGGTATGGATTTGCTGACAGTGTTAAAAAATATGATGATGTATGCGGTAAGCTGTTGGACAGTGAAAAATCAGGCAATGAAACAGAGGGAAATAAAACAGCAGATAGTGAGTGTTCCGGAAAAAAGTATCTTTATGTTAAAGCAGGCCTAAGCCTTGTTAAATTAGGAAAAATTGCGGCGGATAATGGGCTTGCGGGGTTTGAATTTGCCAGCGGTATTCCGGGTACTGTCGGCGGCGCAGTGGTTATGAATGCGGGTGCCTATGGCGGAGAGATGAAGGATGTACTTGTGAGTGCCACAGTTATGGACAATGACGGTAATATCAGGACGCTTTCGGTGGAAGAGCTGGATTTGGGCTACAGAACAAGCGTAATAGCAAAGAAAAGCTGGATTGTACTGGAAGCAGTTATTGCGCTTGAAAATGGTAACAGGGACGAGATACGAAGGAAAATGTCGGAACTGGCGGCAAAGAGAATTGAAAAACAGCCTTTGGAATATCCAAGTGCCGGCAGTACATTTAAAAGACCGGCAGGACATTTTGCGGGAAAGCTGATAGAGGACGCAGGGCTTAAAGGGGCCTTTGTTGGTGGTGCTAAGGTTTCCGATAAGCATGCAGGATTTGTTATAAATACAGGGGCGGCTACCTCGAAAGATATCATAGATTTGACGGATATGATTACGGAGAGGGTCTATGAAATGTATGGAATAAAATTGGAACTTGAGGTGAAAAAATTAGGGTTTTAGCAAAGGAAAACAGGCGACGAAAGGATAAGACCATGAATATAGTTATAGTTACAGGTATGTCGGGGGCAGGAAAATCAACAGCGTTGAATGTGTTTGAGGACGAGGGATATTATTGTGTTGATAATATGCCTATAGAGCTTATTCCGAGATTTGCAGAGCTGGCAGAGGGACAGCAGAGGGGATATGACAACATAGCGCTTGGCATTGACATAAGAAGCGGCGTTATACCTTATAAAATGCAGGATATGCTGGAGGAAATGGGCAACCGCCAGTACAAATACAAGATACTTTATCTTGACGCCAACGACGACGTGCTGGTTAAAAGATATAAGGAGACCAGAAGAATGCATCCGCTGGCGAAGGACGACAGGGTGGATAAGGGAATAGCCATAGAGAGGGAGCAGATGAGCTTTATCCGCCAGAGAGCAGATTATATTATTGACACCAGCCAGATGCTTACAAGAGAGCTGAAAATGGAGCTGGAAAATATATTTGTAGAAGGCAGGCATTACAGCAATTTATTTGTTACGGTATTGTCTTTCGGATTTAAGTATGGAATACCGTCGGACGCAGACCTTGTATTTGACGTAAGATTCTTGCCAAATCCATATTACATAGATGAATTAAGACCGCTTACAGGCAATGATAGTAAGATACAGGACTTTGTAATGAGTACAGATACAGCGAAAGAATTTCTTGAAAAGGTGGATGAGCTTATACAATTTCTTCTGCCTAATTATGTAAAGGAAGGCAAGAATAGTTTGGTAATTGCCATTGGCTGTACAGGAGGAAAGCACCGCTCAGTAACCCTTGCAAATGCCATTGCCGGCAGGCTGAAAGCTACAGAGTACGGCTGCAAGGTGGAGCATAGGGATATTGATAATGATGTAAAAAGGAAAAATAGATAGCTGCAGGATTTGTGAAAAGCAGAACTGGCAGGAAAACATACAGGAGGGAAATTATGTCGTTTTCGTCAGAGGTTAAGGAAGAGCTTGAAAGTAAAATTGACAGTGCGCTGCATTGCCAGATTGCGGAATTTGCGGCAATGATGGCGTTCGGCGGAACAGTGCTTAAAACTCCGGACAACGCTACGCTGCTGGTTATGACTACGGAAAATGATATAGTTGCGAAGAAATTTGTTGCGCTGGCAGAAAAAGCCTTTGGAATAGATGAAGAAAAATTTGATTACGATTACGAGGGACAGAGAAACACTATTGTGCATTTGTCCTTAAGTGACAGCGGGCTTGTAAAGAAAATTCTTATGGCAGTAAAATGGATGGAGAGCGAGGAGGGAGAGATAAATCCTGTATTTGCGCATCCGCTGCTGGTGCTGAAAGACTGCTGTAAAAGGGCGTTTATAAGAGGTGCATTTATGTCGGCAGGCTCTATCAGCGATCCAAATAAGTTTTACCATTTTGAGGTTGTGTGCAACACGCAAGAGAGTGCGAACCAGTTAAAAAATATACTTACATTTTTTAATCTGGACGCAAAGGTTATTGCCAGAAAGAAAAATTATATAGTGTATTTGAAGGAAGGCAGTCATATTACTGATTGCCTCAATGTTATGGGCGCCTATGTGTCCCAGATGAATTTGTATAATGTTATGATTCTTAAAGGGATAAGCAACGACGTGAACAGAAAAGTAAACTGCGAGACGGCTAATCTCAATAAAACTATTGAGGCGGCTGTAAAGCAGATTAGGGATATCGAATATATAAGGGACACCGTAGGGCTTGAAAGCTTAAGCGAGGGATTGCAGCAGGTTGCGCAGCTCCGACTTGAAAATACGGATATGAACTTAAAGGATATAGGCGAGAGGCTTAATCCTCCCGTAGGAAAATCCGGCGTCAATCACAGGCTGCGCAAAATCAGCGAGATAGCTGACGAACTTAGAGAGAAGTACGGTGAAACTTCTTCTTCTGCTGCTTTGAAGTAATGTTAAGCAGTATGCGTCTTGGAAGAAGGCGCGTACTGAAAACGGCAGCTTTTATGGTAAATGTAGGAACTATTATAAGCTTTCTCTGATACATTTTTTCCAAAGCGTAGCGCACGCAATAAGCAGCAGATATACCATTCAGCGCAAATTGTACATTTGCTACGTTATTAAAATTGGTATCAACAGGACCGGGACACAGTACGCTGACAGATACATTGCTGCCAAGCATACGAAGCTCCTCGCTTATGGCAGAGGTAAAGCTGGCTATATAGGCTTTTGTCGCATAGTAGGTAGCCATATAAGGACCGCCGGGAAGAAGCCCTGCGCTGGAGGCAACATTGAGAATATATCCCTTGTTGCGGCTGATAAAACCAGGCAGCAGTTCCTTTGTCAAAATGTGGGCTGCCCGTACATTTACATCAATCATATCCAAATCCTTAGAAAGGCTGGTTTTGTGAAATGCTCCGATATCTCCGAAACCGGCATTATTAATAAGGATAGAAATGTTATATTTTTTTAGCTGTCCGGCGAGATTGATACACGCTTTCTCGCTAGACAGGTCGCAGATTATAATTTTACACTTGGTATTAAGTTTTTCGGCTATACTGCGAAGAGCCTCGTAATTTCTTGCAATTAGTATAAGATTGTAGCCCTGCTTACTGAGCTGAATGGCAAATTCCTTTCCGATTCCGGAGCTGGCGCCGGTGATACAGGCTGTTGGCATAATAAATCTCCTCGTCTTTCTTAAAAATTCTTCCCTGCAATATATATTGAAATTTATCGCATCTTCTATTACAATTATTATAATTTGTGTCAAAAAGGACGTCAACTGATATGGTTATTAAAAATGAGACAACAATAAAAGAAGAAAATATTAAAGCTGTAATGCGGGCAGGAAATTTTGACAATAACCGATATAAGATTTTCAAAATAATATACAATTCTTTCGGGCTTATATTCGGAATGATGATGATTCATTTGCTTATGCCAGTATTTCTTGGAAATAATAAAACGCCGGAGTATGCCCTTATAATTATATATGGTATTGCCTGCGCCGTTCTCCTTTATATAGGAATGTACGGTATGGATAGAAATAATTATGCGCATTTTTGTGCTGTTTATTCTAAGATGGTGGGACATACTTTTAAGTATGAGATAGACAGCGAAGAAATATTGGTATCCGACGAGGAGGAGACAGAGAAGATTCTTTGGAAAGACATTATAAAATGGGCTGAGGATACGGACAATATATATTTATTTGTCAGCAATACGGAGGCGCTGATTATTAATAAAGAAGGCTTCACAGAGTGCAGCAGCAAGGATTTGAAGGAACTTGTAATTGCGATTATGGGCGTCAGGAAAGAGGAAAATGAAGAAAAATCGTAAAGCAAAGCAGAGGCAGAAGCTGGAGCAGGAGAGGGAGAGACGAAACAGGATTAGACATCAAGCGTGGTTAGTCAGAAGGAGTGAGAGTGTGTTAAGAAAACTAAGCAATGAAGAAGTAGAAAAAATATATAATACATATCTTATAAATGATTTTCCAGCCTCCGAGGTAAAGTCTATTAAGCGGATTTTGGAGGGGATTGCTGAAGGTAAATATTTTGCATGCGGCTATGAGGAGGACAAAGAGCTTAAGGGGTATGCTTATTTTATACAGTCAAAGGCAGGCGGCACGCTGCTTTTGGATTATCTGGCAGTGCTTAAGGACAAGCGTTCATCAGGCATTGGCAGTAAAATTATAACAGCAGTTCAGGAAATGGCGAAAAATGAGGGAAAGCACCTGATTTTGGAGGTGGAAAATCCTGATTATGAAGCTCTGGGGGCAAATCGTGATTATATGATTAAAAGAATAGGATTTTATGAAAAAAATAACATTCGCCTCAGCAATGTAACGTGCCGTTTTTACGGCAATGAGTACCGTATATTATACGGCGGAGATTATACAAAGGATACGGAAATACAAAGAGAAACTGATGAAATATACAGAGAGTTTTTTGGTGATGATTTTATCAATAAGCACTGCTGTTTTCATGAAATTAAGAATAATTTTGTTAAGCAAAAATGATATAATGCTTAATTATTAAAGTTAATGTTGCAAGACACTTTACTTATTTATGAATTAAATTGACAAATATAGCCAAATATAGCATAATACTAACAATTCTTCGCCAAAGGCGCAAATTAGGAGATGGGAGGCTGGTATTATGGAACAAGAATTTGAATCCGTATCAAGGCAGGATATAGCCGAGAGTTATTTTAGAAAAGGTTATAACTGCGCTCAATCGGTATTTGCCGCATTTGCCAAAGATTATGGTTTTGACGGGGAAACCGCTCTTAAAATTTCGGCGTCCTTCGGAGGCGGGCTTGGAAGAATGAGAGAGGTGTGCGGCTGCGTATCGGCTATGGCCATGATTGCGGGTATGGAGACAGGAAGCACAACAGAGCATGATGCTGCCGGCAAGCAAAGAAACTACGAGATGGTGCAGCATTTGGCGGAGGAATACAAAAAAATAAGCGGCGGAAGCATTATATGCCGCGAGCTGCTTGGATTAGATAAGATAAAGTCAGGGGATGAGGGCGGCAGTGCCGTGAAGGACAATGAAAGCACGTTCCCTAAGCCCAGCGAAAGAACCGAACAATATTATAAAAAACGACCATGTATTGAGCTTATCAGGAGTGCATGTACTATTATAGAAAATGAGTTTTTGGATGGAGGTAGGAGAAATGAATAATCAGCAGATGATGGAATTGACAACAGTTGAGGCAAGCGCATTTGATGAGCTTGTAAAGCAGTGTACACGCTCAGGTTCTATTGACCAGAACCTTTATGTGGAGTATGATGTAAAAAGAGGTCTGCGAGACAGCAACGGCAATGGCGTTCTCACGGGACTTACTGAGATTTCTGACGTTTGCGGCTGTAACAGCGTGAGCGGAAGAAAAATTCCTGTGGACGGAGAGCTTTATTTTCAGGGATATAATGTGGCAGACCTTATAAAAGGCTTTGGAAACAGAAAATATGGTTTTGAGGAGACAACTTATCTTTTAATGTTCGGAGCGCTGCCGACAAAGGAGCAGTTGGACAGATTTATACATATTCTTACGGATTTGGAGGAGCTTTCAGGCGCATTTATCCGAGACGTAATTATGAAGGCTACCAGCGCAAATCTTATGAACTCTCTTATGAAGAGTATTTTAAGCCTTTATTCCTATGATGAAAATCCTGATGACATATCTGTGCCAAATGTGTTGCGCCAGTCGCTGCAGCTTGTGGCAAAAATGCCGCTCATTTCGGTATATGCTTATCAGGCATACAGGCATTACAAGCTTGACGGAACACTTATGATTAAAAATCCGCGCAAGGACTATTCTATAGCGGAAAATCTTCTTTATATGATGAGGGACGACGGTCAGTTTACAGAGCTGGAGGCAAAGGTGCTTGATATCTGCCTTGTGCTTCATGCGGAGCATGGCGGCGGTAACAATTCCACATTTACAACACATGTTGTTACTTCCACAGGTACGGATACATATTCTACCATTGCGGCTTCTATAGCGTCTCTCAAGGGGCCTAAGCATGGCGGCGCTAACCTTAAAGTTCAGAGAATGTTTGCTGACATTAAGGAACACTGTAAGGATTGGGAAAATAAGGAAGAAATTTGCACATATCTAAATAAAATTCTTGATAAGCAGGCATTTGACGGGGCAGGACTTATCTATGGCATGGGACATGCTGTATATACAAATTCCGACCCTCGTGCTGTTATTCTCAAGAAATTTGCGAAGAGCCTCTCAGAGGAAAAGGGAATGCAGAAGGAATTTGCGCTGTATGAGCTTGTGGAGAAGGAAGCAGGCGCGCTTATTATGAACAAGCGCCAGATGTTTAAGCCTGTATGTGCAAATGTAGACTTTTACAGCGGTTTCGTGTATGCTATGCTTGGAATACCTGAGGAGTTATTTACTCCGATATTTGCCATTGCAAGAATTTCAGGCTGGTGTGCGCACCGTCTTGAGGAGCTTGTAAATTCGGGAAAAATTATTCGTCCTGCTTACAAATATGTAGGACATCACAGAGATTATTTGGATATGGAAACAAGAGGAGAAGACCTTGTTAATATATAAAATGAACAGGTCTCAGGGTGAGCAGTTTGAAAGTACACTTTCAAACTGCTTATTGAGGCAGTATCGCAAGCCGAGCTTGCGATATGCGGAGGTATAAAAATGTCACAACAATACAGAGTAAAGAAATTGCAGCATAATATTAATTGCGAGGTGGAGGTTCCGGGTTCAAAGAGTATAACTAACAGGGCTTTGCTTATGGCGGCTATGTCAAAGGGCGAGTGCAGACTAAACGGAGTGTTATTCAGCGACGACTCAAGGCATTTTTTGGCAAGCCTTATTGCTTTAGGTTATGTTATCGAAGTTAATGAAGTGGAAAAATATGCAGTTATTCATGGCAACGGTTGCAGCATACCTAAAAAGGAGGCTGTTATAAATGTTGGAAGCGCCGGAACAGCGGCGAGATTTTTGACGGCTATGCTTGGGCTTTCTGACGGTGAGTATGAAATTCAGTCCTCAGAGCAGATGAAGAAAAGACCTATGAAACCTTTATTTGATGCATTGATGTCTATGGGTGCGGAGTTCATATTTCTTGAAAAGGAGGGACATCTGCCGGTAAAGGTGCGTGGTGCAGCCTATGGCGGCAAAAAAGCTGCCAGCGAGGTTGACATTGATATAAGCGAAAGCACACAGTTTTTAAGCGCCCTTATGATGGTGGCTCCGGGACTTGGCACAGGGCTTAGAATTAACATCACAAGCCAAAAGACAGACGGTTCGTACATAAGGATTACTTCAAATATGATGCACCAGTTTGGGTGCAATGTGCTTCACGAGGGCAGAATATACGATATAGGCGCCGACCAGAGCTATGTTGCGGGAACCTATCAGATTGAGCCTGATGTGTCAGCAGCCTGCTATTTCTTTGCGGCGGCAGCTCTTACAGGCAGCAGTATTCTTGTTAAAAATGTACATTTTACCTCAATACAGGGCGATATGAAGTTTCTTAACGTGCTTAAAGCTATGGGATGTGAGGTTTCCGAGGAGCCTGAAGGAATAAGGGTTACAGGACAGCCGGACGGAAGCCTTGAGGGTGTTGACATTGATATGAACGATTTTTCAGATCAGAGCATGACCCTTGCGGTACTTGCGCCATTTGCAAAATCACCTACTTACATAAGAAATATCGGACACATCAGACTGCAGGAATCAGACCGAATCCATGCCATTGTTACAGAGCTTAGAAGGCTTGGAGTTCAGGTATCTGAAGAACAGTCGGCAATAAAAATATATCCATCCGACATAAGGCCTTGTGCAGTGGATACCTATGAGGACCATCGCATGGCCATGTCGTTTGCGCTTATCGGTCTTAAAGTGGATGGCATTATAATTAACGACTACGAATGCTGCAAAAAGACGTTTGAGGATTATTTTCAAGTGCTGTCGAGTATTTGCAAGTGATAAAGCAATCAGGCTTAAAGACATGGGGCATTAAGTTTTACGGCGGCAAAATAATTTAATAAAGAATAGTTTAAAAATCCAACAATATCGGCACATTTTCCTGCTCGGAATGTTTTAATGCCCTATACAATATGGAATATGCAAATTTAGCTAGAGATTCCGTGTTGTAGACAGAGTTTTCCCTGATTCCGGCAGAGGTTATTTGTCCGTTACTCACTTCACAATCGGCAGGATAGCCTTCGGTTGTAGTCCAGCTTAATATAGTATTTTCATCTGCCTGCCATCCTATTTCATTGATTTTTTCAAGCTCAAGTTTGAGACCATATGCAGTAGCGATGGCAGTCTTCATGCCCATATGAAAACCTCCCTGTTGAAAATAATTGTATTTTAGTATGTTTATATTTTAGCGCATATATTGCTGAAATTCTATAAAATAATAATTTACAAACAATAATAAAGCAATAACGAGTCTTGAATGTATAAAAAAATAATAAAAGTACAAATTAGAAAGCTGCTAATTGGAAGTCCATGAGTTGGAGCATAAGAAAAGAAGTAGCAAAGATTATAGTAGAACATTTGCCGGGCGTGGTATTAACCCGTGAAATTAAGAAAAACCACAGACTTATAACTTTCAGCCTTGCATCACGGGCTTTCAATTCAGCATATTTAAAGCATATTGAAATCACAGATATTTTATGTTATATCGCATGGTGGATAATGTAGTATTTGTGGATAATATTTTTCATAAATTGCAGGATTATAAAAATAAGATGTATTAGTCGTAGTGCAGAGAGACAAATTTCCCGTATGTAAAGGGAATTACAGGGTTACGGCGTTCATAGAGTTATTTAACGCTCCGGAAAGAGCGATATTTATGGAAATGAAGCTGATGTCCATAAACCCTCTTGACAACTGGGGTATAATAATTACAGAAACAAATTTTGATAAATTTGAAATGGAGGCAAATATGACTAAAGTAGATATAATATCAGGATTTTTAGGAGCAGGAAAGACTACATTAATAAGTAAACTTTTAAAGGAAGCACTGACCGGAGAGCAGGTTGTGCTTATTGAAAATGAATTTGGAGAGATAGGTATAGATGGGGGCTTCCTTAAGGATTCAGGCGTTGAGATAAAGGAGATGAACTCAGGCTGTATCTGCTGTTCATTAGTCGGAGACTTTGGCAAATCTCTTAAGGAGGTGGCAGATAAGTATCACCCTGACAGAATTATAATTGAGCCTTCAGGCGTTGGCAAGCTTTCAGACGTAATCAAGGCTGTAAAGGACCTTCATATTGAAAATGAAATAAAACTTAACAGTGCGTCAACAGTTGCGGATGCGTCTAAGGTAAAGGTATATATGAAGAACTTTGGAGAGTTTTTCAATAACCAGATTGAGCATGCCGGCACAATAATTTTAAGCAGAACACAGAATGTAAGCGAGGATAAGTTAAACAATGCTATAGAACTTATAAGAGGACTTAATAAAGACGCTCATATTATTACAACTGCATGGGACGACCTTGCTGGAACTCAAATACTTGCAGCAATGGAAAATGTTACAAATCTTGAGTTGGAAATGTTGGCAGAGCAGGCAGAAAATGCCCATAAGGAGCATGAACATCATAACCATGACGGAGAAGAGTGCTGCTGCGGACACCATCATGATGAGGACGAGCATCATCACCACGACCACGACGAGGATGGACACGAGCATCATCACCACGACCACGACGAGGATGGACACGAGCATCATCACCACGACCACGACGAAGATGGTCATGAGCATCATCATCACGACCATGACGGGGATGGTCATGAGCATCATCATCACGACCACGACGGACATCATCACCACCATCATGCAGATGAAGTATTTACAAGCTGGGGTGTGGAGACACCTAAAAAGTATGATAAATCTGCTTTGGACAGCATTTTAAATAAGCTTGCTAGCACAGAGGAATACGGAACAATTCTTCGTTCAAAGGGTATGCTTCCTAGTGTTGACGGAACGTGGATGTATTTTGACCTTGTACCCGGAGAGTATGAGATAAGAGAAGGACAGGCAGATTATACAGGAAGAATCTGTGTTATCGGTTCAAAGCTTAATGAGGAAGCTCTTAAGAATCTTTTTGAAGTTTAATTAATTTATTTTACAAGGGAAGTCGTTCGTCTATAGAGGCGGATATGGAATATAACGGAGGTAATTATGGCACAGGAGCAATATCAGATTCCGATATTTTTAATAAATGGACAGCTTGACAGCGGTAAGACAAAGTTTATCTCAGATACTATCGAGATGGGACAGTTTGCTGAGGCAAAGAAAAAGCTTCTTATTGTCTGCGAGGAAGGCGAAGAAGAGTACGATGCTAAAATGCTGGCAGACAATGGTGTGGATATGGTCGTTCTGGAAAAAGAAGAGTTTACAGCACAGAAGCTGAGTGAGCTTGATAAAAAATATGGTCCCTGGCTGGTACTGGTTGAATACAACGGAATGTGGGAGCCGTCGCTTATTATGGACACAGCAAAGCCGAGGGGCTGGGAAATTTACCAGACAATAACTCTTTTTAACGCTATGCAGTTTGGCGTGCAGTGGGCCAATATGCGTTCAATTCTGGCAGAAACAGTGAAAAATGCGGATATGGTTGTATTTAACCGCTGCAAATCAAGTATGGACTTGGGCGGATACAGAAGAAGTATGAAGGCGTTAAACGGAACCCTTCAGATTGTGTTTGAGGACGAGAAGGGCGATATGATGTCTATAGCCGAGCAGCTTCCCTATGATATCAATGCAGATGTGATAGAGGTTGACGACGTTGACTATGGTATTTGGTATATGGATTTGAATGAAAGACCGGAAGTGTACAAGGGAAAAACAGTCCGTTTTAAGGGTCAGGTGCTTAAAAATAAGTATTTTAAGGACAAGAATTTTGTACCCGGAAGAAGAGTTATGACCTGTTGTGCAGATGATACCACATTTATAGGCTATATATGTTTTTATAAAAATATCAGCGAGCTTGAGAATAAGGAGTGGTATATGGTTACCGCTGAGATAAAATATGAATTTCAGATGGCGTATAAGAAAAAGGGACCGGTGCTTTATGCAAGCAAGGTAGAACCGGCAGAGCATCCAAAGGACGAGCTTGTGTATTTCTAAAGAAATAATAGGCAAAATGATTATAGTATAATCAGTATGAAAAGTTAAGTATTGCAAGCGGGAAAGGCATAGATAAATTATGATACAGGATATATTGCCAAAGCATTTGGATAATCAGTATAAAAATGTTGAACCAAGCTCAAAGGACATTGTGTTTCTGTTTGAGGGAAGCAGCGTTTTGGGACGTATAAATGGTGAAGAGGTTGGGTATCCGGATTATGACACATTTGTAAAAAATGCGGATAAAGACGGGACCTACAATTATATATATCTTTTATCCGTTGACGAGGAGAGATATTTTCTGGCTATGCCTAAGCAGGAGCTTCAGAAGGGACAATTCTGGGGAGAAATGGCAGACTCAAAGGTGCATAATGAGTATGTGATTCCTGTGGAGGGCTTTGAATTTATCGGAGTTAATATGTTCAGAAATGCAATGCCAAAGTACAGGGCATTTGCGGCAATTACGGCGTATCATTTGTACGGTTGGTATAGGGATACAAAATATTGCGGGCGATGCGGAGCCAGACTTACGCATGACAGCAAGGAAAGAATGATGCGCTGCGAGGGTTGCGGAAATATAACATATCCCAAAATCAGCCCGGCAGTAATTGTGGCAGTTACAAATGGCAATAATCTGCTTCTTACAAAATATGCAGGGCGGACATATAAAAATTATGCCCTTATCGCAGGCTTTAACGAGATCGGAGAGACCTTTGAGGAGACTGTCAGGCGTGAGGTAATGGAAGAGGTTGGTCTTAAGGTCAAGAATATCCGCTATTACAAAAGCCAGCCCTGGGCGCTTAGCGGTTCGCTGCTGGCAGGATTTTACTGCGAGCTTGACGGAGATAGTTCAATACATTTGCAGGAGGGCGAACTGTCGCTTGGAAAATGGGTTGACATTAATGAGATTGATTTTGAAGATGACGGAATCAGTCTGACAAGAGAGATGATATTACATTTTAAAGATATGATAAATAAGTTATAATTCTTTTGAATTGGCACATATATTTTAACAAGTTTTGTATTAATTATTATATGGAGCGGATATGTTAAATGTATTGTGGGCGGCTATGATTGTTATAGGTATTATATATGCTGCGTTTACAGGAAATCTTACGGCAATTTCGGACGGAGTGCTTTCATCGTCCAGAGAGGCAGTAAGTTTGTGTATTACTATGTTGGGAGTTATGGCTTTGTGGACCGGACTGATGGAAATTGCCAGCAAATCCGGTCTTATTTTATGGTGTACTAAGGCTATCAGACCTGTTATGAAATGGCTGTTTCCGGGAGTACCGACGGATTCAAAGGCAATGCAGTATATGACAGCCAACGTGATAGCAAATATATTCGGACTGGGCTGGGCGGCAACACCGGCAGGGCTTAAAGCAATGGAGGAGCTTAAGACACTGAGTACGGAAAAAAACGGAGCTGCAAGCCGGGAAATGTGTACATTTTTGATTATTAACATATCATCGCTGCAGTTAATACCGGTGAATATGATTGCCTACAGAAGCCAGTACGGCAGCGTTAATCCCACGTCAATAGTGGGTCCCGGCATAATTGCAACGCTGGTAAGTACGCTGGTGGCGGTTGCATTTTGTAAAATAATGAGCGTTAGAAAATATGACTGATTGTATAGTAAGCTCATCAAAAAGAACAAATGTTCCCAAAAGCTCTTGCAATTATTCTAATAAATGAATATAATAGTATTATAGTTTAATTCGTTGTGTATGCATAAAAGCGTGAGCAAAGATGAAATTAAAGTATAGAAGGAGGTGAAAATGTAATTTTTTATTGCCTCCTTAAGGACACGAGGAAAAGCTCTGGAAAGAGGATGCACGGAATGTTTGATATAAACAATAGAAGATATACAGGAAGTAAATATAAGTTATTAGATTGGATTGAAGAATTGATTTTGCAGAATTGCGAAGGCAAAGTGTTTTTTGATGTTTTTGCAGGTACGGGAGTTGTTACCGATAGAATGAAAAATACATTATGATAAAGTTATAATGAATGACTTCCTCTATTCTAATGAAGTGATTTACAAGGCATTTTATGCTAACCAGGTATATAGAGGAGAAATAATAGAAGAATATAAGAACAAATTCCAAAAAATAGGGGATAAAGCAATCAAAGCCAATTATTTTTCAGAAAATTTTGGCAATAAATATTTTTCAATGAAAGATGCATTGATTATGCAGGCATATATTACATACAAAGATGACGTATAATAAGTAATGTAAAAGAACGCCCCGCAGTCGCTTGAAGCCCTGCGGGACGTCCTTTTGTTTATATCTAACTTATGGGATAGATAAACGCGTTTTTAATTATTCAAAATTCTTTGTCTATTTGAGAATTTTCAATTACTCAACATCCTGTAAAGCTGCGAAGTCTTCCTCGCCTGTACGAATCTTTACAACTTTATCAACATTATATACGAAAATCTTACCGTCGCCAATGTGGCCTGTGTAAAGAGCCTTCTTAGCAGCCTCGATAACTGCGTCAACAGGAATTTCGCTTACAACAATTTCAAGTTTAACCTTTGGAAGGAGAGTTGCATCCATTTCAACACCACGATACATTTCTCCGGCGCCCTTCTGGATACCGCAGCCCATTACCTGAGTTACGGTCATACCTGTTACGCCTAAATCGTTCATAGCCTTCTTTACCTTCTCGTATCTTGAAAGCTTTGAAATAATAACAACCTTGTAAATGCCTGTTGATGATACCATAGGCGTCTGTGCAACTTTGACAGCCGCATCCTTCTGAGCCTTAGAGGCCGACTCATAATCCTCTGTACCGAGATTTGTATTCTCATTTACATCCATTGTCATTGTGTTAGAAATATCCATAATGCTGAAGCCTGAGTAAGCAGATGCAAGACCATGCTCACAAGAGTCAAGACCAACAATTTCCTCTTCCTCAGAAACTCTAAGACCAACAAGAGCCTTAATTACAAGGAATGTAATAGTAATAGTAACTGCTGTCCATGCAGCGACTGATACAAAACCCAGCAGCTGCTTTCCTAAAAGCTCAAATCCGCCGCCATAGAAGAGACCCTTTCCGCAAATCTGGTTAGCGCCGTATGTAACACCGTCGCCAAAACCTCTTGCAAATGCAGGAGCTGTATCCGTAGCAAATAAGCCGACAGCGATTGTACCCCAGATACCATTTAAGCAGTGAACTGCAACAGCACCAACAGGGTCGTCAATGTGAAGCTTGTAATCAAGAAGCCATACGCCAAATACAACCAGAAGTCCTGCAACAGTACCGATGATTATTGCGCCTAAAGCGTCTGTAACATCACAGCCCGCTGTGATAGCAACAAGACCTGCAAGCGAAGCGTTGAGACACATAGATACATCAGGCTTACCATATTTTACCCAGGTAAATACCATACATACTACTGTAGCGATAGCAGGAGCAATAGTTGTTGTTACAAAAATAGAACCAAGTTCTTCAATAGTTGTAGCGGCAGCGCCGTTAAATCCGTACCAGCCGAGCCAGAGAATAAATACGCCAAGACATCCGATAGGAAGGTTGTGTCCGGGGAAAGCGTTTACCTTTGTAACCTTGCCCTCCTTATTTCTTGTAAACTTACCGATACGGGGCCCAAGAAGTTTAGCGCCAATCAAAGCAGAAATACCGCCGACCATATGAATTGCACATGAACCTGCAAAATCGTGGAAGCCCATCTGTGCAAGCCAGCCGCCGCCCCAAATCCAGTGAGCCTCGATTGGGTAAATCAATGCTGAGATAACTCCTGAATAAATACAGTAAGATAAAAATTTTGTTCTTTCAGCCATAGCACCTGAAACAATAGTTGCTGTTGTTGCGCAGAATACTAAGTTAAATATAAAGTTAGACCAGTCAAAGCCTGCGTAGTTGGTGAAAATATCAAATCCTGGCTTTCCGATTAGACCTACCATATCCTCACCTAATAAAAGTCCAAAACCTATAAGGATAAATACTACTGTACCAATACAGAAATCCATAAGGTTTTTCATAAGGATGTTACCTGCATTTTTAGCTCTGGTAAAACCCGTCTCTACCATTGCAAATCCTGCCTGCATCCAGAATACCAGTGCTGCTCCGATAAGGAACCAGACACCAAACACTTCGCCGTTTACGGCGTTCAAAATTTCCTCTGCCATAATTTTCTCCTCCTTAAAATTTTATTTTATGATACAGATGAATGTAAAATTGGCGATAAATATATACAATTAAAATGTAAATAAAAGGCGCAGAAAACTTATTGTTTTCCGCGCCTTTGCGAAATAAACTTTAATCTTAAAATCAGATTGAGAATAACAGCTTACCATATGTCGGGTAAGGAAGAAGATTTTCAGGAAGCAATGTTTCTGCCTCGTCAACTGATTTTCTCAAATCCTCCATATCAGCCAGAACTACTGACTGGTAAGCTTTTGCACCGGCAAGAACATCTTCTGTAGCCTGTGCAGCAGCAGTATCTGTTTTTAATTTTTCAAGTCCCGCATAAATAGCGTCCTCAAGACAAGAAAGCTTCTTTATAATGTTGGACTCGCTGCCTATTGATACATCAGGAACAACAGATTTCTTGAGATTTGCCGTTCTTGCAAGCTGCTCTGTATATGAAACAATAGCAGGAAGCACATCCTTTTGTACCATTTCAGCCATTGTATTAGATTCAATGTTGAGAGTTTTGATATAATTCTCAAGCTGAATCTCATAACGAGAATAAAGCTCTTCCTTTGTAAAAATCTTATGATTTGTGAGAAGCGCCTCATTCTTAGGTGCAATAAGGCAAGGAAGCGCATCAGGTGTAGACTTCAAATTGTAAAGACCACGCTTTTCAGCCTCCTCAATCCACTCATCAGTATAACCGTTGCCATTAAATACAACTCTCTTATGAGCAATAATTGTTTCCTTCAGAAGTTCATGTACTGCTTTCTGCATATTCTCAGCAGGAACGTCCTTTAACTTCTCAGCAAACTGGTCAAGTTCCTCAGCTACTGCTGTGTTAAGGATTATGTTAGGATCTGCAACTGAAGCAGAAGAACCAAGCATACGGAACTCAAATTTATTACCTGTAAATGCGAATGGTGATGTACGGTTTCTGTCGGTATTATCCTTTGTAAAATGAGGAAGTACCCTGGCACCGATATCCATTTGCACTACATCGTGACCTGTGAAATACTCATCCTTTTCAATAGCTTCAAGGACTGCTGTAAGCTCGTCGCCGAGGAAAATGGAAACTACTGCAGGAGGAGCTTCATTAGCACCAAGCCTGTGGTCATTTCCTGCGCTTGCAACTGTAATTCTGAGCAAATCAGCATAATCGTCAACTGCCTTGATAACTGCTACAAGGAATACAAGGAATTGTATATTTTCAGCAGGAGTTTTTCCGGGATCAAGAAGATTGCAGCCTGTGTCTGTACTCATTGACCAGTTGTTATGCTTACCGCTTCCGTTGATGCCCTCGAATGGCTTCTCGTGAAGGAGGCATACCATATTGTGCTTATCAGCAACCTTTTTCATAATCTCCATTGTAAGCTGGTTGTGGTCGACAGCAACATTTGTTGTATCAAATACAGGAGCTAACTCGTGCTGTGCAGGAGCAACTTCGTTGTGCTTTGTCTTTGCAGGAATACCAAGCTTCCAAAGCTCTGTATCCAAGTCGTGCATATAAGCTGATACACGCGGCTTTAAAGTACCGAAGTAGTGGTCCTCCATTTCCTGTCCCTTAGGAGCAGGTGCGCCAAGAAGCGTACGTCCTGAATAAACTAAATCCTTTCTCTTATAAAACAAATCCTTATCTACAAGGAAATATTCCTGCTCAGGACCAACAGTTGTGGAAACGTGCTTTACTTCTGTGTTGCCGAGAAGATGAAGCATTTTAACTGCTGATTTATCCAATGTCTGCATAGAACGAAGGAGAGGAGTTTTCTTATCAAGCGCCTCGCCGCTGTATGAACAGAAGGCTGTAGGTATGTAAAGAGTTCCGTCCTTAATAAATGCAGGTGAAGTAGGGTCCCAAGCTGTGTAACCTCTTGCTTCAAATGTGGCACGAAGACCGCCTGAAGGGAAACTTGATGCATCAGGTTCGCCCTTTACAAGTTCTTTTCCTGAAAATTCCATAATAATTTGACCGTCGCCAACCGGTGAAATGAAACTGTCGTGCTTTTCAGCAGTAAAGTTTGTCATAGGCTGGAACCAATGTGTGTAATGTGTAGCTCCATTTTCAATAGCCCACTCCTTCATTGCTACTGCTACTGAATTTGCAACGTCCAATTCAAGGTGAGTGTTGTTTTGGATAGTCTTTTTAAGTGCTTTGTACATATCCTTTGGAAGTTTAGTACGCATTACTGTGTCGTTGAAAACGAGGCTTCCATATAATTCAGGGATGTTTTGAGTCATAATATATTGCTCCTTTCCTTTTTCTGAAATTTCTTAATTAATGATTGTCGGGTTTCTGTTTAAGTTTTTTCATTAAGAAACCCACGTCATTTTCTTAAAGAAAAACAGTGTTTACAGAAAACTTCTATAAAACAAAAAAAGACACTTTGAACAAAAATAGTTCAAAGCGCCTTTGCTTTATGTTTTGTATTATATTCAAAAATTTTCGCTTGTCAATAACTTTTTTGAAATTTTTTTTAAAAAATTTTAATTTAGTTAAGAATAAAGTTAAATTAATTAATAAATATTGACAAATTTCGTAAAAGATTTATAATATAAAAATAAGCAAAGGCGCTTTGAGATAGCACTCAAAGTGTCTTTTTTGCTTTGCGGAATCGGAAGTAGGAAATATAAAAGAATAAAATACGGAGGTGCGTTATGGCAGGCGTAAAAGAGGAGTGCGGCGTGTTCGGTATATACGATATGTCGGGTGAAAATGTTGTGCCGTCTATATATTACGGTCTGACTGCGTTGCAGCACCGCGGACAGGAGTCATGCGGTATGGCGGTATCAGATACTAAGGCTGAGTGCGGCAATATTAAATTTCACAAGGATTTGGGACTGGTAAGCGAGGTTCTCAGAGAGGATATATTAAATAATATGTCCGGAAATATCGGAATAGGACATGTAAGGTATTCGACTACAGGGGCTTCCGTGGCGGAAAACGCACAGCCGCTTGTTTTATCTTATATAAAAGGGACATTGGCGCTGGCTCATAACGGTAACCTTATAAATACTAAGGAATTAAAATGGGAGCTTATTCAGACCGGCGCTATATTTCACACAACAACAGATTCTGAGGTGATTGCATTCCATATTGCAAGAGAGAGAGTTCATTCGGATTCTGTCGAGGAGGCCGTTTTAAAGACTGCCCGCAAAATAAGGGGCGCATATGCACTGGTTGTAACAAGTCCAAGAAAATTAATCGGCGTTCGGGATCCGTACGGTTTAAGGCCGCTATGCCTCGGAAAAAGAGACAACGCTTATGTGCTGGCTTCCGAGAGTTGTGCGCTTGCTTCTGTAGGAGCGGAATTTATAAGAGACATAGAACCGGGCGAGATTATTACAATATCGGAAAAGGGAATAACATCTGATAAGTCTCTGGCAACCTGCCGTCCGGCACATTGCATTTTTGAGTATATATATTTTGCAAGACTTGACAGCACTATGGACAATATAGGCATTTATGACGCGAGAATAAGAGGAGGAAGGCTCCTTGCGAGGTCATACCCTGTGGAGGCGGATTTGGTGGCCGGTGTTCCGGAATCGGGCATTACTGCGGCTAAAGGATATTCAGAGGAGTCGGGCATACCGTTTGGATATGCATTTTACAAAAACAGCTATATAGGAAGAACATTTATCAAGCCTACCCAGAAAGAGAGAGAGTCAGCGGTACAGATGAAGCTGAATGTGCTTAAATCTGTTGTGGAGGGCAAGCGCATAGTCCTTGTGGACGATTCTATCGTGCGGGGAACCACCATTGCCAAACTCATTCGTATGTTAAAGGCTGCGGGAGCGCTGGAGGTTCATGTAAGAATCAGCTCGCCGCCATTCCTTCATCCATGCTACTTCGGAACAGATGTGCCGTCCAACGACCAGCTTATCGCCACAAGCCATACTTCCGAGGAGATATGCAAAATGATAGGCGCAGATTCTTTAGGCTATATGAAAAGTGAACTTCTCGACGAAATGGCAGAGGGGCTTCCGCTCTGCAAGGCATGCTTTGATGGGAAATATCCTATGGATGTGTCGTGTGTGCAGTAAAATTCTAAAGCTATAAATTAGAGCTATAAAGAAATTGAAAATATAAAAAATAAATTTACACAATAAGACCCCAAGCGTCAATAATATTCCGGACAATGTTAATATTATGACTAATACGTTCAGAAACTGTAAGAGTCTTATATCTGTTTCCAATCTGCCGGAGAAATTGGTTGATATGGAAAAGACATTTTTCAACTGTACAAATATGACTACAGTTCCACAGATACCCGAAAATGTTGTAAATATGCTGGCAACGTTTATTCCGATTTTGCCAAAGTCAGTGCTTTCATTTTTCCGGACTTTCAATGCCTGCGTCAGTGCTGAGAAAATACAAAATGACAATCCGCATATTATTGGTAACTATAGTGATATGGTTATAACACAGAACGGGATATGGCTGCGAATATATGACAGGCGGACGCGTGGTGGTACTCGGAAAGATCGGAAAGAACTTTGCGGCGGGTATGAGCGGAGGTATCGCTTATGTGCTGGACCTTGAGAGCGACCTTTACAAAAATGTAAATAAGGCGATGGTATCCATTGAAAAAATCGTAAACCAGCAGGATGAGCAGGAACTGAGGGCGATGATAGAGGCTCATGTCAAAGAGACAGGTTCAAAGCTGGGACGGAAGGTACCCGGTAATTTTGAGAAATACATACCGTATTTCAAAAAAATCATTCCTAACGAGTACGAAAAAATAATTAACTTAAGCGCATCATTAGAGGCGAAGGGCCTGACAGGAGAGGACGCCCGCATGGAAGCATTTAATATACTGTGCGGAAAACGTGGGTAATATATAAGCTGGAACAGAAGGAGCAGGCAGGGAACAATCCAAAAGTAAAAGGAGGTATAGTTATAAAATGGAAAAATATTCGCAGGAAGAGATACTTAAGATAGTGGAGGAAGAGGATGTTGAGTTTATCAGGCTGCAATTCACAGATATGTTCGGCAATCTTAAAAATATTGCAGTTACGGCAAGAGAGCTTCCGAGAGCATTAAATAATGAATACAGTATTGACGGAAGCAGTATCGGAGGAAATGCAGGCTGCGTGGCGATGGAGCTGTATCTGCATCCGGACATAGATACATTTTGTATAATGCCCTGGAGACCGCAGCAGAGCAGAGTGGCAAGAATGTTGTGCGATGTGTATAAGCCTGACGGAAAGCCGTGCGGCAACAGTTCAAGAGCCATATTGAGGAGAGTTACGGAGCTGGCGGCAAAGAAGGGCTATAGCTGCAAGGCGGATGTGGAGAGTGAATTTTTTCTGTTTCATTTGGATGATAACGGGATACCTACCACAGTTACTCATGAGCAGGCGGAATACCTTGATATAAGCCCGCTGGATTTGGGTGAAAATGCAAGGAGAGATATGGTTTTAAACCTTGAGGATATGGGGATAGAGGTAATGTCCTCCCACCACGAGAAAGCGCCGGCACAGCACGAAATTGATTTCAGGGACGGCGAGCCGGAGGAAATGGCTGACAGGATTGTGACATTTAAAATGGTGGTAAGGACCATTGCAAAAAGGCATGGTCTGCATGCCACATTTATGCCAAAACCTAAGACGGAGGTCAACGGTTCAGGAATGCATGTGAAGTTCTGTCTTATGAAGGACGGAAAAAATATACTTGAGGACGCTTCAGATGAAAATGGACTTAGTGCGGAGGGCTACTATTTTGTGGGAGGGCTTCTTACTCACAGCAGAGAGATGGCGCTTATCACAAATCCGCTGGTTAATTCGTACAAAAGGCTTGTGCCGGGCTTTGAGGCGCCTACAGACCTTTTTTGGAGCTTAAATGATACGGACGCATTGGTAATGATTCAGCAGCTGAGGGGAATGGAGAAGCGCATTGAGATGAGAAGTCCGGATTCTGCCTCAAATCCATATCTGGTATTTGCGCTGTGTATCGCCGCAGGTCTTGATGGAATAGAAAATAAAATAAGTTTTCCAAAGGATACATGTATTTATGATTCTGTAGAGGGAAAAATGCCCCAGAGCCTTAAGGAAGCAATCGAGATATTTGAGCGGAGCGAATGGGTAAAAAATGTGCTTGGAGAAAGTTTTTGCGAGAAGTATGCAGCTGTCAAAAGAGAAGAATGGATGAGCCATATGAGAGAGGTAACGGACTGGGAGATAAAAAGATACCTTTATAAAATATAATAAAAAATAGTAATAATAGTAATAAATTGTTATGTGTAAATTTTGTGTGCAAAACGCAGGATACATTAAGTAGTACATGGAGATGGCCGATATGAGCAACATAGTAATTGCATTACCGAAAATTGAAGATGCAAAAAGACTGCGGATTATTCTTGAAAGACATGACCTTTCAGTAACCTCCGTATGCAGCACCGCAGCCAATGCTCTGTCACAGGTTTCCGTATTGGATGCAGGCGTGCTTATATGCAGCTGCCGTCTGCCGGATATGAGTTTTATAGAGCTTAAGGAATGTGTAAATGAAGATTTTGAGATAGTTGTTCTTGTATCTCCTAAAAATGCGGCTGAAATTCCGGAATCTACTATTTGTATCAATCTTCCCATGAGAGAGTCAGAGCTGGTTGATACCGTAGAAACGGTACTTGAACAGATTGACAGCAAAAGAAGGAGGTTAAGGAAGCCCCGTTCACGAAGCAGGAATGAAAAAGAGTGCATAACAGAAGCAAAATTAATGCTGATGAAAAAGCACCAGTACACGGAGGAGGAAGCCTACAGATATATTCAAAAGACCAGTATGAATACAGGAAATACTATGGTAAGGACAGCGCAGATTATACTGGAAGGCATAAATTTAACCGGTCAGCCATAATATAAATTAGAGCGTGGTTTTTCGGGGAAGCTGTATGAATTTTATATTGACAATGTCAGCATATATAATACCTCTTCTTATATTTTTTATTGTTGTTTATGGAGTACTCAATAAAACAGATGTCTATGATGTATTTGTAGAAGGGGCTGTGGACGGATTGAAAACGGTTGTCAATATAGCGCCCACGCTTATAGGACTTATGGTGGCGGTGGGAGTTTTAAGGGCATCAGGTTTTCTGGACTTTCTGGCGGGAATTTTGTCAGGAGCTATGGAGAGCATCGGCTTTCCGGCGCAGCTTGTGCCGCTTACTCTTGTCAGAATGTTCAGCTCGTCTGCTGCTACAGGGCTTGCATTAGACATTTTTAAGGAATTTGGGCCTGATTCATACATAGGCAGGGTGGCATCCATAATGATGAGCTGTACAGAAACCATATTTTACACCATGTCAGTATATTTTCTGACGGCAAAAGTAAAAAAAACACGCTGGACATTGGCGGGTGCGCTGATTTCCACCTTAGCGGGTATAATAATGAGCGTAATTTTAGCAGGAATGATGTGAAAATTTTCTACACCATTCCTGCTTTTTGCATAAAAAATGCGGTTCGGGTTTGAGTCCGGATTAATTCCAGTCCTTAAAACTTATGTTTATATCTACATTTCCAGTGATTCCATTTACCGAGCCGGTGCTTGTGTATTGCCACATGGCGATTTCATAAGGAAAATACAGCGTGGTCGTATATGAGGCAAACCATTTGTCATATTCCTCGAGGCGGGAGTATTCCAGCTTTCCGCCGTAATAGTTAATGTTTGAATATATCATAGGCGTATAACCTGCGGCTTTTATGGCATCGCAGAAGGCTATAACAACGTCCGTAAGCTCCTTTGGAGACAGATTTTTTTGGCGGTTGGTTTTGTTGTCGACATCCTCCACGTCAATTACCACAGGGTAGGTTACATTGTATGGTTTTATAGTATTTATCACGAAATTAGCTTCTTCGACTGCTTCCTCAACGGTTACAGCCTGAGTGAAGAAATAAGCTCCGACCTTTATTCCGTTGTCTGAGGCATTTTGAGCATATTTACTCCAGTTTTCGTCCGGAATAATAGTGCCGGAATCATAGCCTCTGTATCCGCATCTGATTATAGCGTATTCAACGTCATCCTCTTTTACTTTGGCAAAATCCACATTTCCCTGATATTTGGATAAATCAATGCCCTTGTGGGAAGTTACTGTACCGTTTTCAGAGTAGGTAAGCTCGCCTTTTTCGGATACGTTAAAATTCTCCCTTTTAAGTGTATTCATTTTTAGACTATTGTCTATTTCAGTAAATTTATAAATGCCTTCGTCCATAAATACCATATACTCAGGGTAATATACTCTCAAGAGATATGTGGCGCTGTCTCCGCTTTCCAGACGCTTTTTCAAAAGCTGGCGGATGTCCTCTGTGACAGAGTCCTCAGCAGCATTTTTAAGGGCGTTGAACTGGTTTCCTGTAAGAATTGTAGGTTTGCCGTCAATAACTTCTACTCGGACTTTGCATCTTTTTATAAGGTAAAGACTTCCCAATACGCATATGCAGGTGACTATAAGAAGAACGATGGTCAGGATAGGAGAAATTCTGAGTTTGCGACGTTCTTTACGCTTCTTGTTAGGTTTTACGGCGGTTGTTTTTCCTGTATTGCTGTAAACAGAGGTGTCTACAGGGACGGAGCTGCTGTTGTCAGAAAAGTCTGGGGTGCCGGAATCAAATGTAACCTCAGGTTTTTCAAATTCAACTTCAAGTTCATGGTTGTCACTAATAGGGTTCATAATTTCCTCCATTGGTAATTATAATAAATAGTACTTATTTTGATTAAAAAAATATTAAAAAAGTTGTATGTTGATAAAAGGTGTGGTATGTTTACAATGTTATACAATAATAGAATAACAGATAAACGCTAAAAATAAAATAGTAAATAAGGAAGATTACAATATGATTTGTAATAATATTTTGGAGGCCATGGGAAATATTCAGATGGGTATCGGCGACGGTGTAATACCTAAGATACTTAATCAAAACATTTACAATGATATTTATGTTGTTACAGACGACGAGGCTATTAATGCCGCTAAGGATTTGGCGGGAAAAGAGGGCATTATGTGCGGAATATCAAGCGGAACTAATGTGGCTGCTGCCATAGCTATGGCAAAGAAACTGGGACCGGACAAAACAGTTGTTACTGTTCTTCCTGATACGGCGGAGAGATATTTTTCCACGCCGCTATTTGAAGATTAGTATAGAAAATTAACAAGGAGGCTTTTTCAATGAGAAAGTATTTTGCTGAATTTATCGGCACATTTGTACTCACATTTATGGCGTGTGGTGCAGCATCATTTACAGCAGGTTATCAAGGCTTGTTAGGCGTTGTGGGAATTGCGCTGATATTTGGTCTTGTAGTTACTGCTATGGCATATTCAATCGGCAATATTTCAGGCTGTCACATTAACCCTGCGGTTTCTTTCGGTATGCTGTTGTCAGGGAGAATGAACATAGTAGATTTTATGGGATATGTTGTAGCTCAGATTTTGGGTGGTCTTGCAGCGGGTCTTGCAATGTTCGGGATTACCAAGACATTTGACTCTGAAGTAATAGCTCAGTATAAGCTCTATGGCTTCGACCTCACAGGACTTGGAACTAACGGTTTTGGCGAGCAGGGCGGATTTTTAAAGGTAAATGTATGGGGAGCCGTCGCTATAGAGGTAATTCTTACATTTGTATTTGTAATAACAGTGCTGGGAGTTACAGCAAAAAAAGAATATAATAGCGTAGCAGGTCTTATTATAGGTCTTGCGCTGGCAGCAGTACATCTTTTTGGGGTTCCGTTTACAGGAACCAGCGTAAATCCGGCAAGAAGTTTCGGACCTGCATTTATCAAGGCGGTTTGCGACGGCGACAGCACAGCGCTTTCGCAGGTATGGGTATTTATTCTTGCGCCGCTTGTTGGCGCTGCTTTGGCGGCAATGGTATATATGCTGCTTGCAAGTGAAAAAAAGGTTCAGCCTGTGAAAATAGAGGCAGAAGCTGAAACAGACGGCGAGACTGAGGATAAGACATCTGACGAAGATAAATCCGGCAACGAAGATAAAGCCGGCAACGAAGATAAGGCCGGCAGCGAGGATAAAGCCGGCAACGAAGATAAGGCCGGCAGCGAAGATAAAGCCGATAGCAAAGATGCGGCAGAAGCTGAAACAGACGGCGGGGCTGAGGATAAAGACGCTGATGAAACAGAGGCTTAAAGCTGCTGATGAATGTTGGGGCATATAACGTGGTATGGCATTGACAAACAAGATAATAATTGTATTTTGTAGTGCAGGAGAGGGTTATTTACCGGAATTTGCCTGTGAACATGCACAAAGAGGCACAGGGTATTACCAGCTAAAGGTGGAGAATTCTTTAGAATGGACAGGACAAATGAATGACATAAAGGCGTGTGCAAGAGAAATTATAGAAAAGTAAATCATTTACGTATAACCTATTAGCGACAGGGCTTTTTATGCCCTGTCGCTGTTTTTTGTGTAGTTTTGTTAAAAGCCCCGTCATTGGTAAGATATAATAAATCTATTCATATATTTTTCTGTTGCAATTTTTCCGCAGTTTCAAACCACAATAAATAAGCAGATAAAGATATATTAGCGTCATAACTGCAAAGAATACAGTGAACATGGTTGCAAGAGGGGTCACTAGTCTTGCTCCGTTGTCAGAAAAGATTTCGCCACCCTGTTAGGAATCCGTCTCTGATAACGTTTTGCTAAAGGGCTTGGAACCAAAGAAAATAAAAAATATCCCTCTGCGATGAATTACAGCCCGAAAGTGCTTCTAAAACGTAGTTTTTAGAGTACTTGGCGCGCAAAATCACAGGGGATATTTTCTTTAAGCAGCGACCTATTAAAAATATAAAAAATATTATTGACAAATATAACGAAAGATGATATTATACTTTTACAATACATCACATATGAAAAATATAGAGATGCGGTTGTATTTACAGAGTTTCATATTGGCGGGCTTTCTCCAGCAGATATTTATATCTTTTTTGCTCCGCGTTTACCCTGTATATATAACAGTCTATCAGGTCGGGGTCTGTAACATTTTCAAAGTTAGAATAGGCCGCTTCTAAAGCATCTTTGGTCATATTAATTTCGTCCAGCAGATATTTTTCATTATAGGAAACTGCAGTTTCCTTCTTTTTAAATAATCCCATATATTTCCTCCGCATTTTATTTATATTTAAGTATAGTCATAAGTTATGTGTTCTATACAATTATTTTGACTGTAAGAATAATTTTTTACAAAAAGAGGTAAATCTTTATGGATAGCGAAGATTGCATTTGGATGCTAAGGCTTTTGATGATGAGCATTATTACGATGGCAGCGTTATTTGATGATTTAAGACGTTACAAAATATCCAACAAAATATGTGCTGCCGGGTTGCTGTCGGGAATTATTCTGCTGATATGTGATATAACTATGGCTCATGGTGTGATTGGGTATATTGCAGGGGCAGCGGCGGCGTTTGTAATTATGCTTATAGCTCATATGGTTATGGCGGTTGGAGCAGGAGATGTAAAGCTTATGGGAGTTATGGGACTTATTGTAGGCTTTAAATTCGTTAATGGAGTTATTTTGCTGTCATTTGTGTGTACGGCGCTGCTGGGAACAGTTCTGATTATGTGTGGCAGATGCGGTGTAAAGAGCTTGGCAGGCAGAAAATTTCATACCATACATTTTACATCAGCGCTGGCAATAGCGGAGTTTATTATGATATCAGCATGCATGACGGGGTATGTAGAAAAATTGTGTTGAGGAGGAGCGTAATGTGAACAGGGAATGTGTTATATACGAGAAAAATATGGAATATGGAAACAGGCTTATGTCAGCTATATCAAAAAGGGCGGCTATGCGGTTTAAGGTGCAGATGTTTACTGACAGGGAGCAGTTTGAGGGTTACATAAAAAATAACGAGCCGGATATGCTGCTGACTGGAGAGGAAAGCTACTATGACGACATCAGAGAGATGTATTCGGGGCGCATTATTGTGCTTGTGGATGAACAGGCAGACAGCAGCTGTATAAATGAAATTTATGGACAGGATGTAATTGGTGTGTACAGGTATCAGAGCAGCGATATGCTTTATAAAGAAGTGATAAAAGAAGGACGGCTTGTAAGAAAAAAAGAGCAGACCTCAGCCAATACAATAGCTGTTTATTCTCCGGTATATGCCGAACCTAAATCAGCATTTGTGCTGAATCTTGGAAAGGTACTTGGAGAAAAATACAAAGTGTTGTATCTGAATTTGGAGGAGTTTTCAGGACTTGGCGAAATATTGCCTGATATGGAAAAAGGAACCTTGTCCGATGCGATGTATTATTACAGGCAGGGAAAGAGCGCAGCCATAGAAAAAATAAAGGGGACCATAGGCACAACAGCAGGATTTGATTATATTGCACCTGTGAAATGCGCCGAGGATATAAGTGGAATAGAGCCGGAGGAAATGCTGGATTTTATTGGGTGTATAGGCAATGAACTTGCATACGACGTTATTATTTTGGATATATCCGAAGCTGTGCATGATAAATGGAAAATATTAGAGAACGTAAGCCAATTTTATATGCCAATAAAAGATGACTACATATCAGCAAGAAAAATTGAGCAATTTGAAACCTATTATGGAGGCACAGGAAAGGAGGCAATATTAGATAATACAGTAAAAGTCAGGCTTCCGGAGGGCGAGGAGAATGTTAATCCTGATTTCTGGGACAAGCTGCAGGCGGGAGGTATGTACAGATATGTAAAAAAGCTGACAGAACAATGGGAGGCATCAGTTGGAGGAAATAAATAGTGATGTATTTATGGCGCAGATTAGGAGACAGATATATGAACGGCTGGATATGTCCTCTGAAATAGAAGACGAGCAGCTAAGAAATGTTATATCTGACTGCGTAAGAGCGCAAAAGGAATGCGGTTATATATCTATACGGGCAAGAGAAAAGCTGGAGAGCGATTTGTTCAATTCTATTCGAGGGTTTGATGTATTGCAGGAATTGTTGGAGGACGATTCCATAACTGAGATAATGATTAATGGAACAAATAATATATTTCTTGAAAGACAGGGATGTATAACTAAATGGGAAAGGCATTTTGAGAGCGATAAAAAATTGGAGGATATTGCTCAGAAAATAGCCGCGCTGTCCAACAGAATAGTCAATGAGTCAGTACCTATAGTTGATACAAGGCTATATAACGGTTCAAGGGTTAATATAGTTCTCCCGCCAATAGCCATAGACGGACCTGTGATAACCATAAGAAAATTTTACAGAAAACCGCTTACTATGGAAAATCTTATAGCTATGGGGTCTATCTCAAGGGAGGCGGCATCTTTTTTGGAAATGGCAGTCAGAGCAAAATGCAATATTTTTATAAGCGGAGGAACAGGCTCAGGAAAAACCACATTTCTTAATATTTTATCTAATTACATACCGAGGGATGAGAGGGTTATCACTATAGAGGATTCAGCGGAACTGCAGCTTAACGGAATCGGCAATCTTGTGCGGCTGGAGGCGAGAAATGCCAATGTGGAGGGCAAAAATGCAGTTGCCATAAGAGAACTTATACGTGCAAGTCTCAGAATGAGACCTGACAGGATAGTGGTAGGAGAAGTAAGAGGCGGTGAGACGTTGGATATGCTGCAGGCCATGTCTACAGGTCACGATGGAAGTTTATCTACAGGTCATGGCAACAGTCCCAAAGATATGATGGCTAGGCTGGAGACAATGGTTCTTATGGGAATGGATATTCCAGTGAGCGCCATAAGGCAGCAGATTGTCTCTGCCATCAATATAGTGGTGCATCTTGGCAGGCTGAGGGATAAGTCAAGGAGGGTTTTGGAGATTGTTGAGATTGTTGGTATTAATAAAGGAGAAATTGAATTTAATAAACTTTTTGAGTTTAGGGAGAACGAGAAATGTAGTGAAAAGGTTGAAGGAAAGCTGGTCAGGTTTTCTATGCCTATGGCATGCGATTATAAGTTCAAAGCCGCAGGCATTGGCAAAGAGGAATATGCGTATATCCAAAAGTAAAAGCATATGTAAAAGTGAAAGCATTGAAGGAGATTTTTGGAAAAGTATTGCAGGCAATTTTTGGAAAAGCTATGCAAAATATGTTGTTTGCGGTGTTGTTGTGGTGATGGCGACTGCCTACATTTTTTATGACAATATATGGTTGTCTGTCTTAATGAGTCCATATGTATATTTTTATGTAAAGGAAAGAAAAAAAGAGGTTAAGCAGGAGGAAAAAAGGAGGCTTACGGTACAGTTTAAAGACGCCATGCAGTCGGTTTCTTTTGCTCTAAATGTAGGATATTCCATAGAAAATGCTTTCAGGGAGGCAGTAAAAGAGCTGACGCCTCTTTATGGCGAGGGCAGCAGGATAGTTATAGAGTTTAAATCTATGATAAGGAGGGTAGAACATAATAGTAATATCGAGGATGTACTGATGGAATTTGCTGAAAACAGCAGTGTTGACGACATTATATATTTTGCGGAGGTATTTCAGTATGCCAAAAGGAGCGGAGGAGATTTAATTCAAATAATTAAAAATACTGCGTCCGCCATAAGCGATAAGATTGAGGTGGAAAGTGAGATACAGACGGTTATAAGCGGCAAGAAACTGGAGCAAAGAGTAATGTGTGTTATGCCTTATGGAATCATATTATATTTAAGGCTGGCATCACCTCAGTTTATAGTTCCGCTGTACGGAAGTCCTGTTGGAATAATTGTAATGACAGTTTGCCTGATTATTTATCTTGGAGCAAATTATATGGCGAAAAAAATTGTCAATATAAGTGTCTGATTATGGCATTAAAGGAGGAATTTACAGACGGATGTAATAATGAAATTTATAAAAGGGCTGGACAAGAAAAATAAAAGATATATAGCTCTGATTATTTTTATAACAACGGCAGTGTGGGTATTTTATATCATAAGTGAGAAAACAAGGGTGACTATTGATAGTGTAAAAAGACCTGAATATGGGGAAGAAGCAGCGACTATTCCTGTTAATATATGGGTTGAAGATGATGCTCTGGCATTTGATACTGCCATAGAATTGCTGCCGCAAAAGTATGATATAGGTCAGGCGGAGAAATATGTGGAGGAAGTAAAGAAAAAAATACCAGATTATATTATAGGTGAAAATGGTTCCTTTGACAGTGTAGAGAATAGCTTAAATCTTATAAGTGAGATACCAGCTTATCCTGTGTCAATCAAATGGTATTCAGACAATTACGAACTCGTGGATAATTATGGAAATGTAAATCCGGGTAAGGACGGAGGAACAGCAAGGCTTACTGCAATATTAAACTGCGGTGATTACACCAGCGAGTATATTGTTGAGGTGAATGTACTTCCGGGACATTTTGATGAGTCTGAACAAATATTGGCAGACATAAAAAATCAGATAGAACTGGCGCAAAATAACGATGAGGAGTATGTGACGCTTCCGACGGCTGTAGACGGAAAAAATATTACATATACAAGGCATAATGACAATAAGCAGAGCGGAATTATACCATTAATGGGATTTGCGGCTGTGGCGGCGGTTGTGACAGGAGATTTTAAGCAAAAAAAGGATGCACAGGAAAAAAGGTGTAGGCAGATGCAGTACGATTACTCGGAAGTGGTGTCAAAATTAACGCTGCTTATGGGCGCGGGAATGACTGTGAGAAAAGCGTGGGAAAGAATAGTACATGACTACAAATTACAGAAAGAGGAAAAGGGAATGCGCTTCATATACGAGGAGATGGCGGAAAGTTATAACCAGCTTAAAACTGGAATACCTGAAAGCGCTGTCTATGAAAGATTTGGACAGCGGTGCGGTTTAAAAGAATATATGAAATTCAGTTCGCTCATATGTCAGAACTTAAAAAAGGGAACGAAAGATTTAATTGTTTTGCTGGAGCTAGAGACTGCAGAAGCATTTGAAAACAGAAAAAATCTTGCCAGAAAATACGGCGAGGAGGCAGGAACGAAGCTGCTGGTTCCAATGGTGTTAATGCTTGCGATTGTTATGGCAGTAATTATGGTTCCTGCAATGATATCATTCGGCATATAGGAATAATATATGAAAAGCACTATAAAATTTATAGAAAAAGGAGAAAAAGATATGCGTGTAAAAAATTTTGATATAAAAAACAGGGTTGCTGCATTTTTTGCAGAGGAAGACGGAATGGGCGTTGTAGAGGTAGTTTTAATAATTATTGTGCTTGTTGGGTTGGTCATTCTTTTTAAAGATAAGATAACTTCAATAGTAAATACAATTTTATCAAAAATGACGACACAGATTAAGCAGATATGAAAATAGGAGCGGCAGGAGAATGTTTAAGAAGGGTGTAGTTGAGGCACAGATAACCATATATGCGGCAGTTACATTTATGCTGGTAATATCTTTGGTATGTACCTGCATTAACTCTGTAATCAATTCAAGTTCTGTAGTCTGGGTGGAGGAAGCAGCAAGACTGGCGGCTGATTCAGCTTTTGCGGCATATCACAACAAGGTTCTGGAAGAATTTGATGTTATGATTTTAAATCAGGAAATTGGTGATAAATTGCTATATTATTATTCAAAAGAAAATGTAGAAGGGGCTAATTGTGATGAGAATGTACAGTTTGTAAATGCAGGCTATATTGACAAGATAAAAATGACGGACAGGGCAGGGGAAGGCATTGAAAAACAGGCGGCAGCCTATATGAAATACAACATTTTACCGCAGCTTCTTGAAAAAATGTTGGGAATAGAGAAGCAGACAAAAAGAAATGAAAAGGTAACAGAGATAACTGAAAAAATCGTTGACTGCCAGGAGGATATGGTTGGGCTTGACAGTACGATTCTTGAGGTTATTAGTCTTGTAGAAGGGATTAAGACAAATTCGGGAGGCTTAGTGATCCAAAACAAGAAAGCTGTACCTACGGGAGAATATTTTGCAAAGGCGGTTATAATGGCACCGTTGACTATGGAGGAAGCTGGTATAGAGACAAAAAATGTATATGATGCCATGTCTGTTATGGGAACAAAATACACAAATGTCAATGAAATACTGGACGGGATGAAAGAGTATGCTGAAACATATGATATGTGTATAAATCCTTCTGAGGGTGAGGTCAAATGGGACAGTGCGGAAATTTGTGCGCAAAGTTATGCAAATAACTACAATAAACTTAAAGAATTACTGTCTGCTGTAACGGACAAATCAAAACAGGCGATTGAAAAACTGGAAGCATATGATTCGGGCGTAAAGGAATACAGAAAAAAATTGTCAGATTGCATTGATTATGTGAATGAAAGTAGAGAACTATTGGGTGAAGATTTGAGCAGAAGTTTTTCAGATGATATAGACCAGATGAAGCAGAGCAACCAGGCACTTGGTGAAAAAATATGCAATACAGCATTTATGAAGGTAGGTTTACAGCATAATATAGGGCGTTTGGAAAATACGATTTTAGGGCTTGAGAATATAAGCAGTACGCTTACTAAGGAAAATGCAGCTTCCATAGCAACGGATATCGATGAATACAGAAAATCATTTAAAGGAATTAGTAATAATCTGTTGAAGTTCAACTATTCGCAGATTAATTTTAATAATTCAGGCAGTGGTATAAAGGTTATTGAGACATTAAAAAATACTATGGAAGACGGCATATGTGGACTTGTGCTAGGCGATAAAAAGGTATCGGATGGAAAAATTTCATATACTGACCTGGCGTCTTCAAGTGCTTCCGGCAGTGAAGCTGAAGGAAGTGATACAGTTTTATTCAATGAGTACATAATGGACAGGTTTCAAAACTGTGCTGATTGGACTGCGGATACCACTGACAATCTTGATAATGTTGACAATGGTGAAAGCACAGACAATGCTGAAAGTGCGGGAGCAGAAAATTTAAAGGAATCGCAAAAATGGTGCGAACTGGAATATCTGACAGAGTACATATTGTGTGGAAACAACAGTGATAAAAGCAATCTTAATGAGATTATTTTAAAAATATCTGTCATAAGGGAAGGCGCCAATCTTATGCATTTGATTATGGACAGAGATAAAAGAAATCAGGCGTATTCACTTGCAAGCAATCTTGTGGGATATACAGGAAATGGAGCTGTGGTAAAAATAGCTCAGTATCTTATTATGGCAGTATGGGCATATGGTGAAAGCATATGCGATTTGAAAACATTATTAGACGGCGGTACGGTTCCGATTGTAAAGACCAGTGAGAGCTGGCAGCTATCGCTGGATAAGCTGCTGATTATGGATTTTTCGGGTAAAGATGAAAAGGCGGGCTCTGGTGTCAGCAATAGCAAAGAAACCGGACAAGCAAATGGAGGGCTGTTGGAAGGAAAGGCTTCCTATGAGGATTATTTAAGAATGTTGTTGCTTATTCAGAATCCTATAGAAAAAAGATACAGAGTTATGGATATTATTGAACTTAGAATGATTGCTACAGGAGAGACTCAATTTCGTATGAGGGATTACATTTGGATGGCGACCATAGAAGTTGCAGTAAAGATGCAGAAGCTGGGGAAATACTATGTAAGAGAGGTTACCTACGGCTATGTATAGGTCGGCGGTTCTCTTCCACGAAAATTTATAAATGTGTTTTCTAAAATGCAATTTTAGAATTCGGTTTTAAATATGATTTTAAAAATATAGATTGAGAGGAATATGAATAAGGACAGACGGATTGCAATTAAAATAATAAAATTTTTAACGCCAATTTGTGGAAGAAAACGGTTTCCGGCAGGAACTACGGTGGAGGCAGCATTGATTATTCCGCTGTATGTATATGCAGTTATGGCGGTTATGTATGTTATGCAGATAGTATCTGTAAAAAATGACATAAGCGTAGCTGCCTATAACAGCATAAGAAGTATGTCAAAATATTATTACGGATATGAAATGCTGACAGATGCGCAGAATAACTTTCCGGTTACCACGGCATATGCATGTATGATGTCGGAGCTGGGTGCTGACTATGCAAAGAATAATAATATTGTTGGCGGCAATGCGGGGATAATTCTGGTCGGAAGTAAGATGCCGGATGAAGATGGGACAATATCAATGACTATTAGGTACAGCGTAAAAAATCCTTTTGATATATTTGGTATTGGTATAGTAACTGTAAAGCAGACCTGCAAATCGCAGGCATGGCTTGGCGAGGACAGAGTATCGGAGGATATTCTCAATAACAAGCGTGAACAGGAAGTGTTTATTACTGAGTATGGTAATGTTTATCATTTGACGACAGAATGTACATATATTGATTTGTCAGTAAAAGAAGTAGATACGTCAAGTCTGGCAACTATAAGAAATAAATCCGGTGAAAAATATACCGCCTGCGAAATATGCGGGAAGAGGCAAACAAATGCAGGCGTATATATTACAGATTATGGGGATAGGTATCATACAGACGAAAATTGCAGAGGATTGAGCAGAAGCATTATAAAAGTACCGCTGTCCTATGTAAAAGGTATGCGGATTTGCAGCAAATGCAAGGAAGATCAGCATTAGGGATATGTCAGGGAAAATGTTAAAGGAATGGAGGCTGAAGTTGATATGGAGCAATACATTGTCAATGTGATTATGATTGTAGCGTTAGGAATATTTGCAGTAGAAGATATGAGAAGAAAATCGCTTGGAATAAAGCAGGTAATAGCGGTGCTGCTTGTGACAATGTTGTACAGAGCTTACTGCATATATATGGAAGGAATAAGTTGGGAAGAAATTTTGGCGGCTGGCGTGTTTATATTGTTATTGTCAGCAGCGGCATTTTTTAAAATGCTTGGAGCAGGTGATGTGGCGGTTATGTTAATGCTTAATATGGCAAAGGGCTTTGTATTTGCGTTTAGCGTGTTTGCTATAGCAATTACGGCGGCGGCAGTCATAAGCATAATATTGTTGTGTTTACGGCGGATTAGCCGTAAGTATTCTATGCCGTTAGTTCCATACATATGTATTGGCTCAGTGGGGGTGATTTTATGCGGTTAAAGGCTTCATTTGTTGTGGAAAATGTAATTATTACACCGTTATTTACACTTATTATAGTGGCGCTTATGTCGCTTTGCCTGTATATAAGAGATTCCTTGATTATTGAAAATGGAATATTAATTGCGTCTATGAAAGTTGAACAAGAAGTCAGGAAAAGTGGCGCAGATAGCAATGCGGATAATAAGACAGCAAATATTATTGAATCTGTCGAAGCCTATATACGGGATAATATAGTGGTTATGAAGGATATTGATGCAGAGAGGATAAAAAATAAAATGGATAAAAGCCGTATTACAGATAATTATCCGCCTGATTTTATCAGAATGGTAAATGTTGTTAAAAAAAGACTATGAAGAACTTGCAAATTAGAAGAAGGTAAAGGTGATGTTTATGAGATTTGAGCGGGAAAATAATGTGAGTTATCTGGTCCTTGATAGATCAGATAAGGAGACGGAGAGCAACGGCCAAAACAACTCCATAGATGAGTGCAGCGAGTTTGAATATAAGATGATAAAAAACAATACAATAGAAAGTTTGCTTTCTGTACAGCGAAGAATTATCGACGGCAGGGATATATATTATTATGATGTTACGTCAAAGCAGCAGATGTCAACATTGCATAGTTATGTCCAGATCAGTCTGGAGGATGTTAGGATGATATGTGAAAGCATTGCTGTAATGGTGCAAAATATTAATATGTATATGTTAGATTTAGCAAAAGTAATATTGAACCCGAAATATATGTATGTGGATATTTCGGAGAAAAGAGTACAGTTTGTGTATTATCCATGCAAGAGACAGGAAGAAGACGACTGCGATGACAGTATTAGAAGATTGTTTGAATATATACTCGAGCATTTTGACCATAGTGTTGAAAAAGAGCAGCTTATGACTATGTATATGGTATATCAGAAGGTAGTTCAAAAGGAATATAATCTTGAGTCTTTTAATGAATTAGTTAGAGAGTGCAGTTTGGAGATACAAAAAGAAGAAAAGGAAAAAGAAAAGGAAGAAAAGCATGGGAATAACAACGACGAAGCGCTAATTGGGGATTTGACGGAGCAGGAGGAATTGCATTCAGAGAAAATAGGTGTGAATAAAATACCAATCTCTGCAGTTCCGGCAGAAAATATTGGTGATGAAGTTGAGGTGAGGGACGAGCAGCTTTTAAAGTATCAAAAGATTATAAAGGCCATTAGCATAGCAATGATTATTTTAGGTGTTTTAAAAATTGTAGTACCGGGTATTATTCCGCTGCCGATCAATATTACTGCGTCGGCGCTGCTGGTAGTGCTGGGAACAGCAGTATTGACGGGAATCAGTGCAATTCCAAAGTATATGTTTGTAAAAATGCAGCCGAGACACAGCAGTCAGAAATATGAAGTTACAATTCCGCCTCACTCTGAGTTTGAACCGCTAAGAAATGATTTGTCAACGGAAGTAATACAGATGCATGAGCCTCAAACCATGCTGCTGTCAGATTACATAAACAACATAAAGTCCGGCGGTAATATATCTGGAAAAATTACGCTTATTTCGCAGGAAACGCATGAATTGCTGGAAATAATTAAATTTCCATGTCTGATTGGAAGTATGGGAGAGAAATGTGATAAAGTAGTGCCGAAAAAATTGATAAGCCGTTTGCATTGCTGCATAGCTGACAGTAAAGAGGGATATTACATAGAAGATATGAACTCTACTAATGGAACATTTGTCAATGAAAAGAGGCTTACTCCTAATAATAGACATATTTTGAACAATGGCGATAAGGTCAGATTGGCAACATATGTATATGAGGTTGAAATAAGCTAGATTTTATGCTATATTCACACTAAGTAAGCAGTGTGGAGGATATATATGAAGGTTAATATTTATTATGGCGGACGAGGTCTTGTAGATGACCCGACAATATTTGTGGTGAATAAATTGCAGGAGGTACTGCTGGAACTGCATGTTTCTGTCGAGAGATATAATTTGTACGAAATGAAGAATCAAATTACAACTTTGTCACAGACAGTTACGGAAGCAGATGGAGTGATATTGGCGACAACTGTCGAATGGATTGGTATGGGCGGATATATGCAGACATTTTTGGATGCATGCTGGCTGTATGCTGACAGAAGTAAAATTGCTGATATATATATGTTTCCTGTGGTGCTTACAAGGACCTGTGGAGAAAGAGAGGTTGCTCTGGATTTGTCAAATTCATGGGAAATGCTTGGAGGAAGCGCAAAGCCGCCTATAACAGCATATGTGGAAGATACGACAGAATTTGAATTTAACGCAAAGTATATAGAGCTTGTTGAGAAATATGCGGAGAATATATACAGAACGGTTTCCCAGAAGCGAATTGATTTGCCGTCAAGCAATCAGGCAATTAAGAAGAATATGTTTAAGGATGTAATTAAATTTACTCCGAAGGAAAGTGAGCAGTTGTCAAGATATGCGTCGGATGATACATTTGTGAAGACACAGAAGCAGGATATAGAGACTTTGGCGTCAATATATAAAGAGCTGCTTACAGATCAGGAAAATGGCGGAGACAGTTATTATCTTGATGTGTTTAAGAATAATTTTGTTCCGGACTTCAAGTTTCAATGCAGTTATTTGCTTATTATAAATGACAAGGATAAAAATATAATGGTAAATGTCAAGGATGACGCGCTGAGTGTGGAGTTTGGCAGCAGCGAGTCCGCAGATATCATTGCTAAGATGGACAAAGCGGTATTTGATGACATTGTCGATGGTACTATTACTTTCCATAGGGCATTTATGACAGGCGATATGTCAGCTAAGGGAAATTTCAAAAAACTTAAGATGCTTGATGAATTGTTCAAATTTAAAAAGTAATAATCTGATTATGTTGCGTCATTGAACAGAAATTAAAGGCAATGTAATGCAAACAATGCTTTTGTCCTCGGATTGCTTAAACGTAAGATTACCATTATGCATATGTAATACGAGGTTAGCAATGGTAAGCCCTAATCCAAAGTGTTTTGTTTTGGTCGTGTAAAAAGGTTTGCATAGAATTGAAGCGTCTGTCGGCAGATATATAGTATGTTCTGAACTGCCGGGTTTGTGGAAATCTATCGGAGGAAAATGTCCGTTATTTGTTATTGTTATTGTAACATAACTGTTGTCTGCATCAGGTTCAGCGCTGATAGTTATGGTATCTCCTTCGGCAGTTACATCATAGCAGTTTGCAGTTATTTCTTTAAATGCGCTGGTTAGTTGGGAGGCATCACCTGTTACCAGCATTTCACGACGGTCTATATGAAAATCAAAGCAGCGGTCAGAATCCGGATACAATTCATCAGTTTCGTCCGGAATACCGTAAAGAATTTCATTGATGCTGACAGAAGCAAATTCCGGCTTAAAGCAATATCTGCACAGAGAGGTTTTTTCTATAAATTTAACCATATCGTCTATGGCAGTACCCATTTCACTCCAGAAATCAAAGTCGAATACTTCTGGGTGTTGAAGGGAAATAAGCTGATAAGAGCTGCTTACAAATGAAATCATGTTTTTTAATTCATGTGAAGCAGTTTTAATAGTTTCGTAGTAATCATCAGAGAACATATCAAAATAGTTAGATGGTATCATAGAGTGCCTCCTGTCAAGTATCATTAGCAATGGATTAATAGGTGGAGTTGCATATTACTGTGCTGTATTAATATGTATTGATTTTACATTACATTGATTTCATACTGCGTAATTGATTTACATAATTAATTTGTGAAAAAGTTGTTTAAAAGTTTTTAAATAATATTGATATAAATCCTTATTTACGATATTATACTAAAGTATATAAGGTAAGTATATACTTGTTGGGACGTTATGTAAATCATACTATCTCGACAAAATTCTACAAAAAATTAATTATAGAATGAGGTGTTGGGTGATGAAAAAGGACGACTGCATTTTTTGTAAAATCGCTAATGGAGATATTCCAACAAATGCACTGTATGAGGATGATGTTGTAAAGGTTATATTTGACTTAGGACCGGCTTCAAAGGGACATGTACTGATATTGCCTAAAAATCATTTTGATAATGTGTACAGCTTGGATGATGAAACTGCGGCGCATATTTTTCAAGTGGCAGTAAGGACTGCAAATGCTATTAAATCAGCATTGAAGCCGGAAGGCATTAATATTGTGCAGAACAATGGCGAGGCGGCAGGACAGACGGTATTTCATTTCCATATGCATATAATTCCGAGGTATGAGGGAGATACAGTAAATGTGACATGGATACCGGGAAAGACATCTGATGAGGAGATTGCGCAGGTCAAGGAGGCTATAGCACAGTATCTTTAGATAATAAAAGAAATACAAATTTATATAAAAGAAAATATAAAAATATATAACAGAAAACGGGAAAGGTATAGGTATCAATATGATTAAGTTGAGCAAGGGAGGCGCTTATCTTGTAAATGGCGTCGACATAATTGAAGAAGAGGAAGCATTACAGGGTGCGCTTGCTGCAAAGGTTGGCAGTGATGTGCCTTCTAAGGAAGTTGCGGCTAAGAATACTATCGCTTATGGCATTCTTTCAGAACATAATACAGCGGATAATATGGACAAGCTCAAGATTAAGTTTGATAAGATGACTTCTCACGATATTACGTTTGTTGGTATTATTCAGACTGCCAGAGCGTCCGGACTTGAGAAATTTCCTATTCCATATGTGCTTACTAATTGTCACAATAGTCTCTGTGCTGTAGGCGGTACTATTAATGAGGATGACCATATGTTTGGTCTTACATGCGCAAAGAAGTATGGGGGAGTTTATGTACCTCCTCATCAGGCTGTTATTCATCAGTTCGCAAGAGAGATGCTGGCTGAGGGCGGTAAGATGATTCTTGGTTCAGACAGTCATACAAGATATGGCGCTCTTGGTACTATGGCTATGGGCGAGGGTGGTCCGGAGCTTGTTAAGCAGCTTCTTAATAAGACATATGATATTAATATGCCGGGCGTTGTGGCTGTTTATCTTACAGGAGAGCCTATGAAGGGCGTAGGACCTCAGGATGTTGCGCTGGCAATTATCGGTGAGGTATTTGCTAACGGATATGTAAAGAATAAGGTGATGGAGTTTGTAGGTCCGGGTGTTGCGTCTCTTAGTGCAGATTTCAGAATTGGCATTGATGTTATGACTACAGAGACAACCTGTCTTTCATCAATCTGGCAGACAGATGAGAAGATTAAGGAATTTTATGATATTCATGGCAGAGTCGATGCATATAAAGAGCTGAAGCCGGGTGCTGTAGCCTATTATGATGGTGTAGTTTATGTGGACTTAAGCAAGATTAAGCCTATGATAGCTATGCCGTTCCATCCGAGCAACACATACACTATTGATGAGCTTAATGCTAATCTTATGGATATTCTTGCGGATTGTGAAAAGAAGGCTCTTGTAAGCCTTGACGGACAGGTTGAATTTAGGCTTACTAACAAGGTAAGAGACGGAAAGCTTTATGTAGATCAGGGAATTATTGCGGGCTGTGCCGGAGGTGGCTTTGAAAATATATGTGCTGCTTCTGATATTCTTAAAGGCCGGTCTATCGGAGCTGACGAATTTACTCTCAGCGTATATCCTGCAAGTACCCCTATTTATATGGAACTTGCAAAAAATGGAAGGCTCGCTGACCTTATGGCTACAGGCGCTATTGTTAAAACAGCTTTCTGCGGTCCTTGTTTCGGTGCAGGAGACACACCTGCTAACAATGCATTCTCAATAAGACACTCTACAAGAAATTTCCCTAACAGAGAAGGTTCTAAGTTGCAACAGGGACAGATTTCATCAGTTGCTCTTATGGATGCTCGTTCAATCGCAGCTACGGCAGCTAACAAGGGATATCTTACAGCGGCTACGGATGTGGATGTTGAATTTACAGGTCCAACATATCATTTTGATAAAACTATTTATGCTAACAGAGTATTTGACAGCAAGGGAGTTGCGGATCCTAATCAGGAAATACAGTTTGGTCCTAATATTAAGGACTGGCCGAAGATGGTTGCATTGCCTGAGAATCTTCTTGTCAAGGTTGTGTCAGAGATTCATGATCCTGTCACAACAACAGATGAGCTGATTCCTTCAGGAGAGACATCTTCATTCCGTTCTAATCCTCTGGGACTTGCTGAATTTGCACTTTCAAGAAAAGATCCGGCTTATGTCGGACGCGCAAAGGAAGTTCAGGCAGCAGAGAAGGCAAGAGAAGAAGGAAAGGATATGGTTGAGGCTCTTCCTGAACTTGAGGAGATACTTGAGATTATCAGAAAGAATTATGACGCTGATGTAAATGAGAGTAATCTTGGTATAGGAAGCACAATTTTTGCAGTAAAGCCGGGAGACGGTTCTGCTCGTGAGCAGGCGGCTTCATGTCAGAAGGTGCTTGGAGGATGGGCGAATATTGCCAATGAGTATGCTACCAAGAGATACAGATCTAATCTTATCAACTGGGGTATGTTGCCATTCATTATTGATAAGGGAGATTTGCCGTTTGCTAACGGAGATTATATATTCGTTCCCAATATTGCTGAGGCAGTAAAAGCTAAGGCATCAAGCATGAGTGCATTTGTAGTAAATAAGGGCATGAAGGAATTTAACTTAAAGCTGGATGAGCTTACGGATGATGAGAGAAAGATTATTCTTGACGGATGTCTTATTAATTTCTACAAAAATAACTAAGCAAAAAGTACAATGCCGTAACAGCGAAATATAGTAAACATAGCGAATATTAAAATATAGTAAATTGTTTAAATATAGTAAATTGTTAAAATATAGTGAAACGACGGCAGCAGGAAACGGTATTTATACAAGGGAGTAATTTATGGCAGAGCAAAACATTCTTAATGGAAATGTTACTGTTATGGAACACATTATCAGTGATATTCAAGAGCATAATGAAAAGCTGGAAAGACTGGATAAGCTCAATGATACAATAAATGAGCTGTCGAGAAGTATTGAGGTTTCTGAAAGGGAAATTAAGGCTGAAACTGAAAGTAAGATTAAAGAGGCAGTTGGCTCAATCTGTGACGGATATGATAAGTCAATCGCTGCGGACAGAAGTAAGCTGAAGACCATTCAGGCTGAGAGAGATAAAGCCAAAATGGCAGGGGTAAAGGAGCGTATCGCAAAAGAGACAGAGGCGCTTCATAAGAATAACGAAAGTCTGAAAGCCCAGATTAAAGACACATTTAGGATGGAGGGACTTTCTCTGTTTTGCAACAGCAGACTGTTTTTTGTGCTGTTCCAAAGAAAAGAATTTTTGGATTATTTTCTGTTTCTGCTTTTTGATTTGTTAATGTGCGTGGCATTACCGTTGCTATTTTGTCTAATACCAGAGTTCCCGCTGTGGGGAGTAACGCCATATATATTTGTTATATTTACATTGCAGGCAGCTATGTACGGAATTGTGACTAAAAAGATTCTGATTCCACACGCTGAGACTTTGAGCGGAGCAAGGAACAACAAATCAAAGATTGCAGCTAACAAAAAGAAAATTAAGAGGATTACTAAGGGAATACGTTCAGATAAAAATGAGGAAATGTATGGACTTGGCGAGTATGATTACAGTATTAATGAGATGCATGACCACATAAGTCTTATTGAGGAGCAGAAGAAAAAGGCTTTGGAAGAATTTGAGAAAACCGCAAAGCAGGATATAATTGCAGAGATTGACGGCAGAAGCAGAGAGCGCATCAATAAGACCAAAGAGGAGCTTGCGAAAAAGCAGGACGAGGCAGTAAAACTTGATGAGCTTGTAAAAAATCAGAGAATATACATTGCATCAAATTATGAAGCCTATTTGGGCAAGGAATTTGTCAGCCTGGATAAGCTTCAGGAGATGTATTCATATATGAAGACAGGTGTTGCTGATACAATCGGTCAGGCACTTGCAGCATATAGGGATAGACATTAACTCTGGAGTTACTGCACAGAGTATTAATTAAAACAGTTGTGATAAAGTCAGCTATTGCCATAATAGATGATAAACGGGTTGTCTGAAGAAGGATACTGTTCATTTCGTTCATAGTATTTACTATGCCGGTAATGTGCAGGTCGCCAACTTCCGGCAGCTCTTTTTTTACCCCAAGTCCCGGCTTTAGAGCGCCTGTTCCGAGAGTGACATAGCCGATATGTTCAGGTTGTCCCAAAGAGGCGTCGATGGCAATAATGTAGGGGTTATGATAAGTTTCGTGTATGTTTTTAATGGCAGATGCGAGATTTCCTGCGTTGACAGGCTCCTGCAAAGAACCATAAATGTGTACATTTTTATAAGTAAACCGCTGAAGCTTATAACCGATAATAGGTCCAAGACTATCTCCGGTAGAGCGGTCGCTGCCTATGCACATAATAACAAGCGGCTGCATAAATGCATTATCACGCTCCAGAAGCTCAGCGAGACTATGATACATAGCGCCAATGGAAGCGCAGTCATTTGAATTAAAATAATAAATCATAGAAATCTCCATATCCTCCGAACTGTCAAATTTCGTCTGTCAATTTTTAGAGTGTAATTTTAGGTCATACTTGTACTAAATATATTTACGCCAAATTAATTGAAATATGACAAAAATATTACTTAAAAATTTTTTTTGTGTTGACAAAATATGATAAGTTTTTTGTTATGGTAGTGATAATATCCTAATAAACACATAAAAATAATATTTTTAAGCAATATCAGTGCGGAAATGGAGATTGAATTGAAATGATAGAGATTATCTGTAATGGAGAAGATGATAACAAAAGAGAGGGTACAGGAGTTAATCCATCTATCAGAAGACCAAAGAATATAAAGCAGATTGGAGATGTCAGTTCCGACAAGAAAATATACATAGAAGATTACGCATTTACATACATAAATTCTCTTGCATACAACTCGCCGGAGGAGGAGCAGTCCGGAGTGCTTTTGGGCGAGTGCCAGAAAAATGACGACGAAAAATGTATATTTATAAAGGGTGTTATCAAAGCCAGAGCAGATGAAAAAAATGACGGGAGAGGCATATATTTTGACGAGAGCATTTGGAGCAAAATTTATTCAGAGGTGGACAAGTATTTTCCAAATCTTCAGGTTGTGGGCTGGTTTGCAGCAATGTCAACAGTTACAGGCGAGAGGATGCAGTATTTAAAGAGGATACATCTCGACAATTTTGCAGGAAATATGAAAACTATGTATCTTATTAATACAGCCGAGAAAGAAGAAAATTTTTACCTCTACGAAGGCGGTGATTTAAGAAAGCAGAGCGGATATGTCTGCTTTTATGAGCGTAATTACGAGATGCAGGAGTATATGCTTGAAAAGCGCGGACGTCAGTCTGTCGAAAGTCAGGAAAAAGATGAGGTTATGAGGTCCATAAGAAATATTATCAGGGAGAAGGAGGAAATAAAGCAGCAGAAGAAAAATTATTCCCTTATGTATGGAGTAAGTGCATTTATGGTAGTTGTGGTGCTGGTTATAGGAATAAATTTTATAAACAGCTATGAAAAAATGCGCAAGCTGGACAACTCTCTTAATAATATAGTAAAAGAAATTTCATCTATGAACGGAGGAGCAGATGTGCCTGCTAACTCCGATAATGTCACACCTGTTAATAAGATAGATGGCGGGGTGTATCCCACTGAGGAGGCTACAGGCGGCGAGCAAATCGAGAGCGGTGCAAAGGAGAGTGAGGCGTCAAATGAGACTGACGGTACAAAGGAACCGGATACAACAAAGCCTACAGAATCTGCAAACGAAACTACGTCACAAAATCCATCTGAGAGCGAGAGTAAAAATGATAATTTGGCCGATACTTCAGTAACTCCGACTCAGCCGGCATATTCAACATATGTTGTTAAAAAGGGAGACACAATGCTTAGCATTTGTAAGAAATATTATGGTAATGCAACGAGGCTGGATGAGGTAGTTAAATTTAATGATATGGATGACGCTAATAAATTATATGTTGGACAGGTTATAAAACTTCCTTGAATATTTTGATTAATATTGTATAATGATATCAGTATTGCTTGTTAGTATTACATTAACGATTAAAAATGAGGTATGTTAAATGGCTGATATCATATCGGGTAAATCCAGATTTGGGAATGGTAATCAGATGTCTAATAAAAAGCTCAATGTTAATTTTAATAACGCCGGGGCTGTAGATGATGATGAAAATTCAATGGAAATTAGCGCGGGCGACAATAATAATGAGCGGGAATTTTCATCGGAAGAATTGGATCAGGATGTAGAAAAAAAAATAAAACAGCACAGGCGTAATGTGGCGATAGTTGCTTTGGCAGTAATTTTATTGTCGGCAGTTGTCATTGCGGTTACTCTTAATATGGTTGACGGAATTACTTACAGCGGTTATTCGGTCACTTATTCTGTTAATTGCGACGACAGTGAATCTACCAGGTACATATCATATCTTGACGGTTATCTTAAGTACAGTAACGACGGCGTCTCATATGTAAATTCTAAAGGTGTGTCCGTGTGGAATCAGACTGTATCCATGCAGAATCCTCAGATAAAAATATGTGATGAAGCTGTGGCGGTTGGAGATATTAACGGCAGTAAGATATATGTATTTAATAAGTCTGGTGCATTGGGAACCATAGACACTTCGTTAGCTATTTCACAGATAGAAGTGGCAAAGCAGGGAGTGGTTGCGGCAGTGCTTGAAGATAATGACACCAATTATATCAATATGTATAATGTGGATGGAACTAAGATTTATAGTGTTAAAACTTCTCTTTCAGGGGACGGTTATCCGCTTGACATCAGCATTTCGGATGACGCCACAAAGCTTATGGCATCATATATTTACGTTAGCGGGGAAAGTATAAAGACAAATGTGGTTTTTTACAATTTTTCAGATGTAGGAAAAAATGAAACAGAGAGAGTTGTGGGCGGATTTAACCATTACGACAGTACTATTGTGGGTGATGTGAAATTTGTCAATAAAAATATAGCTGTGGCAGTGGGCGAAAATGTTGTAAGCATATACAGCATAAAGGAATATCCTAAACTGGCAAAAGAGATAGAGATAAGCAGCGAGATAGAGAGAGTATTTTTTGCTTCATCTTATATAGGACTGGTGCTGAATAATTCGGATTCGGGCGACATTTACAGATTGGTTTTGTATAACCTTTCAGGCGACAAGGTATGCGAGACAACCTTTAACACCCAGTATGATGATATTCAGATAGATGGAAAGAGCGTGGTTATGTATAATTCCAGCGGCTTTACGGTGATGAATTTTAAGGGTAAGGTGCTGGCTGATATTAAAGTAGAGATGCCTCTGGAAAATGTGCTTACCAAAGGAACACGAGGCAGCTATGTGTTAGTTAATTCAAAATATATTCAAAATATTAAGCTAAAGTAAAGCGGCGGTGAGACCTGCAAAGCAGGGAGGAGGTACATATGAATTGGGTTTTGTTTTCGGTTATAGTATTATTGGCGGTGTTTGGATTTATAGGCTGGAAAAAAGGAATTATTAAAATTGTAGTATCACTGGCAACGCTGATTATAACCATCCTATTGGCAGTATTTATTGCACCTGTGGTATGTGAAGCGGTTAAGGTATCAACCGAGCTTGACGACAACCTGCAAAAAACGGTTTACGACGTTATGATGAAGCAGGGCTTTAGCGGCGCAGCAGATGAAATATCAGAAAATGAAAATTTATCGGAAGATGTTGGCGAATTGCCTGAAGAATTGAAGAATATTGAAGCTGATAAGAGTGATATAGATAAATATTTACAGCAGATTTCAAATAACGCCGGAGCAGCGTCGGTATATGCCGGACAGCTTATAGATAGACTTAATTTGACTGACAATGTGAAAAATCAAATGAAACAGATGGCTTCAGAGCAGAATATAAAAAATATGGTTGCCAATAATGATATTGTAAAGATTATTAACCGGACAGACGGTTCGGTGGAGAGTGTGATAGCAGCCGTAGCGGCGGCAAAGCTGGCAGATATTATATTTAGCGCCATAGTATATATAATAGTATTTGTTGTTGTATTTGCCATATTAAAGATAATTGTGGCAGTAACGGATATTGTGAGCAGACTTCCGGTCATCAGGCAGGCTAATAAAATATGCGGACTTGTATTAGGGCTTATTGAGGGGCTTGTTGCGGTATGGATATTGTTTGTAATAATAACTGCCTGCGGAAGTATGGAATGGGCAGCGGACGCTATGACAGATATCAGCAGCAACGGATTTTTGTCAATGCTTTATGAGAGTGATATAATATTAAAAATGATATTTAAGTGATATTAAATTATGTTAATTAAGATGAAGTAAGATTTTAAATTAGCTTATAAAAACAAATAGAAATCAGTAAAACCGACTTATTATAATAAAACACGAAGGATGGGTAATGTAGTGGAAAGAAACAGAGAACTTACTCAGTATGATACACCGATTCACAGAGCGTTGGAGGAGCAGAGGCTTAACAGGCTGGCGCACTTCGATGTTCCAGGACATAAAGGGGGACGAGGAAATAAGGAACTTAAGGAGTTTCTTGGGGCAGAGTGTGTTAAGCTTGATATGAATTCTATGAAGCCGCTGGATAATCTGTGCCACCCAAGCTCGGTTATCAAGGAAGCTCAAATGCTGGCGGCAGAGGCATTTGGAGCAGACGAATCATTTTTTATAGTAAATGGAACCACTGCGGCAGTTCAGGCTATGATTATGTCTGTGACAGTGGCGGGAGATAAAATCATTATGCCTCGAAATGTGCATCGAAGCGCCATTAACGCTCTAGTTGTAAATGGTGCCATACCGGTTTATGTAAATCCGGGAGTTAATCAGAGGCTTGGTATTCCGCTGGGTATGTCTGTAAAGGACGTGGAGAAGGCTATCACTGAAAATCCTGACGCAAAGGCAATTCTTGTAAACAATCCGACATATTACGGCATTTGTTCAGATCTTAAGGGAATTGTTGAACTGGCGCATAAGCATGGTATGTATGTGCTGGTTGATGAGGCGCATGGAACACATTTTTATTTTAGCGACAGGCTTCCTATATCCGCTATGGAGGCAGGCGCCGATATGGCTGCGGTAAGTATGCACAAGACAGGAGGGTCTCTTACCCAAAGCTCTATTTTGCTTACCAGAAATACGGTAAATGCCGGCTATGTAAGGCAGATTATTAATCTTACCCAGACTACGAGCAGTTCATATCTTTTATTGTCATCGCTGGATATTGCTAGAAAAAATATGAGCCTTAATGGAAAAATGTACAGCGATAAGATGATAGAATTTGCAAGCTATGCAAGAGAAGAAATTAACAAGCTTGGCGGATATTATGCATACGGCGAGGAGCTTATTGACAATGACGCAGTGTTTGATTTTGATACCACTAAGCTGTCAGTTCATACAAGGGATATAGGGCTTGCGGGAATTGAGGTTTACGACCTGTTAAGGGACGATTATGGAATCCAGATAGAATTTGGCGATATAGGAAATATTCTTGCCATAATATCAGGGGGCGACAGAAACCTTGAGATTGAGAGGCTTATTTCTGCTCTTTCAGAAATTAAGAGGCTCCATGAGAGAGAAAAGTCAGGAATGTTCGATCACGAATATATAACGCCTAAGATTGTTATGGGACCGCACAAAGCATTTTTTAGCAAAAAATTGTCAGTGCCAATCTGCGAGAGCAAGGGAATGATATGCAGTGAATTTGTTATGTGTTATCCGCCGGGGATTCCAATTTTGGCGCCGGGTGAGATGATTACGCAGGAGATAATCAACTACATTGAGTATGCTAAGGAAAAGGGATGCCTTGTGACAGGTACACAAGATATGAATGTCGAAATGATTAATGTGGTAGACACTAATAGCTGATTAAAGTAAACAAGCTTACTTGGAGGATATGGCAGATGGAATTGTGGTACACAGATAAACATACAAAAAATGTACAGCTTACTATGAAGGTAAAAAATCAGATAGCCAGTGTGGAGAGTGAATATCAGAGGATTGATATTCTTGATACGCTGGAGTTTGGTAAGGTGCTGGTTCTTGACGGCGAACTTATGATTACTCAGAAAGATGAGTTTATATATCATGAAATGATTACCCATGTGCCGATGGCCGTACACCCACATGTTAAAGATGTGCTGGTTATAGGCGCAGGAGACGGCGGTACAATCCGTGAGCTTACAAAATATGACACCATTGATACTATAGATATGGTTGAGATTGATAAGGCGGTAACGGATATGTGTCTTGAGCATTTTCAGGAGACCTCGTGCAAGCTTAATGATCCAAGAGTGCATATGTATTTTGAGGAAAGCCTTAGATTTGTGCGAATGGAAAAAGACCAGTATGATTTGATTATTGTTGACTGTGCCGACCCGTATGGTCCGGCGGAGGGGCTTTTTACAAGAGAATTTTATGGAAACTGCTATAAGGCGCTCCACGAGGACGGAATATTGATTAATCAGCATGAAAGCCCTTATTACAGCGAACATTCAAGAACCGTACAGAAGGCTCACAAGCACATACAGCAGGTGTTTCCGTACAGTACGGTATATCAGTGCCACATACCGTCTTATCCTTCAGGTCACTGGCTTTTTGGTTTTGCATCGAAAAAGTATGATCCGATTAGGGATTTGCATGAGGACGAATGGAATGCGCTGGGCTTAAAGACCAGATATTACAATACAGACCTTCACAAAGGAAGCTTTTATCTGCCGAATTATGTTAAGGAGCTGTTAGGTGTGGAGATGTAGCTGTGTATTTTGTGAAAGTACATTGAATATATGAATGCGGTTTTATATTTTTTGAAAAATATTTTGAAATAAGGATTGAAATAAGGATTGAAATAAGGCGCACATTTTGGTAAAAATGAAATTATAATATACAGCTTTTACAGCGGACAGGAGGAGATAATGGGAAGAGCCCTTATAATCGGTGCCGGCGGTGTTGCCGGAGTGGCAGTTCACAAGTGCTGCCAGAACCCTGAGGTATTCGAGGAGATATGTATTGCCAGCAGAACTAAGTCTAAATGTGATGATTTGAAGAAGGCTTGCGAGGAAAAGTATGGTGTTGGCGCAGGAAAGACGGTTATTACTACAGAGCAGGTTGACGCAGACAGCGTTGAACAGCTTGTGGAACTGATAAATAAATATGAGCCGGATATTGTTATGAATATTGCTTTGCCATATCAGGATTTGACTATTATGGAGGCTTGTCTTCAGACAAAGACCCATTATATGGATACGGCTAACTATGAGCCGCCTGAGACGGCGCATTTTGAATATTCATGGCAGTGGGCTTACAGAGAGAAATTTGAAAAAGCAGGCATTACGGCGCTGCTTGGTTCAGGTTTTGATCCGGGCGTTACAGGTGTTTTTTCTGCTTATGCTATGAAACATTATTTTGATGAGATTGAGTACATTGATATATTGGATTGTAATGGCGGCGACCACGGATATCCGTTTGCAACAAATTTTAACCCTGAAATCAACATAAGAGAGGTTTCAGCTAAGGGAAGCTACTGGGAGAACGGTCACTGGGTAGAGACTGAGCCAATGGAGATTAAGAGAGTGTACAATTTTGACGGAGTAGGCGAGAAGGATATGTATCTTTTGCACCATGAGGAGATAGAATCGCTGGCTCTTAATATTAAGGGTATTAAGAGAATCCGTTTCTTTATGACATTTGGACAGAGCTATCTGACGCATCTTAAATGTCTTGAAAATGTAGGAATGACTTCTATTGAGCCGATTGAATTTGAGGGACATCAGATTATTCCGCTTCAGTTCTTAAAGGCGGTGCTTCCTGATCCTGCATCGCTTGGTCCTAGAACTGTGGGCAAGACGAATATAGGCTGTATTTTTAAAGGCAAGAAGGACGGTAAGGACGTAACCTATTATGTATATAATATGTGCGACCATCAGGAGTGCTACAAGGAGGTCGGCTCACAGGCTATATCTTATACGACAGGCGTTCCGGCTATGATAGGCGCTATGATGATTATGACAGGCAAGTGGAATAAGCCCGGAGTTTACAATATTGAGGAGTTTGATCCTGATCCATTTATGGAGGCATTGAACAGGTTTGGGCTTCCGTGGAAGGAAGATTTTAATCCGGTGCTGGTTGACTGATAATTATAATTTTAAATAGGAATTTTTGACGAGATATGGCTGCCGTAAAATATAGTTTTTCGGCAGCCTTTTATGCGCAGGGGCGTCCAAAGGAGAATTTTAATGGAAAATGCGGAGGAACTGATGAGACAGATTGAATTTGAAAAGATACAGACGCCTGCATATATTGTAGACGAGCGCCTGCTTGAAAAAAATCTTAAGATTCTAAGGTCGGTTATGGACAGAACCGGGTGTAAGATTTTGCTGGCGCAGAAAGGATTTTCTATGTTCGCGCTTTATCCACTGATTGGCAGGTATCTGAGCGGAACAACGGCAAGCTCTTTGTATGAGGCAAAGCTGGGAAAAGAAGAAATGGGCGGAGAGACGCATATATTTTCACCGGCCTACAACGACAGGGAAGTTGAAGAAATTGCATGCTTGTGTGACCATGTGGTATTTAATTCGGTTTCACAATATGTTAAGCATGGTGCGGTTATGAGGGCTGCCGGCTGTGGCTGCGGAATACGCGTAAATCCTCAGTACGCCGAGGTCGAGTATGAGATATACAATCCATGCTGCGAGGGTTCAAGGCTTGGAACTACATTGAAGGTCTTTGAGGAGGAGCTTAGGGAAAAACCTCAGGTTATAAATGAAATTGAGGGGCTGCATTTTCATGTAATGTGCGAGCAAAATGCTGATACATTAGAGCGCGTGCTTATGCATGTTGAGGAGAGATTTGGAAAGTATATGAAGCTTCCTTCTATAAAATGGGTGAATTTTGGAGGAGGACACCATATCACAAGGGCTGATTATGACGTGGAGCTTTTGGTTAAATGTATAAATCACATAAAGGAAACCTATAATGTTCAGGTATATCTTGAGCCGGGGGAGGCGGTTGCGCTTAATACAGGGTATCTTGTGGCGACGGTTATGGAGGTTCAAAAAGAGGAATTTGAATTGGGAGGCTGCGGCTTGAAGGACACCAAGGTGAAGTGTGAAGCAGGAGAGAGCGGCGATGACTGTGAAGGCAATGAAGACCGAAAGAAAGTTGCCTGTGTTGCACATACGGCAATTCTTGACGCTTCTGCGGCATGCCATATGCCGGACGTGTTGGAAATGCCTTACCGTCCTGAGATAATAGGCGCCCAGCTTCCGGGAGTGCTGCCGTTTACATATAGATTTGGCGGAAATACATGTCTTGCCGGAGATATCATAGGAGATTATTCGTTTGACCATGAGCTGGTTCCCGGTGAAAAACTGGTATTTTGTGATATGGCGCATTACAGTATGGTGAAAAATAATACATTTAACGGAATTGCGCTTCCGTCAATAATGGGATATTCTGATAGGAGAGGGATATATATGGTGAAGCAGTTTGGCTATGAGGATTTTAAGGGCAGGCTGAGCTGACGGTGCAAATAGTGGTATAAAGGTTGAGGTGAAGCAAAATGTACAATGATTATGATAATGGATATGGAACAACGAATGATAATGGTATACCGAACGGATATGGTGTGCCGAACGGATAC
>CAYZZP010000002.1:156449-173662 GCA_964482965.1 uncultured Lachnospira sp.
CCGAACGGATACAATGCGCCGAACGGATACGGCGTACCAAACGGATACAATGCGCCGAATGGATACGGCGTACCAAACGGTTATAGTATGCAGGGAGGTTATGGCACGCCTATGATGAGCAAGGGGCAGTTTTTTAAACAGCCGCAATACAAAAGTAAACTGGGAGCTATAACGTTTGGCGCTGTCAGTATGTACATAGCGGCGTTTTTGGAATTGATTATTGCAATTTCGGCTGAAAATATGATGCACATACTTTTTATGATATTCAGCATAGCGATGGGAGTTGCAATACAGGTAGGCAAAAATTCAGTGTGTGCTATCATAAGCAGTGTATTTTATGGATATGGGACAATGATATATGTGGTAATAGATATTGTGCTTTTATTTGCAGGGACTGTAGCTATTTTTGATTTGGCGGCAAATGATGCGTTGAAAGAGTTTGGAATAGTAATGGTTATATTGGTAATTCTGGAGGCATTTTTATCATTAATACCAATGATAGGAGCAATTATGGCATCAGTGGCTGCAGTTAAGATAAACGGCGACTGGGGAAGATATAAAATGTCGTTTTACAGACGCTGGTAAAATGCCACGCTGCTTGGCGGTGTTATAAGTTTGATACGCTTGCAGCGGGGAATTTGATTAAGAGGAATTGTGGTATGGTTGAAAATTGGCAGAGTATCAATTATAAGATTAGTAAGAAAGAATTTTTTAAGCAACCGAAGTATAAGCGCGAGCGTGCTTGGATAAATGTATTTATAATATTTATGTATGTTTCGGCTGCCGCAGTTGTATTAAGCCTTATGAGCTTCCCAAATGTGCGTAATCAGCGAGGTACATATGAAGTTGTCTACGTTATATCGGTTCCGCTGGCTGTCTATGGAGTAATTATGGCGAGTGTTATTCTGGTAAAGAGAGATAGCGCATCTTTGTGCTGCATAGCAAGCAGCATAATTTATGGCGCCTCTTTGGCTATGTTTGCTATGTTTGATATTATAATTATAGTGCTATATGCAATGGCAAGTGCCTTTAACGGAGCATCAGCAGCTGCAATTAAGGAGTTGGTGATATTTTCACTAATAATGCAGTTGTTCACGGTAATACTGCCATTGGCCGGAAGTCTGTTTGCAACTATGGGAACATTGAAAATAAATAAGGATTGGGGAGCGTATCAGCAATATATCTACAGAACGAATGGGTTTTAATAATGTGATTTTTGCAAATCAGAGGCAAAATAAATGCTTGCAAATATAGGGGGCTGTATGTTATAATAATAAGATATTGCGATTGACAACAAATTGCGGACTAGATTTAGAATCAATGTTTTGATTTGGAAAGGATAAAGATTATGCGCTTAAAAAAAAGAAAAATTTTTGCTATGCTTTTGTGCCTTATGCTGGTTCTTGTAGGAATGAACCTGAACGGACTGTGTATTGTCAATATGAAGGCGGATACAGCGGAGGGGGCTTCACTCCCGGATGGTTTTATCACTGATATTAGATTAGGATATCAGAAAGATGGGGAATTTGTTGCGTATACGGATACGGATGAGAATTCAATAAAAAAAGACGGAGGAGTTGTTCTTGGATTTTACTATGACATTCCGGCGAATAGCAGTCTTGAAACGGGGAAAGAATATTCCTTTACGCTGACAACAAAGAATTTGAGTTACGAAACAGAGGAATGTGTCATTGCTCTTAGGGATAAGAATGGTGGAAAATATGATGTGTACGGTGCGAATAATACAGTAGTTGCCGAAGTTCAGGCGCTAGGACTGGACAGCGGCGACATTAAGGTGACGCTTACTTTTAAAGATGCTGCAGCGACAGAAGGATATTTTGAAAATGGCAGCACTGGCTTTTTTTGGTTTAATGCGTATTTTAATGGCGCCAGTATTGCAAATGAAGGACAACAGCAGATAAAAATCACTCCTTCCATAGGCGAGAAGAGCTATACAATACCCGTAAATTTTGAGGTGACATCGGTAGAGGCCAATCTGACTGTGAATAAAAATGCATGCGGAGTTACTCAGGAGAATGGTACAATTTATATTCCATGGGAAATCACGGCGACTCCCAGCTTAAAAGGGGGGGAGAAGACTATCTTACGAAATTTGTGATTGAAGATATACTGCAGGAGCCGCAGTATGGGCTTACAGTCGATGAAGAAAAAACCACAGAGAAAAATGAAGAGTTATTGTCAGACAAAGAATACAGTATTACTTTTAGTTATGGTGATAATAATGAAGTTAAAGCTGAAGTGGAGGCTAAGGATGGTAAGATAAAACCGGAACAAGTAACTTTTTATGTAGTGACAAAATGCGAATCGTCTGAATTGATTAAGAGCCTTCCAAATAATCGGTTTGAGTGGAAAAATAAGGCGCATGCAATCATGGAATATCCGGATTATCAAGCAGACGCTGAGGGCAAGGCAGAGGCAATCACCGGCATTAAGGAAGACGAAGCTGTTGCAACGTGTTCTTTTACGGGTTTGGAACTTTCCAAATCCGGCGGTGAAGTTCAGGATGATGGAACCATTAAGTGGAAAATTACCGCAATCAACAATATAGGGGTGTCAAACCCGTATTTGTCAGATACCCTTCCTAATGTTTTGGAGTTGGCGACGGATACTTCCCACCCTGTTCAAATCAATGGTACAACGATCACAAGTAATAGTGAAGAAGGTGTCGGCAAATATAGTTATGATAATGAAAGCAACATATTGAGGATTGACCTGAAAGAAGGTAATGAAAAGCAGGAAATTACATACTATACAACCTATAAAAGTGGAGCAGCCAACTATGAAATTACTACATTGGAGAATAAAGTTGAGCTTGCTTATGACGGCGTTGAGAACAAAATTTACGCCTCTGGCTATGTTACACCGGGAGCTTCATATATTAACAAAGCAGGTAAGTACAATCCGTCAGAACATATGATAGATTGGACAATAACTTTATACAATAAGGGTCTTTCAATGGATAATCTTATAGTAACTGACTCATATAACCAAAATGGTATGCAGATATTAGATATCGATAGCTTTAACTTTGATATTAAACTCTCCAATGGTACCGATGATACCAAGTTGGATGTAGAGAAGTCAGGAAATAGTTGGAATATTAAAAACAACGCAACTAAGGTCGGAACCATTACAGTAACTTCTAAGATAACTACTGCTTCCGACGTAAACAACAGTTTTGAGATCCAATTTAAGAAAGAAACTTCTGATGATTCAAGTGTGTTGGATAGTATCAGTACCGTTGTAATTACCTACCAAACAAAGCTGAGTGAAGAGTTTATTGATGACTGGATCAATAAAGATTTATGGGTTAATAATAAAGTCACTATAAATGATGGTAAAATACCGGAGCTTAGCAATACAGGGGGAGCTAGTGCAGTTACCTCTGTATGTAGTAAAAAATTTGTTTCGTATGATTATGAGACTCATACGGCAGAATGGAATATTAAAGTCAATGAAGCCAAGATGGCGCTTACAAATCCTGTCGTTACGGATAAGATAACGGAGGGTGATTTGAACTGGACATATAAAATCCTCAAAATAACACAAGGACAAGACGGCGCGGAATTGGGAAAAGCGGAGAGTAAAGATAATCTGAGAAATGGATATTATTATGTGGAATATGGCGATAATTCCATGACAGTGTATCTTCCTGATATTGCAGAAGAAACGGCAGGAAGTGAAAAAGCGGAATTCCTGATCACCTATCAGACAACAATCAACGATGAAGCTTCTTTGGAGAAACTGGCAACCAATGATACGATTACGGTTATGAATAGAGCAGAACTCAGCGGTGCTCCGATTAAGACCTCCCCATATTCTGAGGCGTCGTTTTCGATTAATGGCGGACAGCTGTCAAAATCCGGAACCGCTATGAATTATTCTTCGCATGAGATAACATGGAACATTGATGTGAATAAAAACAATGCCGTAATTGACGGTAAGGGGAAAAAGGTTGCAGTCTGTGATGTATTGCAGTCAGGATTGTTGTATCTTGAGGAATCTCTAAAGGTTTGTAAGCTTACCGAATCTTATAACGGGTGGACTTGGACTGAAGCGGATGAATTGGCTTCAGATGCTTATGAGGCTTACTATAATGAGGAAGAAAGAAAGCTGACGATTACATTTGAGGATGATTCAGATCCAGATTCAGAGATGGAAAATTGTATTACAAAAGCATACAGAATCAAGTTCAATACCAGAGTGCTTGTTTCAGGAGAATATACCAACTCAGCTTATTTTGCCGCAGATGAAGGTACAGACAGCAAGTACAGTTCAGCAAATCAGGTAGGCGGTAATTTAGGCGGTGGATATACATCATTGAAAATGCCTAACGCGGCGCTCCTTCTGATTCATGGAGCAGACACCTCCGGCAGGGTGGTAAACGGCGGTACGTTTGATCTGTATAAGGAGGGAATGTCTGCATCGATTGCCACATTGACAACCGCGACAACCGGCGAAACATGGTTGAACTTGGATGGTAAGGATTATAATGGATTTGTATCGGGACTGCCTTATGGAACCTATATTTTAAAGACGACCGATACACCGGAGGGTTATTCGGATACCTCATCGGGAACTTATACATTCACCCTGTCATCGGAGAATGATCCGTACACTCTCAATATTTTATATCTGAGTGAAGATGAAATAGCAAATATGGCGAATGTAATCTTCTCCAAGACAGCGGCAGACAGCGGTGCTGAGCTACCGGGTGCGGAGATTAAGCTTACAACAGGGAGCAACCTTGATTTGTCGGCAGTGGGACATTCGGAAAATTCCGGCGGTAAAGACTTCAATAATAACGGTACGGCAATTACATGGATTTCAACGGATACCCCGGCGGAACTGACAATGCTTCCTGAAGGAGAATATACCATGACAGAAACAGCGGCACCGGAAGGCTATGCTTGCGCAGCAGGCATAGATTTTAAGATCGAAAGTGGGCATGTTTATTTGAAGGATGAATCGGGAAACTATACCATTTCCACGACGAATAAGATCGTCATGGTAGATGAAGTGGCTGTCTTAGTTGATAACTCGGAAAAAACCAACCCGACAGAAACTATTCCGGAAGAAACCAACCCGGCGGACAGCACCCAAGAAGATGGCACTCTTGAAGAAGACACTCATGAAGAGAAAACTGCTGTTGACACCGGAGACCATCTTTATCCGGTACTGCTACTTTGCGCATCGCTGATGCTTCTATCCGTGGCAGTAGTCATTGCAGCGGCATGCCGCAGAAAAAGGAAAGATTTAACGGAATAAGCGGAAAGAGGTGTGACAGTCTATTGTGATAGGTTGCCACGCCTTTATTTTTCTAATATGATGTGCAGGAAGAAATTAAGCAGAAAGTAATAGCGGCACTTACCGAACATGCTCCCCACAGACCATGTCTGATATTCTGGCATAATTCTATATCAATGGCAATCTGCAAGGTGAAGATGAACTGTTTGTGCTTCCATCCCATATGGAGGAACTTGCTGAACGGCATAAAAATATGAGATACATTAAATATAAGAACTGCGGGCATATTCCTACAAAGGAGACTTGGCCTAAAATGTTAAAAGAAATGTCAGCGTTCGGAAACTTAGTGTCATGATTGATTTTGCCTACTGTTTTTCAATGGTTTAGATAAAACTTAAGCATATCATAAATTCCCGGCTGCCGGGATTATACAAGCTAATATTTTGAATGAGTCGAGCAATCGGCTCTTTCTTTTTACCCGGAACAATCCGGGTATTTTTATACTATGTGGAAGGAAACCATCCGGCGATTATCGCTCCGGATTACAGGCTTGGAACAAAGATTATGGAACGCCATTTTTTTGCCAATGGAGATTATATTTTTATGGGTTATGAAGATACATATGAATATCCTAAGAATGTAAATGTTTATTGTTATCAGATAAGCACAGGCAAATATTATAAAATAAATAGTCATCATTTGGAAAGCGAAGAGGAAAGCAAAAGCTTTGGCACTGTAGGCAACAATATAAAAATGTCTAATGCAGGAGGAACATTATATGCGCTGTATGACATTAATGGAAATGACATCACAGAAGAAAAATACACAAGCATAGAGGGAACTGCTGAAATTAAAGATGAATTTGTTGAGGCTGAAACAACCCCCTTTCGTTAATTAGCAAAAAAATACAGCAGCAGGGGCACTATTGGAGGTAATATGTGCCCTTTTTGCGGAAAAATAAATGGAAGGAGTAGAAAATCATACTTATGCGCTGCGGATACCACATCTAGATTTTAAGATCGTTGTGGTTTATATGCACAAACGCAGAGCCAAGATGCGAATAAATTGATTTCCCAATTTTATTTTTTGCTACATGGACAATAAGTATTAATAGCATAATTTATCAATATATGATATAATGAAAAACAATATAGTACACGATGTGAAATTGAAAGGAGACGTACAACAAATGATTAAATTTGCAATTTGCGATGATGATATAGAATACATGGAGTCTATAGTAGATATTATAAAAGAAAAGTTTGCTCAATTAAGTATGTTTAATGAAGACTGTGCGTGTGTGTTATACAATTCCGGAGAAGATTTAATTAAAAGATTTATAGACGATGGGATTGATGTGACTTTTTTGGATATTGAATGCGGCGAGATGTCAGGTTTTGACATTGCGAAGCATATGAATTTTAAAAAACGGGATTTGGGAATCGTTTATATTACGAATTACAGCAGCTACATTTCAGATGCCTTTGTGTGCAGACCGCTGGGGTTTATAAGAAAGGAATGCATTGCAGAGGATATATTAAAGCCAATGCTGAATATAGTTGATTTTATTAAAGACAGGCGCAAAACTATTGAACTGCCCAACGGAAAGAAGACGATAACCGTTCCGATTGACAATATTATGGCAATGAAAGTATACAAACATAAGATAACGGTTTATTATAATGAAGCGGTTCATTATAAAATGGAAGAATTTTCGGGGCAAATGGTGTTGTATGAGGAATTTTTATTAAATAATAATTTTGTGAAGATTTCAAGGGAAAGTTTGATAAATTTGAAATATGTAAAAGATATATGTGAGGAAAAATTGATATTGGTTAATGGCAGTGAGTTTGCTATTAGCAGGCGTAGAATGGATGAAGTTAACAAATTGTGGAGAGCCGGCAGATGAAGGAATATTATTATTTCGTATTTGAGTTTATTGTAAATGTATTTCAAAGTATAGCAGTAACGCACTATTTAATTCGCTGCTTTGGTGTTAAGTCGGAAGAAAAAAGGCCGTATGCTGAATATCTAACGGGAATTATTATCACGCTTATATATTTGGAAATATTGAATAAAATAACTGCTTTTGAGAATATAGGTGTTTTTGCATATTTAATTATATCTATCCTATATACGGTGTGTTTACTTAAAGGAGAACTGATTGAAAAGATATTTTATAATGTGGTAATGCTTGCGGTGATAGTACTGTCTACGATGGCTGGTGCGGGGCTTACAAGTGTAGTGATGGGGGTCAGTTATTTAGATTTGATGCTTATGAACACGGTAGAGCGTTATATTGCACTAATAGCAGTTCAGATAATATTGTGTCTGGTGCTTGCCGTAATTGTAAAGTTAAAAGGGGCAATGGTAAATACCGATAAAAGATATTTGAAAACGCTGGTTCTGATTCCGGTATTGTCGGTCGTAATATGTTGCGTACTGTTTTTTGGGAAGGAACTGCTGCCGTATGAAGCAGGAAATTTCGTATCGTTTATTGGAATTGTAATTATAAATTTCGTGTCTTTGTATTTACTGATAATGGAACATAAATTATATGAGAAACATTTACAGGAAGAAAACATTATAAATGCATATGAACAAAAAGAAAAAGATGTAAATGCAATTAAGGCTATGAAATTAGAAATGGATAAATTGCAGCACGACAACAGAAAGGTTTATGTTCTATTGGAAGAGCTGCTGGAAAATAAGGAATACGAGAATGCAAAGGCGTTTTTGGCACAGTATATTGATGAGAAAAAAATTAAGAGTAAATTAGTACTGTACTGTAACAATATTATTTTGAACTACCTTTTAAATAGGAAACAGGCTCAATGTGAAGAGCAGGGGCTTTCTTTTAAATGCTTTGTTATGGGAGCAATAGAGGGGATTAAGGATGTGGACTTATACATACTTTTAGAGAATTTGCTGGATAATGCAATGGAAGCAGCAATAAAAACGGATTCTAAGAGAGTGGATTTAGACATATATGCATCGCCGTATCATATTAATATGGACATTGGCAATTCCGTAGCGCAATATGAAGATATCAATATTGAAAATATGATAACAAGTAAGCGGGATGTAAACAAACATGGATTTGGATTGAAAAATGTTAATGATGTAGTGAAAAAATATGATGGTAATATAAAATATGATAACCGGATTGAACACTATATTGTGTGCTCAATCGTGCTTAACAAGATGGAAATTTAACCATTCGTGCCTATAATCGACCATTCGTTCAAATGGTATTGAAAAATGTAAATATATCAGTTATATTCAAACTAAACAGGGCATAAGGAGGACTTATGACAAACAGGATAGCTTTGGGTATAACTGATTTTTTTCTATCAAAAGGTATGGTAAAAATAGAAGAATACAATATATGTGCATATGGAGTGGATTTAATAATATCAGGAATATTGAATGCTTTTTTTGTAATTTTAACAGGCTTGATGATAAATAAGGCAGTATATGCATTGGTGTGCCTAATAATAATGATTGTACTCAGAACTTTTACAGGAGGATATCACGCAAATACACACTTAGGATGTAATAGTGTTTTTATAATAGTGTTTTTGGCCTCTGTTGAAATATTGGAATTATGTGTTACATATTCGATGGATATAATTATATGGCTATTAGTTAGCGTTGGAATTATTTTAGTTGCTAAGAAAACGCCAATTAAGAATAAAAATAAAATTGTGACAGAACTAGAGAGTGTAAAGTATAAAAAAGCAAGTATTATACTATACTCTGTTATTGTATTTGTATCAATTATTTTAAATATTATAGACGAGACGGAAATATTCAGGCTAAGAATGCGACTGATGAGTCTGTATATTAATATTAATTTAATAATTGTTGTAATTATGATGGTGATTGGAGAATGGAAGGAGGGAAAGGAATATGACAAAAAAGGCTATGAAGTTAATCGTTAAAGCCGCTATGGGCACTGCCCGGAAAAGCAAGGACTCTGCATCGTTTTTTGGCTTTTATCAGCCTAAGGAACCAGTAGCAATGAAGAAACAAAATGCTAGCAGTAGCGTAGAACGGTGAGATAGTGTCAAATGATCTATGAAAACTGAGCCAAAGAAAACGATTTAAATAAACCCTGAAAACTGTAAATATTTTGGGTAGAGGTAGTATGTTGTCAAGGGCAAGCCGCATAAGCGGTGACTTTAGTTTACTTCGGACTTTGAATCTAAAAACAGTTAGTGATTTTGCTGTGTTGTATGTTCAGTATCATTTTTAAGAACAATGGTATGTATCATTATTTTCAGCACATTGGGCGGATGGCAATGACATAAAACCAGAAGAAGCGATAGTATACATGAAAGATGTGTATTAATATATTTATAATATCATAGATAAAACAGCATTTATAGTAGGGATTCAAGAATGACATTTGCCATTAATTAAAATATAGATTTTTATGGCAAATGTCATTCTGTTTGTAGAATGTGGAGGTAAAAGCAGCGATAAAAGGTAAATTAACAGTACTGCTGCTTTGCGGCGTTCTGTGCGTCACAGGGTGCAGTCAAAATAGAAAAACGGACGCCGAAACGGACAGCACGTCTGCACAGGAAGGGACGACAGAGGCAGCGACATCCGTTGACATCTTTAATGAATATGGTGCGCTTTTTTCCAATGCAAAGGATACGAATATATATGATGAGGAATATAAAGGAGATACTTCAGTTGGTTTTGGAAAATATACTGCTCCCAACAGTACGCTGACTTATAACGGCGAGGCGCTGCAGCTGGAGTTTTCAGGTGAGGCAGGCTGGGACACTACCTTCGGCTACTTAGTATATATCAACGGTATTCCGCAGAAATATCATACCGATATCAGCGAGGAAGAACTGTATCTTCATGCGGTTTCTTTGGAAAATGGTAAGGAAAAGAAAGTTACATTATTTATTCATCCCGGCAGCGGAAAGGCGGGAGAGGAGCTTGATATGCTCATCGTTCCGGTTATAGGGGCAGGCTACAGACCGTTAGGACCCCACGATACAGTAGAGCCGGAAGGAGACGCAGGAAAATTTCATTACTGGTATAAAGTGAAGATGGAGGCGGACGCAGCCGGCTCTGCTGCACCTGCTGTTTCTGTTATTGATACGCTGACGGACTATACGGATTATGAATTGAGTAAGCTGATTTACACGCTTCCGGACGGCTCGCTTAATAATGATTTGGAAAATGCAGGCTTTAAAAATACGCATTACCGGACTGCCATAGAAGATGGCGGTTGTTGTGATAGCAACTGCGGTTCCGGCGTATGCTTATGTTGAGGATACAAAAAATTTTCCCGGCTATGGAACGTTGAAAGGCTGGCAAGATGATTTATATGAACAGGATTATAATCAGATTTGTTGGGTTACCATGCACACAACCTTATCGGGATGGAGTTCAGGTATGCGTACAGTGATTGATTACCGACCTGTGGATACAGCCACAGGAAAACCGCTGAATGACCAAAAGGAAGTAGAAAGTTATTCTTCCTCATGTAAAGCAGACTGCTATATTAGTAATTATGGGTATTATGAAGATATAGGTGATGTATCATTATTTTCAGCACATTGGTCTGATGGTAATGGTACAAAAAGTGACATAGTATATTTAAAAGATGTGTATTAATATATTATATATAAATAAAATAGTATTTTTATAGTAGAGATTCATGAATGACATTTGCCATTATTAAAATATAGATTTTTATGGCAAATGTCATTTCTATAGAATGTGGAGGTGAAAGCAGTGATAAAACGTAAATTAACAGTACTGCTGCTTTGCGGCGTTCTGTGCGTCACAGGGTGCAGTCAAAATAGAAAAACGGATGCTGAAACGGACAGCACATCCGCACAGGAAGGGACAACCGAAGCAGCGACATCCGTTGACGACTTTGATGAATATGAAGCACTTTTTGATAATGCAAAGGATACGAATATATATGATGAGGAATATGAAGGAAAGGTGCAGGCTGGTTATGACGCTACTATTCCAAAAAACAGTACGCTGACTTATAACGGCGAGGCGCTGCAGCTGGGATTTTCAGGAGATGCAAGCTGGGACACCACCTTCGGCTACTTAGTATATATTAACGGTATTCCGCAGAAATATCACACTGATATCAGCGCGGAGGAGTTATATCTTCACGCGGTTCCTTCGGAAAAGGATAAGGAAAAGAAGGTTACATTATTTATTCATCCCGGCAGCGGAAAGGCGGGAGAGGAGCTTGATATGCTCATCGTTCCGGTTATAGGGGCAGGCTACAGACCGTTAGGACCCCACGATACAGTAGAGCCGGAAGGAGACGCAGGAAAATTTCATTACTGGTATAAAGTGAAGATGGAGGCGGACGCAGCCGGCTCTGCTGCACCTGCTGTTTCTGTTATTGATACGCTGACGGACTATACGGATTATGAATTGAGTAAGCTGATTTACACGCTTCCGGACGGCTCGCTTAATAATGATTTGGAAAATGCAGGCTTTAAAAATACGCATTACCGGACTGCCATAGAAGATAAGAAGCTTCATTTATTTACCCAGTTTGGCGGCGGCGAAGAAAACGCGACCTATATGATTTCGGCATATTTAAACGGAAAGGTGCTTAAGACATGGCAGGTGACGCTGAAGGATTATAAGAGCAGGGCTGTGATTGACGAGGTCTTTACGTTTACAGATGAGATGCTGGAAGAATATGACGTTTCGGATTACAACAGTTATTATTATATGGCGGTTCCGCTGGATAAAAATACAGATAGTGGGCAGCAAAAACAGAGTTCGAGAGGAATCGTGGCGTCAGGAAAGGAAGTGCTGCAATGAGAAGAATGATAAAAGGAATAGCACTGCTTGGCTGCGTATGTCTTTTGGCAGGATGCGCCCGGAATGAGACAGCACATTTGAATGAGTCCGAGCCGCAGACCCAGAGCCAGCCGGAACAGACCAAGAAAGCCTATCAGCGCAAGAATACGTTAGCGGCGGGGAACGGCTTCAGCTATGCGATTAATGGGGACGGAAAAATACTGGCGGCAGGGGAAAGAGAGGACATGGAAGGAGCGTTTGATTCCGTAAAAATGCCGGATACGTCCTCATGGGAGAATATGGTCTATATTTATGCCAGCATGGAAGGGTATGTTGTATGCGGCATCGATGCAGAAGGAAAGCCGCACGGAGACGGAAGGTACGGCGATGCGGAGGAAAGAAATCTGCCGTTTTACAGCGACTGCAGACAGATTATTTCCGACGGTTCGAGTTTTACGATGCTGAATGCTTCGGGAAAGTTTATTACAGTGGGACAGAAGCCCGGATATATGAGCATGTGCACATTGGTTTCAGACGCCGTCTATGCCGCACAGGGGACTTCGCATGTAGTTATTTTAAAAGCAGATGGGCGCGTCAGCGCATTTGGAGAAAAAGACAGCAACGGACGGACAAAGGTGGGGGACTGGACAGACATCGTTGATATCGCCTGCGGATATGACCATACCGTCGGGCTTAAAGAAGACGGGACGGTGGTTGCCACCGGAGACAATGCATACGGACAGTGCGACGTGTCCGGCTGGACCGGTATTGTTTCGATTACGGCAGGATCATATGTAACGGTCGGGCTTAAAGAAGACGGGACAGTGGTTGCAACCGGAGATAACACGTACGGGCAGTGCAACGTGTCGGAATGGAAGGACATCGTGGCGGTTGTGACAAGCGGAAGACACACGCTGGGCATTAAGAAGGACAAAACGGCGGTGGCGGTCGGAGATAATACGTACGGACAGTGCGACGTGTCCGGCTGGAGCAATATCAGGATACCGGAAGGAATGGAGTAGCATATGGCAGAACTGGAACTTAAAAATATACGGTGCAGTTACGGAAGCAGGGTCATACTGGACGGCGTGAATTTTAAAATAGAAAACGGCGTGGTTGCGCTGCTGGGATTGAACGGCGCGGGAAAAACCACGTTAATTAAGAACATTATGAAGCTGATATACCCTGAGCAGGGGACGGTTCTTTTCAATGGGAAGGATATCCACAAAATGGGCAGCCGCTATTACGATTATCTCGGATATATGCCCCAGATGCCTGATTTTTATAATAATTTTAAGGCGTATGATTTTCTGCTTTATATGGCGAGTTTAAAGGGCATTAAGAGAAAAGAGGCAAAGCGCAGGGCGGACGACTTCCTTGAAAAGGTACAGCTTACGGATGTCAGGAACAGAAAAATCAGAACCTTTTCGGGCGGAATGAAGCAGCGTCTCGGCATTGCGCAGGCGCTTTTAAACGACCCGGAACTGCTGATTCTGGACGAGCCGACGGCGGGACTGGACCCGAATGAGCGGATTAAGTTCAGAAACATCATAACGGAGCTTGGGGCTGAGCGAATCGTCATTCTTGCCACGCATATCATATCGGATATTGAGAGCATTGCCAAAGATATCCTTCTGGTGCGGGACGGCAGGGTGGAGCTGTGCGAGGACCCGAAGCGTTTTGTGTCGGATATCAGCGGCAGGGTGTACACACTGAAGGTGCCTGACAGCGGCAGCCTCAAAAAGGTTGCGGCGGAGTGCAGCGTTTCCAATATCCGCGAGGTTTCCGGCGGATTTGAGTTACGGATTGTCAGCGACGAGCCCAAGTATGAAAATGCGGTTCCCGCAGAGCCGAATCTGGAGGACGCGTTTCTTGTGTACTTTAAAAAGAAGGAACAGGCAAAAGCTTAAGCGGAGGAAAGTCGATGCATAATGTTTTTTATGAATTAAGAAAAATCCTGTCAAACAGGCTGACGATTTACATTTTTATCATAGGCTTTCTGATTAACGCGTTTGTGATTGTAAAAAAGCCGGATACCGTAAGACGTTACTATAACGATAAGCAGGCGTTCGACGATATGTATGAGCGGCTTTCGGGCGCCATCACGCAGGAAGATATCGACTATGTGACGGAGAATTACATCAGGCTTGAGAGAAAGGCGATGTCGGCTTCCTTTGACCAGGAATACAGCGAAAAATATCTTACGGGGTATGAATACAACGATTATAATCTCTTTTCGGAGATGTATGAAAAATACCAGTACATAGAAAATTACGGAAATTCCCTTGAAAAGGTAAGGCAGATTAGCAGCGAAAACGCGGCGTATTATGAAAAGACTGGCAATCAGGCGGCTTTTAAATACAACCGGCATGTTCTGGAAACATACAGTGACCGGACGATTTCCAATTTTTATGAGACGAAAAACTGGAAATATTATCTGAATTATTCCTTTTCAAATCTGTGTATCCTCTTTGTGGTCATCGCCGCGCTTGGCGGGCTTTTTGCCTCGGAGCGAGAGAGCCATATGAGCACGCTTTTACTGACCAGCAGGAAAGGAAAGGCAAAGACCTTTGCGGGAAAGGTGACGACAGGGCTGCTGGTGACTGCAGGCGTGACCTTACTGTTTATCATTGAGGATTTTATATGCTTTATGGCGACGTTTCAATATAAGGGGCTGCTGGAGCCGATTTATTCGGTGGAGGAAATGCAGTACTGTATTTATGACGTGAGTATTCTTACATACCTTCTGATAATGGCGGGGATGAAGCTGGCGGGAATGTTGGCGATTGCGTGCGTCATTATGCTTGCGTCGGCGCTGGCGGGCTCCAATCTTTCCGCCGTTGTGCTGTCGCTGCTGGGAATACTGCCGATGCTGGTGTTTAACGAGAAGGACGTGATATTTAATGCGGTAAGGCTGCTTCAGATCAGCAGCGACGCGAGCCGGATGAACTGTATCGATTTTATGGGGCAGTCCGTCGTCTATCTTTATTACTGTCTCGGAACCTGCGCGGTGCTTGCCGCGGTATGCCTGCTGCTTGGCTTTGCGGTTGAGACGCAGTACGGCAGGGTGTTCAGAAGGGAGCGTGTATAGATGATAAAGCAGACATGGAACGAATTGGTGAAATTTATCAGGCTGAAATACGGAATGGTAATTATTCTGCTCTTTATTATGATAAACGCATTTTCCGCGCTGAATAACAACAGCGTCCGTAGCGGTCTTTATCCGGAGGAGTCGGAAGAAATTCTTGCGTTTTATTACGGAAAATGGGGCGGAGCCTACGATTCAAAGTACGACGCTGAGATTCTGACGTATTATGCACAGGTAAATTCGGACAGCTACCGGCTTTCCGACGACCGGGTGCTTCCGGACAGTCTCAGGGAAAAAATACTGGACCCGCAGACCGTTCAGGATATGATGAAGAAGTTTTATGCTTCCTATACGCTGGCAAAAAATAACGGATATGTGGATACCGTTCTGGATATGAGAGGCAGCACCATCCTGCTGGAAAGCTATAAGAGCATTGATTTTTTCTTTGTGTTAATCGTAGTGGTGGCGGTATGTATCATATTTTCCGTGGATAAACAGCGCGGGCAGGAGGATATCGTAAAGGGAACGAGGTATGGAAACAGGGCGGTCGTAAAGGCAAAAATGCTGCTGGTTTCCCTGCTGGTTGTCTTTTTACAGGCGGTAAAGCTGATATTTTTGTGCATCCCCGTCATACAGAATTTTTATATGCCGGATATGCGTGTCGCCCTGCAGGCGGCTGACTATATGCATGACGCGACATCGGCTGTCAGCGTTGCAGGAGCGTTTGCGTTTCTGGTGCTGTGCGAGACTGCCGGACTTATTTTTACAGGGCTGGTGTGCGGTTTTGTGATTACCGGAAACGCAGGAAGCGCGGAAAGCTTTATATGCGGTTTCGCGGCGGCTTACGTTCCGATTTTCCTGCTGGACAGGAATCAGTTTTACAGGAATATTCCGCTGCCGTCGGCGTATCTTGCGCCTTATCATTTTCTGGAATCCATTCAGGAATTCAGGAACCAGTATATTGTAACGCTGGCTGTTATGCTGTGCCTGACAGTTATCATTAACCGGGTATATACCTATGGCTTTCGCATTGACAGGAGGAGATTGAGATTAAAATGAACTGGTTTTGGAAGAAGTATTACCGCGCGCTGATAGTGCTGCTGTGTCTGTCTGCTGTCTGCGCCGCTGTATTCATAAACTATCGGGAAAGCACAAAATTAAAGCTGCCGGACCGTAATTCCGAGTATGACATAGAGGCTCCTTCCCATACATATGAGATGGACGACTATATCATCCTGACGGAGGATGGGTCTGATTATGAAATCGTCCATAAAGAGACGGGCGCTAAGCGGAAGTTTTTAAACGACCCGTTTGACGACGGTCATCATTATTATAGCATACATAGCGTGAGCACATATCAAAACAAGGTGTATTATGGGCTTGGTAGATACGGCTTTTTCTGCTATGACGCGGATAAAGATACCACCGAGGCGGTTTATAAGGACCTGTATCTGCGTCTGGATTCTTATGTGATTACTTTATTTGACGTCGTAGTGTTTAACCGTGCGGTAACAATAAGCGAAATAGAGAAGGATGTTACTAATTACTTTATCTATAATGGGAATCTGGTTGTTGTTACGGACAAAAACATCTTTCTCTATGACGGAAAATCCGAACGGGAGCTGCTGAAGGGCAACTACAGGGCAGACCGTTTTAAAGACGGAATAATGGAGCTTTCAACCGACGCAACGGACAGGGAAGGCAACAAGATACGGACGAGGTACCGGTATGATATAGAAACCGGAGTGCTTTTGAAAATCGGCGAGGAGAAGGAAGGGATTAATTAAGGACTGGGGAGAGAGGTATGGCAGTTGAATATCAAAATAACGGTATCTGATATGGGAGTGTTGTTGGATACAAATTATGGATTCAAGAAAAATGGTAATTTTATGTATTATACATTTTGACAAGCTAATTAGTTTAATATTTAGTTAGTTTGTTAGATTATCTTTGATAATGATTTGAATATGAGGCTAGCACTATGTACGTTAAAAAAATTAAAAAAAGTGTTGACAACTTATTGCAGGAGTGATATTATAATCAAGTC
>CAYZZP010000003.1:0-149966 GCA_964482965.1 uncultured Lachnospira sp.
CCAAGAATGTCTGTTTTCAAAGATATTTTAAACAATTTTAAGGAGGTGTAACCATATGTCAATTTGTCCAAAGAATAAATCTTCAAAAGCAAGAAGAGATAAGAGAAGAGCTAACTGGAAGATGAGCGCTCCTAATCTTGTAAAGTGCAGCAAGTGTGGTGCTTTAATGATGCCTCACAGAGTTTGCAAGTCTTGTGGATCATACAACAAGAAAGAAATCGTTGCTGTTGACTAATTATAATATGGTAATGATATAGACAGGCGTCTGCGTAATCAGGCGTCTGTTTTTTAATGCCTATAGAAAAGGCAAGGACTTTCCTATAGAACAAAAAATGCGAAGCACTCTTTTCTTGGGGAAAAATTAAAAACATAATTTACCGCCTGACATTTTCAAAGCTGTCAGTTGCAAAATTTTTCTTATTTCTTGTATCAATCCTTGATTTTAAATTCTGTATATAGTATATTAGCAGATAGATGTTTTAATATTTAGGGTAAAATATTCCCGGAATGGAGAGAAATATGGCTGAAAAGGTGAAGGTGGCGTTAGACGCTATGGGCGGCGACAACGCTCCGCAGGAGGTTGTCAAGGGAGCTGTTGAGGCTGTTAATCTTGAGAAAGACATAATTGTCTATCTTGTTGGTAAAGAAGACCTCATCAAAGCTGAACTTTCAAAATATACTTATGATAAGGAACATATAATAATTGTGAATGCGCCGGATGTTATTGAGACCGGAGAACCTCCTGTAATGGCAGTCAGAAGAAAGAAAGACTCGTCGCTGGTAAAGGCTATGTATCTTGTAAAGGATGGCACTGCGGACGCATTTGTATCAGCAGGAAGCTCAGGCGCTATTCTTGTTGGCGGACAGGTGATTGTAGGCAGAATCGAGGGCGTTGAAAGACCGCCTATGGCACCGCTTATACCTACGGCAACAGGCGTTTCGCTTCTTGTGGACAGCGGAGCTAATGTGGATTCGAGACCTTCATTTTTGGTACAGTGGGCTAAAATGGGTTCTATATATATGGAACATGTAGTGGGTGTTAAAAATCCAAGAGTTGCTATTGTAAATGTAGGACTTGAGGAGGAGAAGGGAAACCAGCTCGTAAAAGAGACATACCCGTTGCTTAAAGAGTGCAAGGACATTAACTTTATCGGAAGTATTGAGGCAAGAAATATTCCGAAGGGTGACGCTGATGTAATTGTCTGCGACGCATTTGTTGGAAATGTAATCTTAAAGCTCTATGAGGGAACAGCATCAGTACTTATTAAGAAAATAAAAGGCTCTATGATGAAGACCTTAAAGACTAAGATGGGAGCGCTTCTTATTAAGAAGGCTTTAAAGGACGAGCTTAAGTCTCTTGATGCAACAGAATATGGCGGGGCTCCGCTTATCGGACTTAACGGTCTGGTGGTAAAGACGCATGGCAACGCAACCTCTAAGGAAATTAAAAATTCAGTTATCCAGTGCGCTAAGTTTAAGAGGCAAAATATTAACGAAAAAATCAAGGCTTCGCTCAATGTATAGACTTTATTGTGCATATGCAAAATGTATTGCATATATGTAAGCTGCATTGAAAAGACTTATTTTTTCGGTTGATATATATAAATATTTTATTTTAAATTATTTATTTAAGAATGAAAGGATTTTAGTTATGGAGTTTGAAAAGTTACAGAAAATTATTGCAGAGGTATTAAATATTGATGCCGACAAGATTACACTTGACAGTACATTTGTTGACGACCTCGGTGCGGATTCATTGGATGTATTTCAGATTATTATGGGAATCGAGGATGAATTTGGAATCCAGATTCCTGATGACGCTGCAGAATCAATCGTGACTGTATCAGATGCTGTAGAGCAGATTAAGTCAGCTGTAAACTAATAATTATAAAGACCGGAATAGCAGGCGTTAGTTAGAAACAGTAAGAATATGAGGCTGTCTTGCGGCAGTCTCATATTTTTTCAAAAGAAAGGTGGAAAAATGGCACAACATAATACGGATTTAGCAGGTTTTCAAGAGACTATCGGTTACAGCTTTAATGATACGGCCCTTTTAAAAAATGCGCTGACGCACAGTTCATATGCCAATGAGGTAAAGCTGGCGAAGGTAAAGGATAACGAGAGGCTTGAATTTTTGGGCGACGCGGTTTTAGAGCTTACATCAAGCGATTATATATACAAAAATAATCCAGGTATGAACGAGGGAAATATGACAAGACTCAGGGCAAGCATAGTGTGCGAGCCAACGCTGGCATTGTGCGCCAGATCCATAGGGCTTGATAAATATATTATGCTCGGCAAAGGGGAGGAGCTTACAGGCGGACGGAAGAGAGATTCCATAATATCCGATGCATATGAGGCGCTTATTGGCGCTATATATCTGGACGGTGGTTTTGCTAATGCAAAAGAATTTATTGAGAGATTTATTTTAAATGATTTGGAAAATAAACAACTCTTTTTTGATAGCAAGACTATCTTGCAGGAAATTGTACAGGCTGAAGGGAAAGAGATTGTGTACAAAATGGTTTCTGAGGAAGGACCTGAACATGATAAGAAATTTATTGCAGAGGCATATGCTGAGGGAATGTTCAGGGTTGCAGGAGAGGGACACAATAAAAAAGCTGCCCAGCAGAAGGCGGCATACAATGCGCTGCTGCTTATGAAAAATAACGGGGTGGATATTAATCCGAAAGGAAAATAGACATGTATTTAAAGAGTATAGAGGTGCAGGGCTTTAAGTCCTTTGCCAATAAAATAGTATTTGATTTTCACAATGGTATTACGGGAATTGTGGGACCTAACGGCTCAGGCAAAAGCAACGTGGCGGACGCTGTGCGCTGGGTTTTAGGCGAGCAGAGCGCAAAACAGCTTCGTGGCTCAAAAATGGAGGACGTTATATTTGCGGGTACTGAGACGAGAAAACCTGTTGGGTACGCCTATGTATCAATTACCCTTGACAATGCAGACCATGCGCTGCCTGTGGATTATGAAGAGGTTACCGTAACCCGTAAGGTATTCCGTTCAGGCGAGAGCGAATACCTTATTAATGGTCATGCATGCAGATTAAAGGATATTTCAGAGCTTTTCTATGATACAGGTATAGGTAAAGAAGGCTATTCGATTATCGGTCAGGGACAGATTGATAAAATTTTAAGCGGAAAGCCGGAGGACAGAAGGGAGCTTTTTGACGAGGCGGCCGGGATTGTTAAGTTTAAAAGGCGCAAGGCTGCCGCAATTAAAAAACTTGAAAATGAGAAAAACAATCTTGTGCGTGTAAACGACATACTCTCAGAGCTTGAAAAGCAGGTTGGACCGCTCGAACGCCAGTCTGAAAAGGCTAAGGAATATCTTAAATTTAAGGACGAACTTAAAAAATGTGATGTAAACGCATTTTTGCTTGAAAGCGATAGGGTAAGAGAGGAATTAAAGGGGCTTGAAGAAAAAATCAACATTGCGGCTGCGGATTTATCCGTTGCCAATGCTGAATATGAAAGCACAAAGGCAGAGTATGAAATTGTGGAGCAAAATCTTGCCGCTGTCAACAATGAGATAGAGATGGCAAATACGCTCCTGTCTAATACTGAGCTTGAAAAGCAACGGCTTGAGGGCGTTTCTAATGTGTACCGGGAGCAGATTAAAACTATTGAGGCTAATAATACACATTATAATAACAGGCTTAATGATATTAGTAAGTCCATTGAGAACAGGGAGGAAAAAATCCTTGAGCTGGATGCGGAAAAGGGCGAGCTTTCTGAAAGTCTTGCGGAATATCAGTCGCGCCGGACAGAGGCAGAAAGAAGACATCAGGAGCTTCTTGCACAGATTGAGACAATATCTGCGGATATAGAAAAAAATAAAGACACAATATTTGAAATTCTCAACGAAAAGTCAACTATTAAGGCTGACAACGAGAGATTTCAGACTATGCTGGAGCAGTACAATATCAAAAAAGCTGAGTTAAACAGTCAGGTTATCCGCGGCAAAAGTGAAGAAAACGCTCAGGATATGGTCGTTGCTGATTACAGCAAAAGGCTTGATGCTGCCAACAATAAGGTTACAGAGCTTACGGAGGCCATAGATAAAGGAAATACGGATGTTGTAAATATTAAAGCGAAAATTGCTGAGCTTAACGCTTTTGTTGACAAGCAGCAGCAGCAGTATCACAGAGAGAAATCTAAGTTAGAATCCCTTATCAATATTACGGAGCGCTATGACGGTTATGGAAACAGTATCCGTAAGATAATGGAGCTTAAGGAAGAAAATAAGGGTATTCTTGGCGTTATAGCAGATATTGTAAAGGTTGAAAAACGCTATGAGACCGCCATTGAAATTGCGTTGGGCGGAACTATCCAGAATATTGTTACTGATAATGAAAATACAGCTAAAGGTTTAATCGGCTACCTGAAAGAAAATAGACTGGGAAGAGCCACATTTTTACCGTTATCATCCATATCCGGCAGAAACACGCTGGAAAAGGACGACTGCATTAAGGAAAAAGGCGTTGTGGGCATTGCCAGCAATCTAGTGAAAGTTTCCTTTGAATACGAAAATCTTATAAAATACCTTCTCGGAAGGATTCTTGTGGTGGATAATATTGACAATGCTATGGCTATCGCAAAAAAATATAAACATTCATTAAGAATTGTAACCCTTGAGGGCGAGCAGCTAAATCCAGGCGGTTCTATGACAGGCGGTGCATTTAAAAATGCAAGCAATCTTTTGGGAAGAAGGCGCGAGATTGAGGAATTAAAGAAAAGCGTTGCCGATATAAGCAAGAATATTAATGCCTCAAAAGATGAGATTGCGGCGCATAGAAAAGAGCTTGCAGGCGTAAGGGAAGAACTTGACAGCAATAATAAGCTTATGAGGGAAGCTCAGATTGAATGTAACACCTTAGAGATGAATTTAAGGCAGGCAAAGACTAAAAAGCAGGAAATATTTGCTTCTTACAGCGATGCTATCACTCAAGCTAAAGAGCTCGAAAAGGAGATAGCAGATATTACTGAAAATATTAACAGCATAAGCGGAAATCTTGCAAGCCTTGACAATAAGAACGAAGATTCCCAGAAAGAGATAGAAAAGCTGGGTGAAGAACTTGAGAGCAAAAAGCAGGCGGAAGCTGAGCAGCTTATGGAGGCTGAACACCTGAAAATTGAATTTTCATCATTGCTACAAAAGGTTAGCTTTATAGACGAGAACAGACAGAGACTCTCAGAGGAAATCGAGGGCTTCCGTGCTGAGCAGGCGGAGATTAACAACAGTCTTTCCCTTACAGAGGGCGACATAGCTGCTAAGAATAATGAAATTATGGAGGTGGGCGCACAGATTGAGGCAGCTGACCACCAGATTGAAGCCTGCAGGAAAAAGAGCAAGGAGCTTAAGCAGAAGCGTGATGATATGAATAACAGCCACAAGGTATTCTTTGAAAAACGCGAAAGCATAAGCAGTAAAATTGCCGATTTGGACAAGGAATGTTTCAGGCTCAATTCCAATAAAGAAAAGCTGGAGGAGACCAACGACAGCCTTGTAGATTATATGTGGAACGAGTATGAGATTACATACAGCTATGCTCTTGAGCTGAGGGATGAAAACTTAGACAACCTTTCTGCATTAAAGAAACAAATAAGCTCCCTCAAGTCGTCAATCAAGGGCTTAGGTGATGTAAATGTCAATGCCATTGAGGAGTACAAGGAAGTAAGCGAGAGATATACATTTCTTAAAGGGCAGCACGACGACCTCATTGAGGCGGAGGCTGCGCTTACACAGGTTATCACCGAGCTTGACAGCGGTATGAGGATACAGTTTGAGCAGAAGTTTAAAGAGATAAAGGCCGAGTTTGACAAGGTATTCAGAGAGCTTTTCGGAGGCGGACGTGGCACTATTGAGCTGGTTGAGGGAGAGGATATTCTTGAGGCAGGTATCCTTATTATATCGCAGCCGCCGGGAAAGAAGCTGCAGAATATGATGCAGCTCTCCGGAGGAGAAAAGGCATTGACAGCTATTTCACTGTTATTTGCAATTCAGAATTTAAAGCCGTCGCCGTTCTGCCTTCTTGACGAAATAGAGGCGGCTCTGGACGATTCAAATGTCGGAAGGTATGCTAACTATCTGCATAAACTTACAAAACATACACAGTTTATCGTTATCACCCACAGGCGCGGAACAATGGCGGCAGCGGACAGGCTGTACGGCATAACCATGCAGGAAAAGGGAGTATCTGCGCTGGTATCAGTAGACTTGATTGAGGGCGACCTTGAGAAAGAGGACAATCAGAAGTAAAATATAAAGATTAGGAGGGTTAGACTTGGGATTATTCAGTAAATTAAAAGAAGGTCTTACAAAGACAAGAGATAACATTGTATCGGGAATCGACAGTATTTTTTCGGGATTTTCAAGTATTGACGACGATTTTTACGAGGAGCTTGAAGAAACCCTGATTATGGGCGATATAGGAGTGCGCGCCACCGACGGGATAATTGAGGATTTAAAGGCGAAGGTCAAGGAAAATAAAATTAAAGCTCCAAAGGACTGTAAGCAGCTTCTTATTGATACAATTAAAGAGAGAATGGATTTAGGCGAAAACGCCTATGCCTTTGAAAATCAGAAGTCAATTGTTATGCTGATTGGCGTAAACGGCGTCGGCAAAACCACATCTGTTGGAAAGCTGGCAGGACACTTAAAGGCTATGAACAAAAAGGTAGTTATGGCGGCGGCAGATACATTCAGGGCTGCGGCTATAGAGCAGCTTACAGAGTGGGCGCACAGAACAGGGGCAGATATTATAGCCCAGAGCGAAGGCTCAGACCCGGCGGCGGTTATTTATGATTCCATTGCGGCGGCTAAAGCAAGAAACGCAGACGTTCTGCTGTGCGATACCGCAGGAAGGCTTCACAACAAGAAAAATCTTATGGAGGAGCTAAGAAAGATAGATAGGATAATTGAGCGGGAGTATCCTGACGCTCATAGGGAAAATTTTATAGTGCTGGATGCCACAACCGGACAAAATGCACTGTCACAGCTTAGAGAATTTAAGGAAGTAACAGACATTACAGGCATAATTCTTACCAAAATGGACGGAACTGCTAAAGGCGGTATTGCGGTGGCTATTCAGGCGGAATACGGAATACCTGTGAAATATGTGGGTGTGGGCGAGAAGGTGGAAGACCTTCAGAAGTTCGATTCGGATGTGTTTGTAAATGCGCTGTTTGACGTTGACGCACCGGACGAGGAAAATGAGTGATAATTAAGGCTTGAAAATATGTATCCAAAGTCGTATATTATTTAATTATGGGATATCGAAAGAAGGGAAACTAAGATGGAAGAGAAAATGGAAGAGTTGACATTGCAAAAATTTGAAGAAGCTGCGGAAAAGATAAAGGAGGTCACATTGTCGACTAACCTTGTTTACAGCGAGTATTTCAGCGCACAGTCGGGCAATAAAGTTTATCTTAAACCTGAAAATATGCAGTACACAGGCGCTTATAAGGTGCGTGGAGCTTATTACAAGATTAGCACTATGTCAGAGGAAGCAAGAGATAAGGGACTAATTACAGCTTCTGCCGGAAATCATGCACAGGGAGTAGCCTACGCTGCAAAGAAATATGGCGTTAAAGCGACAGTGGTTATGCCTAAAACGACGCCTCTAATTAAGGTAAACAGAACAAAGGGCTACGGCGCAGAGGTTATTTTGTACGGAGATGTATATGATGAGGCATGCGAGTATGCGATTAAGCTTGCAGAGGAGCAGGGCCTTACATTTGTGCATCCGTTTGACGATCTTGATGTGGCAACAGGTCAGGGTTCAATAGCTATGGAAATTATCAAGGAACTTCCTACAGTAGATTATATTCTTGTGCCTGTGGGCGGCGGCGGACTTGCAACAGGCGTATCGACGCTTGCAAAGCTGCTTAATCCTAATATAAAGGTTATCGGAGTGGAGCCTGCGGAGGCTAACTGCCTTCAGGAATCCTTAAAAGCAGGTAAGGTTGTAACCCTTCCGGCGGTTAATACAATAGCTGACGGTACCGCGGTAAAGACTCCGGGAACAAAAGTTTTTCCATATCTTCAGAAAAATCTGGATGACGTAATCACAGTTCCTGACGAGGATTTGATTGTAGCGTTTCTTGATATGGTTGAAAATCATAAAATGATAGTTGAAAATTCAGGTCTTCTTACAGTGGCAGCCTTAAAGCAGCTTAATGTAAAGGATAAAAAGGTTGTTTCAATTCTTTCAGGGGGTAACATGGATGTTATTACCATGTCTTCCGTGGTACAGCAGGGACTTGTCCAGAGAAGCAGAATTTTCACAGTTTCAGTGCTTCTTCCTGATAAGCCGGGCGAGCTTGTGCGCGTTGCTTCAATTATTGCCGGGGCCAACGGAAATGTAATTAAACTCGATCACAACCAGTTTGTAAGCATTAACAGAAAGGCTACGGTTGAGCTTAGAATTACAATCGAGGCATTTGGACACGAACATAAGGAAGAAATTGTGCAGAAGCTTGAGGAGAGCGGTTTAAGACCAAGAATTGTAAAGGTTAATATTTAAAGATATAGGTACATAGGCTGAATAAGAATTACTGCTATTGTGATAGGTGCGGCAATGCAAAAATCGCAATGGCAGTATTTCTTATTGCTCGGTTGTTTTCAGTCTTTCTATAATTCTTTCTATAATTTGGAAGTTCACATTTTTTACATATAATTTACACATTTGTATCAATTCTGAAAGTTAATATTTTTTTAAACAAATATTAGTAAAGGGGTAATGTTTATGATTAATTACAGAAAATTATCGGCTGTGGTATTATGTACGATTTTAGTATTTGTAGGTTTATCAGGCTGTACAAAAAATAGTTCATCGCCTGAGGAAGGCAGCCAGGAGGCAGGAGGCGTTGTGGCGCAGGCGGCATCTGTTGAGAAGCTTCAACTGGAATTTTCAGATTCGGATTTAGATGCGTCATGGTCTTCGGAGGGCAGCACAATAATCAAGCTGACAGGTTCGGGCGCAACAGTGACAGGCAGCGGAGTTACAGTTTCGGGAAGTGAGTTGACAATAACAAGCGCAGGAACATATGTGGTTTCCGGTACTTTAGATGATGGAGTCTTAAAGGTGGCATGCACTAAAAATGACAAAGTGCGGATTATATTTAACGGCGTAAGCATAACGAGTAAAACCGGAGAACCGTTTATAGTGGAAGAGGCAGATAAAGTTACGGTTACTCTGGCTGATAATACAGTCAACACACTGGCGGATAAGGAGCGTACAGTTAGCGATACCGACGAATATTCGGCTGCATTTGCTTCAAAGGCTGATACGGTAATAAACGGAAATGGAACGCTCAACATAGTCGCAAACTATAGAAATGGAATTAAAAGCTCTGATGATTTGCTGATAGTATCGGGAAATTTTAATATTACAAGTAAAGAGGACGGCATTATTGGCAAGGATCTTCTTGGTATAAGAAGCGGTACATTTAAAATTGACGCAGGAACTGACGGACTTAAATCAACAAATGACACTGATGAGAACAGAGGAAATATAATTATTGAGGGAGGTACATTCGATATAACTTCTGATAACGACGGTGTTCAGGCAGAAGACAATCTTTTGATTTATGGCGGCACATTTGATATAAAGACAGGAGAAGGCGCAGTTGCCTCATCTAAAAACAATCTGGTAAATCAGAATTTTGGCATGGGCGGCAGTAAAAATTTTGGCGGCGATTGGGGAACGTCCAGCACAACCGATACGGAAAGTATAAAAGGCTTGAAAGCGTCAGGTGATATTCTTATAACAGGAGGCAGCTTTACTTTAAGCTGCGAGGATGATGCGGTTCACTCTAATTCGTCAATAAATATAAGCGGCGGAGATTTTACAATAGATACAGGGGACGACGGCATGCACGCTGATATTACGTTGCAGATAGACAGCGGAACTATAAATATACAGTCGTCATACGAAGGGCTTGAAGCAGCTACGGTAATTATTAACGGTGGAGATGTTGATATAGTTTCGAGCGACGACGGAGTAAATGCGTCAACAGGAAGTGACAGCGCTATGCCTGGCGGAGGAATGAACATGGGAGATAAATTAAAATCAGGCGCAGTAACGGATGCGACATCAGCAAATTCAGCTCCAACTGTTGCAATTAACGGCGGCGAGTTGTATATTAATGCTAATGGAGACGGTTTGGACAGCAATGGAACCATGACCATGTCCGGCGGAAATGTTATTGTCTGCGGACCGGCGGACAGTGCAAACAGCGCGTTGGATTTTGAAACGAGCTTTAATATAACCGGCGGAACGCTTATGGCGTTTGGCTCAAGCGGAATGCTTGAAGTTCCGTCAGGAGCAAGCAACGGATGCTGTATAGTTGCTGTATTTTCAAGTCAGGCAGCTAACACAGAGGTTAAATTAGGCGATTCAACAGGTAATACTGTTATGTCATATACTCCGGTAAAGGCTTATTCAAGCGCAGTATTCTATTCGGCAGATATCAAGAGCGGACAGAGCTATACTGTGACGGCGGGAAGCCAGACTGTAACCCTGACTGCCACTGATGGTGTTACGTCTAACAGCAGCGGTATGGGCGGCATAGGTAACGGAGGTATGGGTGGAAAAGACAACATAGACGGAAACATGGGTGGAAACGGAAGAGTAAACCCAAAAGACAATAGTGGAAAAGTTCCGGATAACGGAGCAGATAACGGTATTCAGGACGGTAATCCCCCTGACGGCGCTTCTGATTATCCGGCCATTCGATAGAAACAAAAGGAAAATATGAGGGAAATTTAAAATGAATGGTAAGAGCGATAACAGCCTGAAAAAATATTTTTATGCAGGGGCATGCCTGTTTGGGGCAACAGCGGCTTCAATTATACTATTTTTTGTAATTTACAAAATGGATACCATAGGAAAGGTTTTTGCAAATATTACTGCTACTATGATGCCGTTTATAATTGGAGCCATACTTGCATACATTATATGTCCGTTATGTAATATGCTTGAAAGGTTATACGATAAACTTTTTAAAAAGCTTAAAAATGAAATTACAAGGGAGAAAATTGCAAGAACGCTGAGCGTATTTACAGGTATTCTTATAGCTTTGATAGCTGTTTATATAATGCTTATGATTATTATTCCGCAGCTTATAAGCAGCGTTGTGAGGCTGGTTCAGATTCTGCCGGCAGGTGCTGATACTATAGTTGAAAGACTGAGAGAATTGCTTAATTCCAATGAGACGCTGCTCAAGTATTCGGAGGACGTGTTTGAAAAGGTATATGAGTATGTGGAGAGTTGGCTTTCTGATGTGCTGTTAAATTCGGTTGATAAAATTGCGGCAGGGGTTTCAACAGGCGTTATAAATGTAATTTCAATATTTATGAATGTATTTATTGGGGTCATTGTGGCAATTTATTTGCTGTTTTCAAGAAAGAAGCTGGCAAGACAGGCTAATCTGGTAGTGCATAGTATATTTAAGAAAAAAACTGCTGATGCTATTATTGACGAGGTTAAATATACTGATAAGGTATTTTCCGGCTTTATCAACGGAAAAATATTGGACGCGGTTATAATTGCTCTTATTTGTTATCTTGGGATGATGATATTTAAGCTGTTTAATCCGGGCGATTCTACCATGAGCGAAGTTTTGGTGGCAGTTATTGTTGGTATATTTAATGTAATTCCGTTTTTCGGCTGGTATATCGGACTATTTATATCCGCAGTGCTTATACTTCTCGTAAATCCTGTGCAGTGCATATTCTTTATTATATTTGACATAATACTGCAGCAGATAGACGGAAATATTATCGGACCTAAAATTCTTGGAAACACTACGGGAATTTCCAGCCTATGGGTATTGTTTGCAATTTTTTTGTTCGGCGATATCTGGGGATTTGCGGGAATGTTAATTGGTGTTCCGCTGTTTGCTGTTATTTATCATGGCATAAAGAGAATGGTGTTTATGGGGCTTAAGCGAAACGGAATGGAAGAAATGGCGCTGGAATACGAAAGGGATTATCCTGAAAAGCCGCTGGAAGATGATGAGGATAATAACAATAAGGATGGCGGGGAAGACAAGGAAAATGCTTTGGATGGCGTAGACATATCTCATAACGATATAGCTGCTAAGGTTGAAAATTGCGACGATACAGTTGGGAATAACGAAGAAAAATAATACATATTGTACTGAATTTAGAACAATATTTTTTAAAGGTGTCAAGTAAAAATGCTTGACACCTTTTTGAAGTCGTGATATTATACACAAGGTTTGGAATTATATGCTCAAGATGTAAGTTTGAAAGTAGATTTTCAAATTGATTATTGGTGCAGTATTACAAAGCGAGGCTTGCAATATGCAGGAGTATAGTTATGGAAAAGTTTGTAGAGAAGACGCTTCTTTATGATTTTTACGGAGAGCTTTTGAGTGAACATCAGCGAAATGTATATGCAGACGCGGTGTTTAATGACCTTTCATTGAGTGAGATTGCCGACGTGTATGGAATATCGAGGCAGGGAGTTCATGATATTATTAAAAGAGTGAACCGGGCGCTGGAGGGGTATGAAGAAAGGCTTCATCTTGTTGAGAAGTTTCTGATAACTAAAGAAAAGGTTAATAAGATTAACGAACTTACCGGCAGTTATATGGAGAGCAGGGATATGTCCTGCATTGAGCAGATACAGGGTATCGCTAAGGACATAATTGATAATTTCTGAATCGGATATTTTTAATCACTTTAAATTTTGGTTGTGAATTTTGATTGCGGAGGGATTATGGCATTTGATAGTCTTTCGGATAAGCTGCAGAATATTTTCAAAAACCTTCGTGGAAAAGGACGTTTGACAGAAGCTGATGTTAAAGCTGCCTTAAAGGAAGTTAAAATGGCTTTGCTTGAGGCGGACGTCAATTTTAAGGTTGTAAAGCAATTTGTAAAGTCTGTAGAGGAGAGGGCAATAGGACAGGATGTTATGCAAAGCCTCACTCCGGGACAGATGGTTATTAAGATTGTTAATGAGGAAATGATTAACCTAATGGGTTCTGAGACCACAGAGATTGCTTTAAAGTCAGGCGGTGAAATAACTGTTATTATGATGGCAGGTTTGCAGGGTGCAGGTAAGACAACTACAACTGCAAAGCTGGCAGGAAAATTTAAGCAGAAGGGCAAAAGACCATTGCTTGCAGCCTGTGATGTATACAGGCCGGCAGCCGTTGAACAGCTTAAAATTAACGGCGAAAAGCAGGGTGTTGAAGTATTTTCTATGGGAACAGGGAATAATCCTGTAGATATTGCTAAAGCAGCCGTTGCACATGCTAACAATAACAATTACAATATTGTTATTTTAGATACAGCCGGACGTCTTCATATTGATGAAGATATGATGGAAGAGCTTATAAATATTAAAAATGAGGTTCAGGTGGACCAGACTATTCTCGTTGTGGATTCGATGACAGGTCAGGACGCGGTAAACGTAGCTGAATCATTTAACCAGAAGATAGGCATTGACGGCGTTATACTGACAAAGCTCGACGGCGATACAAGAGGCGGTGCGGCTCTGTCCATAAAGGCAGTTACAGGCAAGCCTATTCTGTATGTAGGTATGGGAGAGAAGCTGTCTGATTTAGAGCAGTTCTATCCGGACAGAATGGCGTCAAGAATTCTTGGTATGGGTGATGTGCTTACTCTCATCGAGAAGGCGGAAGCCCAGATAGACCAGGAAAAAGCTAAGGAAATGGAGAACAAGCTCAAGAAGGCTGAGTTTGATTTTAACGATTTCCTTGAATATATGGGACAAATTCGCAATATGGGTGGAATTGGTTCTATACTTAATATGCTTCCGGGCATGGGTCTTGGCGGTCAGATAAAAGGTCTTGATGCCAATGTGGCTGAGGATGCGGAGGCAGGTTTAAAGAAAACAGAGGCAATCATTCATTCTATGACGGCAAAGGAGCGCAGTAATCCTGACATTCTTAATCCGTCAAGAAAAAATCGTATTGCAAGAGGCGCCGGCGTTGACATTAGCGAGGTAAACAAGCTGGTGAAACAGTTTGAGCAGATGAAGAAAATGATGAAGCAGATGCCGGGAATGATGAAAGGTGGTAAAAAGGGAAAATTCAAATTACCTTTTTAACATATAAATTTTTAAACTAATACAGGAGGTGAAATTAAATGTCAGTAAAGATTAGATTAAAGAGATTAGGTGAGAAGAAGTCTCCTTTCTATAGAATTATCGTTGCAGATTCAAGATCTCCAAGAAATGGTAGATTTATTGATCAGATCGGTACTTATGATCCTAATTACAATCCATGCAAGCTTAACATCGATGCTGAGGCTGCTAAGAAGTGGTTAGTTAACGGCGCTCAGCCAACTGAAGTTGTTGCTAGGCTTTTTAAGATGGCTGGTATTGAGAAGTAAAACTAGTGGAGGTGTTTTTCGATGAAAGAATTAGTTGAAGTTATTGCTAAGGCACTAGTTGACAATCCTAATGAAGTCGTTGTGACAGAGACAGAGAAAGATAAGGCGATTATCATTGATTTGAAGGTGGCTCCATCTGATATGGGTAAGGTTATCGGAAAATCAGGAAGAATTGCAAAGTCAATCAGAACAGTGGTTTCGGCTGCTGCAACAAAGTCTGATAAAAAAGTCATCGTTGAAATTGATAACTAAAACATTTGGAGTGATATTCCTTGTTTTTTGGGTATCACTCTTGTTTTTTGAAATTAGGCATTTGGTGTTCAAAAGGCGAAAGGAATGAAACATGGAGGATTTGTTAAGGGTTGGAGTTATTACGGCGACGCATGGAATAAGAGGAGAGGTTAAGGTGTTTCCTACAACAGACGACCCTCAGAGATTTAAGAGGCTTAAGCATTGTGTAATTCCTTTAAAAAGAGAAAATGTTGAACTGGAAGTGGATTCAGTCAAATTTTTCAAGCAGTATGTTATACTTAAATTCAAGGGTTATGACAGTATTAACGATATAGAACAGTTTGTAAAAAAGGACTTAATGGTCACAAGAGAAAATGCTGTGGAATGTCAGCCGGGGGAATATTTTATCTGCGATTTAATAGGGCTTACAGTTATAACGGACGAAGGACAGGAATTAGGAGAGCTTACAGAGGTTCTTGAGACCGGAGCCAACAACGTATATGAGGTGACGGCAAAAGATGGAAGAACCATATTGATTCCTGTTATTGACCAATGTATAATAAGCCATGATATGGATAAACGTACTGTAACAGTACATTTACTTCCAGGCTTACTTAATTTAAACTGATTTTATATTCCATTTTTGTCAGGAGGAGAAAAAGTTATGAAATGTACTAATTGTGGGAAAGAGATTGGCGCCGGTTCTGTATTTTGCACAGGCTGCGGTATGAAAGTAGCCGATATGACAGCCGGTATCGAGGAAAATACACAGGCGCAGCAGTCCGTAGGACAGCTGCAGTGGCAGCAAAATCAGCAGGCGCAGAGCCGGTCAGCGGCAAGTCAGGGGTTTAACGGTAATAACAGCAATAATTACAATTATAATCCTAATGCTTCAATGAATATGGGCTACAACCCTAATATGGGCATGGCTGTTAATCAAGTTCCTGCTTACAATACATATATTGATGATAATGGCAAGCGTGTGCCGACAGAATATAAGCCGATTAAAGCATGGGGCTATTTCGGATACAATATACTTTTTGCAATTCCGTTGGTTGGATTTATATTTTTGCTCATATATGCATTGGGTGGAACTTCAAATGTCAATCTTAAAAATTATGCAAGGTCATTTTTCTGCGTATTTGTTTTGTTGCTGATTATATTTTTGGTTGTATTTGTGTGTGCTATGATATTTGGTGCGTCAGGCACATATTAAATAACATATATTGAATATAAAATTGAATATAAAATGCAAAAAATGTATTGCATTTTAAGTACAAGTATGATATTCTTGATTAGTTGTGAGAAAAAGAGATGGTCCTCTGTTACAGAAATTGTATTAAGAACATCCGAATATTTAAGGAGGTTACTCATGAACGAAATTATTAAGAACATTGAAACAGCACAGTTAAAGGCTGAAGTACCTGCATTTAATGTTGGCGATACAGTAAGAGTATCAGCTAAGATTAAAGAAGGTAACCGCGAGAGAACACAGGTTTTCGAGGGAACTGTATTAAAGGTTCAGGGAACAGGCGTGCGTAAGACATTTACAGTTAGAAAGATTTCTAACGGCGTAGGCGTTGAAAAGACATGGCCTTTACATTCACCGATTGTTGAGAATGTTGAGGTTGTAAGACACGGTAAGGTAAGACGTGCTAAGCTTAACTATCTCAGAACGAGAACAGGTAAGGCTGCTAAGGTTAAGGAATTAGTTAGATAATTTCCGCTGTTTAGTATTTTATGTTTATAATCCCGGTATGATGGGCGTAAATGAACTGTTGCGTAATGTGTTTAGGCAGGATAGTCAGTTGCTTTGCTTTGGACATATTTTGCGGCGGTTCATTTTTGATTTACGCGAAGGCATAAGGCTTGCCGCCGCACACGAACAGTCAAAACTCGCGGAGCGTGTTTTGACTGGTTAATTTTTTATAAATATACAAAAATTGTGGATTAATGGAAAATTATGTAAAATGTTGGAAAAAACGCAAAATGTGACAAAAAGTACTCGACAAATTCAAAATATGGTATTATAATTTTAACATAAGTTTAATACATTTTTATGTATATATTATAATTCATTAATTTAGGAGGACATAAAATGTTTTGTAAGAATTGTGGAAAAGAAGTTACACCTGGTGCCAGCGTATGTTTAGGATGTGGTGTTCAGGTTGGACAGGGTGTTAATTTCTGCCAGAACTGCGGTAATCAGGTGGCACCTAATGCTGCTGTATGTATTAATTGCGGTATGGGACTTCAGCCTCAGATGATGAATAACGCAGGTGGACAGAGCAAGTCTAAGATGGCTGCCGGTCTGCTTGGCATCTTCTTAGGCGGATGGGGAATACATAACTTCTATCTCGGTAACACAGGAAGAGCTATCGCTCAGATTATTGTAACTATCGTTACATGTGGTTTGGGTGCTCTTTGGGGACTTATCGAGGGCATCCTTATCCTTTGCGGAAACATTAATACAGACGCTAATGGCAATCCATTGGTTTAATTGTTAATGATTTATAGTAAAGACTTAGAATGGGCAGAGATGCCCATTCTTTTTTGCGTTTAATTTTGTCTGAAACTTATTTTCATGGCATTTGATATATATTTTTAAATGTGGTAAAATTATATAAGTTAAGGCATACTAATGAAACAGGCATTTTAATTTACACTTATGAATGGAGCTATTATGAGATTTTTTCAGAGGAGATATCAGGAAAATACAAAACTGCTTTATATATGCAAATTTATATCAGATGTGGTTATGACTGTGGTTATGGCGTTTTCGCTTGTCTATTTTACATGTCATGAGGTGGATATTTCGGGAAGTTCGATGATGCCGCAGCTTGGAAACGAGCACAGGGTGCTGGTCAACAGAATGGCATACACTATTGTGAAGCCGAAGCGGTACAGTGTTATCGCATTTACAAAGGCGGATGACAGCAGCGGAAAGATATATGTTAAAAGGGTTATAGGTCTGCCGGGTGAAACTGTGCAGATTAAAGATAAAAAGGTATATATTGACGGAAAACTTCTTGAGGATGACCGTATTCAGGACGAAATACTTACGGCAGGCTTTGCGGCAAACGAGATAAAGCTAAAAAGCGATGAATATTTTGTGCTGGGAGACAACCGTAATAACAGTGAGGACAGCCGTTTTGCAGGCGTTGGTCTTATTAAGGAGGAAAATATAGTAGGCAAGGTGTGGGCAAAATCTGCGCCGATTACCGATGTTGGATTGGTGAGGTAGGACATGAATTATCAGTGGTATCCGGGTCATATGACAAAGGCTCGAAGAATGATGGAAGAAAATATTAAGCTTATTGATTTAGTTATCGAAGTGGTTGATGCCCGGGCTCCTTTGAGCAGCCGCAATCCGGATATAGATAATCTTGCGATAAATAAGGCGAGACTTATACTTTTGAATAAATCGGATTTGTCAGACGAGCAGTCTAACAGCAGATGGGTAGAATATTTTACGAAAAAAGGCTTTTATGTGCTTAAAATCAACGCAAGAACCGGGGCCGGCATTAAGCAGGTAAATTCCACGGTGACGGAAGCCTGTAAGGAAAAAATAGAGAGGGACAAGCGCAAGGGTATTATGAACAGGCCTGTGCGCGCTATGGTAGTAGGTATTCCCAATGTAGGAAAATCTACATTTATTAATTCTTATGCGGGAAAGGCCTGCGCCAAAACAGGCAATAAGCCGGGTGTTACGAAGGGAAAGCAATGGATAAGGCTTAATAAAAATATAGAGCTTCTTGATACGCCAGGCATTTTATGGCCGAAGTTTGAGGATCAGACCGTGGGCTTAAGGCTTGCTATGATTGGTTCTATGAATGATGAGATATTAAATATTGAGGAATTGGCTCTGGATACGGTTAAATTTATACTTCAGTGCTATCCGGGAATGCTGTCTGAAAGATACGGCATTGATGAAAATGTTGAAGCTATAGAGGTTATGGATGCGGTTGCTGCAAAGCGTGGCTGCTTAAAACGAGGAGCTTTGGTGGACTACGAAAAGGTTGCAGGAATAATTCTTGACGATTTCAGAAATGGAAGGATAGGAAGAATTACGCTGGAACAGCCATAGATAAAGGATGAGGAATAATGACTAAAAAAGAGATTGCCGAGGCAAAACGGCAGGAAAAATTAAGGCTTGAAATGGAGCGTGTTGAAACGCTGTGTGCATATGAGAAGGAATACAGTGCATATTCTGCAATATGCGGTATAGATGAGGCCGGAAGAGGACCGCTGGCTGGTCCGGTAGTGGCAGGCGCAGTAATTTTGCCTAAAGAGGCAAGGATTATGTATATTAATGATTCAAAAAAGCTCAGCGAAAAAAGGCGTGAAGAGCTTTTTGACGTTATTATGGAGGCAGCTGTAGGCGTCGGTGTTGGCATTGTGGACGCAGCCCGCATAGATGAGATTAATATTTTGCAGGCTACATATGAAGCTATGAGGCAGGCTGTTAATAAACTGGAGCCGCAGCCCGATATATTACTTAACGACGCTGTTACCATACCTGAACTGACTATGAAGCAGGTGCCTATTATAAAGGGCGACGCCAAGAGTATAAGTATTGCGTGTGCCAGTGTAATTGCGAAGGTTACAAGGGACAGAATGATGTATGAGTATGACAGTCTGTATCCCGAATACGGCTTTGCGAAGCATAAGGGATACGGTACGGCGCAGCATATAGCAGCTATTAAAGAATTTGGGGCAAGTCCGATTCACAGGCTGACATTTATTAAGAATTTTATTTGAGGACAGACATATGTCGATTAATTTATCAGGTTTTTTTTCACAAGTTAATAACAATGTTGGAAATGTTGCGGCGGGACAGCAGACAGGGCAATCCGGTTTTGTTACGGGACAGTCTCAGTCAGGCGCTGTCTCAGGGCAGGAGGCTTCCGGAGCCGGCGAAGGCACGTATAATTCAGGGCTAAAAATGCTCAAGGATATGCTGGCAGGCGATATATTTTCAGGCAAGGTAATGGATGTGCAGGATAATAATATTCTGCTTCAGATGTCAAATGGAAGGTCGCTGCCGGCGCATTTATCTGAGGGAGCAAATATTCAGCGGGGACAAAATCTTACGTTTATGGTGGAAAGCAATACTGACAGCAATATTGTCTTAAAACCCCTTATGCCAAACCAGCAGCAGGCTGTGCTGATTAATAAAGCGCTTGACGGCGCACAGTTTCCTGTTACAGATTCCAATATTAACATAGTAAAGGAGCTTATAAGGTTAAATATGCCGTTAAATGCCGATACGCTGTCAGAAATGGTGAAAAATGCCAATAAATTTCCTGACACCGATATAAATACGCTTGCTAATCTTTTAAGGCTTGAAATGCCTGTTACTGCAGAAAATATTGCGCAGTTTGAGGCGTATAAGAGTTATGAACACAGCATTACAGGAGAGCTTAATAATTTAAGCGGCGAATTGGCGAAGCTTATAGCAGGGCTTACAGACTCAAATAATAGCGGTGCAGGAGCAGATATGGGCATATTCGGCGATATTGTGGAGTTGTTTTATGGAGAGGGAGCTGCGGACGGTTCAATGGGAAGCGCTTCTCTTAATTCAGCATTTTCGGACGATACGATAAATAATATTGCGAGAGCGCTGGAGGATGCGGCAAAGGACAGCAACAAAAATATAGACAATAACGACTTAAACAGCGGCGCTGTTATGGAAAGGGCTGCGGAAGACCTTAATAAGCTTGCAGAGAGCCTTAAATCAGGTAATATGTCTTTAAAAGATTTTCTTTCGGATTTTTCCTCTATACTTAAAAATAATCCCGGTCTTAAGGAGAACTTAAAGGAACTGCTTAGCTCAAAGGATATGAATGATTTGATAAAGCAGATGGTAGACGAAACTCTTAAACTCAATCCTTCTGATGTGGCAAAGGAAGACGGAATTAGCAATTATTATAATCGGGTTAAGAGTATTATCGAAAAAGCTGAGGATAAGGCTTCAAAGTCCAACGGCGCACAGTCGGTTATGAAGGATATGCAGTCCATAAAGAGCAATATAGATTTTATGAACGATCTTAACAGGAATATGACATATTTTCAGATGCCAATAAAATTTTCCGAAAGCGACGCCAACGGTGAGCTTTATGTATTTACCAATAAGAAAGCCCTTGCTGCGGGTAGTGATAACATAAGCGCACTTCTGCATCTTGATATGGATAATCTTGGACCTATAGATATATATGTAAAGTTGGCGGGAAAGAATGTATCGACTAACTTCTGCCTTGAGAGCGAGGAATTATTGGATTTTGTATATTCAAATATTGATAAATTAAACGCAAGGCTTGAGGCGCTGGGATACGACACAAAATTTGAAATGAAGGTCGCACAGGGGAATGATAAATTTGACTTTGTGGATGATTTTTTGGAAAAAGATGTAAAAGTCCAAGCGCCTGTAATGCAGTATATTTTGGACGTTAAAGCGTAATGAAACAGGAGTGTAGAATGGAGCAGAACAAAGACAATTCAAAAGAAAATAAGCCCAAAGTCTCGGTGGCTCTTGAATATACTCCCGGTGAGGAGGCGCCGAAGATTATAGCCTCCGGAAAAGGCGTTCTGGCGGAGAAAATTATTGAGAAGGCCAAAGAGGCTGACGTTCCCATATATGAAGACAGTAAGCTCGCCAATACGCTGGCAAAGCTGGAAATCGGCGATATGATTCCGCCTGAACTGTACGGAGTGGTTGCAGAAATTCTTGTATTTGTGGATGACTGCGACAGGATACGCGGCAAGATGAAGAAATACCATTAAAATACGCTGTTAAGAGGAGGCTGAATGAGTAAACTGAATAAACGACAGCTTGGTAGCGTGTGGGAGAAAAAGGCGGTAGAATATTTGGTTCAAAATGGCTGCACTATAATTGACGCAAATTACAGGTGCAGGCTTGGCGAGATTGATATTATTATGCAGGACGGCGGGACGACCTGTTTTGTTGAGGTCAAGTACCGCACCAGCGGACAGTATGGCAGCGCCATAGAGGCGGTAAACCATAACAAGCGGCAAAGAATAAGAAAAGCGGCTGTGTATTATCTTACGGAAAGGCTGCATACCGAGAACATTGCATGCCGCTTTGACGTATTGGGATTTGATACGGACGAGCTTGGAAATGTTAATATTACTTATATAAAAAATGCGTTTTAAATTTGCGTTTTATAAATAATTCCAATGTTTTACAATATTTTAATTATGCCTTACAGCGGAATGGATGTATAATATAATCATGGATATAGAATTTAAAAAATTAGACAACGAATCAATCTACATGGATTTTAAGAAGCATTACGGCGTAGCGCCGAAAGTTTCCGGCACCATAGATATATGCGAGCCGGACAATAATGTTATTATGCTTAAATTTAAAATCTTTGAGGAGATGGAATTTGTAAGGCAGGGCTTTTCTACACGGATTGGAGGAGTTAGTTCAGGTATATATTCAACTATGAATCTTACCTATGGAAAAGATGATAAGCCCGGCAATGTAAGAAAAAATTTTGATATAATTGGCGAGGCTCTGGGAATTTCGCCGGAGAGGATGGTGTATTCAAAGCAGACTCATACCTGCAATATTCTTAAGGCGGATGAGAGGCATTGCGGTATGGGAGTTACCAGAGGGCAGGAATATGACAATATAGACGCACTGGTTACGGACAAAAGGAATATATGTCTTGTTACGGCCTATGCTGACTGCATACCTGTTATAATGGCTGATCCGGTTAAAAAGGTTATCGCTGCGGCGCATGCCGGATGGCGTGGAACTATAGGAAATATTGCAGGCGGGGTTGTTGAGGTTATGAGGCGAAATTACGGAAGCAGCCCGGACGATATAAGGGCCTTTGTAGGACCCGGAATTTGTGTTGACTGCTATGAGGTCAGTACTGATGTTGCAGAGGAATTTAGGGCAGTTTACAGTGAAGGCGAGCTTGAACTGCTTCTTAAAGCAAAGCAGGAGCAGGGAAAATATAAACTGAATCTTCCTATGGCGAATGTTATTAATCTGCAAAATGCAGGAATTAATATGGGGAATATCCATGTGGCGGATATATGCACATGCTGCAATTCAAAAAATTTATTTTCCCATCGGGCAACAAAGGGAAAGCGCGGTATAATGTGTAACTTTATAGCAATTCAATAAGACTCGGAAATACAAATAAAAATTAATATATAATTGAGGAGCGGGCAAAATGGACAGTAACAGTTTATTGCTTGGAGATGAGGATTTAATTAAACCAATCAAGATGGATAAGAACGATATTATGGACGCTATCGAAAACAGCACAAGGTTCAGAGAGCTGATGATGATGTACAGATGCGCAATTCGAGAGGTTCAAACAAAGCTTGAGGTTTTGAATGATGAGTTTAAGACAAGGAGCAAGAGAAACCCTATAGACAGCATAAGGTCAAGGGTCAAAAGTCCTATAAGTATATTTGAAAAGCTTGAGAGACGCGGGCTGGAATTATCGGTGCAGTCTATTGTTGACAATTTGAATGATGTGGCGGGTATTCGGGTTGTATGCCCGTTTATAAGCGATATTTATGATGTTGCCAACATGCTGGTATCGCAGGATGACGTGGAGGTTATGGAGGTTAAGGACTACATAAAACATCCTAAGCCAAACGGATACAGAAGCCTCCACTATGTTATTATTATTCCGATATTCCTGTCTACAGGAAAAGAGTATATGAAGGTTGAGGTTCAGATAAGAACTATCGCTATGAATTTCTGGGCGAGTCTCGAGCATCAGATGCATTATAAAAAGTTTGCAAATGACGAGATGCCGGAGATTGTAAACGAGCTTACCATATGCGCCGACAACATTTACAGCACAGATATGCGAATGCAGGAGATTAGAGAAAATATACATAATATTGACGTTTAAATCACGGTGCGGTTTGTATGTTTATTATATAAAATGCAGTTTTTATCGGCTTTAGTCTTTGGCTGCATTTAAAAATTTCTTTAATAACCTCTTTTTTTAGCTTTATTGTTTATTCTGATTAGAAGGAACAATATAAGCCCAAGAAAAGCGATTGGAATCAGCAGCATAAATATGGAGCTTAGAACCTCGCTTAGTACAGCGTTGTCAAATATGGATTTTTTCATAACTTCAGGAAACTCGGCTGAGTTTATAATGCTGTCAAACTGTGACTGCATTGTATCAGTTATGCTGGAACTGGTGGTCTGCATTGTAAATGTAATATATTTGCCGTTCATAATGGTGTAATATTTAACAATTTTTACTGTGACAAGATTTTCTGATATGCTGTCAATATCAGTTACAAAATATGTTACATTATTTATTTTGCGAATTTCAGAAGATACAAGCGTCTCCGTAACATCATTATTTTTTTTGTCAATTCCGCTGGTATAATCGTTAAAAGCCTCGTTAAGTTCATCTTCGGAAAGGTCGCTCAAATTATTGACTTCATTTGAGGTAAGCTCTTTTCCGTCAATTATTATCTCATAGTTGACATTTTCCTGAGGAACCGCTTCAAAATAAATGTTTTTTACCTGCATAAGAGAACGAAGCTCCTCGGCGTTGTCTGCGCCTATAAGCTCAAGATTTGGATTGCTTGAGGTTACGTTGCGGGTAAAGCATACAAGCTCTGACGGAACCTTAATCTGTAAATTCAAATCGGGAAATCTGTAAGTAACACCATTATCTGCCGCTAAGGTATCGCTTATATTAATATTAGCGCATGCGGCAGATAATGCTAATATAATAAACGCAGCCGCTATAGCTGAAAATTTTCTGAAATATTTTTTGAAATTGCATTTTAATGCATAATAAGACATAGCAGCCTCCAATCAATGAACAAAATTCAAGGAAAATGATAGGCTGATTATACCATATAACTTTACAAAAATCAATTTAACTGATATTATATATTAGATTATGTTTATTAACTTTTTATTAAGTGTGTTTGTTTGATATTGTATTATTGATGTACATTTGAGTATGCTAAAGTGTATTGAGTTATATTGAGCAAGTGCATTTATTAGTATTTTAAAATGAGGAAGGTTTTGATATATTATGAGTAAGCCGATAGTTGCGGTGGTTGGCAGACCTAACGTGGGTAAATCCACATTGTTTAATGCGCTGGTGGGTCAGCCCATATCTATAGTTAAGGATACACCGGGAGTTACAAGAGACAGAATTTATGCGGACGTAACATGGCTTGACAAGTCGTTTACTATGATTGATACGGGCGGTATTGAGCCGGAGACGAAGGATGTAATCTTGGCACAGATGCGTGAGCAGGCGGAGATTGCCATTGAAACTGCCGATGTAATTATATTTTTAACGGATGTAAAACAGGGACTTGTGGATTCTGATGCTAAGGTGGCGGACATGCTCAGGCGTTCGCATAAGCCTGTGGTTCTGGTAGTCAACAAGGTTGATAATTTTGATAAATTGATGCCGGATGTGTATGAATTTTACAATCTGGGAATAGGAGAGCCAATGCCGATTTCGGCTGTTTCCAAGCTTGGAATAGGAGATATGCTTGACGAGGTTATCAAGCATTTTCCTGAAAATTCCGATGATGACAAGGAGGATGAAAGACCTAAGATTGCCATTGTTGGTAAGCCAAATGTTGGAAAATCGTCAATTATCAATAAACTTATTGGAAAGAACAGAGTTATTGTGTCGAATGTGGCAGGAACTACAAGAGATGCTGTTGATACGGCGGTGACATATGACGGCAGGGAGTATGTATTTATTGATACTGCGGGGCTTAGACGCAAGAATAAGATTAAAGAAGATCTTGAGCGCTACAGTATTATCCGTACAGTTTCAGCAGTGGAGCGCGCCGACATCGTTATTGTGGTTATCGACGCAACCGAGGGAGTGACTGAGCAGGACGCCAAAATTGCAGGAATCGCCCACGAGCGTGGCAAGGGCATTATTGTGGCTGTCAACAAATGGGATGCCATTGAGAAAAATGATAAAACAATCTATGAGTTTACCAATAGAATCAAAGATACGTTGTCATTTATTCCATATGCGGAAATACTTTTTATTTCTGCCATGACAGGACAGCGCCTTAATAAAATATACGAGCTTATCGACGCAATTATTGAAAGCCGGAATATGAGAATACCAACTGGCGTTCTCAACGAAATCCTCACAGAGGCGGTTGCGATGCAACAGCCGCCTTCGGACAAGGGAAAGAGGCTTCGTATATATTATATGACGCAGGTTTCGGTAAAACCGCCGACATTTGTTATGTTTGTCAACGATAAAGAGCTTACGCATTTTTCATATACAAGGTATATTGAGAATAAGATAAGAGAGTCCTTTGGTTTCAGAGGTACGGCAATAAGATTTATTAATAGAGAACGTAAGGAGAAAGAGTAGTAATGGAACGTATTATTTGTCTGGTAATAGGTTATCTTTTTGGAGCAGTGCTGCAGACCGGATACTGGTATGGCAAGCTTAATCATATTGATATAAGGCAGTACGGCAGCGGCAATGCCGGTACAACCAATGTTATGCGTACACTTGGCAAAAAAGCAGGTTTAATAACATATTTTGTGGATGCTTTCAAGGCTGTATTTGCGGCCCTATTGATTCATTTTATATGGGGAAAAAGCTATGACAACGAAATGTTATTATTTCTTTACAGCGGTCTTGGTATTGTGCTTGGACATAACTTTCCGTTTTATTTGAAATTTAAGGGCGGAAAGGGAATTGCAGCCACATCAGGAGTTATTATTTCTTTGATTTTGTTCCCAACGCATTGCTGGGCATTTACACTGTTTGGTTTTGTAACATTTTTTGTGGTTACATTTACATCAAAATATGTTTCATTGGGTTCTCTTATTGGAATGAGCGGTTTTCTTATCGAGTTTATAATATGGGGCTGCATAGGCTGGCTTCCGCTTGAGGGCAGCGTCGTTTACGAAGCGTATGCTATTGTATTTATAATTGTGGCACTGGCGTTTGTAAAGCATGCCGGCAATATTAAGAGACTTGCAAGCGGAACAGAACGTAAAATAGGACAGAAAAAGCAGGAGATTTGATTATGGCAAATATAAGTATTATGGGGTCAGGAAGCTGGGGCTTAGGTCTTGCTATGCTTCTTAACAATAACGGACATAGCGTTAAGGTATGGTCCATATTTTCGGAAGAAATAGAGATGCTTGCAAAGGAGAGGGAGAATAAAAAATGTCTTCCCGGAGTTATAATTCCTGCAAGAATAGAGTTTACAGCGGATACAGAGTATGCGATAACAGGCGCAGACGTTATTGTGCTTGCGGTGGCGTCGCCTTATACGAGGTCTACTGCGAAACTCTTTGCGTCATATGTAAAGAAAGGACAGTATATCGTCAATGTGGGCAAGGGCATTGAAGAGGAGACTCTTATGACGTTATGTCAGGTGGTTGAGGACGAGATACCTCAGGCTACGGTTGCGGTGCTGTCAGGTCCGAGCCATGCTGAGGAGGTGGGAAGAGGAATCCCTACCACATGCGTTATCGGTACGGAAAAAAGGGAGGATGCAGAATATATACAGAACATATTTATGAGCGATGTGTTTAGAGTATATACAAGTCCGGACATGCTGGGAATTTGTATCGGTGGAGCCTTAAAAAATGTTATTGCCCTTGCGGCAGGTATCGCCGACGGCCTGGGTTATGGCGACAATACAAAGGCAGCTCTTATCACAAGAGGCATTGCAGAAATTGCAAGGCTTGGAATTGCAATGGGCGCCAATGTGAAAACCTTTAGCGGTCTGTCAGGTATCGGCGACCTTATCGTCACATGCGCCAGTATGCACAGCCGTAACAGAAGGGCTGGTATTCTTATAGGCAGAGGCTATACTAAGGACGAAGCTATGAAAGAGGTTCAGATGGTTGTGGAGGGTGTATATGCCGCCAAAGCAGCTCTTATGTTAGCTGAAAAATATAATGTTGAAATGCCTATCGTGGAACAGGTCAATGAGGTTTTGTTTGAGGACAAGAAGCCTGCTGACGCAGTTAAAGAATTGATGCTTAGAGACAGAAAAATTGAGACAGGCAGCGAGAACTGGACGGAATAGTCAAAAGAAATAATTAAGAGGGAAAATTAATATGAGAGTTATTGCTGGAACAGCGAAAAGTATGCCTTTGAAAACCGTTGATGGACTTGATACAAGACCTACCACGGACAGAATTAAAGAGACTTTGTTTAATATTTTACAGACAGAGATATACGGCTGCAGATTTCTTGATTTATATGCAGGAAGCGGCGGCATAGGTATTGAAGCTCTAAGCCGCGGCGCAAAGGAAGCCGTGTTTATTGAACATTCAAAGACTGCTGTTGGTTGTATTAAGGATAATCTTAAATTTACCCGATTGGACAATAAGGCTTTAGTTATGCAGCAGGATGTGATTACAGGCATTAACAGACTGTCGGGGAAGGGCGTCTTTGATATTGTGTTTATGGACGCGCCTTATGGTATGGGCTTGGAGCGGGATACGCTTATAAGCCTTAAAAACAGCGGAATTGTTGACGAATATACCATAATAATCGTTGAGGAAGCGCTGGATACTGATCTTAGTTATATCAATGACTTAGGCTTTAATATATACAGAACTAAAAATTATAAGACCAATAAGCATGTTTTTATTAAAAATGCTGTGGAATGGAGGCAATGATGAAAACTGCAATTTATCCGGGGAGCTTTGATCCTGTGACTCTGGGACATTTGGATATTATTAAGAGGGCTTCGGCGTTAGCGGATCATTTAATTGTGGGGGTTTTAAATAATAGTACAAAAACTCCATTGTTTTCGGTTGATGAACGTGTTAATATGATAAAAGAGGTAACAAAAGAGTTGTCAAATGTTGAAGTTTTAAGCTACAGCGGTCTTTTGGTTGACTTCGCAAGGGAACATAATGTTCAGGTTATAGTGAGAGGGCTTCGCGCGGTTACAGATTTTGAGTACGAGCTTGCGCTTTCCCAGACGAACCACGTTGCAAATCCCAATGTTGATACTATATTCCTTAATACGAGTTTGCAGTACGCTTATCTTAGTTCAAGCACCGTTAAAGAGATGGCTATGTATGGCGGCGATATAAGTAAATTTGTTCCGGAGCCGGTTATCGAGAAAGTTTATGCCAAGTACAGGTAAAGCGGATAAATGGTGATTTGGATTTGAGAATTTAAGGTAACTTTGAAGATATTTTTAATATACTATGATGAATGTGAGGTAAATGTAATGAACAAAATTGAACAGATGATTAGCGATATTGAAGCTTATATTGACAGCTGTAAATTTCAGGCGTTTTCAAATTCTAAGATTATTGTAGATAAAGACAGACTTGACGATATGCTTGCTGAGCTTCGGTTAAAGACACCTGATGAGGTAAAAAAGTATCAGAAAATCATCCACAACAAGGAAGCTATACTTGCTGACGCAAAAGAGCAGGCGGACGCAATACTTAATGCTGCTCAGATTCAGACTGAGGAATTAATCAATGAGCATGAGATTATGCAGAGAGCCTACGCCCAAGCAAACGAGCTTATTGAGCAGGCGACAGCACAAGCTCAGAACATTCTTGACAACGCTACAAGTGACGCCAACGATATAAGAATGGGAGCAGTTGCATACACAGACGAAATGCTTGCGCAGCTTCAGTACATTATCGAACATTCTATCAAGGATAATAAAGAAAAATACACTTCGCTTATAAATGATCTTGAAAGCGTTCTAGAGGTAGTGAATAATAACCGTAAAGAATTAAATGCTACAGACGAGGACGCGCAGCCGGAGGAACAGCCTGCTGCTGACAGCAAGGCGGAATTTGATATACCTCTGCCTGGGGTTGAACAGGATACGCCCGCAGAGGAGTAAGATAATCAGTCGTAAAGCAGATTAATCTGTATACTATGATTTATAAATATGATTACAGTACATATATCACAGGCAGGGCAATGATAACCGTAAGCCCGCAAAGCAGCAGCTTGTGATATATGTATTTTTTTATGTTTAAATCTGAGCCTTTAATCATTCCGATAGTCTGCATAATAGTCGAAATACCGCCAAATGAATTTACTGCAAGTATTGCAAGAATTTTAAATTGCGAAGAAATATCAAGAAAATCTATAAGGCTGATTCCGTTGGTGATTTCAAGGATTCCGCAGGTTACCGCCTTTACAACAGGCTCAAAATATGGAAAATTTACCACAAAGCCCGATATGCATGCAAAAAGCACGATATATCCGCCAAGCTTCAGCGAGTTATTAACTGCCTGCCAGATTGAGGTATCCAAAACGTCTGTAAATGAGGGTTTGCTATGTTCCGAAAAATTGACATTAGTGTTTTTGGAGTTGGTTAAGTTATTAGTGCTTCCGGAACGCTTTGAATTGTCCGGGCCTGACAAGCCGATTGCTTTTCTGTTTACAAAAAATATTACAGCCAGCGCTAATATTGATGGCGCATATATGCAAAATAACATTTTTAACGTACTGACATTTTTAAAACAATTCATCCGCAAAATGTAGTTAAGTACGAAAGATGGACTTGATATATTACAGTATGCCATTATGAGGCTGCTGATTTTAAGGTTGTTGGAAATAAAGCAAGCGCGCCCGTTGTTACCGCTTGAACCGTGATTGATTGTACCGTCGTTACTACAGCAGCCATTTTCATCGCATAGTTTTTTGCACAATACTGCGCCGAGAGGATATCCTCCAAGCAGTCCGCAAATTGCCACATACATATATCTGGTTGAGGGCGTCATAGGGCATAGCGAGAGTATGCAGCTTGTTATAATCATAGCAGGAAATATTCCGGGAAGAACGCTGTCAGCCCAGAGAACAAGCCCGTTTTTTGCGCTGGAAAACGTTACCTTAGGACAGAGAATAAGCAGAGCCAGAAGAATAATAAGGGCTGAGATTATGAGCATATTACACGATAACAACTGTTTCAACTTTTTAAATTTTCTCATAATAATCCAACGCTGTCTATAAAAATAATCTTGATAAATAATATTAATTTCCGAATGGATTTATACAAAAATGAATAAAATTTAGATGAGTTCTGAAATATGGATGCCGGATATAGGACATTTATTGTATAATATGAAGTTACCAAAAATTCTGAAAATAACAACAAAGCAGCTGTTAGTCATAGCCATACTGCTGGCGGTTTTAATTAATTGGGGGCTTGATGAAGTACAGAGGTACTCGCGGCTTCAGTGGAGACCGGAATCTATAGATTCTGAAATAGTGAAAAATCTAAAAATTAATGTCAGCATAGACAGTATATATGAAACAGCAAAGGAGCAGAATATTGAGCCGGGAGATTTTCTTACCCTTAATATGATAGCTGCCGATTACAGTCTTGATGAAAAAAATTTAAAGGCGCTTTCTAAAGACTGGCTGGTTAAGCTTAATAAAAAGGCTGTGAGATTTTGTCCGTCGGAATACAGCGAACTTAAAAGTCTGTACAGCGGTCTTATAAGCGATATAAAATATTTTCCGGTGCCAAAATCCGTGTCTGAGGATAAATGGGTAAACTACATAAATTCGTGGGGATATGAGCGTACTTATAAGGGAGACAGACGGCATGAGGGAACGGACATAATGGCGGATGTGAATAAGGCAGGGATTTATCCGGTGGTGTCTGTGTGCGACGGAACAGTGACTAATATGGGCTGGCTTGAACTTGGCGGCTACCGCATAGGAATAACATCAGATAACGGAATTTATTATTACTACGCCCATTTGGACACCTATGCGGAAAATATTAAAACAGGCGACAGGGTGCAGGCAGGTCAGTTTCTGGGTTTTATGGGAAATACAGGCTACAGCAAGGTGGAAGGAACTAAAGGCAAATTTGATGTTCATCTGCATTTTGGAATATATTACTGCAAGGATAATGTGGAATTTGCCATAAATCCCTATTACATGCTAAAAAATTTAGAGAATAAACTACTGTATTATGACTATGAATTGTGATATAATAAAAAATAATGTATTATGAAACGGGGGCTTTCGATGGAGTTACAGTTATGGAAGGAAATTTTAAATCCATATGATTTGGCGGTTGAGGAGCTTGAACTTAAATTTAATCATATGATTAAGGAATATAAGCAGAAAGGCTTGTACTCGCCTATTGAGCAGGTTACGGGACGATTAAAAAGCATTTCAAGTATTATAAGCAAGGCGCAGAAAAAGGGCGTGGATATGAACAAAATTCAGGATGAGATAGAAGATATTGCCGGAATACGTCTGATATGCCAGTTTACCAATGATATTTATTCTGTGGTAGAGCTTATCCGAAACCGAAGCGATATGAAGGTTAAGAGCGAGAAGGATTATATTGTTAATATGAAACCGAGCGGTTACAGGAGCTATCATATTATTGTGCTGTACAAGGTGGAGACTATAAACGGCACAAAGGAAATTCCTGTTGAGATACAGATTCGTACGCTCGGTATGAATTTTTGGGCAATAATTGAACATTCGCTGCAATATAAATATCAGAGCAATATTCCTGAACAGATTAGGGACAGGCTTACGGCGGCTTCCAAAGCCATTATTACCCTTGATAACGAAATGTCATCAATCCATGACGAGGTTATTGACGCTCAGAATTTTTATCTTGTTAAGGCTAACGTGGTATCCGATATTCTCGGAAATATACAGAACCTTTATAAGGTTGCCAACAAGCGGGAAATCATTAAGATACAGGATGAATTTTATGCGCTCTATAAGGAGGGCGATATAGGAAAGCTCGAGCGTTTTAATAAGCAGCTTGATATTGTGGCTGAAGGGTATAAGGCGCAATCTAATGGGTGATGATATTGATTGATTATTTTCCATTAACATTTTTACACTATATTTTTAAGGAGAAACATCATAAATGAATTTACCAGAGGAATATCTTGCGGCTATGAAGGATATGCTTGGAGATGAGTTTGAGGCTTATCTTGACAGCTTCAATGACAACAGGCTTTATGGCCTGCGGGTTAATACTTTAAAAATTTCGCCGGAGGATTTTCTTAAAATATCTCCGTTTAAGCTGACACCAATTCCGTGGATTGACAACGGCTTTTATTTTAGCGGAGAGGACAAGCCTGCAAAACACCCGTATTATTTTGCAGGGCTTTATTATATACAGGAACCAAGCGCTATGACGCCTGCCAATGTGCTTACGGTGGAGGAAGGCGACGTGGTGTTTGATATGTGTGCGGCTCCCGGCGGCAAGACTACTGAGCTTGGGGCAAAGCTTAAAACTACGGGGCTTTTAATTACTAATGATATAAGCAACTCAAGGGCTAAGGCGCTTCTTAAAAATGTTGAGGTGTTCGGTATTCCAAATGTATGCGTTTTAAGCGAAGATCCTAAAAAAATAGCCGGAAAATTTACGGGATTTTTTGACAAGATATTGATTGACGCGCCATGTTCGGGAGAGGGAATGTTTAGGAAGGACAGCAAGCTCATAAAAAGCTGGGAAAAGACAGGTCCACAAGTTTACAGCAAAATACAGCAGGACATCATTCTTCTTGGTGCGGATATGTTAAAGCCGGGCGGTAAAATGCTGTATTCAACATGTACATTTTCTAAGCTGGAGGATGAGGAATCTGTAAGATTTTTATTGGAGAACCGCCCTGAAATACACTTGATTGATATACCTGAATATGAGGGCTATTGTCATGGCTTTACCTATGATGACGGGTTAAAAGCTATGAACATGCAAAAATGCGTAAGAATATTTCCTCACAAAATGGCTGGAGAGGGACATTTTATTGCGCTTCTTGAAAAGGATGAAAATGCTCCCGGGTCTTATACGGCTAAGAGAAAGCCATACAGCACAAAAATATGTCAGGAGCTTGAGGATTTTATAAATTCTACAGCCTTTCCTATAGATAAGAGCGATATCGCCATAAGAGATGATAAAGTTTATGTGATATCAAAGGATATGGTGGAGGATTCGGGCCTTAGAATTATGCGCGGCGGACTGCTGTTGGGCGAACTTAAGAAAAACCGCTTTGAGCCTAGTCAGGCATTCGCTATGGTGCTTAAAAAAGAGCAGTATGACGCAGTTATTGATTTACCTGTAAGCGACGAAAGAGTTGTCAGATATCTTAAGGGTGAGACTATAGATGTGCCTGAGTTTGAAGAAAAAACTAGGAACGGCTGGAATCTTTTCTGCGTGGACGGCTATCCGTTGGGCTGGGGCAAATTTAACGGAGTTTCCCTAAAAAACAAATATCTTGCAGGCTGGAGATGGATGTAAAAATATAGAAGGGGGTCTTTTCGCATCTTCGGCAAACAGGCCGCTTAAGAATGGAGATGAATATGGGAATGATCAGGCTTGATAAATATCTTGCAGATATGCAGGCAGGAACGCGAAGTCAGGTAAAAGAATATATAAGAAAACGGCGCGTATGCGTGGACGATATGGTGGTAACAGCTCCTGAGTACAAGATTGACGCAGCAACTCAAAAGGTAACTCTCGACAATAAAACAGTGGGCTATGTGGAATATGAATATTATATGTTAAATAAGCCTATGGGTGTTGTCTCTGCAACCTCGGATAAAAACGACAAGACAGTTGTTGATTTAATAGATTCTTCAAGAAAAGATTTGTTTCCTGCAGGCCGACTGGACAAGGATACGGAGGGGCTTTTGATTTTGACAAATGACGGAAAGCTTGCACATGAGCTTCTCTCGCCGAAAAAACATGTAGGAAAGACTTACTTTGCACTTATTGAAGGCGAAGTAAATCAGCAAACCGTTGAATTATTTAAAAACGGGCTTGTTGTTGATAAAGATTTTACAGCAATGCCGGCAGTTCTTGAAATACTTGGTAAGCCTGTTTGCAGTGCCGGAGTTACGGCTGAAAATATGACCGGAGTCTATATTACAATACATGAGGGAAAATTTCATCAAATAAAAAGAATGTTTGCGGCAGTAGGCTGCGAGGTGAAATATTTGCAGCGTGTTCAGATGGGAGCCTTAGTACTAGACAGAAGCCTGCAGCAAGGGGAATACCGTCCTCTTACAGAGGAGGAAATTAATTATCTTAAGGAAGTGAATTGCCATGAGTGACTTTTTGCCGATTTGCAGGAAGGATATGACCGACAGGGGATGGGAACAATGTGATTTCGTGTATGTTATCGGAGATGCATATGTAGACCATTCATCATTTGGCCCTGCAATTATAAGCAGAGTGCTTGAGGCGCATGGCTACAAGGTTGGCATTATACCTCAGCCTGATTGGAAGGATAAAAACAGTATAACGGTGCTTGGAGAACCGCGTCTTGGTTTTCTTGTGTCTGCAGGGAATATGGACTCTATGGTTAATCACTATACCGTAAATAAAAAACGCCGTTCGCAGGATGCTTACTCGCCGGGAGGAAGGTCTGGTTTGCGCCCTGATTATGCAACAGTTGTGTACTGTAACCTTATCAAGCAGACCTATAAAAATATTCCAATCATTGCAGGCGGAATTGAAGCCTCACTCAGAAGGCTTGCCCACTATGATTACTGGTCTGACAAGATAAAACATTCTGTGCTTATAGATTCGGGAGCGGATATTATATCCTATGGAATGGGCGAACATTCTATAGTTGATATTGCTGACGCACTGGACAGCGGTATTGCCATTGAAGATATAACATTTATTAAAGGAATCGTATATAAGGCTAAAAGTCTTGAAAATATATACGACGACTATATTGAACTGCCGGACTACAGCGTCGTGGCTTCTGATAAAGCAGCGTATGCAAGGAGCTTTAAAATACAGCATGAAAATACAGACCCGTTTACTGCAAAAATCCTTGTAGAAAAATATAAAGAGAAAATGTATGTCGTGCAGAATCCGCCCGCTTTGCCGCTTACAACCATCGAGATGGACGACGTGTACGGACTGCCTTATATGAGGGCGTATCATCCTGTATATGAAAAACAGGGCGGTATTCCGGCGCTTTCAGAAATTAAATTTAGTATAACAAGCAACAGAGGCTGTTTTGGCGGATGCAGCTTTTGCGCTCTCACATTTCATCAGGGAAGGATTGTTCAGGTGCGAAGCCATGAGTCAATAATTGCAGAAGCAAGGGCTATGACTGAGGAACCGGATTTTAAGGGATATATCCATGACGTGGGAGGACCTACGGCGGATTTCAGGCATCCTTCCTGCGAAAAGCAGCTTACAAAGGGTGTTTGCACTAACAGGCAATGTCTGTTTCCGGCTCCCTGTAAAAATCTTAAAGTAGACCATTCGGATTATATTAAGCTTTTGCGAAGCTTAAGGAAGCTGCCGGGAGTAAAAAAGGTATTTATACGTTCAGGAATACGTTTTGATTATTGTATGGCTGACGCTGACGATACATTTATAAAAGAATTGTGCGAACATCATATAAGCGGGCAACTTCGTGTTGCGCCTGAGCATGTTTCTGACAAAGTATTAAAAATGATGGGAAAACCTGCAAATTCAGTGTATAATTCTTTTCTGAAAAGATATGAAAGAATTAATAATAAAACCGGGCGCGAGCAGTATGTTGTGCCGTATCTTATGTCGTCACATCCCGGCTCAACCATGAAAGAGGCTATAGAATTGGCGGAGTATGTGCGGGATATGGGATATATCCCTCAGCAGGTACAGGACTTTTATCCAACGCCGTCAACCCTTTCAACCTGTATGTATTATACGGGGCTTGATCCGTCAACAATGCAGCCGGTGTACACGCCGGTGAGTCATAGGGAAAAGGCTATGCAGCGTGCGCTAATACAGTATAAAAATCCTGAAAACTACGAGCTGGTAAAAGAGGCGCTTATAAAAAACGGAAGAACCGACCTTATAGGTTTTGACAAAAAATGTCTTATACCGCCGAGGCAGATTCGAGGAAGTAAATTGCAGACTGACAGGCATAGCGCACGTGAGAAATCCCAAAAAATTAATAAGACGGACAAAGCCGGAAAAATGAGCAGAGCTGATAAAGCAGTCAGGGTTGATAAAGCAGTCAGAACCGGGAAATCCGGCAGGAAGGATAAGGTAAGCTTCAATGAAAAAGGCAGAAAAAGGTGATTGGGGATACGTTGATTACCGCAAAAAAATAAATCTTATAATAATGCTTGCTGCATTTGCTGTAGTTATAGGCGTGTTTGTGCTGGGCTTTATTTTGAACGGAAACAGAAATAATATATTTACCGTTGCGGCGGTTGTACTGGTACTTCCTGCTGCGAAGTTTGCGGTGGCATATTTTGTGGTGGCGCCCCATAGTGGTGCCGATGAGGCGTTAAAGAATAAAGTTGAAAAATCGGCAGGTGAACTTACAATATGCTTCGACTGCATTATGTCCAACAAAAAGAAGCCAATCTGTGCGCAGGCTGTGGTTGTGACAGATTCAGTTATATGCGCATATACTCGTGATGAAAAGGCAGATAACAAACTGTTTGAGACAAGCCTTCAGGAATTTATGAAAAATGATAAATTAAATGTGACAGTTACGCTCTACAAAGAGGAAAAAACATTTATTAACAGAGTTAAAAATCTTGCGGTAAATTTTGATTCTTCAAAAGACAGCGCAAAAGAAAAAATGGAGTGGAACAAAAATTCAATGCTTAATATGTGTATATGAGAGGTCAGACCATGAAAGAATTTACTATTTCCAATATGGAGTCGGGGCAGCGCTTTGATAAATATTTGACAAAATGTCTCCCGAATGCAGGAAAAAGTTTTCTGTATAAAATGCTTAGAAAAAAGAACATAACTCTGAACGGGAAAAAGGCAGACGGAAGCGAAAAAATAAATGCAGGCGACAAAGTAAATATATTTTTTTCCGATGAGACGTTTGAAAGCTTTGCCTGGAAAAATGCCGGAAATCCAGAAAATCAGCTTTCAAAGCTGTTTCCTTCTGATTTTAAACTCAATATTTTGTATGAGGACGATAACCTTCTGATTGTAAATAAGCCCTCCGGTTTACTGTCGCAGAAGGCAAAGCCGTCAGATATTTCGCTTATTGAATATATTACTGAATATCTGACGGATACAGGTTATATTTCGTCAGACAGCAATAATGACAACAATAACAGTAATAACAGCGATAACAGCATCAGCAATAGTAGCAATACGTTTAGGCCGGGAGTATGCAATCGGCTTGACAGAAACACTAGCGGAATTGTTGTGGCGGGAAAGACTATAAAAGGGCTGCAGGTTATGTCGGAGGCTTTCCGGGAAAGAACTCTGGCAAAATATTATATCTGTATAGTAAAAGGTGAATTTCGCCAAAATTGTAAGGTATCAGGTTTTTTATATAAGGATGAGGCGACTAATAAAGTTACAGTGTATGGCAGCAACGACAAGAATATATGCGATGGTGCTGTGCCTATTGAAACGGAATATTTTTCAATATGCGGCAATAGCAGCGTAACTCTTTTAAAGGTTCACCTTATAACCGGAAAGACGCATCAGATAAGGGCGCACCTTGAATCTCTCGGACATCCTATTGCGGGAGACTTGAAATATGGGAGTGAAAATATAAATAGGCAGTTTAAAAGAAAATACGGCATTTCTAATCAAATGCTTCATGCTTACGAGCTGGTGCTTCCGCCGTCAGGAGAGCTGGGGCTTGAAGCAGGACTTACTGTAAAAACTGAGATTCCGCCGGAATTTCAGTTGGTATTAAAAGGGGAAAATTTATGGGAACATGGAATTCCAGAGGTCTTAGAGGCTCAACACTAGAAGATTTAATTAATTTGACAAACGAAAAGTATCTTATGAGTAATCTGGCGCTTATTCAGAAGATACCTACGCCCATTAAGCCGATAAATATCGACCACGGCACGAAACAAATCACACTGGCGTATTTTGACCGGAAGAGTACTGTGGATTACATAGGCGTGGTGCAAGGCATACCTGTATGCTTTGATGCGAAGGAATCGGCTGTGGATACATTTCCGCTTCAAAATATACACGAACACCAGATAAATTTTATGAACAATTTTGAAAAACAAAATGGAATTTCCTTTATAATTTTGTATTATTCTTCCAGAGATGAGTTTTATTATATTCCGTTTTGTGATATAAATAGATTTTGGAAACGTGGGCAAGATGGAGGAAGAAAAAGTTTTACCTACGATGAAATTGATAAAACTTATAGAATTGAGCCTTCAAGGGGAGTTCCGGTTCATTATTTGGAGGCTTTGCAAAAATGTATTGAGAGGACAAGCTGATGGAAAAGAATATTATAGAGAAGTATGAACTTGTAGATGGGCATGCCATTGTGGATGTGGGTTTTAATTTAATAACAGCAAATGAGGAAATGTATAGATTTATAGGTATTTCTACATCATGTTCAATGGCTGAAATTATTCATCAGGTGGATATTGATGATTTTATGGATGTGGCTAATCATCTTAAAGAGGGTCAGGGGAAAGATATGGTGCTTCGTATGAGGCGTTCAGATAATTCCTATCGCTGGATGCTCATTCGTGTGGCGCGTTTCCGCTGTGGCAATAATGACTCTGTGCTGGATTATTTTGAGTTTAATGCTTCTGACATTATCACCCTAAAGAAGCAGAATACAGTCCTCCAGAATAATCTTCTTACATTCAGGCATATTCTTGCTATGGAAAATGAGCTGTTTTTTATATATGACTACAAATCAGGCACTATCCAGATTAGCAATTTTATAGATAATGAGATTCACAATATTATTGATATGGACATCAGCGAGCTTAAAGATAAGGTAAAGGGGCAAGTATGGGTAACCGAGGATACTATGGGAGAATTTGAGGCTTTCTGCAAAGATATTGAGTCTGGAAAAATATCATATTCCCATATATTTAAGACGAATTTTATAACCGGAAAGGCTGACTATGATACAGTAGAGTTCAGGGGTTCTACCATATATAATAAAAATATTCCGAGCAAGGCGGTGGGAAGCGTACGAAATCTCACAGACGCATCCAATTACAGCAGCCTCCGCACATACGAGTATAATAATTCAAATAAGCCGTCCTCATTTGACGAGATTAACCGTTTTTGCGAGAACAATATCCGCTATAATGAAAATGGTGAATTTGCTCTTATACTTATGGAGATTGACAACTGGGATAAATATATGCGGGAGGAAGGCGAACAGTATGTAAACCGCATTTATGACATTGCTCTGCAGACTATTAACCAAATGCTAGGCTATCGGGGAACGCTGTGCGAGATAAAGAAAAATCTTTTGTGTATTGCTATAAAGGATATCAACAACGAGGTATATTTGAGGGCGTTTATAGAAAGCCTCAGAACGCAGATTACATGGAATGTGAGGCTGGTTAATTTAAAGAGCAATATTACATTTTCAATAGGAGTGGTAAGGTATCCTGAAAACGGCAAAAATATTGAACTGATTAACAAAAAGCTCAATAGGGCTATGGATATTGCCCACGAAAAGGGACAGAACAGATATATTATATATAAGGAGCATCTGCATGGCGAGGTAGAATTATAAATCTGCATTGTTGGATAATGCGGCGGTTGAAATACGGCAGTTAATATATTATGGTTGACATGAAAAAATGTTTAATGTATAATTTAGTTTGTCTTCATTATGATAATTTGCTACCACGTTACCACGCTAAAGTATAATGGCTGAGCGCAGCAAAACGAGCGCATAGCTGATATAACGCTATTGAAATTAATTTGTACAGGAGATTTATATGAAAAAGGATTTATTGCATACACCGGAGGGTGTCAGGGATATTTATAACGGCGAATGTGCCAGAAAGCTTATGCTTCAAGGCAGGCTGAGAGACGTGTGCGTTCTGTACGGATACAACGATATTCAGACTCCTTCCTTTGAATTTTTCGATGTATTTAATAAGGAGAGGGGCAGCGTGCCTTCCAATGAAATGTTTAAATTCTTTGACAGATATGGAAATACCCTTGTGTTAAGACCGGATATGACTCCGGCAATCGCTAGAACCGCTGCAAAGTATTTTGGCGAGCATATTTTGCCGTTGAAGCTCTGCTATACAGGCAATACATTTGTCAATGTGAGCAAATATTATCAGGGCAGACTGAAGGAGAATACTAATATCGGCGCAGAGCTTATCGGTGATTCGTCTGTCGACGCTGACTTTGAGATTATATCAATGGTTATTGATTGTATGAAAAATGCAGGCGTTAATGAATTTCAGGTAGAAGTCGGAAATGTTATGTATTTTAAGGGACTGCTGAATGCGGCCGGAATTTCCGGAGATGATGAGGAAATGCTGGTTTCTCTTATTCAGGAGAAGAATTATTTAGGTGTTGAGGAGCTTCTTAATACTTTAAATATAGATAAGCATATTGCAAAGGTTCTTCTTGAACTTCCGCAGCTTTTTGGCTCTATAGAAGTGCTTGAAAAGGCTAAAAGCCTGACCAATAACGAGGAGGCTTTGTCGGCAATCGACAGGCTCTATGAGCTTTATGAGCTTTTGAAGGTAACCGGAAAGGATAAATATATTTCCTTTGATTTGGGCGAGCTTAGCAACCACGCATATTATACAGGAATTATTTTCCATGCATATACATTTGGAACAGGTGAACCTGTTATTAACGGCGGAAGATACGATAAGCTGATTGGACAGTTCGGCTGTGACAAGGCGTCTATTGGATTTTCCATAAATGTTGACAGGCTTATGACAGCGATTATGAGACAGGGGCTGGATATCTCGGTGGATATAAGCGGAGTGCTTCTTGTATATAAGGATAATCTTGCGGATGCTATAGCACTGGCCGACCGTCTTAGAAAAACTGACGTTCCGGTGAGTATGATTAAATATAACGGGAACAAAACGGACGAACAGTATGCGGAATATGCGCTTAATTCGTTATTGGACAAGGTGGTATTTATTATGGACTCCAAGATTTCAGAAAATCCTGTTGTGAAGGTTATAAATTCAAAAACCAACGAGGCCAGGCAGATGGATTTAAGGTCAATTATATATATGTAAATATAATCAATAAAACTAAAAGATATTTAGGAAGATTGGAGAGACAGGCTATGAGATATATAACAATCGCTCTGGCAAAAGGCAGGCTGGCAAAGAATACGCTGGAAATGCTTGAGCATATCGGAGTTACCTGCGAAGAAATTAAAGATGAGAAAACCCGTAAGCTGATATTTGTCAACGAAGAGCTTAAGTTAAAATTCTTTTTGGCAAAGCCGTCGGACGTGCCTACATATGTTGAATACGGCGCGGCGGATATTGGTGTTGTCGGCAAGGATACGATCATGGAGGAAGGAAGGACTCTCTACGAGGTTTACGACCTTAAGATTGGCAAATGCAAAATGTGCGTGTGCGGTCCGGCTTCCGCTAAAGAAAAGCTCAAGCACCATGAGCTTATAAGGGTAGCTTCAAAATATCCTAATATAGCAAAGGACTATTTTTACAATAAGAAACATCAGACTGTGGAGATTATCAAACTCAACGGTTCTGTGGAACTGGCGCCTATCGTGGGGCTTGCGGAGGTTATTGTGGATATTGTGGAGACCGGAGCTACTCTGCGCGAAAACGGACTAGAGGTTCTTGAGGAAATATGTCCGCTGTCGGCGAGAATTGTCGTAAATCAGGTTAGCATGAAAATGGAAAATGAGCGTATTAACAGGCTTATCAATGACTTAAAAAATTATCTTGAAAGCAACGAGGAATAAATATTATGAGAATTGTAAAATTGACTGACGAAAGCAAATGTAACATTTTAGAAAATCTTTTAAAGAGAAGTCCCAACAGCTACGGCGAATATGAGAACGCTGTTGCAGAAATTCTCGCTGATGTAAAGAGCCGCGGCGACGAGGCTTTGTTTGAATATACAAGGAATTTTGACAAAGCTGATATAAATGCTGATAATATTGTGGTTACACAGGACGAGATTAACGAAGCCTATTCCCTTGTGGACCCTGAATTGCTTGATGTAATAAGAAAGGCGCTTGTAAATATCAGAGATTACCACATGAAACAGAAGCAGTACAGCTGGTTTGACTCAAAGCCTGACGGAACAATTTTAGGTCAGAAGGTTACTGCTTTAGCAAGAGTCGGCGTATATGTTCCCGGCGGAAAAGCCGCATATCCTTCATCCGTGCTTATGAATGTTATGCCGGCGAAGGTTGCCGGCGTTGATGAGATTATTATGTGTACTCCTCCGGGAAAGGACGGAAAGGTGTATCCTACAACGCTTGTTGCGGCTAAAGAGGCAGGCGTTGACGTAATATACAAGGCAGGTGGCGCTCAGGCTATAGCAGCTATGGCTTATGGTACTAAGAGCGTGCCGAAGGTTGATAAAATTGTAGGACCGGGAAATATTTATGTTGCTCTTGCCAAGAAAGCTGTATTTGGCTATGTAAGCATTGATTCTGTAGCAGGGCCGAGCGAGATTATGGTTATTGCGGACGAGACGGCAAATCCACGATATGTCGCAGCAGATCTTTTATCGCAGGCAGAGCATGACGAGATGGCTTCTGCGATTCTTGTAACAACCAGCGAGGAGCTTGCTGGTAAGGTATCCAAAGAGGTTGACGGATTTGTAGCTGAGTTGTCAAGAAAGGAAATTATACGGAAATCTTTGGATAATTACGGTTATATACTTGTGGCTGATTCTATGGACGAGGTTATTGAGGTTGCCAACGAGATAGCTTCGGAACATCTTGAAATAGTTACAAGGAATCCATTTAACATAATGACTAAGATTAAAAATGCAGGTGCGATTTTTCTCGGAGAATACAGTTCGGAACCGCTTGGAGATTATTTTGCAGGACCTAATCACGTTCTTCCGACAAATGGAACAGCAAAATTTTTCTCGCCTCTGAGCGTTGATGATTTTATTAAGAAGTCAAGTATTATATCATATTCAAAGGAAGCGCTTGAACCTCTGCACACTGACATTGAGAAGTTTGCCACAGCAGAGCAGCTTACGGCGCATGCTAATTCGGTTAGGGTTAGATTTGAGTAAGGAAAATGTAGTTATTCAGGGCTGCAAAAGAGCGGCGGAATATTGATAGTCGCCAGACAGGCGGCAGAAATGAGGGAATATGGCGATTAGACAGACGGATATCAGACAGGCTGAGATTAGGCGTAAAACTAACGAGACAGATATAACTCTTTCACTGGTTATTGACGGAAAGGGCGAAGCTAATGTTGATACGGGCATTGGATTTTTTGACCATATGCTTATAAGCTTTGCAAAGCACGGTCTATTTGACCTTGGCCTGAAGGTTCAGGGCGATTTGATTGTTGACTGCCATCACACAATAGAGGATGTGGGGATTGTTCTTGGCGAGGCTGTTAAAAAGGCATTGGGCGATAAAAAAGCAATACGCCGTTACGGGGATATTATTCTTCCTATGGACGAGGCTTTAATTCTCTGCGCCATTGATTTATCAGGAAGACCATACCTTGTATTTGACGGAAATTTTACCTCTGACAGCGTAGGCTATATGGACACCCAGATGGTTAAGGAATTTTTCTATGCCGTTTCTTACAGCGCAGGCATGAACCTGCACATAAAGCAGCTCAGCGGTGAAAATGACCACCATATAATCGAGGGAATGTTTAAAGCGTTTGCGAAAGCTCTCGACGAGGCTGCCATGAAAGACGGGCGGATTAAAACAGTTCTTTCTACTAAGGGTTCCCTGTAATTGATATAAATACACAATATGTTAGGAGTTTAAACCATGAGATTATATCCCGCGATAGACATTAAGAACGGAAAATGCGTAAGATTAAAAAAAGGGTTATTTAACGATGTTACCGTATATTCTGACGAACCCTGGAAAATTGCCAAAGGCTTTGAAGAAGCTGGAGCCAAGTTTATACATAATGTTGATTTGGACGGAGCATTGAAGGGACATTCAGTAAATGCCTATGTTATCAAAAAAATTGTAAACAGTGTATCTATACCTGTTCAACTTGGAGGCGGCATAAGAACTCTTGAAAACATTCAAGAGGTTCTGGATTTGGGCGTTTATCGTGCCATTATCGGCACAAAGGCGGTGCAAAATCCAGATTTTATCAAACAGGCTATTGAGCGTTTCGGAGCGGACAGAATAGTTGTAGGAGTGGATGCTAAGGACGGACTTGTGGCTATCGAGGGCTGGGAGAAAATCAGCGACCGGACAGCGCTTGGAATGGCCGTGGCTATGAAGGAAATGGGCGTAAAAACTATTGTTTACACCGATATTTCTAAGGATGGAATGTTGTCAGGACCTAATATTGAACAGACGAAGCTCTTGTCAGACAAGACAGGAATTGATATTATAGCATCAGGCGGAATGTCATGTATGCAGGATTTGGAAAATGTGTGTACAGCCGGAATACATGGCGCAATTATGGGAAAGGCGCTCTATGAAGGAAAGATAGATTTGAAAGAGGCGGTTCTTAAATTTGAAAAATGAAATAAGATTTGAGAAATAAACTAAATTTGAAATTTGAGAAATAAACTAAATTTGAATTTTCAAAAACAAATGAATGGAGATTATTATGTCATACAAAAAGCTTATTCCAATTATATATTTAAAGGATGCAAAAGCCTACAGTGATGAGGAACTGATTATGCTTACAGGGGACGGCGACGCGGCTGCGGCTGCAAACCGTTACAGCGAGAACGGCGCCGATGAAATTATTATTATCGATTTTTCCTATGACGACGCTTCTCACGACGAGGCGATAAGTATAGTACGCAAAATTACAAAGTCTATTGATACCCCTGTAATTCTTGGCGGAAATGTCAGGCGCGTGGAGGATGTAAAGAAATATCTTTATGCCGGAGCAAGGGCGGCGCTTCTTGATTCATCTAAGGAATCAAATATGCTTATGATGAAGGAAGTAGCGGACAGATTTGGTGCAGGTAAGCTAGGTCTTTGGTATAGGGAAGAGGATAAGGACGTTATAGAATTAGCAAAAAATAATGAATTGTCTTTCATTTTATTGTCAGAAAATGTAAAAAAATCTTGTAAAATAGAAGATTTTGCAGGAATTCCTGCAATTCTTGAAATGTCAGAGAATTTTGGCGATATGATTGGAAATCATGCGGTGCTTGGCGTTACAGGCACTTGCGTAAGCAGTATTGATTATGATTTTATGAAGAGAAAAGTGGAACTTTCTAAGGCGGGCATAAATATGAATACATTTGAAAGCGCTATACCATTTTCTGAATTTAAGTTAAACAGCGATGGTCTTATTCCGGTGGTTGTTCAGGACTATAAAACGGATGAAGTGCTGATGGTTGCCTATATGAATGAAGAGGCTTACCAGACGACTATTGAGACCGGGAAAATGACCTATTACAGCAGAAGCAGGCAGAAATTATGGGTTAAAGGTCTTACGTCAGGACATTTCCAGTATGTGCGTTCTATAGAGATTGACTGCGATAACGATACTCTGCTTGCAAAGGTTAAGCAGATTGGCGCAGCGTGCCATACGGGCAACAGAAGCTGTTTTTACAGAAATCTTGTGTCGTCTGAATATGCCCAGACCAATCCGCTTAAGGTTTTCAATGATGTTATGGCGGTAATTGAGGACAGAAAAATCCATCCAAAGGAAGGCTCTTACACTAATTATCTATTTGATAAGGGAATTGACAAAATTCTCAAAAAATGCGGCGAGGAGGCAACAGAAATTATTATTGCCGCTAAAAATCCCGATCCTGAGGAGATTAAATACGAAATTTCGGATTTCCTGTATCACATAATGGTGCTTATGGTGCTTCGTGGCGTTACATGGGAAGATATTGTTAAAGAGCTTGCAAATCGGTGATAATTGGCTGAGCATACAGTTATATGTATGTTGCAGGCATTATTTTAAATACAGCAAATATCAGTGAGGGAGTTTGCCATATGAGCGACATTTTAAACACAAAATATGTAGTTACAAATTTTCGTGACAGGATTTTTTGCGCTAGATTTGAAAATGACGTTTGCACTGAGCTTTATCCTGTTATGGAGGAATCTCTTGTGGGAAATATTTATATTGGTCGTGTGGAAAATGTCGTAAAGAATATTAATTGTGCCTTTGTTGAAATTCAAAAAGGGGAAAAAGCCTTTTATGCACTTGAAGACAATAAAAGGCACATTTTTTTGAACCGAAAAAATAATACCTCCGTAAATCAGGGAGATTTTCTTTTGGTTCAGGTCAAAAATGACGCCATAAAAACCAAACCTGCCACAGTTACTTCAAAAATTTCTCTTACGGGGAAGTATGTGGTTTTATCTTCGGACGTTACGAAGGTTAATATTTCTTCCAAAACACGAAAGAATATTAAGTGCGTAGAATATCAGCGCCGCCTTATAGAAGATTTTGACTTTAATGTGCTGTTGTCGGAGTCTAATATAGCTGCGGACACCAGTCTGGGCAATTATGGATTTATTTTAAGAACTAATTCGACGGAGGCAGAATACGAAAGCATATATAGAGAGGCTTTGAGACTTGTGGACACATACTCTGCCATAATTAAGAACGCTTTATTTGGCAGGGCGCTTACCTGTATTTATAACGCTCCGGCCGCCTATGTTGAAAATATATTAAGCACTTCAGAAGAAAACCTTTCGGAGATAATTACAGACGACCGGATTGTATATGATATGCTAAAGAAAACGCTGCCAAAGGATACAGCCGATAAAATCAGACTATACAATGATAAACTTTTGCCGTTAAAAAGTTTGTATTCTCTGGAGTCTGAGCTTGAATCTGCCCTCAAGAAAAAGGTATGGCTTAAATGCGGCGGCTATTTGGTAATAGAATCGACGGAAGCGCTCACAGTTATTGATGTCAATTCAGGCAAATGCGTTTCAAAAAAGCATGGCATTAACGCAAAGGAAGATACCGTTTCAAAAGTCAATCTTGAAGCAGCCGGAGAGATTGCAAAACAAATCCGCTTGAGAAATATAAGCGGCATTATTATTGTTGATTTTATCAATATGAAATATGACGAGAATAACGTGGAACTGCTTACCACCTTAAAAAGGCTTCTGAAAAATGATTCAATAACGTGTTCTCTTATAGATATAACTAAGCTGGGGCTGGTGGAAATAACCCGCCAGAAAAACGGAAAAACGCTGGCGGAGATTTTAGGCAGTAATGGCGGCACCAGAAGTGAAAGCAAAGCTGAATATGCAGCAGAATAATATTGCAGTTATGCAGAAATAAAAAATGTAATAAATAAGGAAAACTTAGTAAACAAAATGAGCAACAAAGAAAAATTTGTAAATAAAAGTTTTTACGAAAAAAATTACAACAAAATATCAGGCTTTGTGACTGGAAATAATATACGTCTTGCCGTATTCAAGGCTTTATATTCATATATTGCATATCTGGCGGCTGTTATATATTTTGCGGTAATTATTCTAAGCACGTTAACGGCAGGCGACAGTTATAATACAACCATAAGGATAATTCTGGTTCCGCTAACCGGATTTTTAGTTGTAACGGTTATACGCAAATTTATTAATGCAAAAAGACCATATACAATGTACGATATTGCTCCGATAATTTACAAGGACAAGGCGTATGAGTCATTTCCGAGCAGACATACATTTTCCATAACAATAATCGCTATGGCGCTTCTTTATTATAGCGTGTATCTGGGAGCTGTAATGCTGATATTGGCTGTGGTTTTAGGCATAACCAGAGTTGTTGCCGGAGTGCATTTTATAAAGGATGTCGTGGCGGCATGGATAATAGGCGTTGTTTGGGGGATTGTTGGGTTGTGGATATTATAAATGTATCGAAGGGAGCAAACTATGGACAAGATAAACATAAAAATAGCTTACATAGGCGGCGGCTCAAAACAGTGGGCCAGAGTTTTTATGAACGATTTGGCGCTGTGCGGAGATTTGACAGGCGAAATTGGTCTCTATGACATTGATATGGAGGCTGCGCACCGGAACCGCAAAATTGGCGGGCGTATTAACGAAGCCGCTGAAACTGTTTCAAAATGGAATTATGTGGTATATGAAAAGCTTTCAGACTGCCTTAAAGGCGCAGATTTTGTGGTTATATCAATTCTTCCTGGAACATTTGAGGATATGCGGATTGATGTGCATACTCCTGAAAAATACGGAATTTATCAAAGCGTCGGTGATACAGCAGGTCCCGGCGGTGTTATGAGGGCTTTGAGGACAATTCCGTTTTATGAGGAATTTGCTAGAGCTATCAAAGAATTTTGCCCGAAGGCATGGGTTATCAATTTTACAAATCCTATGAGCATATGCACCAAAGCGTTATATGACATTTTCCCTGATATTAAAGCCTTTGGCTGCTGTCACGAGGTGTTCCACACACAGGATTTTTTGTGTGATGTATTGAAGGAAGCTACAGGGATTGAGGCAAAGCGCAACGAGCTTTATACTGAAGTTTCGGGTATAAACCATTTTACATGGATATCATCTGCCAAATATAAAAATATTGAGATATTTAACTATCTTCCGGAATACATAGATAAATACTACGAGGATGGACATTATGAGCATGGACCTGCCGATCAGTATAAAACAGATACATTTGCATATGCTAACAGAGTAAAAATGGATTTGTTTAGGCGTTATGGCGTGCTTGGAGCCGCCGGAGACAGGCATTTGGTTGAATTTATTAATAATGACTGGTATATAAAATCACCTGCTCAGGTGGAAGAGTGGAAATATGCCTTGACTACTGTAGATTTTAGAATTAAGCAGATGAATGAAAGGATAGAGGAATCCATTAGGTTTGCGGAGGGTAAAATTCCCGTTGAAGTCAAAAAATCCGATGAGGAGGCTGTTGAGCTTATGCGGGCAATTCTTGGTCTGACGAAAAAAGTAAGCAATGTAAATCTTCCTAATGAGGGACAGGTTCCAGGCCTGCCGCCGGGAAGCATAGTTGAGAGCAACGCATATTTTAGCAATGACAGCGTGCGGCCGATAATGGCAAAGCCGCTGAAGCCTGCGGTATTATCCCTTGTGTCACGCTGTTCGGACAATATCGACATATTATATGAAGGAATTAAAACAAGAGATAAGGCGCTTGTATTCCAGTCATTTGTCAATCAGCCGCTATGCTCAAAGCTGACGCTTGCACAGGCAAGTGCGCTGTTTGAGGAAATGCTTGAAGGAACAAATGCTGCAGAGTTATTCATAAAGGCGAATTTTTCCAAAATATCTTAATTTTTTTGTTGACAAACAGGCGGCTTTACTATATTATATTCTAGTGTGCCGCTCAGTTAGGGATAAGAAGGCTTTAGACCTCCCCAAAACTGGCGAGTAATTGATTTAGGAGGTGCCATATGTACGCAATTATAGCAACAGGTGGTAAACAGTACACAGTTTCAGAAGGCGATGTTATCAGAGTTGAAAAGCTTGGTGTAAACGCTGGCGACACTGTTACATTTGACCAGGTTCTTTTCGTTAATAACGGAGAGGCTAAGGTTGGCGATCCTACAGTAGCAGGAGCTTCAGTTACAGCAAGTGTTATTGAGGAAGGCAAGGCTAAGAAGGTTATCGTTTACAAGTATAAGAGAAAGACCGGCTATCACAAGAAGAATGGTCACAGACAGTTGTTTACTAAGGTTAAGATTGAAAAAATTAACGCTTAATCATAATGATTTTAACAACATTTGACAATTATATTTGTGCGATGTAATTAGAAAGACATAGGTATTAATATGACTTATGCGACAATCTACAAGGACTCACAAAATGGTGAGATTGTTGGATTTAAAACAGAAGGACATGCCGGTTATGCCGAGGAAGGCAGCGACGTGGTGTGTGCCGCAATATCAATGCTTGTAATCAATACAATCAATTCCATTGAAATGTTTACAGTGGACGATTGTGAGATTATGACAGATGAAGACAATGCCGTTATTTCATTGATGACGGATTTGCAGCAAAGTAATGAAACCCGGATATTGCTCAAGTCTCTTGAGCTTGGTTTAAATCAGGTGGCGCAGGGTAATCCGGATTATTTATCGATTAAAGTCGAGGAGGTGTAATGTTATGTTGAATTTGAACCTTCAGTTTTTCGCTCATAAAAAGGGTGTTGGTTCTACAAAGAACGGTAGAGATTCAGAGTCTAAGAGATTAGGCGCAAAAAGAGCTGACGGACAGTTTGTTTTAGCCGGTAATATTCTTTACAGACAGCGTGGAACAAAGATTCTTCCGGGTGTTAATGTTGGTCGCGGCGGCGATGATACATTATTTGCACTTGTTGATGGAACTGTTAAGTTCGAGAGAAAGGGCAGGTATAAGAAGCAGGTTTCTGTATATCCTGTAGCTTCTAACGAATAATTTGTTCAATTCAAAGCTCCAAGTCTTCGGATTTGGAGCTTTTTTGCTAATTATATATATTTATATGTTTGAGGTATTCGGGGCAAATTATTTTTAAATGGATGTTCATATAAGTAATGACACAAAATTAAATGGAGAATTAAAATGTTTAAAGATAGAGCAAGAATTTTTATAAAATCCGGCAGAGGCGGAGACGGACATGTTAGCTTCAGGCGTGAGCTTTATGTGCCTGACGGCGGTCCTGACGGTGGAAATGGAGGCAAAGGCGGAGACATTATATTTGAGGTTGACAAGGGGCTTAATACCTTAGGCGAATTCAGGCATAACAGCAAATATATTGCTCAGAGCGGTGAAGAGGGCGGAAAACGACGCTGCACCGGAAAAGACGGCGAAGATTTGATTATCAAGGTTCCTGAGGGAACTGTTATTTTTGAAGATGAGACAGGAAAAGTGATTGCGGATATGTCAAACGGCAATCTGCGTGAGGTTATATTAAAAGGCGGCAGAGGCGGAAAGGGAAATATGAATTATGCCACAGCTACTATGCAGGCACCTCAGTATGCACAGCCGGGGCAGGACGCACAGGAGCTGTGGGTTCGCCTTGAACTTAAGGTTATTGCTGATGTGGGGCTTGTAGGCTTTCCAAATGTCGGAAAGTCCACATTGCTTTCAAGAGTAACCAATGCACGTCCTAAAATAGCAAATTATCATTTTACAACCCTTAATCCTAATCTTGGAGTTGTGGATTTGGACGGAAACAAAGGATTTGTTATAGCAGATATTCCGGGACTTATTGAGGGCGCTTCCGAAGGGGTAGGGCTTGGCCACGAATTTTTGCGCCATATTGAGCGTACAAAGGTTATAATTCACATGGTTGATGCGGCGTCCACAGAGGGCAGAGAGCCTATAGCAGATATAAATGCCATAAATGCCGAGTTGGAAGCATACAACCCCGAACTGCTTAACCGACCGCAGGTTATAGCTGCTAACAAAATAGACGCCATATATGACGACGGCAGCGAAAGTCCTGTAGACGCTTTAAAGAAAGAGTTTGAGCCAAAGGGAATTAAGGTATTTCCTATATCAGCAGTTTCAGGACAGGGCATAAAGGAGCTTCTTTACTATGTGCGTCAAATGCTTGACCAAATGGACGATGCTCCTGTTGTGTTTGAAAAGGAAATCGACACGGATACTTTATTTGACAATCCAAATGAAGCATTTTATGTGGAAAAGGAAAGCGAAGGAAGATTTGTGGTGTATGGTCCGCGTGTTGACAGGATGCTTGGTTATACTAACCTTGAATCTGAAAAAGGGTTCAGTTTCTTTCAGAGATTTTTACGGGAAACAGGCATTTTAAAGCAGCTTAAGGAATTGGGCGTGGCTGAGGGCGATACTGTAGTAGTTGGAGATTATCTTGAATTTGATTATTATGATTAAGGAAAGTGAGAAATTATGACAAGTAAACAACGTTCTTATTTAAAGGGTCTTGCTATGAATATTGACCCGATATTTCAGTTGGGAAAGGCAAGCCTTACCCCGGAAAACACAAGCGCCATTGCTGAAGCATTGGAAGCAAGGGAGCTTATTAAAATAAATGTATTGCAGAACTGTGCGGACGACCCTAATGAAATTGCCCAAATAGTAGCAGAGAGAACACATTCGCAGGTTGTTCAGGTTATAGGCAAGAAAATTGTTCTCTATAAAGAATCAAAAAATAAGAAAAAAATTGAACTTCCGCCTGCAAAAAATAAAGGTTAAAAGAAGGATTAATATGAAAAATAATATTATTGCAATTATGGGCGGCTCCTTTAATCCATTTCACAAGGGACATCTTGAGCTTGCCATTCAGGCTCATGTCCAGTATGGTCTGGAACACATACTTGTAATGCCTTCATACAATCCTGTATCTTACAAAGATACCAGTGAAATGGCAGAGGTCACACACCGCTGCAATATGATAAAGGCAGCGATTGAGCCTTATCCATATATGGGACTGTCAACCCTTGAAATTGAGCGGGGCGGCAGAACATATACAGCCGATACCTTAAAAGAGTTAAAAAATATTTATGATTATATTTATTTTATTATAGGCGCAGACTCACTTATGGCTCTTGACCGTTGGTATAATGCGGCATATGTTCTTGCTAATTGTCATTTTCTGGCGGCGAACAGAGACGGATTAAAGCAGGATGAGCTGGACCGTCGGGCTGAATATCTTCGCAATGAATATGGCGCTTCGGTAGATTTTCTTAAGATTCCTGATTTGCCGTACAGCTCTTCGGTAATAAGAGACAGAATAGAAGCAGGGCTTTCTGTGGATACAATGGTTCCGCCAGAGGTCAACCGATATATAATACAACATCAGCTTTATAGATAATTCTTTGAGTGTATCTGCTTTGGAATGGAGGAAAATATGGATAATGACTATATTAATTTGTTGAGAAAATCCGTAAAAAAGGAATTTGCCCAGGATAAGGCAAGATACTGGCACACAATAGGCGTAGCCAACACAGCGGCATGTCTTGCCATGCGCTATGGTGTAAATATTGAGGCTGCGTATATTGCGGGATTACTGCACGACTGCGCTAAATGTCTTTCTGACGAGGAGCTTTTATTGCGGTGCAGACAGCAAAATATTCCGATAACTGAATATGAGGAGCATAGTCCATATCTTTTACATGGAAAGCTTGGTGCATTTTATGCAAAAGAGAGGTATAATATAAAGGATAAAGACATTTTAAACGCAATTAAATATCACACCACCGGAAGAGAAGAAATGTCGCCTCTTGAGGAAATAATATTTATTGCGGATTATATGGAACCTATGCGCAACAAGGCTGCGGATTTGGACGAAGTAAGAGAGATTGTATTTGTGGATATAAAAAGGGCTGTCTATGTGGTTACCGGGGATATTCTTGACTATCTTAAAAGTAATAATAAACCTATTGATCCGCAGACGATTGTAACATATGAGTATTACAAAGATATTGTTGATGATTAAATTTTTTAAGGGAGGTTTTATATGTTAAATAATAATTCTAAAGAAATTAATGCTAAGGAAATGGTACAGGTTGCCGTTGAGGCAATGAAAGACAAAAAGGCTGAGGATATAAGGGTTATTGATATCAGTAAAATTTCTGTTATAGCAGATTATTTTGTAATTGCAAGCGGCGGCAACGCCAATCAGGTGCAGGCGATTGTGGACAATGTTGAGGAGAAGCTTCATGCGGAGGGCTGCGCAGAGCCTAGAATTGAGGGCTACAACTCAGCATCATGGATACTTTTAGACTATAACGACGTAATTGTGCATGTATTTTCAAGGGATGACCGCCTTTTCTATGATTTGGAAAGAATTTGGCGTGACGGAGTTGAAATTGATATAGATACGCTGTAATTGTGGCAGCCATATTGCAAAATAAAGGAGAAAATAATAATCTTCAAAACAATACTGTAAAAAGCGGCGCTGGCGAAAATGAAACTAACGACGATAATAATACCGGCGGGGATGAAATTGAGGTTTATGTAACTCCTGAAAATGGAGATTTCACAACGGTGGACTGGACTGGTGGTAAAACGATTGTTTATGGATGTGTGTATGAATGAGTATGCTTCCGGAAAAAGAGGATATTAATTTGTCAAATGTGGTCTGATACCATTTTACATAATGGGCGGAGCATTAATATTGCTGATGTTAATGCTTTCATTTATACATGTTCCTTTTATGATATTTTTTGCTTCCGGAATGGCTTTTATACTGGGTGTTATGGGCTGGCTTATACTGGCATTTTCAGTGCCCTATTCTATCGCTTATTTTATAATGGCTGCAAAGCAAAAAAATGTCAGACCTGTGTTGCGGTTATTGCGAGCGTGCTGCAGTTTATATTTGCCCTTGACGTGGTATCGTTGTTTTGCATGTCTTTAATGGAGCGCAGGTGAGTGAAGCTGATAATTGCTCTGACTGTCATATTATTTGTTGCAGCGGCGGCGGTAGTTGTGTTAATTGCTGCCAGTGTTGGCGGAAGTGTATTGACAAATTTCAAAAATTAATATTAAGGAGATATATGCAGACATTTTATATGCCCCAAAATATAGTTTTAGCTGATAAGCGGGAAATTGTTTTAAATCATAACGACAAAAACGATATTTTTTTATCTATAATTGATAACGGACAGGTAACATATACATTTCCAATTTCAAGTCAATTAAGCGGTTACGGCGGCGGATTGTATCTGTCCTCTTCTGAACAATATTTATTGTTTTCGTATTATTCAGGTCAAAGCTCGGAGACATTTATGCTGTTTAAAATAGATGCTTTGTTAGAACTTCTATTTGATTCAGGCGATATGTACGGTGAGGACGGAGACTTTTATTTTTCAGATGATGAAACATTTTTGATGCAGACACTGCGAACAGGCTGGTGGTATGCAGGCGAGGAAGATATAAATAAAAACGGAGATAAATTTTATGAATTCGGCGTTATTAACATTCTAAAAATCAAAGACAAGACATTAGACAAGCATATTGTTTATGTCTATATTTCCGATGATTGGAAAGAGGAAATAACTGACATTGGTCCATTTGAGATTTCTGAAATAACCGACAGCTTTGTTAAGCTTGCAATGCCCTGGGGAAATGAAGCTCTTTTATTGCCTTTAAACAGAGATGTTATTATAAGAAGGTAGTATCATTGAAATTCATTGACAACTGATATTACTAAAACAGATGAATTAAACATAAGCTGAAATTTGAACCAAAGTTTTTAGTAACATATGTACCGGTTAGGAGCAGATATGTAATACGCTCCTGTCCGGTACATATCAGAGAATTATTCCGGGAATCAGATAATATTAAGCCGGATAAGACCTATAACCTTACCTAAAATTTCACAGTTATCAACAATGATAGGCTCCATATAATCATTCTCCGGCTGAAGCCTTATATGCCCGTCTTCTTTAAAAAATCTCTTAACAGTAGCAGAATCCTCTACAAGCGCCACAATAACATCACCATTGCGGGCTGTATTTTGCTTCTGAACTAAAATATTGTCACCTTCGTAGATACCCATATTAATCATACTTTCGCCCTTGACAGTCAGCATAAATACTTCCTCATTAGGCATATATTCAGCCGGAATAGGGAAGTAGCTTATAACATTCTCAACGGCAAGGATGGGCTCTCCTGCGGCCACACGTCCAACCAAAGGAACATTGACAACCTCGCGTCTTGTAAGGTTAAAATTATCATCAATAATCTCAATAGCTCTGGGTTTGGTAGGATCTCTTCTTATATAACCATTCTTCTCAAGCGTTTCAAGATGTGCATGAACTGAAGATGTAGATTTCAAATCCACAGCAGTACATATATCACGAACTGAAGGCGGATATCCTTTATTAAGGATTTGCGACTTTATATATTCTAAAATTTCCGTCTGTTTCTTAGTAATTCTTCCATATGCCATATTATAACTCCATTCCTGCGCATTTAGTAAAAAAATATAGTATTCCTCGCGCAATAATTTTCTTGAATATATAATATCACATTTAAAAAATAAAATCAAACAAATTTTCTGAAAAAATGTTCGGAATATTTGTTCGATTTTTGTTGACAAACATTTGTTCAGGTTATATAATACATTTAATCAAAACATTTGTTCTGAATGTTTGTTTTGTGATGACGTACTGGCATAATACAGACTGACAGACTTTAATACGCTGTAATTCTTATGATAATTAACTTGTTAATAATAGGTAAACGGAGGATAATGATATGGAAAGAAACGCTGCAGAATATAATAATTATAAGGATAATATGAGTAGTACAAAAGCTGCCTGTACTAAAAGATTAGAAGATCGGAAAAGAGCAAAGCTCATAAGATGCCGTCAGATTGCTTCTGTAAAGTGTTTAATTGCCTCTCTAATAATGATTATAATTGTTGGGGTGTCAAGCGTTCTTGTAGTTAATGCGTCTAATAAGACGGATGAGAAAAAGTGTACAAGATATTATACAAGTATCTGTATTGACAGTAATGATACTCTTTGGAGCATTGCCAGAGAACATCATCCGGATAATTGCGATATTTCTACATATATTAGCGATATCAAAGCAATTAACCATATGACTTCCGACACAATATATGCGGGTCAGAATATTATTGTGTATTATTACGAGTTTGAAGACTAGAATTTGAAAATAAACATAGATTAAGATTGATGTATTTATAACTAAAGGATTATTATTTCTTTACATGTGATTTCTTTATGCTTGCAAAAAGTAGACTTTTGGGGGATTTTCTGCTATTATATGACTAATTAAAGTGATAAACAGCAATTATAAAGGAGTCGAAATTTTATGACATTTTCAGAATTGAATGTTAGCGATAATCTATGTAAGGCTTTAGAACAACAAGGTATTTCAGAGCCTACATATATACAGTCACACACATATAAGCATATAAAAGACGGGCGTGATTTGGTGGTCTGTTCTTCAACCGGTTCAGGTAAGACATTGGCCTATTTGCTGCCTTTAATAGGCAAACTTGACATGAGTATTAGGAATGTACAGATATTGATTCTGGTTCCTACACAAGAGCTTGCTGTTCAGGTTAATAATCAGGTGGAATTGTTATTTGCCAACGCTGAAATTCCGTCTAATTCGACATTTTTAATAGGGGAGGGGAATATAAACCGTCAGATAGATGCACTGAAGCTTAAGCCGTCGGTTATCGCTGGAACGCCGGCTCGTATAAAGCAGCTTATATCTATGAAAAAGCTTAAGGTGCATGAAGTAAAAGCCCTGGTTATTGATGAGGCGGACAGGCTTATGAATAAAACCTATCTTGAAACAGTTTTTTCTATAAGAAAGTCTTTGATGAAACATACACAGGTTTTGTTATTTTCTGCAAGTATTGACAAGCGTACGCTTAAAACAGCTAATGATTTGACCTTCAAACCAATAATCATTAATGAACAAAATAATAAGCAGAATTCGCCTATCCCTAAAACAATTAAACATATTTATATTGTTGCGGACCGTCGTGAGCGAATTGAAACTTTAAGAAAAATTGCAAAGGCTTTAAATAACGATAAAGTTATGATATTTATTAATACAAGATATGATTTGGACGAGGCTTTGCAAAAGCTTAAGTATCATAGTTATAACGCAGGTGCCTTATCTGGCAATATTGATAAACAGGCAAAGAAAAAGGCTTTAGATGACTTTAAATCTGGAAAAATTAATTATTTGCTTGGTACAGACGTTGCTGCAAGAGGCTTACAGATTGACAATGTATCTACAGTTATTAATGTTAATTTGCCTGAGGACGATAACGAATATCTTCATCGTGCAGGACGATGCGGACGTAACGGCAACGAGGGCTTATGCGTATCAATTATAACAGAAAATGAACTGCCAAAGATTAAGAGATATCAGAAGCTTTTCAAAATTAATATTGTTCAGAGAAAATTATATAATGGTAAGCTGGTTGCAAAGTGATAAATTAATTGTAAAAATCAAAATTCTGAGCTATTATATGATTTATCCGGACATTCAACTTCGTTAAACTGGAGTTTAGCGAAGTTATCTATATAGAAACATTGCACAATTCATACTGCTGTTCTAGAAAAATCTTAAGGAGTTTTTTATATGGCGGAAACTAACAATACTTATTCAACACAACAAAATATTAAATATGCAAAAAAGCTTAATGAACTGTTAAAGGAGCTTCCCGCATTTTGCAAGGATTATTTTAACAGTATGGAATATACCAAACAGCCGCGTACGAAAATTGCATACGCTATGGATATTAAATGCTTTTTCCAATTCCTTATTGCAGAATTTCCTCAATATAGCTGTTACCGTATGGTTGATTTTAAACTTAGCGACTTGGAAAATGTTACCGGATCTGATATTTCAGACTTTTTGAGATATGTCAGGCTCTATTCAAAGGGAGAACAACAGGTTGTTAATCATGAACGTGCTGCAAAGCGTAAATTATGCGCTTTAAGAGGATTTTATGGATATTATTACCGCAATGAACGTATAAGTACTAATCCCACACTGAAGGTTGATATGCCTAAAATTCATGACAAAGCAATTACAAGGCTTGAAGTCAATGAAGTCGCTGAACTGCTTGATAATGTTGAATCCGGTAACAATCTTACGACTAACCAGCTTAAGCGTCACGAAAAGCTTAAGACAAGAGACTTAGCACTGCTTACTCTCCTGCTTGGAACAGGTATCCGAGTTTCTGAATGTGTTGGACTTGATATTGATGACGTGGATTTTGATAATGACCGTGTTAAGGTTATCCGAAAAGGCGGCTATGAAAGTTTTGTTTATTTTGGAGATGAAGTGCGCGACGCATTGCTTAACTATATGGAAGAACGTAAGGGGCTTAATCCTGACTCCGGACACGAACAGGCATTATTTATATCCTCTAAGAATAAAAGGCTCTGTGTGCGCTCTGTAGAGCTTCTGGTGAAGAAATATGCCTATACTGTTACTACTGTCAAGCATATTACACCGCACAAACTGAGAAGTACATATGGCACCAACCTTTATCAGGAAAGCAAAGATATATATCTTGTGGCTGACGTTCTTGGACATAAGGATGTCAACACTACAAGAAAACACTATGCTGAGATTGTAGAAGAAAATAAACGAAGTGCGCGTAATATTGTAAAACTGCGCAATGATTAAATTACCGGGTTAGGACCAAACAAATTCCATTAACTTTTTGCTCCCGTTTCTTATTTCCTGCTGTTATATTACCTTATTTCCTGCTATCTTACAACATACAAGCAGTTATAATATACAAGCAGCATATAAGAAAAATGGGAGCAGCTTTAATCAAATTACTTAATACTCTCAAACTTCTCAACAACCTCTTTACCAGGTGCTTTTGTGAGAAGGCTTACTACTACATTTACTACTACTGCTACAATAAATGCAGGTAAAAGCTCATATATTGCAAATATACCTCCAAGCTGAGCAATACCATATTTCCATATGAAAATCATAGCTCCGCCCGATATCATACTGGCGATTGCGCCATATTTGTTAGCACGCTTCCAGAAAAGCGACAACAGAACTACCGGACCGAATGTCGCACCAAATCCCGCCCATGCAAATGAAACAATCTCAAATACAGAGCTGTCAGGATTAGAAGCAAGTATGACGCCAAGTATAGAAATTACTACTACGGTAACTCTAGCTGCAATGAGAGAACTTTTCTCTGACATTTTTATATTAAAACATTCCTTCATAAGATTCTGAGATACGCTTGAAGCTGAAGCAAGAAGCTGCGAATCTGCTGTTGACATGGTGGCTGCCAGAATACCGGCAAGTATTACGCCTGCAATTATTGCCGCCAGCGGATTGTATGAACTGAGCAGATTAGCAATTCTTACGATAATTGTCTCTGAGTCAGAACCTGTCAGCATTTCAATAGCGCCCGCCTTTGACATACTATAACCGACAATGCCAATAAATACTGCAACGGCAAGCGAGATAATTACCCATACAGAAGCAACTCTTCTTGACAGTTTTAATTTATTTTCATCTTCGATTGCCATAAATCTCAATAAAATGTGAGGCATACCAAAGTAACCAAGTCCCCATGCAAGCATGGAACAGATTGATAAAATGCTGTAATTTTGAGCTGTATTTGTTGCGCTTGAATATGTATGGAACAAATCGAGATAGCCCGGAAGCTGCTTTGCATTGTCTATAACAACATCCAGTCCTCCGGCAACATTAACGCCAAATACAACAACTACAACCAATGCTATTGTCATAACAATACTTTGAATAAAGTCGGTTGTACTGGCAGCAAGAAATCCGCCCATCGCACAATATATAACTATAATTGCAGCGCTTACAGCCATAGCCGCAAAATAATCAATTCCAAAAAGGCTTGAAAACAACTTGCCGCAGGCAGCAAAGCCTGATGCTGTATATGGAATAAAGAATATTACTATCATAAGTGCAGATATAAATGTTATTGTTTTACTTCCGCCAAATCTTTTTGAAAAGAAATCCGGAAGTGTAAATGCGCCATAAGCATGGGAATATCTTCTGATTCTCTTTGCAACAATAAGCCAGTTAATATATGTTCCTATGGCAAGACCGATAGCTGTCCAGGAAGCCTCGGCAAGACCGGTCAGATAGGCAAGTCCGGGAAGTCCCATAAGAAGCCAGCTGCTCATATCGGAAGCCTCGGCGCTCATGGCAGTAACTAAAGGACCTAATTTTCTGCCTCCAAGATAAAAATCATCAGTATTTTTATTCTTTTTGGAATAGAAAATACCAATGGCTACTACTACCGCAAGATATACGATAATGGAAATAGTAATTAAAACCTGTGTCATATTATTTAACATTCTCCTCTTTTAGATTTTAAATTAGTAAACCATTAAAGTATAACACATTTTGATACAATAGCCAAGCAAAACCTCTTGTTATTGAAAACTTATTTGCAGGAAGACATTATAAATTATATTTATTGTTTAAGCCCATCTACCGCAATGGTGTCCGAAGGATCATAATTGGTAGTTATTGGTTCCGCCAGTTCTCCGGCAAATGGGCTTATTTCAGACTCATCCTCATATATATCTATTACTGTATTGACGCCGCAATTTTCAAAAATCCATTTTGCATCGGCAACCTGAAGATAAATATATGCTGTGTCGGAAGCTTGACCGAGCTTATTGTATGCGCTTTTATTAAGATGATATATATTTTTTGTATAATATGGAACAGAATGAATGTATGAACCGTTTTTTAGCTTTGATACATATTGTCCATGATTGCCATATCCAAATTGCACCCAAGTATATTTAAAAGTAATCGAGGTCTTTCCAACCTCCGTATTTGGGTTCACTGAACACTTAAACTGCTTTTCCGCAACGGAATACTGTTTTGCGTCGTCCAGCTTATAGACGGTTAAAAGATTAATACTTTTGTTAATTCTGATTTTGTATTCCTGAAGGGATTCGTAATAATCCGGATCCGGTTTTGCAGTTGACTCTTCAGGCTCTGTGGCAGATGTTAAATTCTCTGTGGATTCAGTACTTTGATTACTGTTGTTGGTATTATCCATATCACCAACAGTTTTTAGCACAAAAATAATAGCTGCTAAGACAAGAACCAGAATAAATATATATATCTTCGTGTTACCGCTTAGCAGCCATTTCTTAATGTCAAATTTTTTTACATTCTTATACTTAAATTCCATAAGAGCACAAAAACCTTAAAAATTATTTGTTAAACTGTTTTTCCTTCAGCTCAATAAACTTAATAATTAACTCTATTGCGCCTTCAATTCCTACTTCTCCACTGTCGATACAGAGGTCGTAGCTCTTAGCCTCGCCCCACTTCTTGCTTGAATAATAGTTGTAGTAGCTTGCACGTCTCTTATCAGTCTTCTGAATAAGGTCTGCAGCCTTTGAATCTGACAAATCATAAAGCTTCTTTATTCTTTCAATACGATGGTCAAGACTTGCCTTAATCCATACGCTTACAGCAAAAGGGTTATCTTCAAGCGCGTAGTCAGCACAACGTCCTACAATAACGCATGACTCTCTCTCAGCCAGCTTTTTGATAGTATCAAACTGCGCAAGAAACACTTTGTGGTTAATAGGCATATCAACGTAGGAACTGGTGTAACCTAAAGAATAAGTATCCATAACCAAAGAATACAGGAAACTGTTAGTAGGCTTCTCATCCTGCGAAGCAAATAACTCCTCGCATAAACCACTCTGTTTAGCAGCCAGCTCCAGCAGTTCTTTATCATAGCATTTGATGCCAAGCCTTTCAGCCAGCTTAGTACCAACCTCATGACCGCCGCTGCCAAATTCTCTACCGATTGTAATAACTGTTCTTCCATCCATAACAGGCACCTCCTTCAAGTTACATACAAAATTACATACAAAATTACATACAATTTAACTGTCACTTACTATATTATAACGCAAATTGTTTGAAAATGCAATTAATAGTGTCTGAATTTTACGAATTATTTATTATCATCATTTTTAGCTTGTATTTCATGCTGATTCATTGGCTGCATCGGCTGTCCCGGCATCATATGAGCAGCCATAGAAGCTCCGTTTGGCATAGACTGTACAGGCGGATGATTGCTATACCTTGCAGCATGTTTCTTTCTGTTCTTTTTATCAAGCACAACTGCCACTGTAACGATTAAACCAATAATTATTATATACGGCAGCAACCAAATTAATACTATTATTGCCATTTTTAGCATTCCTAAAGCAAATTCAAAGGAGTCAACAAAGGTTTCAACAATCGTAGAACCAAAATTTTCGTTATTATCTGTGTAATCTAAAACCTGATCAACCGTTATGTTTACAGTGGTATAGTCGATAAGACTGTCATATTTTTTTAAATTGGTAGTCAGGTTCTCGATACTGTTTCTGACCTTTGTAAGTTCAGTTTCCAACTTTAAAATATCATCCAGCGAGTCTGCCTGCTTTAACAGCTCAAGAATACGCTCCTGCTGGATTTTTAATGATGAGAGGCGGCTTTCAATATCATAATATTGTGACGTTATATCCTGTCCGTTTTTAGACTGCCTTATAATGTTGCCAAATGTGCCAATGCCGTCAATAAACGCTCCAAGCTTATCGGTTGGTATTCTTAAAACATAACTGGCATATCCGCCTTTAGTAGTATTTCCGTTTATATTGCTTTCCTCATAATATCCTCCGGCTTCTTCAACAGCCTTTTCGATGGCGTTTACAGACTGGTCTAAATCCTTTGTTTCAATTTCATATTTGTATGTAAAAATTATTTTTCTTGCGTTTTCATCGGAAGAATAATCTGCATCAGAAAATGTCCCGTCTGCAATATCTCCTGTTGTGTCTGTGTTCTCAATTTCTTCAGACAATTCAATTCCATCGCCAATTTCCACATTTGATACGCTGTTTCCGGAAGACTCGTTGGCACCACAGCCGGCAAGAACTATCGTTGCCAGCAGAATTACTGCTATTTTTTTGACTATACCTCTCATAATTATTCTCCTAAGTTATTTAAAATTTTTTGGAAATATTCAGGCAATGGAGCTTCAAATTCCATATATTTTCCGGTTCTCGGATGCACAAAGCCAAGCACCCTTGCATGCAAAGTCTGCCCCTGAAGATTATAAGGAGCTTTTGCATTGCAGTAGACATCGTCCCCCAGCAATGGATGTCCTATACTGCTCATATGCACTCTTATCTGATGCGTCCGTCCTGTTTCAAGCTCACATTCAACATAAGCAAATTTTTTAAAATTGTCAAGTACTTTATAATGAGTAACCGCACGACGTCCATTTTCCCTGTCAACCGCCATTTTCTTTCTATCGTTTTTAGACCTTCCGATAGGTGCGTCAATAGTCCCTGCCGTATCCTTAAAGGTATTATAACAAACAGCGTTATATTTTCTGGTTATAGAATGTACACCAAGCTGCTGTGCAAGACTGTTATGAGCAAAATCATTTTTACATGCCACCAAAACCCCTGTCGTATTCATATCAATCCTGTGAACAATTCCCGGACGCAGCACACCGTTAATGCCTGATAAATTATCATGGCAATGATACATAAGCGCATTTACAAGCGTACCGCTGTAATGACCGGCTGCCGGATGAACCACCATTCCCTTTGGTTTATTTACAAGAATAATGTCATCATCTTCATAAATAATGTCCAGCGGTATATTTTCAGGAACAATCTCAGGCTCTGTCAATTCAGGAAGCTGTATATCCAGCACGTCTGAATGTGTGACCCTATAGTTGCTCTTAACAGGTTTTTCATTGACAGTAACATATCCGTCCTTAATAAGTTTCTGGACAAATGCTCTTGAATATCCGTCAAGTTCCTCTGCAAGATACTTGTCTATGCGCTCTCCGTTGTCGCTCTCGTCCACAATAAGCTGCATATTTCTTGATTCCATATCCATACTCTTTCTTTTAGGATTATAAATTATCTTAATTATTCTTAATGCTTCTATTTTCTGAGTCACTATCCTTTGTATTTTTATCCTTTTCCTGTTTAACAAATCCCAAAAAATCAAAATCTTCCTCTTCATACATAAACAATATCATAAATGCCAGTGCAAATATACTTACCGTAACATATATATCCGCCACGTTAAATATCGGAAAATTAATAAGCTTAAAATATATAAAATCTCTTACATATCCAAGAAACAGCCTGTCGATAAAATTCCCCACAGCACCGGAGGCTATGAGTATAAGCACAATATGAAGCGGTATATATTTTTTTGTGAGAGGCATTTTTAATGCAAAGAAACATAGTACCGCCAGAATCACTACCGTAAGCGCAAGAAAGATATATCTTCCACCGTCAAACATTCCCCACGCTGTTCCTGTATTTTCCAGATAATAAAATTCAAATATTCCGTCAATAATCACGAATGGTTTTTTACCCTTAAGTCCGTTTACAGCCGCTATTTTAGTAAACTGATCCAGCAGAGTAAGCACACATGTGCATATAATAAATACTATAAAATATTTCCAATTCATCTTGGACGATTTCATTTCAGCAAAAACCTCCGTTTTACGGGCTAATCCTAAATCACAAGCCCGGCCTGCAAACACTAATTATAAGCAGCCGCATTACTAATTACAATTTCTAGCTGCGTATCACGTCTTTAAGCGACATTTTAAGTTCATCATCCGTAAGCGTCCTGTCAATAAATGCGTTTCCTATTCTGTCAAGAAGAATAAACTTAATCTTTCCAGCGTCCATTTTCTTGTCGTTCTTAGAAACAGCCACAACCTGCTCTGCAGTTATGCCGCTGACTGTTGTAGGGAATGAATATGCCTTAAACATTTCTATGGCTTCCTTATAGTCCTCCTCTGTCAGATACCCCTTAGTCACGCTTAATCTCAAGGAGGCAATCATTCCAAGCACCACACATTCACCGTGATAAAACTTAAAATTCATCAATTTTTCAATGGCGTGTCCAAGCGTGTGACCGAAATTAAGCAAAGCTCTGTCGCCCTTTTCCGTAGGGTCAAGCTCAACAACCTTCCTTTTTATATTGCAGCTTTCAGCAATCATTTCCTCTAATACGACTTTATCCCTATTGTTTATTGCCGCAATGTTATCCTTTAGCCATTTATAATAATCTGCATTTTTGATAAATCCATGCTTTATAATCTCGCCAAAGCCCGAGTTGAAAAGTCTCTGGTTAAGAGTGTCCAACGTAGAAATGTTCATATACACCAGCTTTGGCTGATGAAATGCGCCGACCATATTCTTGTAAGCCCTGAAATCCACGCCGGTCTTGCCGCCAATGCTTGAATCTACCTGTGCCAGAAGGGATGTAGGAACTTGGATAAAATCTACGCCGCGAAGATAACTCGCCGCCGTAAATCCTGCAAGATCTCCCACAACGCCGCCGCCGAGAGCTACAATCATATCTTTTCTGTCAAATTTATTGACAATAAGAAACTCGTACACATCCTGCACAGTATCAAGATTTTTGTTATGCTCTCCCGCCTCAAATGTGTACACAAATACGGCATTTCCTGTTTTTTCAAGTTCAGCCCTAACAGCGTCGGCGTAAAGAGGTCCAACATTGCTGTCGGTCACGATTGCGAGCTTTCTTCCCTTAATTCCAAGCTTCTCAACGCTGGATGCCAGCCTCCCAAAATCTTTCTCAATCACAATATCATATATAGTATTGTTATTATTTTTTACGGTAATTATCTTAGGCATAAATTTTTCTCCTTCTGCAGCATATTATTTAAAAATACCACCTGCGCCATAAACTACAGGTGGTTAAATTAATTGCTATAATTACATTACTTTCTTAACTGATTGGTTAAAATGCTTTAATCAAATTAAAGCTATTAAAATTTCATATCATTTTTGCCTAAAGACGTAAGGTCTATCCCACCATTAACTATTTCAGGAATGTCTCCGGAAATATCCACGTTAGCTGGTGTAACTAAGAATATGTAGTTTGTAATCTTTTGAAGATTGCCGCGCATTGCATAACATGAACCTGCAGAATAGTCGATGACTCTCTGGGCGATGTCAACATGGATTCCTTCAAGGTTTAGAACTACAGCTTTTCCACTGAGGAGAGTATCTGTAATCTCGCTTGCGTCCTCCATAGATTCAGGTCTTATAACTACAACCTCCAGACCTCTTGACGCGTTGGATTTTATTGGTACCACCTTTTTCGGCGCTGACTGCCTTGCAATAGGCTTGTTATCCATATAGTCGTCTTCTATATCGTCTGTCTTAGCCTTCTTTGGACCTGTAAACAACTTTCTTCTTGTTGCTGTCTTATCCTCATCATCTGAGTATGAATCGTCATAATCATCATAATCATCGTACTCGTCATCATAATCATCGTCATTTGAAAGCTTAAACACGTTAATAACTCCATCTAAAATACTCATAATACATCTCCTAACTATTTGTTGTAGTTACGCTCTCCAAAGATAGCTGTACCAACTCTGATAATAGTTGCGCCCTCTTCAACAGCCACAGTATAATCATTAGTCATTCCCATAGACAATTCGTCCACATTGATATTATCAATGTTTTTACTCTTTATGTCAACAGCTAATTTTCTTAATTTTTGAAAAAATACCCGATTATCCTCCGGTTCTGTTACATATGGAGCGCTGGTCATAAGACCTTTAATTTTAATTCCCGGCAGCTTTGCCATTTCTTCCATTACTTCAGGCGCATTTTCAACAGTAATTCCAAATTTACTGTTCTCCTCAGCCACATTCACCTCCACAAGAATATTGACAACACAGCCTTTTTTAAGAGCTTCCTTGCTGATTTCCTCCGCCAGCCGCAGGGAATCAACGGAATGTATCATAGCCACCCTGCCAACAATGTGCTTTACCTTGTTGCGCTGTAAATGTCCTATCATATGCCAGTTAATGTCCTTTGGCATAGTATCAATTTTGGCACACAACTCCTGAACATAATTTTCTCCAAATTCACGTATTCCTGTGTTATAAGCCTCATAAAGCATATCATTGGGCTTTGTCTTGCTCACAGCCACAAGTTTTACAGAGTCAGGCGAACGGTTCGCCCTTTTACAGGCTTCCTTTACATTTGCAAGAACCTGCTCAATATTTTCGGCAATTCCATATATACCGTTTTTGCTATTATTGCTGTTATTGCCAATTCCCCGGCTTATGATTTCATTATTATCAATTTTAGTATCATTAACACTATAATCGTCAGCCACACAGCTCACCACCTTATCCAATTTTAACGCGCTTTAACGCTGTTTACACATTTCATAAAGTTTAAATTTCGCAGTTTAACACTTTTTCACAGTTTAATACTTTTATCTGCTTTAATACACCATCTGTCCCGGCGAATACTTTGAAGCGTCAAGCAAAATTCGGTCATATGCGCCTATTCCATGCGATATACCTGTTTTGGATATAATATATTCGTCGTTCTGGTCTATTATATCTACCAGCCTGAATACGGTATATCCCGTATTTACGCAGTACACTCCTTTAAGCTTTTCAGTCGGCCCTATGGTATATCGTTTTGAAGAATCAGGCATCACAATATTGCTGCCCACAGGAAGTTCGTCCTTTTCCACATAGCAGACTGTATCCGTTGATTTATATATGCTTACCGCCTCAAATGTAGTTTTTACATTTCCGGCAGTATCGTAACTTTCGCATATAAAGCCCTTGTCATTACTGTTTCCGCCAGTGGTAAGAAATTCATTTGGAATTGTGTAAAATTCATTTTCTGTAATAGCGGATACGGGGATTTTCAAGCCTGTTTTGCTCGAGGTTATAAGCTCTATATCGAGAAAACGCTCTGTGGAGTATCTTATCATATATTTGTTTAAGGTTATCTTTCCGTAATAGCTTCCGCTCTGGCTTAACACCGAAAATCCGGCAGTTGTGGTAATGTTGTCTTTTTTAAATTTTATGGAAACTGAAGATTTGTTATTTAAATCATATTCCTTTATATCTTTCTCGGTAAGAGGTATTATAATCTGCCAGTCCTCGCTGGTAATAAGCTTATATGCCGGATTGCTGCTTACGATTAAATCCTCCGCTTTAAGATTTTGCTTTGTGTAATTATTTCTGTCAAAATCTTTTTCACTAATATCCTCCGCTTTAAGACCTTCATATCCGTCTACATAATACGCAACCACACCTGTAGCGTCTGTAGTTATGGTTCTGAATAAATTCTGGCTTCCGGTACTCTGAATAATTGATTCAAGATTTTCCATAATGCTTTCGTTCATAGCCTGAAGCACCGCGGCGTTGATATCCGTCTTAAGGTCATATACATCGGAAAAATTATTGCCGTTATATCCGGTTCTGAAGCTGTTAAGCATTGACTTTATAGTTGCAAGGCTAGATGATGACAGCGTGTTTTCGCCGGAAGTATTGTATTGGGATAAAATTTCAGATACACGTCCTGTTTCGTCAACGGTATATATGGTGTCTCCAACCTTTACTCTTGTGCCTTCTTTTTTGTAATAATTTATATTGCCGGAATATTCGGAGTTATAAACGCTTTCCTCTCTTACGGCAATACCTGTATATACGGCGTTGCTGGTCAATGCACCTGTATCCACCTCATATACCTGTACCTTTGATTTTGACAGGTATATAAACACAAAGCAGACTATATATACAAGCACCATAGCAAATATGATTGCCGCTGCCTGAGGCTTGCGCCTGTATTTCACCACATTATTCTTTTTTGATGAACTCTTTTTATTTTTAACATTTTTTGCCATTTTGGTTCTCCATGTTATATTTGAAATATCTTCCATTATATATTTTTTTTAATTTCACATAATAAACTAAGTAACAAAAAATATATAAAGGAGGTACCATTAATGAATTCCAAATTTCTTGATTATACCGCATTAACAATAACCATAATAGGCGCCATTAACTGGGGATTGATTGGATTTTTTAATTTCAATCTGGTGTCATTCCTTTTTGGTTCAGGAAGTATTATAAGCCGTATTATCTATGCCATTGTTGGTATTTGCGGCATATATCTTGTAAGCGCGTATGGCAGAATTACTGATATGAGCCATCAAACCATATAATTTGGCGCTTTTATAACAAAGCCGGCTACAGCTTTTGCTGTCTAGCCGGCTGTATTTTACTTAGTTTACTGATATATTTCCCGCCATTCCATATCACCGCGTTCAAGAGATTTAATAAGCAGTTCTGCTGTTGCTACATTTGTAGCTAACGGAATATTATACATATCACAGAGCTTACATATATTATCAGGATCAGGTTCATGTTCCTTAGGGCTTACGGATTCACGAAGAAATATAACCAAATCAAGCTGGTTATGTTCTATCTGCACACATATCTGCTGATCGCCGCCCAAATGTCCTGCAAGAAATTTATGAACAGAAAGATTGGCAGCCTCCTCAATAAGCCTTCCGGTCGTACCTGTGGCAAACAACTGATTTTTATTCAATATTCCTTTATATGCTATGCAAAAATTCTGCATAAGCTTTTTCTTTGAATCGTGTGCTATCAATCCGATATTCATAACATTTTCCTCCTTATCCTTTGAAATAAATTATCCCTTAAAGTCAAGGGAGTAAATCTCTTCATCCGGCTGGATATTTCTCTTTAGGCTGATATTTAGAATAACACCCATAGCTATATATAAAGACACTAAAGATGTTAAACCATAACTAAAAAACGGAAGCGGAAGTCCCGTATTAGGCAAAATCCTTGTGGCAACGCCTATATTTATAAAACTTTGAAATGCAATCCATGCAGAAATGCCGCAGCATATAAGTCTTGCCATAAAATCCTTTGCCCTTATAGCTGCCAATACGCACTCAAAGGTTATCCACATAAGCAGTACAACGGATACAGCGGAGCCTACAAAGCCAAGTTCCTCGCCTATAATAGTAAATATAAAGTCTGTCTGTGCCTCCGGTATATAATTTGCATTATTAAGGGAGGATGGATCATCATTATTAAGCCCTTTTCCTGATAACTGACCGGAACCAATCGCCTTTTCGGACATCTGCTGCTGCCATGCCTTATCGTCATATTTTTCAGGATCTATAAAGGCCATAATTCTTTCCCACTGATAATACTCTAAAAGTTTCTGTTCAGGATTTCTTATATAAATACCACCGGCGACGACTATGGGAACTATAATCAGCAGAGCAACGCCGATTATCTTATAGCTTAAACCTGCGCAAAATATTACAGTCAGAAGAATCAAACAAATAAGAATGGTTGTTGACAGGTTTGGCTGCGCAAGAATAAGCGCCAGCGGAATTGCAAGAAGTACTGCAAGAACTGCTAAAAATTTCCAGTTGTTTAGTTTGTCTTTATATATAAAAATTAGTTTTGCCGTAAACAGTATTAAAAAAATCTTCGTAAGCTCTGACGGCTGAAGCGTAAATACCTTTAAATCAATCCATCTCTTTGCGCCATGGCTGCTCTTTCCCCAAAATCTTACAACAAGCAGAAGCGCAATATTTACAAAATACATAAGCCAGTAAAACTTACACAACCATTTGTAGTCTATCAAGGATACTACTACCATAGCTGCCAGCGATAATACAAACCCAAAACACTGTTTCATAGTATATGAAGAATCAGCACTGTTAATCACCACTATTCCGAATATGGTAGTAACTGCTAACAGTATGACAAGTCTGAAATTATAAGAACGAAGCTGATACCTCTTTAACATAAACCTTCACCCATTCCCCCAACTAATTGTTGTCGCTGTTTCTCATATCCTTAATAGGAATATTGGCAAAAAGCGCAGGTACAGAACCGTTGTTGCCGTCAGATTCCGTAGATGTAATCTGGATATCCAGTCCCTCCGCATCAATTACCATATATTTTGAAATGACTTTAATGATGTCATTTTTAATCATCTCCATAACCTCTGGTGAGCAATTAGCCCTGTCTGAGACTAAGAGAAGCTTAAGTCTGTCTTTTGCAACATCACTGGAGCCTTTTTTCTTAAATAAATCAAATAAGCTCATATCTGCCTCCTAAATAATCCTTACTTCTTGTCATTTTTGAAAATTGATGTGAGCTTCTTGAAGAATCCGCTCTTGCCGTTTAAATCCAAGAACGGAACATCTTCGCCTATAATTCTGCGGCAGATGTTCATATATGCCTGTCCCGCAAGGCTTTCGTCTCCAACACAAGGCTGTCCTTTATTGGTAGCTACAACAATATTTTCATCATCAGGCACCGCACCGATTAAACTAAGCTGCAAAATATCATTTACATCTTCAATAGACATCATCTCATTGCGGTTTACCATATCCATACGGATTCTGTTGACAATTAAATCCTCGTGATCCTTTAAGCCATGCGCATCAAGAAGACCTACAATTCTGTCTGCGTCCCTGATAGCTGAAACCTCAGGCGTAGTGACAACCAACGCCCTGTCTGCGCCTGCTATGGCATTCTGGAAGCCCTGCTCAATACCTGCCGGGCAATCGAGAATTATGTAATCAAATCCTTCCGGATCGGATTTAATTTCCTCAAGAACCTTAACCATCTGCTCAGGTGTTATGGCAGACTTGTCCCTTGTCTGGGCTGTAGGAAGAAGATACAGCTTAGGACAGCGCTTGTCCGTTATCATAGCCTGCTTAATTCTGCAATTTCCCTCAACCACATCTACAAGATTATACACAATACGGTTCTCAAGACCGAGAACAACATCAAGATTTCTAAGACCTGTATCTGTATCAATCATAACTACTTTCTTGCCAAGCTTTGCAAGACCCGTGCCAACATTGGCTGTTGTAGTAGTCTTACCAACTCCACCTTTACCGGATGTTACAACAATAACTTCACACATATAATTATTTCCTCCAAATTAAATTACTGCTAACAAATACCATTATGCGAAATTTTAGTGATTAAATCAATAGTTTTTTGTAATTTTTGCACTTGATTATTTTAATTCAACAAGTCCTTGAAAAATATTTTCGCCAAATTTCTGCCAAATATTAATCAAGCTTGATATCCTCCAGATTATCCTGATTTAAATTCTCAACATATATATTACCCTCATACACATAGGCAATTTTAGGCATTACAGCCTTATTTTTCTTTATAGAAGCGCTGTCTGAGCTTCTGGCAATCACGTCAGCTATCTTCACCTGCATAGGATTCATCTCCAGCGCCACAACAAAAGCATGTTCATTGCCTCCGGCTCCGGCATATACAGTACCTCTGAGACTTCCCAAAATAACCACGTTGCCCTTAGAAATAATCTTACCTCCGGGATTTACATCTCCCAGCACAATGATGCTGTTTTCAGTCTCAAGCACCTGTCCCGATCTCAAGGTTCCCTTGTAAAAAAGCTGGCTTACAGGACTATTTTTTGCGTCATTCATAACCTTTTCGTACTTAGCCTCAAGCTGCTCGTTATTATCTACTATGCAGATAATGTTGACGGATGTCACTTCGCTTATAGTATTAAGAATTTCGTGCTGCTGCTCTGTTGTCAGTATTTTTCCCTCAAATGCCAGAACTACGTCTGTCTCTCCAAAAAATTTTGAAGACTGCTGAAATTTCTCCCTTACTATATTTTTAAGTTCCTCATATTCAGTGTCCTTGTCCAGAACCACAGTAATACCAAACTTGTTGCTTTTGATAACAACCTTATTATTCATTTCTCTACCCCTGCCTTTCCCATTTGGAAATAATAGTAATTCTATTCAGAATCTTTAACTTTAAAATATGTTGTGTATGTTCGCGCCGTAAGCTGCTGAGCCATAAGCGAATCGTAACCGTTTGGAATTGCCACAGCCACACATATTTCCGGATTATTATTCGGCGTATAGCTTACCATTGTAGCGTGGTTAGGTTCGTCCTCACGCTCCTGGGCTGTACCTGTCTTAGCTGCGAAGGTATGTCCGCCCCCAATGGACATAAGCGGAGCATACCCGCTGGCACCGAGGTTCATACCCAGATGAACCGTATCCCATATGGAGCTGCTTATATTCATAGTATTGGCAACGGCAGCGTTGTTGTCAAGAACCACCGTTCCGTCGCTTGCAACAACCTTGTCAACCAAAGTCAGATTATAACAGATTCCTGAGTTTGCCACTGTTGTAACATATCTTGCCATATTAAGAGTACTGTAGGCATGGTTACCCTGACCGATGGCAGATGCGACAGCTTCTGTGTCGGAAGGATGAGGCGCCTTTTCCTCTATCTCTATGCCTGATAGCGTAGCCAGTCCCAACTGTTCGGCATAATTTTGCAATACGCTTGTAGCGTAGGAGCTGTCAAATGAGCCTGTTCTGCTACAGGCAAGATTATAACCTACGTTGTAGAAAAATACGTTGCAGGAATCCCTGATAGCTGTTGCTACAATCTCAGTACCATGTCCGCTGTGGTTCCAACACTTCGGGTTAGGCGTAACCTTGTCAAATGAGCCTGAACAGAAAAACTGCGTACTGTTTGATATAATTCCGGTGTCCAAAGCTGCTATTGCCGTACAAACCTTATATATGGAACCAGGCGCCATCTGTGATTGGGTAGCCCAGTTATATAACGGTTTTGAATTATCATTTAAAAGCTTTTTGTAGTAGGCTGCATCAACGGAGCCGGACAACATATTATTGTCATAGCTTGGATACGAAACCAATGCAACTATATCACCGTTGTTAGGATTTGTTATAACTACCGAACCGGAACAAGGCTTTAACGCAAGCTGTGCAGGTGTTATAAGCTTATCAGATATAGCGTTTCTGATATACTGATATGATGACAGGCTTCCGCTCTTAAGCTGATTATAATAATCGTCCTTCTCCAGCACTCCCTGCTCATACAAGGCCAGACACACATATCTTCCCGACAATTCTCCGCTTTCAATTAGTACGCTGTAAACCTTTTTATGGAAATTAGTCTCCGTCTTAATCGCCTTTAATATATATTCCACAAGAATATCGTAGGACTCCTGAAGGCTGACGTACTGCTGGTCTGTCAGCACGCTCATGTCAATCCAGTTTTTAGCAATGGAATACTTCAAAAATTCCTCAAAGCTTAAACTTCCTCCGCTAATCCATGTCTTATAATTGCTGTCATTTGTATCAACATTGGCTGACACAAATATTCCGTTAGGTCTTAAAATATCGTTATATACATACCATATCAGCTCTCTTTTTATATCTGAAAGGCTTGAGTACGGAGAAGGTTTTGTCTGGAGTTCTGCCCTTAACCATTCAACCGTATCGTTGTATTCGCTGGTAAATATATTGTAAATGCTTTGCAAAATATCGGAATCGCTGCTTTTAAAGCTGTCTATATCCAGTATATTGTTGTCAATCAGCGCAAAATAAACTTCTTTCTGAGTAATATATACATGGCTGATTTTTCCTGCATCCGTATAAGTATATTTACTGTCGCCGGAAATGAGATTGGTAAGAAGAATATCCACTAATTCGTCTTCTATCTGGTAATAAAGCTGCTTTTGAAGCTCAATATCTATTGTGAGATAAACATCGTTGCCCACACTGGCTTCTTTCTCCTCAAGAACCTGTGTAATTCGTCCCACAGTATCCACATAAACAGTTTTAGACCCCTTCGTACCTGAAAGATACTGCTCCAAAGACTTTTCAATACCGCTTTTACCAACCACATCATTGCTCTCATAATCTTCATTAGTTTCCTTTAAGGTTTCAAGCTCTGTGGATGATACCACGCCTGTATATCCGATTATCTGTGAACAGTAAACGCTGTCAACATATTTTCGTATATACTGTTCTTCCACTGTAACGCCTGTCAGCTCGCCGGAATTTTCAAGGATTGCCGCAACAGTTTCGTCGGAAACCTCGTTTGCTATGGTAAATGTCATATATCTGGTATAAGAGTTCGCTGACATAAGAAGTCTTAGATAAATTATTTCCAGCAAATGTTCAGGGCTGTATAAAGACTTGTCCAGCTCATATTTTTTGCATAGGAAATCAAGCATTTCGTTGGCGGAGGATTTTTTTTCATCGTCCGTCAATTCACTGATTTTAGACTTTCCGTAGGAATCTCTCTGAAATCTTAGCAAAGAATTTCCTGACACCGTATAACCGTATATTCCCTCGTCGATATACTCAATCTGAAAATTATTTGAATAGGTATCTCCTTTTTCGTCAAGTATATCCAAAGTCTTATTGATTACCTTATTAACTGTTTCATTTTTAATTTTATTGTTCTTATAAACGCCGCTGTCGCTGATAACAACCGCATATCCCAGCTCGTTATAGGCAAGCAGCACTCCGTTCTTATCAAATATTCTTCCTCGTGCGGCGGCAACGCTCGTTGTCTTTTTAACAGATTCTGCAAGGGTTGTCTTATAAGATTCGCCATTGATTATCTGAAGCGAAAACAATCTGCTGACAAGAATCGAAAATAATATTATAAATATCAGCGCCATAGGCACCAGTCTTGACTTTAGTAAGCTTAACACATAGTCAAATATTTCCCTTATCAAGGCTATTCACTCTCCTTTTAACTCTGGTATAAAGTTTTGAATTAATGAATATCATTGGTTTATAAAGAACTACCATAACGCAGGCTGTATAAATAACCTCCGGCAGGATAAATCTTGATACGAAATATCCTATATTAAGCCTGTTGTGAAGAAGGAAATATCCTATATATGACAAAAAGCTATGTCCAAAGCTGCCAAGAAGCAGCACCGCCAGAGGCAGCAATATTTCATTTTCCTCAAAATCATGGTGAAATGTTCCTGCAAAATATCCTATGTACACAAAAACCAGCGCTGAAACCCCAAAAAGTCCTGCAAAATACAGGTCATACATAATACCTGCAATGAAGCCCGTAAACATTCCCTCAGTCCTGCCGTTTAAAAAGCCGAAAAGCACAGGAAGAATAACAAGCAGATTAGGCTTAATACCGCCTATAGCTATAACTCTTCCCAATGTAACCTGGAGCACATAGAAAAATATTATGATTAGAAATTCAACTATCTTTCTTTTCATTTACTGACCTGTTTCCTTTAACTGAGTAATAATCAAAACCTCTTGAAGATGCTGAAAATCCACCGCCGGAATAAGATATCCCGACTGTGTAAGTCCGTTCGCATCGGTCTCTACATCTTTTGCGTAACCTATAAGAATCCCCGGAAGATATTTGTCGCTTATATTTGAGGTTACAATCTTATCTCCGTTTCTTACTGTGGCTTTTTCTTTAAAATACTGTAATCTTACATAGCCCTGATCCATAAGGTCTATATCGCCCTTGACGGCACAGGTCTCTCCGGAATCAATAAGCATGCCGCTGACATAGCTTCCATCTTCAATAACTGTTTTGACTATGGAATAATTAGGGCCTACGTCTGTGATAATACCCACAAGTCCGCCGCCGGCTATAACATTCATATTCTTAGCAATGCCGTCGTTTGAACCCTTGTCAATAGTAAATGTACTGTACCAGTTGTCGGTTGTGGTTCCGATAATCCTTGCCCCAACCTTAGAGTATCCCGGATACTTCTGATCCAGCTCATACAAATCACGAAGCCTGTCAAGCTCATAGGTATCCTGCTTTAACTGGTTGTTTTCTTCTTTCAGCTCGTCAACGGTATCCTTAAGCTCTTCATTTTCTTTAATAAGGCTATGGATATCCTGAAACGTATCATAACTGTCGGAAGCCAATAAGCCCATATAGTTCATACCCTTCTGAAAGGGAACTACAACTATAGAAACTGCATTTCTTAAGGGAGATACAAGCTTATCCGTAAAAAAACTTACGGCAATAAAACCAAGACTTATGACTGTGAGGGCTATCAATATATATTTCGGTTTAAATATTGATGATAATTTATTATTCATAGCAATCCCTGTTTCATATTTATTCGTAATTCTTTTCTTCCGGTGTATATGCTACTTTTGCAAACTCAGGATTAGATACTACTCCCATAAGTCCTCTTACTACGCTCTCCGACGGATTTTCTACAATATTTACCGCCAGATTAGTCTCCTGACTGATAAACTGCTGCAAATTCTGGATATTGGATGTTCCTCCTGACACATATATACCATTTTTTATAATATCTGCTGCAAGCTCAGGCGGAGTACGCTCAAGAATAACCTTTATAGAATCCATAACTGAGTGAAGCGGATCAACTATTGCAGAATATATAACGTCCGACGATATATCTATGCTTACAGGAAGACCTGACAATACATTTCTTCCAAAGCCCGGTGCAAATTTTTCTTCTGTCTGTATAGCGCTTCCAAGCTCTTTTTTAAGACTCTCGGCAGTCTTGCTTCCGATTACGAGGTTATATACTTTTCTTACGTTGCTTATAATGCTGTCGTCCAGCTTATTTCCGCCAATCTTTACAGACTTGCTGATAACGATTCCACCAAGTGAAAGCACCGAAATTTCAGTTGTCTCAGCCCCTATATTTACTATCATAATGCCCCTTGACTTCGTAACATCAAGACCTGCGCCTATGGCGTCAGCAACCGGCTTATCAACAATATAAATATTTTTCGCCTTAACCTTTGAATCGGCTACAAGCTCGTAAAACGCTCTTTTTTCAACCTCCGTCACATCTGTAGGAACAGCAATATAAAAATCTGTGCTTCCGGCAGACTTTTTGTCTCCATTAATTTTATTAAAAAAACTTAAAAGTAAGGTCTGCATATTTTCAATATCAGCAATAACACCGAACTTTACAGGGTATGAAACCTCAATATTTTCAGGGGCCTTCTCATACATTTCGTATGCCTCGTCGCCAAATGCCAGCAAATCTCTTTTATTGACTATTGCTATAATATTTTTCTCGTTAAGGATTACATCCTTATCCTTACAAAACATTTTCAAATTGCTTGTTCCTACGTCTACGCCATAAACATTACCCATTACAGTACTCCTTATCCTATATAAATTCTTTTTCTTTCAGGCTTGTATAGTTATTATCGCCAATAATAATATGGTCAATCAGATTAATGCCCATAATCTCACCTGCTCTTGCAATACGCTCCGTAACTGCAAGGTCATTCCTGCTGGGAGTAGAATCTCCGCTGGGATGATTGTGCAAAAGCACTATTGAAACTGCATTATACCTTAATGCTTCCGCAAATATCTCTCTGGTATTCACTAAAGATGCATTTACGGTTCCGATTGTGACAACTAAGTCCTTGATAAGACAGCATTTTCCGTCAAGCAGCGCCAATACAAGATGCTCGTTTTCCAGATGCCTCATATCCTCCATATAATACTCTGCAATGGTTCCGGGGCTTCCAAAATCCAGCTTTTTGCCTGCCGTCTGCTTCGCAATTCTTCTGGAAAGCTCGCATATGCACTGTATCTGTATAGCCTTGACCTTGCCGATGCCTTTAATTTTCATAAGCTCGGGTATCGACAGGTTTACCAGATTAAGAAGCTGGTTCCCGTCCTTCTCGTTAAAATTACCCGACGCCGCAAACACGTTGTAGGCAAGGCTTGTAGCATTGAGACCATTTGTTCCAGTGCGAAGAATTACCGCAAGAAGCTGTGCGTCCGTCAGAGCCTTCGCTCCCAGCGCCAGACATTTCTCGTATGGCTTTTCCTCCACCACGCTGTCTCCTCTTAGTACACAATAGTTTTCATTGTTCATAAATGTCCTTTCCGGACAAACGGATTAAATTAATTATATAAATTTGTAAGCAATTATTGCAAGAATAACGCCAATAATACTTGCAATAGTGATTTTAATCTGTAATGAAAATGTGATTATAAGTATCCCCAGATTAAGAACCAACGCATTGTCAGGAGTGCTTATTCCAAAGGTGTTGCCATAGGAAAGCCAGCCAAGCCCCGGAACTTTTGCAGTTACCTCTGCAATAAGCCCGCCCAGCACAACACCGATTAAAATGAACAATAACAGCATCCATCCGTTCTTATACTTAGAAATATTACTCATAGTACTCCATTTCTGCCTTTATCGGCTAAGTAAATTACAAACTAAACCAAAGTATATTATATCACAATTACCATTTATTGTATATAAAGTTTTACATTGGTTCGCAAAGAATTATATGTCATAACCTGACAAAATATTGTAAATTATTTAAAATTATCAGTTAAGTTATCAATCACTCCGGCCTCGTACATTTTCTGGAGGCTCATCATAATGCCCAGCTTTGCGTGATACCATGTCAGTCCGCCCTGAAAATATACCGCATACGGCTTTTTCAGAGGACCGTCGGCGCTGAGTTCAATGGAGGAACCCTGCACAAATGCGCCCGCAGCCATAATTATGTCCGAGTCATAGCCCGGCATAGCCCACGGTTCAGGCGTTACATAGCTGTCAACAGGCGCTGCGGATTGTATTCCCTTGCAAAATGCTATGAGTGCCTCCGGCGTTTTTAACTCTACAGACTGGATTATATCAAACCTGTCCTCTGCCCCATTGGGAATTACGCAGTATCCCAGCTTTTCATATACATTTGCTGCAAATATAGCTCCCTTTAAGGCGCCTGCCACCACCGTAGGAGCAAGAAACAAGCCCTGATAAAAGCTCTGATTCACACCGAGCGTTGCGCCCACTTCCTTGCCAAGTCCGGGCGAGGAAAGTCTGTACGCCGCCTGCTCTACACATTCCTTTGTTCCTGCAATATAGCCGCCGCATGGAGCAAGTCCGCCGCCGGGATTTTTTATAAGGGAACCCACAACCATATCCGCTCCGACATGGCTTGGCTCCATAAGCTCCACAAATTCACCGTAACAGTTATCCACCATACAGATAACTTCAGGCTTTATTTCTTTTATAAATTTAATCAGCTCGCCGATTCTTTCCACAGATAGCGTAGGTCTTGTGGCATAGCCCTTTGAGCGCTGTATCGTAACCAGCTTTGTTCGCCCGTTTATAGCTTTTCGGATATTTTCATAATCAAAATCGCCATTTCCCAGTAAATCTACCTGGCGATAGGTGATTCCGTATTCCGCAAGGCTGCCCTTAGACGGTCTTATTCCTATTATCTCGTCCATTGTGTCATAAGGCTTTCCCACAGGCGAAAGCAGCTCGTCGCCCGGTCTTAAATTTGCCGACAACGCCACATTTAACGCATGGGTTCCGCACATAATCTGTGGTCTTACCAAAGCCGCCTCCGTTCCAAATATATCCGCATACACCTGCTCTAGTGTATCCCTGCCGTCGTCATTATATCCGTAACCGCTTGTTCCGTTAAGGTGCATTTCTGACACCTTGTTTTTTTGCATGGCATTTATCACCCTCATCTGGTTATATTCCGCAATACTGTCGATTTTCTCAAACCGTTCTTTCAGTCCGTCAATAATATTTTCACAGTAATCGTACACAAGCCCGCTTATTCCAAGCTGCCCGCAGTACATTTTTTTAATATTTTCTGTTGAAATATTCATTTTTAGTTGCTCCTCCATCCTTCGTTTTGAAGTGATTGTTTCCTGTTGTTATTTTATCCCATGCTTTTCAAGCTCTGCAAGCATAGCCTCCAGTATTTTGTCCTTAGATGAATTATAGTCCTGATAATTCACCCAGCAGACATTCTGTTCGCGCCTAAACCATGTGAGCTGCCTTTTTGCGAAATGTCTTGTATCCTGTTTTATCAGGTATTTTGCCCTCTCAAGGTCGTATTCACCATCAAAATAGCCGAACATTTCCTTGTAACCTATGCCCTGCATGGACACCATATCCCTTGTAAGACCACCACCATCTATAAGACTTTTAACTTCCTGCTCAAGACCATTTTCAAACATAATGTCAACCCGCCTGTCAATGCGGGAATATAATATTTCCCTGTCGTCGTTCAGCACAAAATAAACATAGTTATATGGTGATTCTTTTCTGCGCTGTTTCTCGTTATGAGCCGATATGGGACTTCCAGTCAGCTTATAATACTCCAGCGCACGGATTACACGTTTTACGTTGTTTGCATGAATCGCTTCAGCCGAAGCCGAATCAACTTGTTTTAACATATTGTGCAGATATTCATTGCCATGCTCCTGTGCGATAAGCCTCAGGCTTTCGCGGTATTGCGTGTCTGCGCCTTCATCAGCAAGTTCATTTTCATCAAAAATATGCGAATCAAACTCAATATCATACAGCACCGATTGTATATAAAATCCTGTTCCGCCTGCTATTATAGGAATGTGTCCGTTAGCATAAATATTTTCCATAGCAGCTTTTGCCATACGCTGAAATTCTGTCACATTAAAATTCACGGAAGGTTCCAGACAATCCACAAGATAATGAGGAACACCCTCCATCTGGCTGTCAGTAATCTTTGCCGTACCAATGTCCATCCCTTTATAAACCTGCATAGAATCCGCGCTTATAATCTCGCCCCCAACAGCTTTTGCCAGCCTTATTGAAAGCTCCGTCTTTCCAACAGCAGTGGGCCCCGTAAGAATAATAAGGTTTCTTTTATCCACTTTAACCTCCGCAGTTTGTTACTACTTATTTACTTTTCAACTATAAAATTCGTTTAAATTTTTTCTCTATCTCATATTTAGACATCATTATAAGCGTTGGTCTGCCATGCGGACAATTATATGGATTTTCAGCCTCCATAAGTTTTCCAATAAGTTCCTCCGCCTCCGCAAAGGACAATTTATTGTTGCCCTTAACTGCCGCCTTGCAGGACATTGACGCCACCCTTTCTGTAATTATATCCAAATCCTTTTTATATTCTTCAGAAAGTCCATCCAGCATATCTATAAGAAGCTGCTTTAAATCTATATTGGGCAGGCTTGCAGGAATACCTGTAACCTTATAAGCGTTTCCGCCAAATTCTTCTATCTCAAATCCAATTCTTGTAAATGCTTCCATATGGATTTTAAGCACCTGCTCCTGAGCCATTGTAAGCTCCAGCACCACCGGAGGCATAATCATCTGGCTGTCCATGCGCCTCTCTTTCAGTCGTTTCATAGTATTTTCATAAAGAATTTTTTCGTGGGCTGCATGCTGGTCCATTATGTAAAATTTGTCCTCAAATTCAATGAGCCAGTAGGTTTCAAACAACTGCCCTATAATGCGGTATTTCTTTTTGTTATCCACATTCATAAGAGGCGTGTTAAACATAGTAAACTGTCTGATTTCTTCACTTTTTTTTACCTGATACAACTGCTCGTTATCACGCACAGCCATCTCGTTGGAACGCTTAATTTCGTACGGTTCCGGCAGACGCTCAGGCTTTGAAATCTGCGGCTGCGATTGTTGCTGTGACTGCTGATGCGATTGTTGCTGTGACTGCTTCTGTGACGGCAATTCCGGCTGCTTTAGCGCAGCGGCCTCATTGTTTTCACTAAGCGATACGTCTGTTTTTGCGGTATACGGTATATTCGCTTTGGGTTCATATGATACATTTGACATTGTATTATTCACTCTATCCGTCTTCGTATCAAGCGGCACCTCCGGTGCCAAGTCCCCTGATTTTAAAGCGCTGAGTACCGAATTTAACACAAAATTATACACATAGTCATTTTTTGAAAATCTAAGTTCCATTTTTGTAGGATGCACGTTTACGTCAAGAATTGCCGGATTAATTTTTAAATGCATTGCCGTAAACGGATAGTTATGAGGCATTATATAGCCCTTGTATGCCTCCTCAATGGCTTTTGTGATAATTCCGCTCTTTACATATCTTCCGTTAATATAATAATTCTCGCAGCTTCGGTTTCCCCTGCATATAAGAGGTCTGCCAATAAAGCCTGTAATCTCAATGTCCTGCGTCTTGGCGGTCATCCCGATAAGACTTTTTGTAATATCCCTGCCATATACGCTGTAGATAATGTCCTTCAGGTTCATATTCCCTGAAGTGTGCAGCCTGTTCTGATTGTTATTAATAAATCTGAAAGACACGTCGGGATGGGATAATGCCAGATGCTCGACAAGGGAGCTGACATATCCCGCCTCCGTCCGGGCTGTCTTTAAAAATTTCCGTCTTACAGGAGTGTTGTAGAACAGATTCCGCACAATAAACGTGGTTCCGTCGGGAACGCCCACCTCTTCAAGGCTTACTTCCTTTCCGCCCTCTATAACATATCTGTAGCCTGTAAAGCTGTCAGTGGTTTTTGTTATGAGTTCAATCTGTGCCACCGCTGCAATGCTTGACAAAGCCTCGCCTCTGAAACCGAGAGAGGATACATTTAACAAATCTTCCACCGAACGGATTTTGCTTGTGGAATGTCTTAAGAATGCCTTTGCAATTTCATCTCCTTCTATTCCTGAACCGTTGTCGGTAATCCTTATCATAGAAATTCCGCCGTCCTTTATCTCTATAGTGATGGCTGTAGCCTTAGCGTCTATTGCGTTTTCCACAAGTTCCTTCACTACGGAGGACGGTCTTTCTATAACCTCTCCGGCAGCTATTTTATTTATTGTTTCCTGATCCAAAACCTGAATTGACATAGCCATTCCTTTCCCATACAGAATGATTCATACACTTTTTATAATAAACTTCATTCCCCCGCTTAACATCTGCCCCTGCAGACTGATTGATTTTGATACAATAAGGCAATTACCATCGGTTATTAATCTTCCCCTGCAGCTTATAAAGCATATTCAAAGCGTCTATCGGCGTCATTCTGCCTATATCAAGCTCTTTAATCTCAGAGATAATATCATTGTCGCTTACAGTGTCAAATAATGACATTTGCTTGACTTCAAGGTCGTCAACCTGCCGGTATTCCTCATTAATTTTATCAACCTTTTTATTATATTGAGCAATATCCTTAGCTTTTTGGGAAATGTCTGCACTGCTAAGCTCAATTACAAGCTCCTCTGCCCTTTTAAGTACAGGCTCCGGCACTCCTGCAAGCCTCGCAACCTGAATACCGTAACTCTTGTCAGCTCCGCCCTTTACAATTTTTCTTAAAAATACAATATCGTCGCCCTTTTCCTTAACGGCAATACAGTAATTATTTACGCCGTCCAGCGAACCCTCAAGCTCGGTAAGCTCATGATAATGGGTTGCAAAAAGTGTCTTCGCCCCTAAAATCTTAATATTTGCGATATGTTCGACCACCGCCCATGCTATGCTTAATCCGTCAAACGTGCTTGTGCCTCTGCCTATCTCGTCAAGTATAACAAGGCTTTTTGGCGTAGCATTTCTTAAAATATTGGCAACCTCCGTCATTTCCACCATAAATGTAGATTGCCCTGAAGCTAAATCGTCAGAAGCTCCTACTCTTGTAAATATTCTGTCAACAATGCCTATATTTGCCGATTCCGCAGGAACATATGAACCAATCTGGGCCAGCAGCACAATAAGAGCTGTCTGTCTCATATATGTGGATTTACCAGCCATATTAGGTCCCGTAATAATGGATACCCTGTTGTTTCCGTTGTCAAGATAAGTGTCGTTGGCAACAAACATATCGTTGCTCATCATTTTCTCCACAACCGGATGTCTGCCGTTTTTAATGTCTATAACGCCTTTCTCGTTAATCTTCGGACGCACATAATTATTCTGCTGCGAAACCACCGACAATGAAGTAAATACGTCAATCATAGCCACAGCCTTTGCCGTTGCCTGTATTCTTGTAACCTCGCCTGCAATCTTATCCCTGACGCCGCAGAAGAGCTCATACTCAAGACCGCACAGCTTGTCCTCGGCGCCCAGAATAACATCCTCAAGATGCTTTAACTCGTCAGTCGTATATCGTTCAGCATTTGTCAGGGTCTGCTTTCTCACCCATGAAGCAGGCACCATATTTTTAAATGAATTTGTAACCTCAAGGTAATATCCGAAGACCTTGTTATATTTTACCTTCAAATTCTTAATACCGGTATTTTCGCACTCTCTTGCTTCCAGCTCTGCAAGCCATTGCTTTCCTTCTGTCTTTGCATTTCTAAGCTCATCTGCCTCGGCCGAAAATCCGTCTTTAATTATGCCGCCCTCTCTTATTGTAATTGGCGGTTCCTCAACTACCGACGAGTTAATAAGCTGGTACAAATCCCCTAAATCGTCCATTTTCTCAAAACATTCATTAAACATTTCACTGTTAAAATGCCCTATAATGTTCTTTATGTGAGGAAGCATTTCAAGAGAGTTTCTAAACGCAATAAGGTCGCGAGGATTGGCAGTTTTGCAGATAATCCTCGTCATAAGCCTCTCAAGGTCATAAATAGGATTTAAGTATTCTCTGATTTCCTCTCTGTCTATGGCGTTATTGTTAAGCTCCTCAATCATATCCTGTCTTTTCGTGATTTCCGCCTTGTCGATAAGGGGCTGTTCCAGCATAGAGCGCAGAGTTCTGGCACCCATAGCGGTTTTAGTCTTGTCAAGCACCCATATAAGTGAGCCGCGCTTCTGTTTCTCCCGCATAGTCTCTACCAGCTCAAGATTTCTTCTGGAAGAACTGTCTATAAGCATATATTTGCTGGTAGTGTACGGCGTAATCGTAGTTATGTGGGACATATCGCTTTTCTGCGTCTCATAAAGATATGTAAGCAGCGCTCCCGCCGCAATTATGCCGTATGGATAATCCTTAAGCCCCAGCCCGTCCGGCGAATTAATTTTAAAATGCTCCATGAGCTTTCTGCTGCACATGCTCTCGTCAAAATACCATGAATCAAGCTGTGACATTGATATATTTAACTTTGCGTTTATTTCGCTCAAATCAATGCCGCTGAGAGAAAAATAATCATTTACAATTATCTCTGACGGCACAAATTTATTGATTTCATCAATCAGCTCAGTCTCTGAATTTAATTCTGTTACAAAATACTCTCCTGTTGAAAAGTCCGCTATAGACATTCCGATGGCGTCACCATGATAATAAAGGCTGCAAAGATAATTATTCTTCGTCTCGTCCAGCGCCTGAGTGTTGAGATTTGTTCCCGGCGTTACAACCCGTATAACCTCTCTTTTTACAATTCCCTTTGCAGTCCTCGGGTCTTCCATCTGTTCGCAGATTGCCACCTTATGCCCATTGGCAACAAGGCGGTTAATATAAGTTTCCGCCGCATGAAAAGGCACGCCGCACATGGGCGCTCTCTCCTCCTGCCCGCAGTCTTTTCCTGTCAGTGTAAGCTCCAGTTCCTTTGACGCAAGTATCGCGTCATCAAAGAACATTTCATAAAAATCTCCAAGCCTGTAGAACAGAATACTATCTGCATATTGTTCCTTTGTGCTTAGATAGTGCTGCATCATTGGTGAAAATTCAGCCATTATTCTTACCTCACACATTCTCCCATATAGTAAAAGCCCTTACATTCCGTAAGTCTAACGTCAACCAGTTTGCCAATCAGTGATTTATCACCCTTAAAATGTACTAAAACATTGTTAGTCATTCTTCCTGTCACAAGGCTTGAATCGTGGTCGCTTACGCACTCCACAAGAACTTGTGCAACATTTCCTTCATATCTTGCACATATTGCATTAGAAGTTTCATCTATAGTCTGTAAAAGCCTGTTAAAGCGCTCTTTAACCACATCATCAGGTATCTGCTCCTCCATAGCCGCAGCCGGAGTGCCTGTCCTCTTTGAATATATAAATGTATAGGCGCTGTCGTACTTCGCCCTTCTTACCACATCAAGCGTCTCCTCAAAATCCGCCTCTGTCTCCCCCGGAAATCCCACAATAATATCCGTTGTCAGCGAAACATCAGGCATTTTAGCCCTAATTCTGTCCACAAGCTCAAGATAATGCTCCTTCGTATAACAACGGTTCATAATCTTTAAAATCCTGCTGCTTCCTGACTGGAGCGGAAGATGTACATGATTACAGATTTTCTTTGATTTGCTCATAACATCAATCAACCCGTCTGAAAGATCCTTTGGATGAGGCGTCATAAATCTTATTCTCTCAAGACCGTCGATTTCCTCCACCATTTCAAGAAGCTGTGCAAATGTAACAGGCTCCTCAAGAGTTTTGCCATAGGAATTTACATTTTGTCCAAGAAGCATCACCTCTTTAACTCCGTCCTTTACAAGCCTTTTTATCTCGCAGACAATTTCTTCAGGGCTTCTGCTCTTTTCCCTGCCTCTCACATAAGGCACGATACAATAGCTGCAAAAATTATTGCAGCCGTACATAATATTAACGCCGGATTTAAAGGAATACTTTCTTACAGTAGGAAGCTCCTCCACAATATCCTTCTGCTCCTCCCATATATCAATTATCTGGCTTTCGCTGCTCCAGCGTGAATACAGAAGCTCTGCCAGCTTGAATATGTTAAATGTGCCAAATATCATATCAACAAATCTGTAAGACTTTTTAATCCTTTCAACAACGTCCGGCTCCTGCATCATACAGCCGCACAGCGCAATAATCATATCAGGATTGTTCTTCTTAATCCTGCTTAACTGTCCAAGTCTTCCGTAAACTCTAAGGTTTGCATTTTCCCTTACGGTGCAGGTATTATAAATAACAATATCAGCTGCCTCAGAATCCGTAGGCTCGTAACCGATTTCCTTAAGGATTCCCAGAAGCTTTTCAGAATCCCTCGCATTCATCTGGCACCCAAAGGTCTGAACACAGCACTTAAGAGGTCTTCCCTTCTTTGCTGCCAGCCTGTCTGCATATTTTCTGCATAAATCTATATAATATAACTGACGTTCTCTCTGATTCTCAGTCATAACCATCTCTTTTCTTTCCATTATAACCTCCATAGCTCTAAACACAATCTATGAAATTATAGCATAAAATGACGTCAAAGTACAGAAAAAAATCCCCTTGAAGCATTTTGGACACTGCTTAAATGTCAGACTTATAATATTAATCTAACAATTAAGCCGATACAAAAATAATTCAAAGGGTATTTTAGTACAAATGCCTGTGCCGGAATCGTCAACAGCAAAATTATAACCTGTAAAACGTATCGCTTTCGCTGACAATAATATCAGGTCTGTAATCATAAACATCTGTTTCTATACTGTCCAAAATCTGAAAATCAAAACATACGCCGATGGTTTTCAGATTATTGTGGACCTCAAGAAATCTGTCATAAAACCCGCCGCCATAGCCAGCCCGGCTAAAATCCCTGCCAAATGCCAGTCCCGGCATAATCATAACTCCACAGACCTCGTTCCATTCCTCAAGAAACTCGTTATCAGGCTCTAAGATACCGTATTTGCCCGGGGACAGCAATTCAATGCTGTCAATTCTGTGGAATTTAATATCTTTGCCATACACCTTCGGAACAAAGATATTTTTCCCCATATCGAGACACTCTTTTATCAAAATGTAAGTATCTACCTCCTGATTATAGCTCACATATGTATAAATATTATCTGCCGCATTAAATTCAGGTATCTCCATAACCCTTTTAATAATTACGCAGCTTCTTGCAGAAACTTCTGCGGCGGTCATATTTCTTTTTATTGCTTTAACATAATCCCTCGCATCACTTTTAGTCATATATATCTTTTTCACTCTGCTTTTCCATTTTTTCCTCGTGACGCTTTTTTACATCAATAATTGTACCGTCAGGATTTTGTATTTTTATCGTCTCAAGGGTTCCTCTTAAATTATTTCTAAAAGCTTGAACATATTCCTGTCTCAGCCTTTTTTGTTCCTCAAGCTCATCATTTGTCAGCCCTTCAGCTTTTGATTTTCTGTATAATTCATTAATTCTTTCTATTGTCTTTTTTGTAACCGCCATAAAAATTCCCTCATCTTCTATGCAGCAGCCCCGCAGCTGCATATTATAGTAACGCGTATTTACGTCCTTATTAAGCCGCTATTTTATAAATACCAGCAAATCGCCCATATGCTCAATACATCCGCCGTATATACCATTTATCTTATATACTGAATGGTTCATGTCAGGGAATTTGAACACTTCTACATAGGCCTTGTCCTTACCGATAATAAATTTCTTATCCATATGCCTGCTGGTTACAATCATATCCTCAAGAACGTATTCCACAGTGTAATCATCAGGAAGCTCGGCTTCAATTTTTTTTGTATTCAGGTTCACCATAGAAATAAATCCGTCATCTTCATTTACAAAATAATAAGGCACTCCGTTAATCAAATGAAGCTTGTTAATGTTAAAATCCTCAGAAATATCACTTCCAAACCGAACCTTTTTAACCTTATTCACATAATCATATATAACAACCTCGTCGTTTCCGCTCTCGCTGTCCTTGCGAAGATAGAAAATATAATCTCCGTATTTGCGCATATATGGCAGATACATTTGTCCGTTACTCTCGTCGAGGATGTCCATATATATGCTGTCCAGTCCCAGCAACATATCGGATATAAACCTGTTAATATTTATAAGCCCCGTAATCTCAGTGCCTATTTTAATGGCGCATATATTGCCGCTTATGGCAATCATTTTGTCAATGCCCTTAGTGTTAAGCATATCGTTATTTACTGTGAGAGACTTATCATTTTTTACATCCTTAAGAACAATCTCATAACTCTCTGCATCACCCAAGCCGTTTATAGTCTCAAACAGACAATAATCCTCCGCCAGAACAAAAACCTTTATGGAAATTCCTTTGCCAATGGCAGCCAGCTCCGCTACAATGCTGTGAATAGCACTGTACTCGCCGTTATTAATGTTATATCTGTAAAATATAATCTCCAGCTCTTTTTCGTTAATCTGCTTTGCCGAAGAAAATATAATATAATCTTTTTCCTCTATAACATATGTCACTCTTGCCAATATATACTTAGGAATTTCAGGCGTAACTTCAAGACGCTCGTTAGTATTGGGATTAAAAATAAAATACTTTTTCCCACTAAAGCGGTCAAGCTGACGGTTATCATCAGTAATCTGCAGAAGAAAATCGCTATTTAAGGCTATGCAGTCTCCCTCCTCCAGATTTTTGACTAATTTTATGTTCATAAAACCTCCAATACACCAACACACTAGATTAATCCAAGTATGTTAAAATCCTTGTCGCGATGCTGTACAAAAAGCGTTCCAACAGCTTCCCCATTCATAACCCTCTGTATATTATCAATATCGTTTCCATTAGTAATAACCATATCCGCCCCGGAATTATTTGCAATCTGCGCAGCTATAAGTTTTGCTGCCATACCACCCGTTCCGACTGTACTGCCTGATGTTCCTTTTCCCATATTCATAAGTCTGCTGTCAATCTTTTCAACCAGCCCGATAAAACTTGCCTCGGGATTAGAATTAGGGTCGTCCGTATAAAGCCCGTCAATGTCGGATAACAGTATTAAAAGGTCTGCGCCTATGATAGCAGTAACTATTGCCGAAAGCCTGTCGTTATCCCCAAAGGACTGCACTTGCTCAATCTCATAGGTAGATACGGAGTCGTTCTCATTTACAACCGGAATAACTCCCATATGGAGCAATTCTTTAAATGTGTTCTCTGCGTTAGTCCTGCTTACATCATTAGAAATAGTATTTTTAGTGAGAAGCACCTGAGCCGCAATGGTATTATATTCCGCAAATATTTTCTGATAAACCATCATCAGCTTAGCCTGTCCGATAGCAGCACATGCCTGCTTTACAGAAATCTCGTCCGGTCTTTCATGAAGCCCGATAGTGTTCTTTCCAACAGCGATAGCTCCGGATGAAACCAGAACAACCTCTTTTCCGGAATTTTTGATATCTACCAAAATTCTTATCATCTTCTCAATTTTGTTGAGATTTATTTTGCCTGTCTCTTCATGCATAAGGGATGACGAACCAATCTTAATAACAATCCTCTTTTTGTCCTTTAACGCTTGTCTTAAGTCTTTCATTTCTGCTCCAATAATAAAATTTTATATTATTCTACAACATTTTTATAAAAATGTCACTAACAATATTTTATGAACAGTACTTAAGCATTTTTTCAGCTACTTTGATTCCGTCAACTGCCGCCGATGTTATTCCGCCGGCATAGCCTGCGCCTTCGCCGCATGGAAACAATCCTTTTATGCAGCTTTCAAACTCGTCGTCTCTTACAATCCTGACAGGACTTGAAGTTCTGCTCTCAACACCTGAAAAAACTGCATCATCCATATTAAAATTTCTGAAACTGCCTGCAATTCCGTCAACTCCCTCAATTATGGAATTTGTTATATATTCAGGCAAAATCCTGTCCACCCTTGCAAACTCATATTTTCCCTTTATGCATGGAACTACTCCTCCAAATTTCTCAGACATCCTTCCTTCTTTAAAATCTCCAAGAAGCTGAACAGGAACTGCGCCATTTGCCGCCTTATAAGCGTTTTTCTCAAGTTTTCTTTGAAATTCAACTCCGTCCAATGCACCTTCGCCAAAATCCTTCGGCGTAACAGTAACAATTATTGCACTATTGGCATTTGTGCTGTTTCTTCCTGAATAACTCATTCCATTTATAGCCAGATGACCATTTTCTGAGGAAGCATTTACAACATAGCCTCCAGGACACATACAAAACGAATAAACTCCTCTGCCGCTTTCAGTCTGATAAGTAAGCTTGTAATCCGCCGGAGGAAGCCCGCAGTCCGCGTCGCCATAGGCGTTGTAATTTACAAGGCTCTGGGGATGCTCAATCCTTACACCCACCGCAAACGCTTTCGCTTCCATAGGAATCTGTCCCTTATCATAAAGCATTTTAAACGTATCCCTTGCGCTGTGACCTATGGCAAGGCATAATGAGCTGCATGGAATTTCTTCGTCTGTTCCATTTATAGTATTGGTTATTATGGCTTTTTTCACTTTTCCCTGCTCAATAACAATATCTGTCAGCTTTGAGTTAAAATTGACCTCTCCGCCAAGCTCAATAATTCTGTTCCGTATATTTTTAACAATATCCGCAAGAACATCTGTACCTATATGAGGTTTATTTACATATAAAATTTCCGGCCTCGCCCCAAATCTTACAAATTCCTCAAGAACCCTTCGTATCCTTCCTGATGGGTCTTTAATCTGAGTATTAAGCTTTCCGTCAGAAAATGTTCCTGCGCCGCCTTCGCCAAACTGCACATTTGACTCACCATTCAACACACCTGTATTCCAGAAGCTTTCTACCGCCTTAGTCCTGTCCTCCACAGCCTGTCCCCGTTCATACACGACGGGTCTTAACCCCGCCTCCGCCAGCATAAGCGCAGCAAACATTCCCGCCGGTCCAAAACCAATAATCACAGGTTTGACGGCAGATTTATATTCTGTTTTATCCGCAGCTATATTACTAACAGGAAACCTGTATTTTGTTATTTCGTTTACAGAAACATTGGAAAAACTTAGTTTTTTGCGGTTACTGTTTTTGCGGTTACTATCGTCGCTTTTTAATATTTTTTCAACTTTTTTTGCAAACCTATCAAAACCGTCTGAAAGTCCGCCGACGCCTTTTACATCTACGCTGTATATGTAATAAATATCCGGCTTATGTCTTGAGTCTATTGAATGCCTTGAAATCTCATAATCAACGCTCTTAACCGAACTTTTTATTTTGACTGCCGCCGCCAGCTTTCCAACTGTTTTAACCACATAGGTCTCAAGTTCCTTTTTTAATGCTTTATCATTATTAATTTTGTTTAAGCTCAATTTATTTGTATTATTTTTGTTAAGATGCAATTTAATCTGATTAATTCTTATTACCTTCTGCGCCATAAAAAATCCTCTGTATTATTTCTCAACCCTGTTTCCTGCTGCATTAACGCCGGCCACATATCCGCTGCTCCAGGCCCACTGCAAATTGTAACCGCCGCATTTTCCGTCCACGTCAAGTACCTCTCCCGCAAAATAAAGTCCCTTACACAGCTTTGATTCCAATGTATGTTCATCTACTTCGCTAAGGCGCACACCTCCCTGACAAACCTGTGCCTGCTCAAAGCCTTTGGAGCCTGTTATATCAAAGCTAAAGCACGCCAAAGCATCAACTATTTTGCGAAGTTCCTTAGCTCCCGCTTTATCAATTCTCTTTGTCACGTCGACATTTGCAGTTTTTCCTGCTGCATATACAAGTTTCTTATTAACAATTCCTGAAAAATATTGCTCTACAGTCTTTGCGCTATTTTTATCAAGTCTGTTTTCTATATCCCTGTAAAGAGTATCCTGCGATATATCGTTTAGCATATTGATACATATATTTGCGCTCCTGCCTTTGTCCAGCGCAAGAACGGCGTATCTGCTCAGCTGAAATACAGGTATTCCGCTTATTCCGTAATCTGTGTACTGAATTTCACCCGTATCCTCCGATGCAAATATTCCGTCAATATATAGCTTTGCCGTTCCGGTGCTTCTGACGCCTGCCATAGCCTTGCAGTACGGATTGCTGCTTACCAGCTGAACCAATGCAGGCAAAGGCTTTTTAATTTTGTGTCCAAGTTGTCTTGCAAGCTCATAGCCCGAACCGTCAGAACCTGATCTTGGAGCGGCCTTTGAGCCTGTGGCTAATATCAATTTTGGGGCGTATATTATTCCTAAAGTGGTTTTTACAGAAAATCTTGTCGTTGCACAGGCTTCATAAGTCTTTTCTGATTCCACGGATAAAACCTCGCACTCCGTATAAACTTTAATTTTTTGATTTTCAACCTCCAGCCTTAAAGCGTCATTTACCGAAGCAGCAGTCTCCGAATGGGGATATACATAACCGCCGCGCTCCTTTGCATATATTCCAAGTCCTCTAAAAAATTCCATAACATTATCCACGCCAAACTGTCCGATTATATTTATTACAGTTTCTTTATCCTCGTTCTGGTACATGGACAAATCTATATATCGGTTTGTAAAATTGCATTTTCCGTTGCCTGTCTGCAAAATTTTATTTCCAAGTCTTTTCGTATGCTCAATTATCGCTACACTTGCACCGCAGCCTGCAGCCGTTATAGCAGCCATCATTCCGGCTGCTCCGCCTCCTATCACTATACAGTCGTAGCATTTTTTATCCTGCGCCATATATTGTTTCTCCATTTAAACTATATTTGTTCGGCACCAGCGCACCGTCTCTCCGGCTCAATCCCACCATATCCGGCTTTAGCCGCTTCGCCGCTATTCTTAATCGAGATGTCTCAACTGCTGTACGCCTGCAGAAAATCGTATAAATCCTCGTCGCCTTTTATATACATTCCCTGTTTAAGCTCAGCAAACACTTCTTCAGGCAGCAGTTCAGTCCTGACATCCGCATAATCATAAAGAGTACCGTCGCCTGTATATATTTCAACCCGCTCTCTGGTATATATAAGATAATACAGCTCGTCCTGTCTGTTGTCGTCTGCAATAACATTTACGCCGCTGTTTGCATTAACGCCTGTCTTGTACCCGCCGGAATTTCCCGTCGGTAAATTTTCGTTCTGTGAATTTTCATTTTGCATATTTCCATTATGCTGTGCAAGATTAGAAATACTTTCCCTGTCAATCGGAGTATCTTCCGGCTCTTTATTAATCATTAAAGCCGAAACTGCCACCAGCAGCGATACCGCCACTATTATACTCAAAACAATTATAAACCACATAAATATATTTTTCCTAATATTATTATCCATATCCATTTCGGTCAAAAACCGCCTCCTACAAGTAGTTTCGACCAATTCCGGATAAATTATACAAATTTGCTGCCAAAGCTGCCTTATGCCCTAAAACAGCTTTATATACAAAAATAAATGCCCGCCATTAAAGCAGCGTTCCGTCAAATACATATGGCACTAGTTCGCTCAACGCATATTCCTCTACAACTGCTCCGCCTTCGCCTTCAAGAAGCACCAACGTGCTGTCATTGGCAAACTCAACTAATACCTGGCGGCATATTCCACAAGGAAATGTATGCTCCCCTGATGAAGACACAATAGCAATCTTTATAACCACGCCGGCACCCTCGGATACCGCCTTAAATATAGCTGTTCTCTCCGCACAGATTGTTGCGCCGTATGAGGAATTTTCTATATTGCAGCCCTTGTATATTTTGCCGTCATCCGCCAGAACCGCAGCGCCAACCTTAAATTCCGAATACGGGGAATATGAGTGCTCCATAGCTTCTTTTGCCGCATTTATAAGCATTTTATTTTCGTCTGAATTATTAATTTTCATAGTTACCTCTAGTGTTTTTTACTTTATTCTTCATTACAATATTTTATCTTGAAATCCCAAGCGCTTTAAGAACGCCCTCCTGCTTTGCCTCCATAACCTTTGCCTCCTCAGCCTCCATATGGTCGTAGCCGAAAAGGTGCATCATACTATGAGCCACCAAAAATGCCAGCTCTCTTTCCTGTGAATGTCCGTACTTTTCAGCCTGCTCCATAACCTTCTCAACCGAAATGACAATGTCGCCAAGCATAAGCTCTCCTGAGTCGGGATTGAAATAGTCTCCCGGATTTGACTCCATTTCTTCTTTAAGGCTGTCAAAATCAGACGGCAAAGCATATTCAATCATAGGAAATGACAGCACATCTGTGGGCGCGTCCACATTTCTTGTCTCTCTATTAATATGGTGAATTGAGGCATTATCCGTAAGAACCACATTTACCTCCGCCTCATATGGACATTTTTCATAATCCGCCGCTTCTTCCACGACTTTTTTAATAATATCCTCATAATCCAGCTTAAGCTCTATGTCTGTCTCATATTCTATATTAACTGTCATATTATTTGTCCTCCATGTAACTTTTTCTTTTATTTGCAAGTCTCACCTGTTTTTGCTTTTCCTTCGGCTTGTACGCCTTGCGGATTGATTTTCATAATCCTCGTATGCCTTTACAATTTTTTGCACAAGCGGATGACGTACAACGTCCTGGTTGGTAAGTTTGATAAATCCAATTTCATCAACCTTTGCCAGCACTCTCATAGCTACGTCGAGACCTGAAATTGTATCCTTCGGCAAATCCTTCTGTGTCTGGTCGCCTGTGACTACAACCTTTGAACCAAAGCCTATTCTTGTAAGAAACATTTTCATCTGTGCAGGAGTTGTATTCTGCGCTTCATCAAGTATAATAAACGCATTGTCAAGGGTTCGTCCACGCATATATGCAAGAGGTGCCACCTCGATAAGACCTTTCTCCATATTGGCAGCGAAGCTCTCAGCTCCCATTATCTGATACAATGCGTCATACAAGGGACGAAGATACGGGTCTACCTTGCTCTGCAAATCTCCCGGAAGAAATCCCAGCTTTTCACCGGCCTCAATGGCAGGCCTTGTCAAAATAATCCTGTTTACCTCATTATTTTTAAACGCAGTTATAGCCATGGCCATAGCAAGATATGTCTTACCGGTTCCGGCAGGTCCCAAGCCAAACACTATCATTTTATCCCGAATAAGGTCCACATAGTGTTTCTGTCCCAATGTCTTAGGCTTAACAGGCTTTCCGTTGATAGTCCGGCAGATAAGGTCGGAATCTATCTCCAGAACCGCACCCTCCTTCTCCTCAAAACACAGGGAAAGAGCATAATCCACATTCTGCTCATTTATAACATTTCCACGCTTGGCAAGCTCGACAAGATTGTTAATTACATTTACCGCATGTCTTACCGCCTCAGACGAGCCGAGAACCTTTACATCTGAATTACGTGCTATTATAGTAACCTTCAGGGTTCTCTCAATCTTTTTTGCAAATACGTCCAACTGTCCAAACACTGCGCTGCTATACTTTGCAGGCATATCAACTATCGCTTCTACAACACTCATTAACTGCTCTTATTCTCCTCATTAACCTTAATTTCAATGTCTGTCACCGGACTGTATTCTACCGCCGGAGTCAGCACATCCACAGAACCGCCCATAACAAAGCTGTCGCTGTCTGTGTACATTTTAACATTATATTCAATAATTTGCACTTTATTTTCAATTAAATCCTCAATATAATAATTAAAATGTTTTGAAAGCTCGGATTTAGCTTCTTCCTCTGTATAATTTTCCACCACCTCGTTATATTCATAATAAACTCTGCTTCCAAAATAAAAGGGCAGATAAAAGCTTTCCGTAAGCAGACACGGCTCATATTTTGTAATAACATCAGCATTTTCAAATGCGCCAAATGTAAAATCAAGCTCAACATCCCTATCCACAAAGCCAAATATTTTTTTCGTTTTTGTACTGCCTGTATATATTTTACTATCGTGCTGTATGTTCAGCTTATCGTAGTACTCGTACCGTGTGGAAACAATTATGTCTGCATCCGCTTCCGTGTAAATATTTCCAACATGGTCGCCGGCATCGTTTAGTATTTTCACGACTCCCGATACAAGAATCTGACCTTTTTCGACAGTATCCCCCACCTTTACCATAGGAGTTCCTTTTCTTGTTATTATGCTGTGTACAACTCCATTTTCCGCAGCTACAATATCTCTTGGAGTGTTCTGGCTATCGCCTGTCACCGTTGCCACATCGTTTTCTTTTATATGTACAATCAACCGAGTTCCGCTTATTTCTGCAGACACCCATGTGATATCCGAGTATTCATTTCTTATGGAGGATTCTATACTATCGCAGTCAACACTGCCAATCTGCATGCCTGAATAAACGCCCGTAGAACGAAGAAATTTCAGCAACATACTGTTGGTATATTTGGAATTGCCTGTAAACGATATATTCCACACGAACAGCCCGCACAGATACAATATGAGGCAGGACATCAGTATTCCCACTAGAAACGAATAATGCTTGCGGTACTTAAACATTAAAAATGGTATCCCGACTTTTTTTACTATCCTTACCTTTGTCCCTGTTTTATAGCAGATATCTTTTATCAGCAAAAAATCCTGTCTTGTAATACAGGCCGAAAATCCTTCCTCTGTTCGGTTAATATTCCAGAATCTTATTTGTCTGTGCCTGCACATATTAAGAAATCGCTCAGGTCTGTCGCTTACAACTCTGACCTGAACATATGAAGCTCTTCCACCGCTTCTCATAGCCTGCTGCTCCTTATTTTTATTGCTTATACCATTTCCGCCTGAAAATTGTACTGCGTCTCTCTAATACTCGATACTGCATATTCTGCCTCTTATTGCAATCTCCTCGTCGTCATAATGCTGTATTTCCAGCATATTTCCTTTAATTATAATCATACCCTGCTTTGTAAGCAGCTTAATTGTGTCACATTCATAAAATACTATTGACTTGAAATTTTCCACATAAAGCTCATAATTGCCAATAGCCGTTACTATGGGCGCTCCCAGCGAAGCGTCCTTAGCAATAGACATCCTGTCTACAAATTTTTCCCTTCCCGTCAAAATGACCACCATACAAAAACCTGTGTTAAGATATAATATTCTTAACACAGGCTGTATATTACCTTTTATATCTAATAGCATTAAAATTGACGCCGCAATCGGTATCATAAATTATTTTGTCACACACAATCAGATTAAGATTGCCTATAAAATCAGGCGAATTATTCTCAACCTCTACGCCATTCTTTAGCTCATATGTTTTTCGATTATAGTACAAACCTCCTTCATTCTCTATCTTATAGCTAACTAATTTATTACCTTTATCGTCTATTATTCCGGTTATAAGAGAGCTGTCATAAACTGCAAACTCAAATTTATAATTTTTGCCATTATAAGAAAACCCGGAAACTTCTAAACTGCCAAAACCTTCACCAAGTATTTTATCTTCGATTGGATACCCATACTTATATATAAGCTTATACTCTTTTCCGTTTATAATCGTGCTGATACTTTTTAATTTGCCCGAAAACTTTGATTTTAAGTCGTTATAATTTATATTCTGTTCAGTCAGGCTGTTTTTTGCGATATACAAATCCGACCAAAAATATTCTCCTTTAGCAATGTCTTCATTTCCTGTAAAATAGTCATATTTCACCACGTTACTGCCGCTTATTTTTTCCGTCAGCACAAAGGAACTATCAGCATATTGTTCGTATTTATACTCTGCAAGAACCTCATCATTATTAACTATTCTCTCAATGTCACCATTATCATTATACACATATTTATCACCGTTTGACGGAGTCCAGACTATTGGTATGTATGTCAGTGTTTCATACTCCCTTTCATAATAACTCATATTGCCATAAGACGAATACCACCGTAAATCTTTGTTAATAAACATTCCTGTCTCATCATCATAATAATATTCGTTTTCAGATAATACTCTATTCAGATTTCCGATAAAATCAGGATCATCATTCTTTACCTTTTCACCATTTTTAAACTCATATACTGCCTTAAGTAAACTGTTTTTCATCTCATACTCAGCCACGCATGTGCCGCCTTCATATATAGCTGTAATAATCCCCCGACCATCGTCCGTCATTTTAAATGTATAATTATGCCCATTGTATGTAAAACCTGTCAGTTTGTATTTAGGTCCTTTTACATCAGAATACTGCAATTCATAAGTGTACTTAAGAGTATGTGTTCCTGTCTTATTGCTTATACAGACCTCTGTTATAAGCTGGTACTCCTTATCATACTTGAAGTTTGTAACTGTGTCGTCTGCTGTTTTCTTTATCCTGTAGCCGTCGCTGTCGTACTCATTCTTCACTACAAGCTGGTCTTTTTCGTACACCTCAGTAACTAACTTGTTTACTGTTTTGTATTTATACCAGCTGTTAGTGATAGCATACATTTTGCCTTCTGCACTCATATTGTCAATGTTACTTTTATTCTCAACTTCTGAAGTTAACTCCGACAAATTATTATCATTACTGTTTTTGCGTGATTTGCAGCCTGTAACAGAAGCAATGAATACAAGCAATATTGCCAATAGAATTATTGAAAACATTGGTGATAAAAATTTATTAGTTACACTTATTTTTTGCCGCATAACTCCCCCTATATGTTAAAAAATATATTTCTGTTTGTTGAACCTGTATTGGTTGATTTAATATCAGCTACGCTATTAAATACTCCATATCCACATATAGCCACTTTATTTACATTTAACCATTTTCCGTTAGAATAATATTGTATTCCACTTGATGAATCTCTAAACTTCCCCAAATTAATACCATAGTTATATGATACAAAATATAATTGATCGGTTATGCCGCTTGGTCTTGAAGATATAACACTCCATTCATATTGGTCTAAAGTTGTACACAATAAACATGCCAAAAATGTAGCATGTTCCCAGTTTATATAATCAATTTGTGTAGCCGCACCTGATTTTAATGGATTTCTAGATGTTGTAGTATCATTCTGTCCTCCCGTGATACTAGCAAATTGTTTTGCTTTCGTAGCAACACCTCTTAACCCCTCACCAAAACTCACAGTATCATCCGTTTCAATTCTATTCATAATCACATAAGCAACACCTTTTCGTTCATTCATATCACTGCTGGAATTTTCCGCATAAATAAGTCTCGATAAAATTTCAACAGTTGACAACGAAGCATACCACGATTCACTATAATCTAAAGCCCGCCCATGTGAACTATCACTCATCAATTCAAGTTTCCACTCTTCAGCATAAAGTTCACTATCTTCCCAGTTTCTTAGCTTATCATTAATAAATGGATTTGTTTCTGTATATAAATTTTCTTTATTAAAACCTGTTATATATAAACCTTCTGCAGGATTATAATATCTTCTATATTTGTAATATAAACCACTTTCATAATCATAATATGCATCCTGCCAACATACTCCATTAAGATTGCCTATAAAATCCTCATTATGATTAATAACATCTCCATACGCTGTTACTTCAAAAACATTTTCTAAAACAGCACCTTCATATACATATTTTATAACCTGAACATTTTCCTCATTTGACAAACCAATTATATTGTTAGTACTATCTCGCAAAATACCATATGTTGAGCCTTCATATAAAATATTTTCAAGAATAGGAATATTATTGGCATAACTATAGTTATATTCCACTTCGTAATGATTACTGCCAATAGTTATAACAACACTGCTAAGACTCCCATGCTCATCATAATTATACACCTCAATCCTCTCGGAACATACTTTCTTAATCCTATACCCGCTTTCATTATAATAATAATCTGCCAGCTTATTATTGTCTACATAACTGCTGTTGATTAATCCGTTTTCAATAGCGTATTCAATATTATCTTCTGAAACTGTGCCGCTGTCTGCTGTAACAGTTAATATTGAAACCTGTGTTAATACCATAAATAAGCATAAAAATAGGCATGCTGCTTTAGTATTTTTTTCATCATAAGTCATACCTCCAAAATAATTATTTTTTATCTTTCTGTTTCCTTGTCACGCCACTCTCTGTTGTTGCATCAATTATACCATACCCTGCCAATTTTTTCAAAAAAAATCCAATCAACGCTTTTGCCATACACATCAAAAAACAGTAAAAACACGCTCTGCGAGTTTTTACTGTTTGCATGCGGCGGCAAATAGAAATGCCTGCATTTCTGCTTGCCTTATGCCTGTGCAATCGAGTAGGGAAGATTACTTTCCCTGCTCGCCGCGCTACCTGTGCGCCGCTTTAGCGGCATATTTCAGCTGCACGGGACTGCGCGTAAAAAATAAAGGAGATATATTTCTATATCTCCTTCATACACTAAAATCAAAATCAACTTAAATTAATTAGTTGAACTTACGTTTTCTAGCTGCCTCAGACTTTTTCTTACGTCTTACGCTTGGCTTCTCGTAATGTTCTCTCTTACGAATTTCCTGCTGAATGCCTGCCTTAGCACAGTTTCTCTTGAATCTGCGCAATGCGCTATCTAAAGACTCGTTCTCTTTAACGATTACATTTGACATCTGATTTCCTGACCACCCTTCTGTTGCAGATTGTGCACAACAATACATAAATAGGGTATTAATTAATTGCACAAAAAACATTATATCATATAATATCTTTTCGTCAACCGAAAAATGCAAAAATTTTACAACAAATTTTATATTAAAATCTCACAAAAATCTTACAACACTAAAATTATATTGCGCTGAGATTTAATATAATTTGATTATCCCTAAAGCTGTTCAGCCAGTACCTCCGGCGCCTTTGCGAGCAATGAATCTATTCCTGCAGGGTTCTTTCCGCCTGCCTGAGCCATGTTTGGACGACCGCCTCCACCGCCGCCCACAAGACCTGCAACTGCTTTAATAAGGTTGCCTGCATGAGCGCCCCTTGCGACTGCGTCGTCTGTTGCCATAGCAATTATATTAACCTTATCTCTGCCCTGTGCGCTAACAATAAGCACAACGCCTGAGCCTATTTCACCCTTCAGCTTATCGCCGAGATTGCGAAGCTCATTCATATCAACATTGTCAACCTTTGTGGCAATAAATGAAACACCCTTAATGTCCTGAATATCGTTCTTAACGTCTCCAAGAGCATTGTTTGCAAGCTGTGCCTTAAGCTTGTCATTCTCACTTGAAAGCTCTTTAATTTCATCATTCATAGTATGGATCCTTCTCACAAGCTGTGATGTTTCTGTCTTTGCTGCCGCTGCCGCCTCTGCAAGCTGCTTTTCAATATTGGCATAGTATTTAAGAACGCCGTTTCCTGTAAGCGCCTCTATTCTTCTTACTCCGGCAGCTACTCCTGACTCTGACACAATCTTAAAGAGCATAATATTTCCTGTGTTGGCTACATGCGTACCGCCGCAGAACTCTTTAGAAAAATCTCCCATAGATACTACTCGTACCTTCTCGCCGTATTTTTCGCCAAAAAGAGCCATAGCTCCGGTTTTCTTAGCCTCGTCAATAGTCATAATATCCGTTACAACATCTATGCCCTCTGCAATCTTTTCATTTACAAGAGCCTCAACCTCAGCAATTTCATCGTCTGTCATACTCTGGAAATGTGTGAAGTCAAATCTCAATCTCTCAGGATTAACAAATGAACCCGACTGTTCAACGTGGTTTCCGAGAACCGTTCTCAATGCTTTCTGCAACAAATGTGTCGCGCTGTGGTTCTTGCATGTATCGCTTCTCTTGGCTTCATTGACATAGAGAGCTGCTTCATCTCCAACCTTCATCATACCCTTTGTCATAACGCCGACATGTCCAACCTTACCGCCCTTAAGCTTAATTGTTGTCTCCACGTCAAAGGAACCTTCAGCAGTTGTGATAATACCGCTGTCACCTTCCTGACCACCCATAGTCGCATAAAATACTGTCTCCTCAACAATAACAGTACCCTTTTCACCTTCTGACAACGCCTCAACCAATTCATTTTCAGTTGTAAGCACTGTAATCCTTGAAGTATTTACAAGCTTGTCATAGCCTACAAATACGCTTGTAATCGCAGGATCTATCTCATCATATACAGTTGCGTCCGCACCCATATAATTAGTTGTCTTGCGAGCCTTACGAGCCATTTCACGCTGCTCGTTCATAGCCTTTGCAAAGCCTTCCTCGTCGATTGTAATATCCTTTTCTTCAAGGATTTCCTTTGTCAAATCAACAGGGAAGCCGTAAGTATCATATAACTTAAATACATCCTCGCCTGCAAGCACATTCCTGCCTTCTGCCTCAAGGGAAGCCTCCATATCAGAAAGAATACTCAAGCCCTGGTCTATAGTCTTATTAAACTTGTCCTCCTCCTCTGTTATAACCTTGAAGATAAATTCCTTTTTCTCCTCAAGCTCAGGATATCCGTCCCTTGAGCCTTCAATTACTGTCTCACAGAGCTTTGCAAGAAACTTGTTCTGAATACCTAAAAGTCTGCCATGTCTTGCAGCCCTTCTTAAGAGTCTTCTTAATACATAGCCTCTGCCTTCATTTGAAGGCATAATTCCATCGCTTACCATAAATGTTACTGAACGGATATGGTCTGTGATAACTCTGATAGAAATATCCTTTTTCTCATCTTCCCTGTAAGTGACATTTGCCATTTCACAGATTTTGTTTCTGAGAGCCTGCAATGTATCAACGTCAAAAATGGAATCCACATCCTGAACTACCACTGCAAGACGCTCAAGTCCCATACCTGTATCGATGTTTTTCTGGATAAGGTCTGTATAATTGCCCTCACCATCATTGTTAAACTGCGTAAATACGTTATTCCAAACTTCCATGTAACGGTCGCAGTCACAGCCTACCGTACATCCCGGCTTGCCGCAGCCATACTTCTCGCCTCTGTCGTAATAAATCTCTGAACATGGACCGCAGGGACCTGCGCCATGCTCCCAGAAATTGTCTTCCTTGCCAAATCTGAAAATTCTTTCCGGAGCAATGCCAATCTCCTTATTCCAGATTTCAAAAGCCTCGTCATCATTTTCATAAATCGAAGGATAAAATCTGTCCGCATCAAGCCCCACAACCTCTGTCAGGAACTCCCAAGACCAGTGAATAGCCTCTCTCTTGAAATAATCTCCAAACGAGAAATTTCCAAGCATTTCAAAAAATGTACCATGTCTTGCTGTCTTTCCTACATTTTCAATATCGCCTGTACGAATACATTTCTGACATGTTGTGACACGTCTTCTCGGCGGAATCTCCTGTCCCGTAAAATATGGCTTTAATGGAGCCATACCTGAATTGATAATTAACAAACTGTTGTCATTGTGTGGAACGAGTGAAAAACTCTTCATCTTCAAATGACCCTTGCTCTCAAAGAAGTCAAGATACATTCTTCTTAACTCGTTTACGCCTCTGTACTGCACGTTCTTTTCCTCCTGGAATAAATTAAATAATAATATTTAAGCCTTATTCAGCAGTCTCTGCGGCTGCCTCCTCGGCTGCTTTTTTTGCCGCCTTCTTCGCGTCGGAACGCTTACGGAGTCCGCCTCCTATAACTACGCCGACAGCCAGCAATACCAACAAAAAAATAAACTTTGTTGTCTCAACTATAATATCACTAACCAAAGTACTAACTAATAAAACCATACTTATATACCCCGCTTTCGCCCATTCTGCATAAAACTGCTTGGACAATTTTATATTATAACACATTTTATGCATATTTTCAATACTGTAGATTACATCTGCCATATTCCGTTGTCCATAAAATACATAGCCTGTTTATCGGCACCGTCGGTTATCTGCTTGTCATAGCCCATAATCTTCAAGAGCTTTATGGCGTTTCTTGTAGTTGCAGGACCTCTGAAAAGCTTATAATTAAACTTCACATCATCATCTGTAACCGTTTCCTGAAAATGGTAATTATCATAAAACTTTTCAAGAATTGCCGTAAGCTCAATATCATGAGTTGCCGCAAAACACAGTACATTTTTATAACGCAGGCTTTTTAATATCTCAGAGGATGCCGCAATTCGCTCCACTGTGTTGGTTCCGCGAAGAACCTCGTCAACAAAACACAGCACAGGTCGTTTGTCGCCGTCCTTTTGACTTTCAACCGCATCAAGAATTCTTTTTAACGACTTAATTTCAACAATATAATAACTGCTGCTGCTGCTCAAATCGTCCTTAAGCGACATGGATGAATAAACCCTGTACATAGGCGCCCTGTACTCCTTTGAGGTACTTGTAAATATGGTTTGCGCCAAGACTGCATTGATAGCCACCGTCTTTAAAAATGTCGATTTTCCAGAAGCATTTGAGCCTGTTATAAGAATATGTTTGTCTGCCCTTATGGAATTAGATACCGGCCCCGCAATCATCGGATGAAATACCTCTTTTAATTCAAGTCCCGTGCCGCCTGCCGCTACCGGATTTCCGCCATACTGCCCTGTAAATTCAGGTCTGCACCAGTAAGGAAGCCATTTTCTAAATGAAGCAACACTGATACATGCTTCCAGATATCCAAGCGTATTCATAAGGTCGTACATTTCTTCCTCATGCTTTGCAAGCTTTTTCACCATACTGTTAAATTTAATAAGATCTACATGGGTAAGCATCCTTATATAATCAAGCAGCATTTCCGCTATGGAGCCGTCAACATTTCCCGTACTCAAAAGGAATGTATTTTTTACTATATTTGAAAACTTTATATTAATGTCGTTAAATTTGTCATTATAGCTTTCCAGCTCATCATATTTTAGCGCCGCAATCTCCTTTGCCGCCGCCAGCATATTGACAAACTGTCTTATACATATGAAATACGGTTCTACATCGGCCTTGTACTTGTAATAAGATATAACCGAAAATGATATAGCCGCAATTATCAAAAATATACCTATAACCGGGTCTGCAAAGAGACACACCAGAAGCGCCGCCAATATTGACGCTATGGCTAAATAGTGAACAACATTTCCGCCTGTGCTAAGCTCCGGGATAAGCCCCAGATAATCACTTAAAGATATGACCCTTGCAAATCCAAGCTTGACATACTTTCTCTGAACTTCAAGTCTCTTCTGCTCGTCAGAATTAAAAAATTCCGCCAGTCTGTCGGTCTCCTTTAATTCATCCTTTGTTTTTGCAGGAATCCTCAACATTTTGTAGAGATACTCCTGTCCCGCCGAGGAATTTGATATATTCATAGCCTTGTAAATATCGTCCATTCCCAAGTCATTCCACGTTATATCATCAACACTGTAGCCATTCTCCGCCGATTCCCCATAAAAATGTTTTATAAGTTCAAACTCGTCCTCTGAATATTTTCTTGCGGAAGGCTTTCCGTAGGAATTTTTCAGTTTTTTTTCTATGCGGACTTTACGTTTTCTGGCATTATCAACCAGCACATATATTGCTATAATAATAAATCCGCCAAATAATATAATAAATTCAATATCCATCAGTCTGCTCTGTTACCTTTCCTTTTCTGCCGCCACGCCCAGCGCCACCTTCATCATATCATTGAAGCTGGTCTGACGCTCGTCTGACGACAAATGCTCATTCCTGTATAAATGGTCGCTTATGGTAACCATGCACAGCGCATGCTTTCCAAGTCTTGCCGCGTTCATATACAAGGCTGCCGCCTCCATTTCCACCGCAAGAACATGCATTTTTTTCCACTTGTCATTGACATTATTATCATCATTGTAAAATATATCCGATGATAAAATATTGCCTACCGCCACACTTAAGCCTGATTTTTCAGCAAGCTCCACCGACTTGCGAAGAAGCCCGTAATCCCCTATGGGAGCAAATGTACCCGGCAGGTTGTACTGGCTTGCATAATTGGAATCTGTGCAGGCTCCCATACCAATAACAATATCCCCCAGCTGTATATGGTCAGCCAGCGCACCGGCAGAACCTATTCGTATAATGTTATCCACGTCATACTCTGTGAACAGCTCATAGCTGTATATACCTATGGACGGCATACCCATACCGCTTCCCATAACCGAAACCTCAGCACCGTTATATTTTCCGGTAAAGCCAAGCATATTTCTCACAGTATTAAAACAAATCGCGTCTTCAAGATAAGTCCCGGCAATATATTTTGCCCTGAGCGGATCTCCCGGCAGCAATACCGTCTTTGCAATCTGACCTTTTTCCGCCTTATTATGCGGTGTCCCCATAATAAATTTCCTCCATTTATATTTTCTGCTTTATATAATCTTTACCATCAAAATTTTCTGCATTATATTCTCCATTGAATCTTCTACAGCTATGTCAAATGAAAGAATTATTTGCCCTCGTACTTAATAACGGCATCAACATCATATCCCTTAAGCTTGTCTCTGCCATTAAGCCCTTCAAGCTCAATAAGAAATACAACCTTTACAACCTCTCCGCCGAGCTGCTCAATCAGCTTTATAATGGCTTCAGTGGTGCCTCCGGTAGCAATAAGGTCGTCCACAATAACAACTTTCTGTCCCTGTCTGATTGCATCCTTATGTATCTCTATAACCGCCGTTCCGTACTCAAGGTCATATTCCATAGAAACAGTCTCGCATGGGAGCTTGCCCTTCTTTCTTACTGGAACAAATGATTTGTGATTGTTGTAGGCAACAGGCACGCCGAATATAAAACCTCTTGACTCCGGTCCTACAACCACATCATAATCCGCATCGCCTATCAGCTCCTGAATACCATCCACTGCCATTTTTAATCCGTCAGGGTCCTGTATCACGCTTGTAATATCCCTGAATATAATTCCTTTTTCCGGAAAATCCGGAATACTTCTCACATAGTCCTCTACCTTTTTCATCCTCTAATCTCCAATCTGCTTTACTCATAATTACAAAGCGCTGTTACAGCATTAATTAATAATTATCTTTAGTACCTCACAGCATTAAGATTTTGCTCGAATTTTATAATACCATATTTTTCATAAGTTATAAAGAAAAAAATACCATAAAAAACATTATTAAAATACTATAAATTTATCACACTATCAGACACACAAGTCCTGTATTTTCATTCATGACCTTTTCCAGCGTTTCGCTGATTTTTTCCATGCTCTCTGCTGTAATGTTATGGGTTTTTTCGTAAATTCCATCGCCCACAATCTGCTCTACGGTCTTTCCGAATATATTTGTATCCCAGATTCCGTTGTCACCTTCCTTAGAATTTGTTTTAATATATTCGATAAGGTCGTCGGCCTGCGTCTTGGTTCCCACAATAGGCGCAATTTCCACAGAAATATTTGTCTTTAAAAGATTAATTGACGGAACAAGGGCTTTAATTTTTACGCCGTATTTATTGCCGTTTTTGATAACTACAGGTTCCTCAAGGGTAATATTTTCTTTGACAGGCGTAACCACTCCAAAGCCGGATACATTTACATCAACAAGCGCGTCCTTCACCTTGTCAAACTCCTCTTTCTTTGAGGACAGTTCTTTTATGATATTTATAAGTTCATATTCATTGCTGATTGTGGTGCCGGAAAGCTCGCTTAGAATATTATAGTAAATATTAGGCTGCATAGAAACTTCCATTTTTACGCATCCTCTGGACATATCAATATCATCAACATTGACGCTCTCTATATATTCGCACTCAGGCTTCTCATAATCATTATTGACATCTTTTATATATGTAAACTTTTGAAGTATCGCTGCAGCAGCGTTTATAATCTCTTTTTTCAGCCAATGCTCCTGCGGCAGCATTTCCATCCACTGAGGCGTGAAAAAGTCAATTTCAGTAACCGGAAATTCCATCAGCACATTTTCAAGAATACTGTTTATATCCTCTTTTCTTAACTGGTCGCAGTTTACAGGCATAACCTTAACTCCGTATTTTTCAGTCATTTGCCCTGCAAGCTGGACAGTCTCTTCCGAGTATGGCTTTGAGCTGTTCAAAAGCACAATAAACGGCTTGTTAATATTTTTAAGTTCTCTGATGGTGCGCTCCTCAGCAGGAACATACATCTGCCTGCCTATCTCGGTAAACGAACCGTCGGTTGTAACTACAATTCCTATGGTCGAGTGTTCTCCTATAACCTTCTGAGTGCCTATTTCCGCCGCCTTTGTAAATGGAATTTCCGCCTGGGACCACGGCGTCTTTACAAGACGCTCCTTGTCATTTTCAATATGTCCTGAAGCTCCCTCCACCATAAATCCAACGCAGTCAATAAGCCGCACCTTTACATTTATCCCCTCCACGGGGCAAATTAAAGCAGCCTCGCTCGGCACAAATTTAGGCTCAGTTGTCATAATCGTTGTACCTGCTGCGCTCTGGGGCAGTTCATCCCTTGTCCTTGACTTTACATGCTCATTTTCCAGCTTAGGAATTACCATAAGGTCCATAAATCTTTTTATAAATGTAGATTTACCGGTTCTCACCGGACCTACCACCCCTAAGTATATCTCTCCGTTAGTTCTCGCCTGAATATCCTTATAAATATTCATATTGTCAGATGTCCTGTTTGTTGTTCCATCCATACAAAAACCTCCTGCATATACTGATAAATGTATATGTAGGAGGTTTGCGACCTATTCTAAAATATTATATTTAAAATTTTCTCTGTCATAATCATTATTCAGGTATTAACCAAATCAGATAAGACTCTCATAAAGCTTTGTGATATCCTCAACACTAGTCTCCTTAGGGTTTCCAGGACGGCATGCGTCATCATATGCAGACTGCGCAAGGAAAGGAATATCCTCTTTCTTCACAATCTCCTTGAGGTCAGCAGGAATTCCAACGTCAGCAGCCAGCTTCTTAACTGCCTCTACGGCTGCCTTTCTGTATTCTTCCTGAGTCATATTCTCTGTGCCTTTAACACCCATAGCCTTAGCAATATCACGATATTTCTCACCTGTAGCCTCTGCATTGTACTCCATAACGGTTGGAAGAATGATAGCATTTGCAATACCATGCGGTGTATCATACAAGGCGCCCAAAGGATGAGCCATTGAATGAACAATACCAAGTCCTACATTAGAGAAGCCCATACCTGCAACATATTGTCCTAAAGCCATACCTTCTCTGCCTTCAGGTGTATTGTCTACTGCACCCCTTAAGTTCTTTGCAATAATCTCGATAGCCTTGATATGGAACATATCTGAAAGCTCCCATGCTCCGGCTGTAATGTAACCCTCGATTGCATGCGTCAGCGCATCCATACCTGTTGCTGCAGTAAGTCCCTTTGGCATAGAACTCATCATATCAGGGTCAACAAATGCAACTACAGGGATATCATGAGGATCAACGCAAACCATCTTACGATTCTTAGCAACGTCTGTGATTACATAGTTAATAGTAACCTCTGCCGCCGTACCTGCTGTTGTAGGAACAGCTAAAATTGGAACACATTTATTCTTAGTATCTGCAACTCCTTCAAGGCTTACGACATCAGCAAATTCAGGGTTATTGATAATAATACCGATTGCCTTTGCAGTATCCATAGAAGAGCCTCCGCCGATTGCAATTATGTAATCAGCTCCTGACTTCTTGTAGCACTCAATGCCGGTCTGAACATTTTCAATAGTAGGGTTCGGCTTAATCCCTGAATATACCTCATAGGCAAGCCCTGCGCCGTCCAGCACGTCCAGCACCTTCTTAGTTACACCAAACTTAATAAGGTCAGGATCAGAACATACAAACGCTTTCTTAAAGCCTCTTCCCTTCGCCTCGTCAGCAATGCTATTAATAGCTCCTGCTCCATGATAAGAAGTCTCGTTCAAAATAAATCTGTTTGCCATAATTAAAAATCTCCTTTTCAAAATATATTAAGTTGTTACACGAATAACTTGTTAATATTATAACATAAAAAAACAAGTTTGTAACTATAAATATTTAAAAATCAACTATATTAATCATTAAAATAACATTTCAAAATTAGTATAATTAATCAGTTAATTTTATAATAAATTTTCTTCAAACTCATTAAACGCCTTTTTAGCTTTTACATAACGCTTCTTAGAAACAGATAATTCCCTATCCTCTGTTAATAATTCCACCGACTTTTCATTAAAAGTCTTAATATAATTTGGATTAACCAAATAGCTTTGATGTATTCTGATAAATTTGTAATCGCTAAACAATGGTTCCAGTTGGCTTAGCTTCATATACAAATAATACTCCTGCATTTCGTAGCCCGTAACATGAAAAACAATTTTATGAGCGACGCTTTCAATATAAATAATATTGTTAATTTCAATTTTCTTATATCCGCTGACAAAAGGAATATTTATCTGCCCATTTCTGTTATGTTTAAAGTTTTTTCCTGATATATTAATAATTTGAGCTTCTGTTTTATTGGCAAGCAGAAGTATTACATTTTCATCAAGAAGCTCATTAGCTTTTCCCTGCGATTTAACATCTGTGCTGTTTTCCGCAATTTCATATTCTATATTTTCCTTTTCAAGATATTTCCTGATATATTTTTCTAAAGACTCAACACGCTCCTGCTCGTCATCACATATTGCAATTCTAATCATAACTTCCCTCCAAGTAATTTTTCTCAATAATTTATCCATAATATTTTAACATGGAATAAATAATTTTTGTTTATTCTTGTAAAAACTCGTCGGTTTGTTGTAATAATTTGCAGCTTATACTCCCAGCCTTTCACTCAAAACCACAAAATCTATATTGTCATTAGAATTACACCGTATCTTTGCTTCCATCAAATCTCTGCGTGCAGCCTCCATTTCTTCAAGCCGATAATACCCCAAGCTATTTTCCTCCAGTCACTTTCTGAAAATCCTCTGAACCGGCATCTTCCCATTGTGTTTTTCCACTGCTTACTACATCACCGCTTTCATACACATAGGCATAGATATCTACCATTTTCACATCAGCATAAGACCATGTACCATCAGCATTTTTATCACCCTGATAACGCACATACAATCCACATTTTTGATTTTCTGATTTGCCGTTATAAAACAAGTATTCTATTGTGTTTTCATTTTCAGATAATACGCATCTTGTAGAAGATTCCGAAGCGCCATAATATACTTCAAAATTATCAAGTGAATTGTCAGAGTAAAGTTCATATATAGCCTGATATCCGGCAGTTATTTGCCGTTCGTCAAGAAAAAGTTCAACGTCAGAAGCAAATTCTGTATCTGTCCCAGCTTCCGAAATATCATCTGAAGCACTTTTCTGTTCTGCACCATGCCGTGTTGTAAGGAAGCGGCTTCCAATTTGGCCGTCATAATACAATGTCACAAGTTCATCGTACTGTTCCTCGCCATACAAAATGACTTCCACATAATTATCATACCATGTCACGCTCCAGCTCTGCGCACTGAAGGATGCGCCATCGTTGGCTATCTTAAAGTCTGTTTTGGAAATGATTCTTTTATCGCTGCTCAAAACCAGCCGCCCCGGAGCAGAACCAAACGGCCACGCAGGCTCACCAACTGACTGAAGAATGACTTCATACACTCCGTCCTCTGATTGAATGGTATCGACAACAGCCACCTCACAATGCGTCTTATACCAAAGGCTGCCTAATAACAGGGCTGCCATAATTACAAACATTCCAAATATAGCAATAATAATATTATTCTTATAATTTTTGTGATTCATAATTACTTTTCCTTCATACTCCTTTATCTGCAACCAGTCTGCCAAATACTATTTTTGTATGCTAATTGTATCAACATTCTTTTAAAATATCCTTCACAACCTCTGACGCTATAATAAGTCCGGCTGCTGCCGGAACAAATGCTATGCTCCCCGGAATACTTCTGCGCCTGCTGCATTCCTCAAGCGGCGCCGACACCTTAATCGGATTCTCTTTTGAATATAGCACCTTTAATTTTTTTACGCCGCGTTTTTTTAACTCATACCGCATGACCCTTGCCAGCGGACATACGCTTGTCTTGTATATATCGCTGATTTCAAGCAGTTGCGGATTAAGTTTATTTCCTGTTCCCATACTGCTGATAACCGGAGTTCCCGCTTTCTGAGCCTCCAGAATAATATCAAGCTTTGCCGCCACTGTATCTACGCAGTCAATAACATAATCGTATTCTTTAAAATTATAATTATCATGGCTGTCAGGCAGATAAAAGCAGTTATGAAGTTCCACCTTTGCATCAGGATTTATATCAAGCACACGCTCTTTAGCCACCTCTGTCTTAGGTCTGCCTATGGTGCTGTGAAGTGCAATTATCTGGCGGTTAATATTTGAAACGCTTACAGTGTCATTATCAGTAAGCACCAGAGTGCCAACTCCGCACCTTGCCAGCGCCTCTACTGCATAACCACCGACTCCGCCCACGCCAAATATGGCAACCTTAGCTTTTTGAAGCTTTTCCATGCCTTCTTTTTCTATTAATAATTCTGTTCTTGATAATTCTTCCTGCATAAATAAGTCCTCTCCCTTTTAACCAGAAATAATATGCTTTTCACTCGTCAAACTCCGCCAACACATAGTATCCCCTGTCAGTTTCGCCAACCTCCACAACAACGCCTTTTGTAGATTTCAATCTATCCGGTGTTGAATAATTGCCGGACATAGCCACAGCCGGCTCTATGGTATAGTAATAACTGCTTGGCAGCTTACCTTCCGTAACCTCAACAACATCCCCCGGCTTCACAAGCCCCGGACGGCTCATGGTAAAATCCATTCGTCTCATAACTTTCCTCCTGAATGCAATTCATTTTCACATCAATCAACCACTTCTAAATATTCAGCTTCTTCAGACATTTTATGGTGTACTCTGAAACCTTTTGCGAAAGATAGTAATGTTCTTCATTCTCAAGGAGCGGGTCAGCCTCAAGTATCGTATCAGCCGCCTCTGACGCCGCTTTAAGCACCTTAGCGTCCGTATAAATGTCGGCAATGCCAAAATCAAATTCGCCGCTCTGGCGGACGCCAAAGAAATCGCCGGGGCCCCTTAGTTTCAAATCCTCCTCCGCAATGACAAATCCGTCGTTTGTCTTGTTGAGAATTTCAAGACGTTCCTTTGTTTTTTTCGACTTATTGCCAGACATAAAAATACAATATGACTGATATGCGCCTCGTCCCACCCTGCCTCTTAACTGGTGAAGCTGTGCAAGCCCGAAACGCTCGGCATTTTCCACCATCATTACTGTGGCGTTTGGCACATTTACGCCGACTTCCACAACAGTTGTGGACACAAGCACATCTATCTGTCCGTCTGCAAAATGCTCCATTATGTCGTTTTTCTCCTGCCCTTTCATTTTCCCATGCAGATAGGTAATTCTTATTTTTTCCGGAAGCTCTGCTTTTAATTTAGCAGTGTAATCAATTACATTTTCCGCCTCGACATTTTCACTTTCCTCCACCATAGGACATATAATATATACCTGCCTGCCCTGCTGAACCTGATTTACAATAAATTTATAGGCTGTAGCTCTGTAGCTTTCATCAACCACACAGTTTTTAATCGGCAGTCTGTCCGCCGGAAGTTCGTCAATGATAGAAATATCCAAATCTCCATATACAATTATGGCAAGAGTTCTTGGAATCGGTGTGGCGCTCATTACCAGAACATGCGGCTCCACTCCTTTTTCAGAGAGAGATTTTCTCTGATTTACGCCAAATCGGTGCTGCTCGTCGGTTATAACAAGACCGAGTTTTTTGTAATCCACCTTTTCCTGAATAAGAGCATGTGTTCCTATTATAATATCCGCCTCACCTGAAGCTATGCGCTCATATTCTTTTCTTTTTGCTGCGGCGGTCATTGAACCCATAAGCAGCGACACGTTAAGATTAATACCTGATTTGCTAAACATTTTACAAATTGACTCATAGTGCTGCTTTGCCAGAACCTCGGTAGGCGCCATCATGGCCCCCTGATATCCGGCAAATGCTGTGTTCATCAGCGCAAGCACCGCAATTATGGTCTTTCCTGAACCTACGTCTCCCTGAACAAGCCTGCTCATAAGCTTGTCGCCAGACATATTTGCCTTAATTTCTTCCCATGCATTATTTTGGGCATTGGTCAGCTTGTACGGGATTCCCTTTATAAAATCCTCCGTAATCCGGCTATGTGGTATAACGCAACGGTTCGGACGCCTCTCGTTGGTAGTCTTTAACATACGCACAGCCAGCACAAACAGGAAAAATTCCTCAAAAGCAAGCCGCTTTCTCGACTGTATATAGTCCTCCATAGATTTTGGAAAATGTATATTAACCATTGCAAAATTATGCTCTGCCAAATGATTTTTCTGTCTTATAGCAGCGGGAATGTATTCCTTTTCCAGTCCTGCATTGTAAGCCTCAAGCGCCTGTTTTACAGCTTTTGTGACTATTTTATTGGAAAGCCCCTTTGTAAGGGGATATATTGGCTGCATTGTCCCTTTTAACTCTGCGTATTGTGCCATAGTGTAGATTGACGGCTGTTCCAGCAGCAAAGCTTTGTTTTTTACTGCAAGATGCCCTCTGAACACATAATGCATGCCTATTTTTAAACTGCCTGCAAGATATGGCATATTAAACCAGCTGCATTTTATCATATCTCCGTTAATATCCCTTATAGATGTTGATATTATAGACATTTTTCCGGTTCTGTACATATCTGCTTTCTTAGCCACAACACCTTCCACAGATACAGTACTTCCTATCTGTTCCTCATTTATATCCTTAACAAAAACAGGCTCCTCATATACGTCGTAATCCCGCGGGTATAAACCCACGAGATTACCTACTGTATATACAGAAAGCCTGTTCAATAAATCGGCGGTCTTTTCACCGACGCCTTTTAATTTTTTGATATCAATATCATTATTCATATTAATCCCCATTCCAAGAACGCAATTAAAGGAGAATTATTCATTTTCACATTAATTATTCCACAGAAACAAGATAATAGTAAATAGGCTGTCCGCCATTCTGCAGTTCAATATCGACATCCGGATATTTTTCCTCTATCTTTGCTACCGCATCATTAGCCTGCTCCTCTGTAATATCCTCACCATAATATACGCTGATAAGCTCTGCATCCTCATTTTCAGACATCATACAGCCAATCATTTCAAGAAGTGTACCCTCAACATCCTTTCCGACTGCAAGAAGTCCCTTATCACCAAGTCCCATAATATCATTAATCTTAATCTCCCTGCCATCAATGGAGGTGTCTCTTACAGCATATGTCAACTGACCTGTAGCAACGGCAGAAAGCGACTCAGTCATAGCTTCTGTGTTATCCGCAACAGAATTAGACATCTCAAAGCTAATCATAGCTGTAATGCCCTGCGGAACTGTCTTTGTCGGAATTACAACAATCTTCTTATCCTCTATAATTGAAGCTGCCTGCTCTGCTGCAAGAATTATGTTTTTGTTATTAGGCAGAACAAATATTGTGTCAGCATTAACCTTTTCAGCAGCATTTAAAATATCCTCCGTGCTAGGGTTCATGGTCTGACCGCCCTCGATTACCTCGTCAACGCCAAGTCCTTTAAATATCTCCGCAAGACCTGAACCTGCAACTATTGTCACAAATCCAAAATCCCTGCGCGGCTCAGCCGGCTTTGCCGCATTCTTCTTCATAGCGTTCTGGGCTACGGCTGCCTGCATTTCTGACTGGGCGATAACCTTCTGGTTATGCTCCTCCCTCATATTGTCAACCTTCATCTTTGTAAGCTGACCATACTCAAGAGCCTTCTCAAATGCCTGACCAGGATGGTTAGTGTGTACATGCACCTTAACTATATCATCCAAAGCTACACAAACTATGGAATCACCGATTGATGAAAGAAATTCTTTGAATTTTTCCTCAGTATCCTCGTTAAATTCTTTATCAAGCATAATAATAAATTCAGTACAATAACCAAATTTAATATCAACATTTTCAACTGCAGCTCCCTTGCCGCTCATTCCTTCCGACGTATATTCAGCCTTTGGCGCAGTTATCTCAAAATCAGTAACCTTGCCTGTGAGAGCGTCATACATACCTCTGATAACGACTACGAGTCCCTGTCCGCCTGAATCAACAACACCAGCCTCCTTAAGAACAGGAAGCATCTCCGGCGTCTTGGAAAGCACATGCTCCGCATACTCTATAATAGCAAGCAGCGCAGTCTCAATATCATCTGTCTCTAAAGCAACCTCAGCAGCCTTCCGGGCTATGCCTTTGGCAACTGTAAGAATTGTACCCTCTTTTGGCTTCATTACAGCCTTATATGCTGTCTCTGTAGCCCTCTGGCATGCAGTCGCAATATTCTCAACAGTAAGTGACTGTAAACCAGCCATTTCCTTAGTAAATCCTCTGAAAAGCTGCGAAAGAATTACACCTGAGTTACCTCTGGCGCCTCTTAAAGAACCGCTTGAAATAGCCTTAGCCAAAGAATCCATAGTAGGATTTGCAATAGCGCTTACTTCCTTTGCAGCAGACATAATTGTTAATGTCATATTAGTACCTGTATCTCCATCCGGTACAGGAAACACATTCAGGTCATTAATCCATTCTTTCTTTGATTCAAGATTCTTCGCACCTGCCAGAAACATTTTCTGCAAAAGTGCTGCATCTATAATGTTTGTTGCCACGATATTCCTCCATTCTATGAGTGTTAATCAATAACACGCACGCCTTCAACAAAAATATTTATCTTTTTAATTTCAAGTCCGGTAAATTCCTGAACCTTGTATTTAACATTTTCAATAAGATTGTCTGACACAGTTATAATACTTACGCCATAAGACACAATAACGTGAAAATCAATGGTAATCTTATTATCCTCGTCTATATCCACACGAATACCTCTTGTAAGGCTTTCTCCTTTAAGCAGCTTTACAAGTCCATCTTTCATACTAACTGCAGCCATGCCTACAATACCAAAACATTCAACTGCGGTGGAGCCTGCATATTTGGCTATAACTTCAGAATCGATTGATATAGTTCCCAACTGTCCGTCAATAAGACTCTTCATATATATACCTCCATTCACAGATATTATTTATATCCATACTATTAATGACATTATACCCTTTTATTAGAAAAATGCAAAGTACTTTTACGCAAAAAAGGTGGACTGCTTTTAACAATCCACCCTTTTAGCTGATATAAATTTTCGAAAATTAATAGCAGATACTTTTATATGTTTGCACTACCTAAAAACCGCATTATGCAATACTTGTATTATGCACGCTCAACTAAACCTGAACGTAAGCATGAAGTACATACATACATCTTCTGTGCAGCGCCGTTTACCTTAACTCTTACAGACTTAACGTTTGCGTTCCACTTCTTATTAGATCTTCTATGAGAATGGCTCACTGCGTTACCAAAGTGAGCGCCTTTTTCGCAAATTGCACATTTTGCCATTACAATACACCTCCTTAACGGTATTGGGTGTTTTACCCACAACAAATGATATTGTATCAGAAAGCTATTATAATTGCAAGAAATTTTTTAACATTTGTGAATATTTTTTACATTATATTTCGCACACTTACTTACAAAACAGATTAAATCCCAAAATAATCAAAATAATTATAGTGCATATGCAAAAAAACATATTATTAACTAAAAATAAGGCAATTATCATGCCTATCGCTATCCAAAACAGGATAAATCCCAGCAATCTGCAGCACATAATACCGTACCTGCCCATGTACGCTTATTTATAGATATTCAAACCGCCTTAATAATATGACAATATTTTTAAATTTATTCAGAGATATTTTCTACCGCCACATCAATAGCTTCATCAATATCGTCATCAGTCTCAACCTTCTTGCCGAACTCCTTAACCCTGTCTAAAATATCAGGAATCATATCAAGCACCTTTGTGACTGTCTCCTGATTCTTAATATTTACCAGCTTTGTTTTACCATTCTGAATTACAAGAACCGCGCTCGGAGACATCTTTCCTGTCATAGCTCCTCCCGCATTATTTTTCTTATCACTTGCAAATGCACCTGCGCCAACGCCAAACGACACATCCACAAGCGGAAGAATAATTGTGTCATTAACTGTAACGGCCTCTCCAACTACAGTCTTTGCCGATACAAATGAATCCATTCCTTTAAAAAGTGATGCTACCGTTGAATCAAACTTATTATCCTGCATATATCCTCCATTTTACTGCCTGCGGCAGATTTAATCTAACAAAATTTAAGGTCACAAATATTCTGTTTAGACTATTATAACACCTTATTTACTTTTTTAAAACTACCTTTTTAAACTGTTTGTTTGTATATACCTTAAGAGCTATAACAATAATACCGAAAAGCCTTATACTGCCCTTTAACTGAATTTCTCCCTCCATAATTTTCTGTTCAAAATCAGGAAGAATGTTTATGTCTATCCCAAGCCAGCCATACAGCACCGCAAGGTACATTGCTATCTTTCCTGTAGTTTCCGGATTATCCATACCATAATGAATATATAACTTTCCTTTCTTTGGCTTTATTATCCGAAGCAGCTTTTTAAGCTGTTCCCACAGGAATCTCACAAGCTCTCTGTTGTCCTCATCATTAATAACCTCATAAAACGAGTCTATCTTCCCGCTTAAATCCTCTTTTTTAGTCCTGATGCTGTCGATTATAGAAATGGCCTTATCTTTCAGCGACTTATACAATTCCTTTATTCTTTCAACCAGCTCTCGCAGCTTTCTTATCAGTTTTTTGAAAAAGTTTTCTTTACGTGGTTCTTTGTGCTTTTCTTTATATTTTTCTTTGGAGCCTGCTTCATTAGTACATACGCCGTACGCTGTTTCCGCGCCTCTCATTGTTTCTGTACTGTACGCTGTTTCCGCGCCTCTCATTATTTCTGTACTGTACGCTGTTTCCGCGCCTCTCTCTGCTTTAGCGCTGTCCTGCTCCTTAGAAACAGCTTCTTCGTCTGAATTACTCATTTTATCTGACGAATACACTGTAAAAAACAAAACCTTCGCCCGGTACTTCAGCTCCTCAGCATAAGTAAGTTTAAATCTCACCAGCCGAAACAACGCAGTAACCCGCACATCAGCCGAGGGCTTATTGCTATAATAGCTTGCCCTTATATTATATCTGACAGGGGCAAACAGCACTGTCAGCAGTATAAGTATCACAAGACCGAGAATTACCGCCAGAATAATGCCTATTATTTTTAATATTAACAACAAAATATCAAGCATAACTCCTCCCCTATCTTTTACTGCCAAAATGCAGATAACCACTGACATCAAAGCCTCCGGTAGCCTGATACACCTCGTCAACAATACTGCGGACCAGCTCAAGCGCCTCATCTCTGCCCTTTGCTATGCCAACCACATAAATTTCTTTTTTATAAAATTTATTGTTAAAATGCGGCTGATTGAGATAGGCGGCAGGTAGTATATCAAGAATATTTGATGAATTTGATGGTAGCATAATAAGGAAGGTATCTGCCTGAAAACGGCTTCTAACCACCTTCCCTAAAATTTTATATTTAACTTTCCCGGCTTTCTCGCCTAAATATAACCCCTTATACCACTTCATACTTCATCCCATAAGCTTTAATTGTCTGCCAATATTATTTTGAAAATATCTACAACAGCTTTCTGCTCTGCCATATCTGTACACTGCATTAAAGAAATGTTGATGTATTCCTGAATTTCCTCAGTATTATTGAAAAATACAGGAAGCTGTGAAAGTACTGTAGACATAACTGCTCTTTTTACAGGCTGCCGGCATTTCTTAAATAACGCATCCAAATCGCATATAAGCTCCTCACACACCCTATCCACATAGGAATCCTGCGCCTCTGCTTCCCTGCCTTCGTCTGACACAAGCTCAACAAAATCGCTTCCTGACTGGAGTTTTACCGCCAACGATAACGCCTTATAAATATCGGAAAGTCCAAACTCCGAAAGCTCTTTTTTGTAATCCATTTCCGCCTGCTCAATAATATAATCGCACTCGCTGACTGTCATTAAAATTCTTTCCTGTCTGCCTTCAAATAATACAAATCTTTCAAGAACTTCCTCGTCAATCATTGGCACTTTTGACGTGAAATCATTGTAAACAGCGCTGACTGCCGCCTTTGCCGTCATTACCTCCTCCACATGGTCAAAGGATGCCTTATCTGTAAGCACGATTGTATATAGGTCGTTGACAATCTGCGTCAGCAGCACAAATGCGTCCGCACAGTCAGTCATTTTTTCAGCTCCCAGCTTTACAGCATTTGAAAGCCTATTATACTCCGTCTCGTCCAAAGACGCATAATCAGCCTCTGACAGCAAATCAAGCAGTTCCTTCATATCCGGAAACATAGTCTCAAACTCATCAGGCGTACTGATAGTTGCAACGGTTCTTAAGGAATATGCAAAATCATCCACAGTACCCTTTTGAGCGCCATGATATAAAGTAAAGGCTTCTCTTATATATTCATAAAACTTAGAGCGGGACAACCTCATAGGGAGCTGTTCTACCACCTCTGAAATCTTGCTGTGAATAACCACATTATCCTTATCCGACAATATGTAATGCATAAGGTCGTTTGTCAGATATGTGCTGTAATATTCATTGTCAGACCCGTCATCCCTAAAACGGTATTCAAGTCTGTTCAGCACATACTCATAAATTCTCAGATGGTCAACATATGACGTAACCACTTCCATAACCTTAATTATATCATTTCTTAACGCCTCAATTTTTTCGGCAGACTTAAGTTCACCTGAAAGCAGTTCGCCCACCAGCTCATGAAATCTTTCCAAAAGCCCTGTGTACTGCTTTGCCTTACAAAATTCCTCTCTCTGCATATCATAGACAGTATAATAATTCATACTGAGCTTAATATATGCAAGGGTATTGTACATAGACGACATGGCAGTTCCATATTTCGACAGGTTCTGCTCCAGATTTTTGCCCTTTGAAATCTCTCTGGAAATATAACTTAAATCCTTCATTTATCGAGAACTCCTTACTTAATTTTGTCCAAAATATCACTGAAATCAAATGTTGCAAAATAATCCTTCGGCGTTTCGGCCCTTCTTATCATCTGAACCTCGCCGTTTTCCTTTAAAAGAAGCTCTGCTGACTTTAGCTTGCCGTTATAATTGTAACCCATTGAAAATCCATGAGCGCCTGTATCGTGAATTATCAGATAGTCTCCCATGTCAATCTTTGGCAACATTCTGTCAATAGCAAATTTATCATTATTCTCGCAGAGAGAACCCGTAACATCATACATATGTTCACAAGGCTCATTTTCCTTGCCCGCAACAGTAATATGATGGTATGCGCCGTAAATAGCAGGCCTCATAAGGTTGACAGCACATGCGTCAACGCCTATATATTCCTTGTGCGTATGCTTCTCATGTATTGCCTTTGTAACAAGACAGCCGTAAGGCGCAAGCATAAATCTTCCAAGCTCCGTATAAATAGCCACATCACTCATTCCGGCAGGTGTGAGAACCTCATCATACGCCTTGTGAACGCCCTCGCCGATAACTGAAATATCATTTGCCTCCTGCTCAGGTCTGTAAGGCACACCGATACCGCCTGAAAGGTTGATAAATTTAATATCCGCTCCTGTCTTGTCCCTAAGCTCAACTGCCAGCTCGAACAAAATCTTTGCGAGGGTCGGATAATATTCGTTGGTTACAGTATTGCTTGCAAGAAATGAATGAATACCAAAATTCTTTACACCCTTCGATTTAAGAAGCTTAAATGCCTCAATAATCTGCTCATGAGTCATACCATACTTAGCGTCGCCGGGATTGTCCATAATAGACGTTCCAAGTTTGAAATATCCGCCCGGATTGTAGCGGCAGCTAATTGTCTCAGGAAATTTTCCGTCCAGAATTTTATCAAGAAAATCAATGTGTGTTATATCGTCAAGATTAATGGTTGCCCCAATCTTAGCGGCATATGCAAACTCCTCGGCCGGAGTATCATTTGAAGAAAACATAATCTCCTCAGGCTTGTAATCAAGAGCATATCCCATCATAAGTTCCGTCATGGAAGCGCAGTCAACGCCGCAGCCACAATCCTTAAGAATATTTAAAATGTACGGATTAGGCGTAGCCTTCACAGCAAAATACTCCCTATAACCCTTATTCCATGAAAATGCGTCCTTCAAGCGTTTCGCATTGTCTCTTATTCCCTTTTCATCATAGAGATGATATGGCGTAGGATATTTTTTATCAATCTCCTTCAACTGCTCCAATGTAACAAATGTCTTCTTCTCACCCATTATCAAGCAAGCTCCTTCCAAGTAGAAAATTTAATAATCACTTCCTAAAATCGTATATTACAACACCATTTTTGTCAAGTTTCATAACAAAAAACTAAAATAAAAAAGTCATAAATAAACCTCAAAGCATTAGCAAATAATTTCCTATAAAGTAAAATAAGCAGAAGTATCCCTATTTATAAGAATTCTTCTGCCCTATCTTAATATTATTTATTATTTATTCAGCTTTTTACAGCCCTTAAATGCGCTTGCTGATACTGCAACATCATCGCCGTAGTTAATCTTTGTAAGGTTAATGCAGTCTGCAAACGCCTCATCTCCAATTTTTTTAAGAGAAGCAGGACAAACCACCTCTTCCAGCCTTATACAATTTTCAAATGCATTGTTAGAAATCTCCTCAACCCCATCCGGTAATTCCACCTTAACAACGTCCTTACGATATGCAAAAATTCCGTCGTTAATAACCGAAAAATCGCTCATGTCGATTTCCTTAATTGTCTTATTGTACAAATAAACTTTAATTCTCTCCTTCATAACAATCCTCCTAAATTAAATATCTCTCATCTGTACTACTAAAGGACTGATTACCGATGCTTGTGCCTCATACATACTAACGGGACTGTTCTTAATAATACTATCAATGGTCTGCGCAGCATTAATTATCGTCATATCATCTGCCGCAGTCCCGACATCCGTAGCTGTATTCTTATCCGTATCCGTATCAGTATCTATATGTACGCCCTCTTCCTTATCGGCATCCTCCACTTCAAATAGCTTGCTGTTCTCTGACGCTGTATCTTCACTGCCTGCTATTTTATCCGACAATGATGAAATATCCTCTGCGTCTTCACCATCCAACCCGCTTTTTAATATTATACCACTATTGTATATCATAAATCCAGTCGAACTTTTACTTTGACTGTAAATACTTTGAGGGGTATTGCTGCCGGTACTGCTGCTTTTTGTGACTGCAGCACCGCCCATATAAGTCGGCTTTGAGCCTTCTATCTTCCAACTGTCGTTATCAAGAGCGCCGCCCAGCGCATCATTAATCTTTTCCACATATCTTACAGTCTGGTCATAAGGCGGAACACCGCCGTATTTGTCAACAGCCCCGCTGCCGGCATTATATGCAGCAACGCTTAAAGATACATTTCCATCGTACTTCTCAAGCAGCTCCGCTAAAAGCTTTGCACCGCCATTAATATTTTGTTCTGCATCAAACGGATCGTCAACGCCATAGGATTTTGCTGTGTAAGGCATAAGCTGCATAACGCCCATAGCTCCACTCTTAGAAACCGCATTAGACCTGAAGTTAGATTCAACAAAGCCTACCGCTTTCAAAATTCTCACATCAACGCCGTATTTATGTGCAGCCTCCTCAAAAATATCATCCATACCAGCCTGTACACACTGTTTCTCATAAATCCTGTCAAAGTCCGTTCCGCTGCTTAAACTGTTATCAGCAGACTTAACAATATATGAATTTCCATCCAAAATATTAACCGAATTTACATAATTCATTGCCAGTCACCCTGCTTTCTCATTTTCATATACTCATCATAAGCCCGCTCAACTATCTGTCTCTCGTTAGAAAATCTGAGTAAATGATACGCCTCGTGATACTTATAATAACCTGAATCTTCAAAAAATTCCTCCTGCTGCGGCTTCGTATAATAACTGTCAGCCATCATAAGGTACCAATGCACCCTTTTGTGAACGGTCTCCTTAGGCGTATTAAACATATATTCTGTAGCACCAATATACTTTTTAATAACCGCATTAGCTCCGCTTTCTTCTCTTACTTCTCTTATGGCGGTATCTTCGTGTGCTTCATTATTTTCTACAGTACCCTTCGGAAGCACCCAGCCTTCATACTTATTCTTGTATTTTTTATACAGTACAAGTATCTTGCCTCTAAATATCACCACACCGCCACAGCTTGTTGCCTCTATCATTGCAATACCTCCTGTATATAGGGGTGTGTATCTTCTTATGTAGATTATACACTGCAAACTTTATAATGGCAACTGTTAATTTATGCGAAAATGGTCTTCAATTCAAAAGCTCCTTAATAATTAAATAGACTTTATACTTTAAATGTGATATTATATATTTAATCAAATAAATTATATTAGGAGGGCAATAATATGACAGATAGTGAAAAACTCAATTTAATTTTATCAGAATTACAAAAATTGAATCAACGCACAACAAACATTGAACTACATCTCGAAAATGGCACCGATAAAAACATCCAGTTAATTGCTGAAAATTTTATTGAGCTAACAAAAAAGCTAAATCAAGCGATACCTATTGCCGATAAAAATCTTGCATATGAGGTAAAAGTAAATTATCTTGCTGAAAAAATACAAACTCTCGAAAAAGAGATCGCAGAAATTAAAAGCAAAATAGCATAATTTAACAACTACCATCATTCCCCAAACCACGCATCCAGCACGTCTCTTGCAATATACTGCGCGCTTCTTCCGGCATTTTCGCTGCCTTCGCGAATTACGCATATTGCCACTTCGGGATTGTTATATGGAGCAAAGCCAACAAACCACGAATGGGTAAGTCCTTCTGTTCCGTACTGGGCAGTTCCGGTCTTTCCCGCCACCTCATAATCAGCATAACGCAGAGCTGTGGCTGTGCCTTCAGTAACCACTGCCCTCATATATTCCGCAATTTTAGCCGCATAATCTTCTGAAACTATATTTGAAATCGCCTCCGGCTTGGTTTCCTCCACAATCTCACCGTCTGCGGTTTTTATTTTCTGTATAAAATATGGTTTCATCATAACGCCCTTATTTGCTATGCAGGAAGTTATCATCAGATTGTGAATAGGCGAAATCATAGTTTTCCCCTGACCTATTGACGTCTCCTGTATATCGCTGACAGTTGACGCTGCGTCAAGTACAAAGCTGCTTTTAACCGACTCAAGTCCTATGGGAATATCCTTATTAAACATAAGCGCATCACACAGATATTGCAGCTTCGATATGTTTAATTTAAGTCCTATGGTAGAAAATGCGCTGTTGCATGAATTTGCAAATGCATTTTTTAAATTTTCATTACCATGAACGGTTTTATTGCTGCATGGTATTGTGGTTCCGCCATCAACTGTAACGCTTCCCTCGCAGTTAAAGCTGTAATCACTATAATTATCATTTTCCATAATATATTCAAGAAGCGTAATTATTTTAAATGTAGAACCCGGAGCATACAGCCCTTGCGTCGCCCTGTTAATCAGCACTGAATCAGCGCTGCTGTAATTAAGCCATTCTTTATAATGATCATCTGCCTCATTTGGATTAAAGTCCGGTTTTGAAACCATTGCAAGAACCTTTCCAGTGGACGGCTCCATTACGATAACCGCTCCTTTGTTATCACCAAGCGCATCATATGCCGCCTGCTGCAGCTTTGTGTCAAGAGTTGTCACCACAGAGTTGCCTATTTTTTTCTGTCCGGTTATATCCTTTAATATCTGCTCAAAAAATCCGCTTTTATGACTGAGAAGCTGGAAATTTGCCTGTCCCTCTATTCCTGTTTTCTCGGATTTTAAACCTATAACATGGCTGAAAATACTTCCAAAGGGATAATATCTGTATTCATTTCCGTTCTCATCTTTTTTTGTTGTGGCAAGCACCGTCACTTCGTCCCCTGCCAGTATATCGCCTCTTACAACCTTTACGTCCTGATTGTCTACCCGCTTATTGTAAGGATTATCAATAATATCCGGTGCCTTCACCACGCTGAAATATACCAGATAAACCATCATCAGCACAAATATTCCAATAAAAAGTATCGTGATAACATTTATCTCAAGATTGTGCAGACTGCTGCTGATAATGTCCGCCTCCAAACATTTTTTAGATTTTCTCCTGTTTCTGTATTCGCTTTTTCTGCCGGACGGGGCATTAGAAGTCTTCCTCGTCATAGTCGTAGACCGACTTTTTTCGGCTGTTCTTTTCTTTTCCTGTCTTTTTCCTTGACGGCTCATTTTTCCTTACCTCGTTATGCTTCGTATTTAAAATGCTTCTCTTATAATCCGGAATCAACTCTCTTTTTATGTACATTCCGTTAATTATCGCAAACATTACCAATGTACTCACCAATGAACTTCCCCCATAGCTTACCAGCGGCAGAGTAACTCCGGTCATAGGAATCAGCTTCATAGCCCCTCCAACTGTGAGAAATACCTGAAATCCATATGTTACTGCAAGTCCCACTGACACAAGTCTGTAAAACAGTATTCTGCACTTTGAAGCAATGTCCATCATGATTATTACATTGCTGAGACATATAAAAAGCAGTGAAATTGAAAAAAATATACCAAACTCCTCTGTAATTGCCGAAAACATAAAATCTTTTTCAGCTACGGGTATTTTGCCGGGAAGTCCCTGCCCCAATCCGTATCCGAACCATGAACCCATGCCTATGGCAAACAGCGACTGGCATATTTGATACCCTTTTCCGTCGATATCAGACCATGGATTAATCCACATTAAAACTCTCTGCTTAACATGGCTGAATATGTGGTAAGCTGCAACCGACGCTGCGGCTCCCGCTCCCGTTCCAAGCAATACCAGCAATACATTTCCTGTAGCAGTGTACATCATAAACAGATATACCACAAAAAATATAAGCGCCGCCCCGAGGTCCTTGCTCAATACCAGAATAGCCACATGCACAGCGGCAAAAAATGTGACTGCTATAGTATTTCCAAAGCTGGTGGATTTGTTAAATGCCGCCGCCACATACATAACATACAATATTTTAACAAATTCCGACGGCTGCACCGAAAATCCGCCTATCGTAAGCACCAGATTCGCCCCGAATACCTCCGTACAGAAAAGCACAGCTGCAAGCAATGCAAGTCCCGCCACGCAATATACCCAGTTTAAATTTTTAATCCATTTTATTTTCTTTAAAATGACCGGAATAAAAAATGTTATAACTGTTGCGGCGGCGCATATGACAAATTGTTTTACGCCTTTGTTATAATTTAATCTAGTAATCATAATAAATCCTATTGCCAGCAGCATACACATATTATTTACCAAAAGCTTGGAAGCATTTTTATAAAATGTACCGTACACCAGATAAACCACAATAAAATAAACCAGCTCCGCCCCATAAAGCGCAGCGTATCCCGGAGCGTTTTCATTTTGTGTAAAAAGTACTGTATAGCCCAGAAAATGCACAGTCAGCGTTATGATTATCTGCATGGCATATATATTGGCGCTGAGAAACCGATTCTTACCTATAAGCCCTATTAGAACCGTTCCTGCATAGCACACCGCCATCAGCGCAAATATATATTTTGATACATCAATTATAATTGAAATCATCAAAAACATCCTCCGTATCTAATCAGTACTCTGTAAAAACCATTTGTTAAAAATCAGTCCACGCCGATACCAAAATGTCCTGTAAACGCCTGTTTGCGTATATTATAATCAGCCTGCCCCACACCATCATAAGCAAGCTCATATCTTACAAAATCCGGACTCAAGGTTTCTATTTGATTTTTCATAGCCGTTATATCATAGGATTCGCTGTACATTATGCTGTAGCAGTAATCACATATTGACTTAACTGTATATTGTCCGTTTTTCATATTAGCCAATCTTATAACACCGTTATTTTTATCGCACAGCCCATAAGTTTTTCTCACACACTGCTCGGATATCATAACCGGTATTCTTGAACTGACAATCAGTTCTGTCTCAACACCAATACGTGCTGCTTCTTTAGCAAGCGTCAGCATTTCGCCAGCATTAAGTTCATATGGCATGGTAATTCTTTTTAGCTTAAGTCCCGGATTTTCAATTATACTTTTGTACTGGTGTAACGCCGATGTATTCCAGCAGTACATCCCCGCGTCAAGAATTATATTTCTGCTTCCTGCATACCCCGGCTCTGCCGCAGCCTGCGAAATCACTCCCAGTTCTTCAAGATTGCGTACAAGAAAGCCGTCAAAAACAAAAAATCCAAAAACAGAACCGTCTTTTTCTATGAGTTTTCTAAATTTGTCTGAATTTTTTCCTCTTAAAATATGAGGAAGCACCAGATATTTCTTTGCTGCACATGGATATTTTGTTTTAGACTTTAATATATTTTCTGCCGCAGTAAAATCCACATATATTTCGCTGTACTTTGGATTATTTACTGCCGCCTCAAACTGCTTAATATCTGTTACAAGTACATTTGGCTTAATATCAGCCGCAGAAACATTAGTTTTAAGCCCATGCGATAAGCGGCAAGCTATTGGCTCATTATATGTTTTTTGCTTTCGCCTTGACCTTGCAAGTATAGCCTCCGTCAGTTCTTCTATTCCCTTTCTTTTAAGGGCTTTTAGCCGTCCTACAGGTATGAACACACTTTCACTGAACTGCACCTGCACATGGTCTGCTGCAAAATCCGTATTTCCAAGCGCAGCTAACTGTTCCGCTGTCTTTTGCCGGTCTGCCGGTTGTTTTGAAGCAGCCTCTACAATATCTCCATAAACCGTAACCGTTGTTCCAAGCGCTTCAAGCACAAGGCACAGAGGAGCGCCGCACTCTCCGCAGAGATACATATTAACCTTAGTCTTCAGCTGCCTGTCTGCGTAATCGTCTATAATCCTGCGGGTAATTGCGTCGTTGCGTGTTCTGTATAAAATTCTTCCTTTTGGAAGATTATATTTTCTTGGAAGGTTTACAATCATTTTGCTGCCGGAAGCATAACAGCCGCCGCTTGAAAATGAATTGCTGCTGTCAATCTCAAATACATCCTGTCTGTTCACATCTGTAAGCACCTTAAATGTCACTCTGCCCGAAACATTTTCAAGAACCTCCAGCGCCTTTGTCCCCATATGATTTGGGCGCTGTACAGACATCATGTCCCTGCCCTTGCTGTGATTGTAATATCCGCTGGTAAATTCGCCGCGGTTATAAATATCCATCAAATCCCTTATATCACGTCTGTCAACCCTGTAGCCGTCTAAGCCCTGCCCCAAAAACATATCAACATATTTTCGGTACAGTGCCGTAACTCCCGCCGCATAGGTAACATTTTTCATACGGCCTTCTATCTTTAGCGAGTTCACTCCTGCCTCAATAACCTGCGGAAGAATATCCAGCGCACACATATCCTTTGGACTTAAGGCATAGAGACTGTTTTTGTCATTAAGCCTCAGCTCCTTATTACCGGCTTTTTCTGCTTTAACATTACATTCTAATCCTGCCGAAGCTAAAGATGAATCGGGTGAAAACTCTCCATACACATCATAAGGCAGCCTGCACGGCTGTGCGCATCTGCCGCGGTTGCCACTTCGCTGTCCGTTTATGCTGCTTAAAAGACACTGACCTGAATAACAGTAACAGAGTGCGCCATGCACGAAGCTTTCTATTTCAATACTGCATTTTTCCCTGATTGACCTAATCTCGTCAAAATTCAGTTCTCTTGCAGTAACCACCCTTGAAGCTCCCATTTTCTCAAGTATTGAAGCTCCGTAACTGCCTGTTATGGTCATCTGGGTGCTGGCATGCAGCGCAAGCTTGGGAAAATTTTCACGAAGCGTCTTAAAAACTCCCATATCCTGAACAATAGCCGCGTCAAGCCCTGCCTCGTAAAATGGAGCAATATAGTCGACAAGCATATTATTAAGCTCATTTTCTTTAAGCAGCGTGTTGACTGTCATATATATTTTTTTCCCCCGCACATGGGCGTAATCCAGCGCACGTATAAGCTCGTCCCGTCCAAAATTGCCTGCAAATGCGCGGGCTCCAAACATATCGCCGCCAAGATAGACTGCATCTGCGCCAGCCGCTATAACTGCCGTAAATATATCATAAGAGCCTGCCGGAGCAAGCACCTCCACTTTTTTATAACCGCTGTCTCTCACCTGTGTCCTCCTAATATATATGCTTCACTTCTTATAATGTAAAAAGGACCTACCAAAATAACATCCTTCAGGAAGCATTTCGACAAGCCCTCGTATTCTTAATAATTATTATTTTTTAGCCTCATTAAGCTCTGTCTCAAGCTTAACAATATTTTTCTGATACTTACTTATATCGCTCTTAAGCTCCTCTATCTCTTTCCGGGCAGCATCAGCTTTAATCTGGGTGGAGATGAGTTCGTGCTTCAAATCGTAGATTTCCTTGTCCTTGCTCTCCATTTCCTCCTGAAGGCTGTCGCCCAGCTTTTTAGCTTTAAAGTAATCGTCCGCAATATTAAGATACATAAGATTGGCTCTGACCTCCGACGTCTGCCTTCTATATGTATCTTCCCTGTTAAACTCTGCCATTTTATTGTTAATATATGAGGCAACCTTCTGCAGATACTCCTCACTCTCGTAGCCGCTGAGTGTAAATACCTTACCGCCCAATATAACTTCCGTATAATTCTTTGATGACATTTCGTCCTCCCCGTATCGTAATCATTTCCTCTGGTTCATAAATTATATTATACCATTTTCTTTACTTTTGTTCAATACCGAGATTTCTGTATGCAGCCTCAGTGGCCACTCTGCCTCTTGGAGTTCTGTTAATGTAACCGTTCTGGATAAGATACGGCTCGTACACATCCTCAAGAGTTCCCGAATCTTCTCCTATTGCCGCCGCCAAAGTCTCAATGCCGACCGGTCCGCCTGCAAATTTACTTATAATAGTATCAAGAATAAGCCTGTCATTTCTGTCCAGACCGTCTCTGTCTACATCCAGCAGATTCAGGGCATAGTCCGCAACCTCGCATGTGATTCTGCCATTGTATTTCACCTGGGCGAAATCTCTAACCCGTTTTAACAGTCTGTTTGCAAGACGCGGCGTTCCTCTTGAACGCCTTGCCAGCTCGTTTGCGCCTTTCGTGTCAATATCGACTCCCAGAACTGCCGCCGACCTGATTATAATAGTCTCAAGCTCCTTTACGGAATAGTATTCCAAATGGCTTACCACACCAAATCTGTCTCTTAACGGCGCCGACAAAAGCCCCGCCCTTGTAGTAGCGCCCACCAGAGTGAATTTAGGCAAATCCAGACGTATGGAACGGGCTGTAGCTCCCTTTCCAATCATTATATCAATCTCAAAATCCTCCATAGCAGGATAAAGCACTTCCTCAACCTGACGGTTTAATCTGTGAATTTCGTCCACAAACAGCACGTCTCCCTCCTGAAGATTGTTAAGAATCGCCGCCATTTCACCCGGTTTTTCTATGGCCGGTCCGGAAGTGACCTTTATATGTGTTCCCATTTCGTTGGCTATAATTCCCGCCAGAGTTGTTTTTCCAAGTCCCGGCGGGCCATAAAATAAAACATGGTCTAACACATCGCCTCTCTCCTTTGCAGCCTCTATATAAACCTTGAGATTTCTCTTGACCTGCTCCTGTCCTATATAGTCTTCCAGATAAACGGGTCTTAAATTATTCTCAATTTTTACATCTTCCTCCACTAACTCAGTGGTAATAATTCTTTTTTCCATAAAAATATGTTCCTTAATAAAATCTCTTTTCAAATATATTCATCTTCCAAACCGCTTCAGCTACACCAGCCTCTTAAGAGCTTCTTTAAGAATTGTCTCTGAATCCTTATTTTGCGCATCCTCAACCTGCTTGACAGCCTTTAAAGCCTCGCTGCTTCCGTAGCCCAATGCCACCAGTGCCTCCATTGCGTCGTTTCTAGACGACATAACAGCAGCACTCTTATCCTTCTTCGCCGCATTGTTATTCAACGCCGTCTCAAATGCGTCGCTTAATTTGAGCTTGTCCTTTAATTCAATAATAAGCCTCTGCGCCGTCTTGGCGCCAATACCTGGAGCGCTCGATATGAGCCTGACATCATCTGAAAGTACTGCAAAACGCAAATCGTCAGGGGTTATTGTGGATAAAATAGCCAAAGCACCCTTAGGACCGATACCATTTACATTTATTAGCATTTTAAATACATTGAGATCATCCCTTGTAAGGAAACCAAAAAGACTTAAATCATCTTCCTTTACCTGTAGATATGTATATACCTTTACGATATCTCCAACCGGACCAAGCTCCGACAAAAGTGATGCCGGAACCCTGATATTAAAGCCTATTCCGTTATTTTCAAGTACTATCATATCTTCATATATTTCAGCAAGCTCACCCTTAATAAATGAAATCATAGCACACCTCCAACATCATTTACGCCGGCAGATTTACCGCAAAAATAATCTGCACCGTCATCACCGATATCATTACCATTGCTGTCATACATTCCCATACAGTGATTAATAAACTGCTGGGCGGTTCTTCCTGAAATTCCGCCATGTGACATCTCCCATTTATTAGCTTCTGCGCAAAGTTCCTCATCGCTTATGGTAAGACCATTTTTTCTTGCAAGATGAATGACAATGTTAAAATATTCCTTCTGCGTAGGCTTTGAGTAGTTAATCTGACAGCCAAACCTGTTCACCAGCGACAGTTTTTCCTCAATAGTGTCTGAGCGGTGTATTCCGTTATCATGTTCCATATCATTTCTGTCATTCCATGTTTCCTTGATAAGATGCCTTCTGTTAGATGTGGCATAAATAAGGATATTTTCAGGCTTAGTCTCCACACCGCCCTCAATAACAGCCTTTAAAAACTTATACTCAATCTCAAATTCCTCAAATGACAAATCGTCCATATATATAATGAACTTATAATTTCGGTTTTTAATGCTGGCGATAACCGCTGACAAATCCTTGAACTGATGCTTATATATCTCAATCATTCTAAGTCCCTGATCGTAATACTGGTTTACAATCGCCTTGATACTTGTAGATTTGCCTGTACCGCTGTCGCCGAACAAGAGCGCATTGTTCGCCTTTCTTCCCTGAACAAAAGCCTCTGTATTGTCAATCAGTTTCTTTTTCTGGATTTCGTAGCCAACAAGGTCGTCAAGCATAACCTTGTCCATATTATTAATAGGATGAAACTTAACGCTGCCGTCTGCATTTCCTGTAATTCTGAACGCTTTGTTAAGCCCGAACATTCCAACGCCGTAATTCTTGTAAAAGCCTGTTACAATGTCAAAAAATTCATCTACGTTCTGAGCCGCCGCAAGCTTTGCACTCAAAGCTCTTACTTTCTCGCTCACATTGTGGTTATACATAAGCTCTTTTTTCTGAATCGCCTTATAGTTGGTAATCATAGAAAAGCAGTCGATGCCAAGAGCATTTTCAATCTCTGAAAAATCAAAATGGAAAAGCTTCATAAACACTTCAAAATCGTGCTTTGCAAGTATGTTGACGCTGCCGTCGCTGGCACCAACCTTCTCGCAGGTTATGCTAAATGGATTTTCATTTGTTATAAGAATAAATGTCAGATAGTTCTGCCACAGATTTGTGTCAAAGCCATAATCAGTAGAAACTATCAGTAATTTTTTAATCTGAGTATATATTTTTTTAATCAATTCGTCACTTTTTACAGATTTTTCATTATAATATTTGAAAATCTCTCCGACGTTTGATATAATAGAATCCGAAGGCATATCTCCATAAATTATCAGTTTGGATATTTGTCTATACATAATAATACAACCCTTTCATTAATAAAATAACAATTACCTTATATAATATAATATTGAATTAATTTGTCAAATACTTTTAATTTGCAAAATTATATTACCACAATATTTAGTATTAAATTTGTGTTAATTTTATCTTAATAACATTTTTTAGTATTGACACCAACCAAACTAATGATATAATCTACTTTGAACTTAAGAAGAACATAATTATTAACGAAAACTAATATTTTCGCTATTTATAGAGAGGTTTATGTAATGAGAATAGTTACGTACATTAATACCATATTATATTTTGTGCTTACTATATTATATTTTTATCAGTTTATTTACATAGTTGTTGCGCTTGTAGGTGATAAAAAAAAGAAAAAACAAAAACAACATGAAAATTATATGCCTGAAAAGCTCTACAGGTACGCATTTATTATTGCTGCCCGCAATGAGAGCGCTGTTATCGGCAATCTAATTAAGAGTATCAAGGCACAGAATTATCCCTCGGAACTTATTGATGTTATTGTCGTAGCTGATAACTGCACTGATAATACTGCTGAGATTTCAAGAGCTAATGGTGCTATTGTTTATGAGCGTTTTAACAATATACTTGTAGGTAAAGGCTATGCCCTTGACTATGTATTTTCTAAAATAGCTGAGGAGTACGGCGATTACACTGCTTACGACGGATATTTTATATTTGATGCGGACAATATTGTAGACCGTAACTATGTGTTTGAGATGAATAAGACCTTTAATCAGGGTTACAGAGTTATCACAAGCTACCGTAATTCAAAGAACTTTGGAACTAACTGGATTACTTCAGGATATTCACTCTGGTTCTGCCGCGAGGCGAAGTACCTTAACAATCCTCGTATGATGCTCAAAACAAGCTGTGCGGTATCAGGAACAGGCTTCCTTATTAACAGTGAAATTATTAAAAAATACAATGGCTGGAAATTCAATCTTCTCACGGAGGATATTCAATTTTCAGTGGTAAATATACTTGACGGCGAAAAAATCGGTTATTCGGAAAATGCTATGTTCTACGATGAACAGCCTGAAACCTTTTCTCAGTCTTGGAATCAGCGTCTGCGCTGGTCAAAGGGTTTTTATCAGGTAATGTTTAAATATGGACACGAACTGCTTTCTATGATGTTTAAAAAGCGTGAACTTTTTGTATCCTGCTATGATATGTTTATGACTATTGCGCCGGGTACGCTTCTTTCAATCGCTTCCATATTTTTAAATTTATTTTTATGTACGCTTTGTTTAACAGACCACCATTTATTTAGAGTTATGTTCCCAATGGCAATAAAATCTGTTGGATTTGCTTTGCTAAGTTATTATATGTTAATGTTTATGATAGGACTGCTCACAGTAATAACAGAATGGAACAAGATAATTGCTCCTGCACGAAAGAAAATATCAGCGTTGTTTACATTTCCGCTGTTTATGGCAACATATATTCCCATTTCTCTTGTTGCCCTGTTTAAAAAGGTGGAATGGAAACCAATTACACATTGTGTATCAACCTCTATGGAAGACATCGAATTACAGCAGCAATATAAACAGTAATTTAATAAAAAATTAATCCGCATCTGTTTTAACCGGTGCGGATTTTTTATATTCTATGTATTTTCTTAAAACTGATTACTTCTGCTCTGCTTCTGTTTATTGAATATGTCAAATTTTAAATATTATTTACGGCAATATACCAATACCCTCAAGCAATATTTTTAATCCTATCAAAATAAGTACTATTCCTCCAAAAACTTCTGACTTTGACTTATATTTCGTACCAAATATACTTCCTATCTTAACGCCTGCCGCTGAACAGACAAATGTCACAACCCCGATAAACAATACTGCGGCAATAATATTTACTCTCATAAATGCGAATGTAACTCCAACTGCCAATGCGTCTATACTTGTTGCCACCGCCAGCAGGAACATTGATTTAACATCTATAGCCGCATCTACAGCTTCTTCCTTTCCAAAGGCTTCTTTTATCATATTAACTCCTATAAACAACAACAGTACAAATGCTATCCAGTGGTCATACTTCGTAATCATATCTGCAAACATACTTCCAAGAAAGTATCCTATAAGCGGCATTAACGCCTGAAATCCTCCAAACCACACTCCTGCTATGCACATATGCTTTTTGTTGATTTTGCCAAGCGACAAACCCTTGCATATGGACACCGCAAAAGCGTCCATCGCCAATCCTACTGAAAGGATAAACAATTCCACTAAACCCATATTCAATTCTCCTTTGTTTTTATGTTTGTTTTTTGCCCGCTTTATCAGAATACAAAGCGACGAACCCTGCAAAGCAAAAAAGAGACCTAAAGACAGCGTATTAAACTGTCTTCAAGTCTCATCATTTCAAATATTACCGGGTGCAAATAGACACCAGCATGTCGATAATACTATACATTACAGCTCTAAGCACACGCCTGCAAAGTCTGCAAAACCGACCCTATGAGCTGTCTAATGTACTGATTACTCCCTTGCAGCAATGGAATAATTATATCATAAACTATACATTTGTCAATCAAAAATTTTGCGGTTCAATCACACACTTATCGGCATTTCACCTTAACTATCCGCAATTCATTTGGCAGTTACTTTATATATTATATGCAAGTCTTACTCCTGTGCGACAGCCAATTTCACACGTTTTGCCACCAATGCCGACACAATGCCGACAATTATTCCTGTTATGATACCGGCAACTGCCAGCACAGGCAGATAATATATAATAGCTCCCGTATCCATAATAAATATGGCAGCAATTATCTGTCCCACATTGTGAAACACACCTCCTGCAACGCTCACTCCCACTATTGAAAACAGCTTTGTGCGTTTTAAAACAACCATTACTGCAAAGCTTAGCAAACCGCCTGCAATACTGAATAGAAAGCTGTTCAGGTTTCCAAACAGAGCCGCTGTTAAAGCAATCCTTATAACATTTATCACCAGCGCCTCCCTATTGCCTATAACATACATCATCGTTATAATGGCTATGTTAGCCACACCGAGCTTTACTCCATAGACCGGCACAGGAATCGGTATCAGACTTTCTACATAACTAAATATCATGGCCAATGCGGTCATAACCCCGCATAAGGCAGCTGTCCGGTTTTTTTTACTCATATTCCTTACATTCCTACTCATATATTCTAACCGGCATACGCTCCACCGGTTCTCCTTTTCCCTTGTTCCCTCCTGCTTTTTAAGCCTGCTTCTTTATTGCACAATAGAATCAACGCCCTCACTTTTACCTTGTATCTCCACAACAACTCTGTGCGGCAGACACACAATAGTCTCGCCTGTCTTGTTAATCCAGCCTGTCTTAACACAAAGTTCATCGGGACAATCAGCAGTTGTCATTCTGACTTTTCCGTCCTTTGTTTCAATCCTATTTATGCCCCCTTGATATCCGCCTACTTCCACAACATTATCTGTCTTTAAGTTTAATTCCCGGACAATCCTGCCGTCCACCTTGACAACAGCTATATCGCCGTCCTTTTTAACAAATATCTGAATGACTCCAAATATTACAACACATAGCACCAGTAGCAATACAATTAATACAATGTCTGCTTTACGCTTTTTTCTATCCATAAACTTTCCTATTCATAAATTTTTCATAGCATTATAACAGTAATAATTATATATTTGAAAATTTATACTGTTTAAAAATTGTGCCAATCCTTTCCTATAAGGCTCTCATCAAACTATTCTCCACATCCGGCTTCTCCACAGAACCGTCGTTTGGATTGTCATAATATGCGTCGTCAAGTTCATTTATTGCCTTGTCTACTTCTGCCGTATATACATTGTTTTCTGCTCTACTCTATTGTAAAAAGCGGTCAGAACTTTTGCATATTCCTCGCCGTTTCTTTCTACACCTTCCATTAACGAGGATAACTCCTTATATATAAGTACTTTTACTCTCATATATGATAACACAAAAAGCGCATGAAATATAGTATTTCATGCGCTTTTTATTTTTTTATTATAATTATTAAATATAAATCCGGCACTCAACAAGCTCGCCTAAAACTTAAACCATTAAGCCTCAAGCATCTGAATAACCTTCTTCGGACACTTCTCGGCACACTTGCCGCATCCTGTACATTTGCTCTGGTCAATATGTGCCACATTATTTTCAACTGTGATTGCACCGAACTCGCATTGCTTTGTACAAAGCATACAGCCGATACAGCCTGTTGAACATGCCGCCATAACATCCTTGCCCTTATCCTTTGATGAACAAGCTACTGCATAGCTTGAATCGTAAGGAATAATCTCAATCAGATGTCTTGGACATGTAGCAACACACTTTCCGCAGGCTTTACATTTTTCTTTATCGACAACTGCGATACCGTTCACAATATGAATTGCGTCAAATGGACATGCCTTTACGCATGAGCCGTAACCCATACAACCGTATATACAAGCCTTTGAACCGCCATTTGGAACAAACGGCATTACTGTACATTCCTCAACTCCAGAGTACTTATAGTTTTCTTTCGCCTTCTCGCAGTTTCCTGAACACTTCACATAGGCTGTTTTTCTCACGCTCTCGCCCACTTCAGCACCCATAATAGCGGCAATCTTAGCTGCCACAGGAGCGCCGCCTACAGGACATGCGCCAACCTCTGCCTCTCCTGCCGCAATAGCTTTAGCAAGACCGTCACATCCGGCATAGCCGCAGCCACCACAATTATTTCCCGGAAGCTCTGCTCTAATATCAATTTGCTTCTGGTCAACCTCAACAGCAAACTTCTTACCCATAACTCCGAGAAAAAGTCCGAGTACAAGACCAACTGCACCTACAACAACCGCTGCAATAATAATACCTGTCATCTGCTCTTCCTCCTCTTACAGTATGCCTGAGAAGCCAAAAAATGCTATTGACATAAGACCTGCTGTAAGCAGTACAATAGGCATTCCCTTGAAGCTTTCAGGAACATCGTTATACTCAATTCTCTCACGGATACCAGCCATAATTACAATGGCGATTGTGAAACCTAAAGCTGTACCAAAACCTGCAACAACTGATTCAATAAAATTGTAACCGTTCTGTACATTTGTCAATGCAATACCAAGCACTGCACAGTTGGTGGTAATCAAAGGAAGATATACGCCCAGCGCCTCATAGAGAGACGGTGATGTCTTCTTTAATAACATTTCTACAAACTGAACAAGCGACGCAATAACAAGAATAAATACGATTGTATTCAGGTATGTAAGGTTAAGCGGAGTAAGTATAAAATCATATATCAGATTACAAATTGCTGATGATATGGTGATAACTCCGATAACAGCTCCACCCATTCCCGCTGCGGTCTTAATCTTCTTAGAAACTCCCAGGAAAGGGCACAGACCGAGGAACTGACTCAATACAACATTGTTTACCAGCGCCGCACCAATAGCGATTATAAGTAATTCTTTCATGCCTTATTCCCTCCTTATGCTTCTTTCTTTTCTTCTACAGCCTTTGACTCTGCCATAGCTCTTCCGCCGCACATTGCATTTGAACATGAAGCGCAGGAACCATCCTTGCTGCAGTAATCAGGTACCTTTGCAGGCTCCATACCATGTTTAGCCTTAATCTTGTTCATAATTGCAATACACATTGCAAGAACAAAGAATGCACCGGGAGCAAGAATAAATATACTTGCAGGTGTGTAAACACTCTCAGGAATCTGAACTAATGCTGAACTTCCTGTTGAAAGAATAGTTCCTGCACCAAGAAGCTCTCTTACAGCGCCAAGAATTGTTATGGCAGCCGTAAAACCAAGTCCCATACCAAGTCCATCAAATGCAGATGGAATTACAGGGTTCTTTGAAGCATAGCTCTCTGCACGTCCGAGAATAATACAGTTTACTACGATAAGAGGAATATAAATACCAAGAGACTCATAGAGATCCGGCAAAAATCCCTGCATAAGGAACTGTACCATTGTAACAAATGAAGCTACAATTACGATAAAGGAAGGCATACGCACGCCGTCCGGAATAACTTTTCTAAGTAACGAAATCATAAGATTGGACATTACAAGAACTACTGTTGATGAAAGTCCCATACCTATACCGTTGATTGCTGACGTAGTAACGGCAAGTGTCGGACACATACCAAGCGTCAGAACAAATGTAGGATTTTCTTTGATTAAACCATTATAAAGCCTTTCTACACATTTATTCAATGCCAACACCTCCTACTGTCTTAACATTTGATGCCATCAAATCCTTATATACAGATAAAGCTGCGTTAATACCGCCTGTCATAGCCTTAGATGTAACTGTAGAACCTCCGATAGCATCTACCTTATCGTCTGAAGATGAACCTGTTCCGTCTTTTACAAGATTGAACCTTTCAACCTTCTTGTTATTGAATTGTGCAAGAAATGTAGGGTCTGTCTTAGCTCTCATACCAAGTCCGGCTGTCTCGCCGATTGACAAAATTGATGTACCAAGATACTCTCCCTCCGTTGAAACGCCGACAGAAAATTTAATATCTCCCGCATATCCGTCTGAAGCCACTACGGTAATTACAAAACCAATAATCTTGTTGCCCTTAATTCCTGCAACAACTTCTGTAACCGTATCAGCTGCAAATTCATCCGAAAGAAATGTGCTGTCAACTGCCGTGTACTTATCTGTACCTTCAAGCTCCTCAAATTCCTCCGCATCTGCCATAACCGCCTTATATGCATTCTGCTTTGCAAGCTCGTTCTGCTTCGCGATAGGCTCCTTTGTAACCTCGTAAACCGCACCGAGAAGAACACCTGCAACTAGTGTGATAGCAAACAAAATAAGCGCTTCCTTAATTATCTTCGCCATATTACTTCGCCTCCTTTTCAGGTTTCTTTTCAGGCTTTTTCTTGCCGAAAGACTTTGGCACAGTAACCTTTTCTATAAGCGGAACCAGGAGGTTAGAGAAAATAATTGCGTAAGAAACGCCCTCTGCCGAACCGCTGTACATTCTGAAAATAAATGTAAGCAAACCAAGCACAACGCCAAATATAAGTTTTCCATTCGGAGTAATAGGTGATGTGACATAATCAGTTGCCATAAAGAAAGCACCAAGAATAAGACCACCGCCGCAAATTTCCATAAGCATATAATTTACATCAAACTGATGTCCCGGAGCAAGCAGGAAAATAAGCACTGCAAAGGTTCCAATATATGAAAGCGGAATCCTGAGTGATATAACCTTGCGTATTACAAGGTAAGCTGCACCGATAAGAAGACAGACTACAGAAGTCTCACCGATAACGCCTGCATGCGTGCCGATAAACATATCAAGCAGTTCCACTGAGCCTGTTGCCTCTGAACCCGGCTTGAGGATTGCAAGAGGTGTAGCTCCGGTAAATGTATCTGTCACAAAATTAGTCATCGGACCTGTAAATGCAATAAGAAGGAAACATCTTGCTGCAAGTGCAGGGTTCATAAAGTTCTGGCCGAGACCACCAAAAAGCTGCTTAACAATAATAATTGCGAACACGCAGCCTATAATCTCAAACCCAATATTTAATGTGGACGGAATATTGAGGGCAATCAAAAGACCGGTAACTGCCGCACTCAAATCTGTCACTGTGACTTTCTGGTGCATAAGATACTGATACAAAGCCTCAACAGCCACGCAAGTAACAATACCTATAACAATTCTAAGAAGCGCACCAAAGCCAAAATTATAAACACCAAATATACTCGCAGGCAACAACGCAATGAGAACGTCTCTCATAATTGACTGAGTTGTAACCTTGCTTCGTACATGAGGATTTGTTGATACGTTAAACATTTCGCTCACTTTCAAATCCACCTTTCTACTTCTTCTTTCTGTTTGCCAGCACAATGCTTCTCATTGCCTTAATCTGCTGCGTCAACGGTCTCTTGGCAGGACATATGTATGAACAGCTTCCGCACATTACACACTCCATACCGTCAAATTTTACAAAACCTGCCTCATCATTTCTTGCAGCAAAGCCCGCGAGCTTAGCCGGAAGCAGATTGCTTGGACAGGCCTGACCGCACTTACCGCAGCGAATACACGCTGAGGACTCAATCTTAGACACTTCATCCTTCTGGAATACAAGAAGCGATGCGCTTCCTTTCACAACAGGAACATCTAAGCTGTACATAGCAAATCCCATCATAGGACCGCCTGAAATATACTTCTCCGGCTCGCCTACAACTCCGCCTGCGGCCTCAAGAAGCTGTCTGTAATTCATACCGAGCCATACATAGAAGTTGCCCGGCTCCTTAACGCCGTCGCCTGTAACTGTTACAATACGCTTTGTAAGAGGCTTGCCCTCTATAACAGCCATATAAATTGAGAAAATTGTATCAATATTATGTACGATACAACCTGCGTCAGCAGGAAGCATTGATGAGTTGATACTTCTTCCTGTGGCAGCATAGATTAACGAACGCTCGCCTCCCTGAGGATACTTGGTCTTTAACACCTTAACCTCAATATCAGGCTCGTCTGCAACCTTCTCCTGCATAATGCGGATAGCTTCAGGCTTATTATCTTCGATACCGATAATACCTTTAGCATGGTCAAATAACGCAAGCGCCACCTTAAGGCCCATAACAACCTTATCCGACTCCTCCAACATTCTTCTGTAGTCAGATGTAAGGTATGGCTCACACTCCGCGCCATTTACAATAATGTAATCAATTACGTCAGGATTTTTTGGCGTAAGTTTTACATTTGTCGGGAAACCTGCGCCACCCATACCAACTACGCCGGCAGCCTTTATACGCTCTCTGATTTCATCTCTTGAAAGCTCCTCAAGTTTCTTTGAAACGTACTCGACTTCCTTGTACTCGCCATCATTCTCAATGATGATTGAGTTACATTTGCCGCCTGTAGCCAATGTTCTTGGCTCAATCGCCTTTACAGTACCGGATACAGAGGAATGTATATTCGCTGATACAAAACCGCCTGCCTCGGCAATTAATTGTCCGGCAAGCACATAATCCCCCTTAGCAACAACGGGTACAGCCGGCGCACCGATGTGCTGCGAAAGTGGATATACCATTTCGCCTTCAGGGAATAACTCTTTGATTGGCTTATCTTTAGAAAATTCTTTGCCATCAAAGGGATGTACTCCGCCTTTAAATGTACATTTACCCATGACATACTTCTCCTTATAATTATAATTTAATAATATTTTACCGTAAAACCCAGTAAAAATCTACTTTTTTTTATGAATATTTTAATATATAATAAACAACAAATAATACTTTTTTAACACAAAATCAACATACATCCCGGAGGAATTATTTTGATAAAAATACATGGAAAATTTGACTGCAACAATGCTAACATTCCTATATCTGCCGATGCGCCGGCCAACAATCTGCTGTCCGGCAGCGTACCGCTTGACAAAGTACTCTTTTTTGACATTGAGACTACCGGCTTTTCTGCTAAACATACGCTGTGCTACCTCATTGGCTGCACCTTTTATAAGGATGACTGCTGGAACTATACGCAGTGGTTTCTTGACATCCCGTCTGAGGAAGCTGAGCTTATCAAAAACTTTCTTAATTTTGCCTCAGACTATAAATATCTTATACATTTTAACGGAGAAGGCTTTGACCTGCCATATCTTGCAGAACGCTGCTCCCTTTTAGAAATAAAACAAAATTTTGATAACTTTAGAAATCACATAATAAGCGTTGACATTTTTAAAGCAGCAAAGTCCGTAAAAGAACTTTTGAAGCTGGACAATTACCGTCAGAAAACTTTAGAACAGTTTTTAGGCATATGCCGTGAGGATGTATATTCCGGCGGGGATTTAGTCAAGATTTACAAGGACTATATCAAACAGCCCGGCAAAAATGCTCTGGATACTCTTTTACTGCATAATCACGACGATATTACTGCACTTCCGTCCCTTATGCCGCTTCTTTCCTACTGCGCTGTTTCGCTGTATGACAGGTCTTTTGTGACCTACAGCGTCAACGCTGCCATCGACTATTCCGGCGAACATTTGACAGAGCTTATATTGTCGCTGAAGCTGCCCGCATCAGTGCCAATTCCTGTATCCTACGGAAAAGAACCATTTTACATAAGGATATCCGGCAACACTATGAAGCTTCGGATTCGTATGCATACAGGCGAGCTTAAGTACTACTATCCTAATTACAGAGACTATTATTACCTTCCCGACGAGGATAAGGCGCTGCACAAAAGCGTCGCCGCCTTCGTTGATCCTAATCATCGCAAACAGGCAAAAGCTGAAAACTGTTATATAAAAAAAAGCGGAATATTTCTTCCTCAAATGAGCAAACTGGAAATGCCCCGCTTTAAAATCAATTACTCTGATAAATATACTTTCTTTGAAGCGACAGATAAATTTATGAAAAGCAATGACAGGCTGGCAGCTTATGCGGACCATATACTAAAATTTATGCTGCCGAACATATATAGCTTTGCGCCTCTTTGTCAAAATATTGACGCAGCTTTGAATACCGCGCCCTGAGACAACGCCCTAAAACGCCTCTTTAATAGCAGAAGCAGATTACCATTTTATATAGATTTTACCTTCCTGTAAAAGAACAGCTTATCAAACTCATATCCCAGTTCTCTGTGATTGATAATCTGCTCGGTGTTGCCTACAAACAGGCATCCGTTCGTAACAAGAGACTTATTAAACTTTTTATAAATATCATGCTTTGCCTCCTCTGTAAAATATATCATAACATTTCGGCAGACTATTAAGTTGCAGCCTGTCGGATACGCATCCTTTAAAAGATTGGATTTTTTAAATTCTACGCACCTCTTAATGTCGTCGGATATCTTATAAAATTTATCGCCCATTTTTTCAAAATATTTGTTCTTGTATTCGTCAGGAAGCCCTTTTAAACTGTTAGCTCCGTAAACTCCGTCCTTCGCTTTTTCAAGTACCTGGTCGTCAATATCCGTAGCATAAATATGTATCTTAGACATAGGTACTTTCTTTGCCATAACCATAGCCAGAGAATATGGTTCATCCCCTGTCGAGCAGGCCGCACTCCATATTTTTAAATTCTGTCCGAATCTGCTGATTAAATCAGGCAGTATCACGTCCTCCAAAGTCTGCCATAATGCAGGATTTCTATAAAATTCTGACACATTAATGGTAAGATAGTTTACGAACTGGTCAAGCAGCGCCTTATCTGAAACCAGCGCCTTGCTGTAGCTGTCGTAACCGTCATACTTGTTTCTTTCAATAAGCGTGTCAATCCTTCTTTTCATCTGACGCTCTTTATATGCGTTCAAATCAATACTTGTCTGCTGATACACAAACCTCTTAAACTCTTCATAGTCTTTAATCATAGGGCCTCCGTAAGAATAAATTAATTAATTTATATGATGCCGGGGTCAAAAGGGTGCTTCGCACCAACCGAAGGGGCTTTTGACCCCAACATCTTTATATTTGTAAATGCTGTATTTACATTTAATCTCAAATTGTTTATTCTAATAGCTGTACTGCCGGTCTTTTTACATTTTCAACAAACATCCGGACAATACAAATATAGAAAATTGAGCTTTGCGCCGCACGCCTGCGTAAATGCTCCTGAACGGAGAATTTTATGGACGATACAACACTTCTCAAACGAAAAATAATGGATACTGCCAACAGGGCTTACTCCCAAAATATATACTGCTACACTAACTTTTTATCTATAAGTGAGCTTTCCACATACCATAGTATGCAAAAGGAACTTTCATTTATAACCTCCCGGACCTTCGGCGGCAGTCCGGCCAGTGAAAGACAGGTTATACAGTTCGGCTCTGCAAAGGATTTTGGCTACGAGGATACATTTCCTATAGACACTCTTTGTGTAACTCCCCTTGTTCCCAAATTTGCCGAAAACCTTAACCATCGGGACTATCTCGGCGCCATACTGAATCTTGGCATAGACAGAAACCTTATCGGCGATATTCTCATAAAAGACCACACCGCATATATTTTCTGCATAAACCATATAACTGATTTTATCATTGAAAATCTCACAAAAATCAAACATACCAACGTGAAATGTTCAATCTGTACCTCGCTGACAGAAGTGATTGCTCCTTCCTTTGAGGATATTGAAATTATAGCTGCCTCGCCTCGTATCGACGCAGTTGTCGCCGCACTCACAAAACTTTCAAGAAGTAAGGTTATTGAACTTTTTACATCAGGCAAAATATACGTCAACAGCCTTTGCTGCCAAAACCACAGCATCCAGCTAAAATCCGGCGATATACTGGTAATCCGCGGCTTGGGAAAATATATCTATGAAGGAAGCGGCAGCGAAACCCGCAAAGGACGGGTGTATGTGCAGCTTAAAAAGTATGTATAAAATCAAGCGTCCGTATCCACATTGTCGCCCGCCAGCACTGAATAATCGGCAGCTTTTCTGTCTTTCATATATGGATTATTCTCGTTGCTGTATTTAATGGCTGTATTAGTAACTCCTCCTGAAGTATAGCTTCTTCCGCACTCAGGACAGATTGCCGTCTGAATCCTGACTGACGCACATATAACCTTGCCGTCGGACATGGTTGCTTTATCATAGGCGTTGCTCACATGCTCCTGCTCATGGGCTCTTACCCTTGCTGCCGAAGCCTGAGGCGATATGTGTGACGCAGCCTTAAAGGATACATTTTCATCGGAGCCGTCCTGATATTTTCTGCTTGCACAGGTTTCACACTGAACCGCACCCTGACGCTTAAGAGTTTTAATCTGATTGCTGTCTATGCCCTCTGTATTTCCGGTTTTAACCGCCTGAATAATATCATTTCGTGACATTCCCACCAAATTAATCATACTCTGCACCTCCCTTCTGCTCTCCTTTAATTATACTATAAAAAGCACCCAACTACAATAGTAATCAGGCGCCTTTTAAGGGAAAAAAGAAAATATAAAAAGAATAATATTAGGTTAATTTATGCTTCTTCAGTTGTCTCTGCTGCTTCAACTGACTCAACCTCTGCCTCATCAGCCTCGGCTGCCTTTGCCTCTGCATAATCCTCTTCCTGCTCGCTATCAGCTAAAAGAGCCTTTGTGCTAAGACTAATCTTCTTATCAGCTTCATTGAGGTCAACAATCTTTGCCTCAATATCCTGTCCTATTGAAAGAACATCTGAAGGCTTATTGATATGCTCCTTAGAAATCTGTGAAACATGAAGCAATGCATCAATTCCGTCCTCAAGCTGAACAAATGCGCCAAAATCTGTCATTCTTGCAACTGTACCCTTAACCACATTTCCAACAGCATACTTAACTGATGCGTCGTTCCACGGGTTGGTGTCAGGATATTTTATACTGAGAGCAATCTTTGCTCCGTTAATCTCTTTAATGAAGCACTTAACAGAATCTCCAACCTTAAATACCTTCTTAGGGTTCTCTGTTCTGCCCCATGACATCTCTGAAATATGAAGAAGTCCATCAACACCGCCGAGATCGATAAATGCGCCAAAATCTGTCACATTCTTAACTGTTCCCTCGATTGTGTCTCCCTCGTGAAGACTTTCAAGAAGAGCTGCCTTTGCCTTCTCCTTCTCGGCAACAATAAGGGTCTTGCAGTCGCCGATAATTCTTCTCTTCTTTGGATTGTACTCTGTGATGATAAATGAAACTTCCTTATCTTTATACACTGACAAATCCTTAACATATGTATCTGAAACAAGACTTGCAGGAATAAATATTCTTGCCTCGTCAATAACAACGCCGATACCGCCATTCATAACCTGATTAACCGTACCTGTGAGTACTGTCTGGTTCTCAAATGCTTCCTCAAGCTTCTTACTGCCGTTATCAGCGATAACTCTTCTATAAGAAAGCGACACCTGTCCGTCTCCATCGTTAATCTTCAAAACCTTAACAGTCATAACATCGCCCGGCTTAACCACTTCTCTGAGGTCAACGCCCGGTGTAGATGTGTATTCGTTACGGGTAACTATGCCATCCGCCTTGTAACCGATATTAAGGACAATCTGATCTTCCTTAACATCAATAACAGTACCATCAACTACCTCTCCTGTATGTATTGACTTAATTGTTTCATCTAACATCTCCATAAAACTCTGCTGTTCTGACATTAGTAAAAACCTCCTGAATAATATTGTTTGGGGTCGATGCCCCTGCTGTAATACCTATGCAGTCTGCCCCAACCAGATATTTCAAGTCAAGGTCATTAAGCGTTTGTATGTAAAATGTGTTATCACACTCATTCTTACATATTTCATACAGTTTTCGCGTATTGGAACTGCTACTGCCGCCGATTACAATCATTGCATCAGCTCGCTTTGCAATATCGCATGCTTCTGTCTGTCGTTCCTCAGTTGCATTACAAATTGTATTACGAATAATAACATTGTACCCCTTTTTCGATATAATTTCAACTAATTCTTGAAATTTATTGTAATTAAATGTCGTTTGGGATACA